>NZ_JBIATQ010000023.1:0-92196 GCF_042891955.1 Streptomyces sp. NPDC001843 | reverse complement strand
TGGTCACACTGGCGGCGACGCCACCAACACCGAGCCCGGATCAGCCATTACCGCCGCCGCGGCCACCGACCCCCGTAACTGCGGCTGCAGTATTAACCGGTTGAGATATCGAGGCCGGACGGGCAGACGTAGACGCAGAGCCCAGTGGATACCGAAAGGTAAGCACCCGTCGGTCGTTTGGCCGATCCAGGCGTTCGGTCCGCCAAGGACAAAGAGTGCAGGTGAGGTGAAGCGGGCAGATCGGATAGCAGAGTCTGACAGACGGGCCTCCCAAGTAGGGGCCACGCCAGCGGGACAACTCACGCAACGCGTCATTCCGAGCAGTTTCGGAAACCTGAGCGCAGCCGACGAGTAGCACCATCTGACCTGGCGTTTCGCGGAACGTTGTACGTTGACATGGCTCTGGCCTAGCTTTCCAGTCTTTCGGCGCTATTTCTTGTCTGCCGTCGGCGAACCCCTACTTACCGTCTCATGAGGGGTTGATGTGGCACGGACGCGACGCGGGAAAGGCTCGCCGCAGCATCACGACCGTCCTGGGAAACCGAGGGGAATAATTCGCCCGTTTCCACCCACCCAAATGACGAAGTCAGCGACGGCCGGCGTCGACTGGGTCGGTCCGTCACGACGAGGAGAGCAACCCGCGGCAGGGCGGTGCGCCGTTGAACGGCATTTTAGGTGGCGATGCCTCGGAGACGGCGGCCACGGACTGCGGACGAGATTCCCCGTGTGGCTGGGCCGGGCAGCGGGCAGGAACGCTCGGGCCGGCCCCATCTGCCGTGGGGCCGGCCCGTTGTCGTGCCGTGCTTTAGGACGGGGTCACAGATCGAGCAGGAAGTCGAAGTCCGTGTCCTTCGCGCCGAGCAGCCACGCCTTGGCTTCGGCCGGGGTGAAGACCTGGGGCGGACGACCAGGGTTCTGCGAGTCACCGATCAGGACGTACCCGTCCTTGACGGCGACCTGCACGCAGTTCCCGCCGCCGCCGCTGTACTTGGACACCGTCCACTCGACCGACGTGAGGTCGAACGAGGACGGGTCCGGCTTCGCTGTCACTGTTCTAGCTCCTTGATCCTTTTCTTGAGGCGCGTGCGCGTCTCGTCGGGGTCCAGCGCCCGCTCCCACAGGTTGGTGAAAGCCGCGGTGTAGCGCTGCACATCATCTTCCCCGTCGAAGTACAACGAGCTGACCATCGTCTCGACCCACACAACCTGGCGGGCGGCCTCCGGAAAGGCCATCAGGACGAACGGGCCCGCAGACCCCGGGTGCAATCCGACGGCGCCAGGCAGGATACGGATGGTGTTGCGAGGGTCTTGGGACTCCTCCAGAACTCGTTCCAATTGCCGCCTCGCCACGCTGAGGTCGTCGCCGACGATATGGAGCGCATGCTCGTCCACCAGGGCGCGAAACTCGGCGAGTGCACCCCCTCGCACCTGCTGCTGGCGGTCCATGCGGACGTCGACGAGTGCCTTGACCTCGGAGGGACGCAGATCGGGCCGCATCTGGGCGATAACCATGTAGGCGTATTCCTCGACCTGGCAGAGGCCCGGCCAGATGTCCCGTTCATAGTTGGACAGCACAGCGGCCCGGCGCTCCATCTTCAGGAAGCCCTCGAACTGCATCGGTCCCAGCAAGTGTGCGTTGCGTCGCCACAGGGCAGGACGTGGTCGACCGGCCGGAGTGGTGTCCGCCCCCAGTAGTGCCAGGATTTCTGAACTCTCGGAGTCGCTGGCCTGGTAGACCTCAAGCAGCGCTTCGATGAGATCCCGGGCCACACGTCGGCGCTGCCCTCGTTCGAGTCGGCTCAGCCCGCTCTTGTCGATCTTGACTCCGCGCCGGCGCAGCACTTCGTGGCCTGCAACGTCGCCCTGCGTGAGGTCCCGGCGTTCCCGCAAGTCCTCTAGGCGCAGGCCGACTTCACTGAGCGTCAGCGACCACGGCGTCTTCGCTTCTGGCATGGTGGCCAGTCTGACGGCTCGTCGCCCTCCCTACAAGCAATATGGTCGCGCAATTTGCTCGACCATATTGCTAACAGCTTGCCTTTGGGAGCATCCTAGCCAGGGTCACGAAGTGTGCAGCGCCCGTCGCCACGCGTGGAGGTCGCTCCGCTGCTCCGCTGTCCGCACACGCCCAGGGAGGGGCCGCCGCGATGCGTCGGACGCTGTTCAGCCTCCTGTTGAAGAAGCAGAACCTCACCACCTGGGAAGTGTTCTGCGTGCCCTACACGGCCACCGGCCGGGAGCTCGCCCGCGAGACCGGCAACCGCCGTCTCGCCACGGTCAGCCTGGGGCGTACCACGTTCGACCGATGGTCCTCCGGCAGCTGGTACGGCCGGCCCCGCGGTGAAGCGGCGCAGATCTTGGAGCGCATGTTCGGGCACCCCGTTGAGGTTCTGTTCAGCCCGGCACCGGATGCGAGCGAGTCCCGGGTGGCCGTGGGGTCGGTGGCAACGCAGATCGGATCCCGCTGGCCCAGTTCCAGCATGCTGATCCCCGCAGGCGGCCCTGCTGGGACCTGGGAGATCACCGGGCGCCACCGCCTGGACGGGACGAGCGCCGCAGTGCACCTTCTCCCGGTCATCAGGCGGGGCGAGGAAGTGAACCCCGACGACCTTGGCCAAGATGGCCAGCGCGACCTGGAGGGGTTCTTACGGCCGGCGCGCCGCGGATTCATCGTCGGTGTCGAGGAGCGACGTAGCGACCTGGACCTGTACGTCCGCGAAGCCGCGTCCGCCCGCAGGTCGGGCCGACCGGGACCGCAGTCCGCCAGAACCCTGTCAATTCCCTCGGCCTACCTCCTGGACGACCTCACGTACGGCATCATCTGGGCGCTCACTCAACTCGACGACGGCCTCCTGGCCGACGACCAAGTCCTCGACAGCGAGCGGCACCTCATCAGCACCTACCTGTCCTTACCGAGATCAGCGCCCAGCCAGTTGCTCGTAGACCTCACCGCCGCAGGCAGCAGCTGGATGGGGTCGGCATTCTGCGCCCAGCACATCCAGCAGGAGCTGGCCAACGCCACCGAGGTGCCTACCTTCTGGACACGCGAGCAGAGCGGGGAGGAAGCGGCCCCCTGGCTGTTCTTCAAACACAAGCTCGACTACCTCCAGGCGCTCACGCGCTTCCACAGTGCCTCTACGCAGACCGTCCGGGTCTTCTGCCTGCCTGAAGGTGAAGTCGCCCAGTCCGAGCGGTACGAGAGAGTCTTGCTGCTGTTGGCGATCGCGCTCATGGAACGCGTCGGTATCCGGGTGCGGGTAATACCGAAGCCGGAATACTCAGAGGTGGACGGCGTGGCCCTGGTCCCCGGTCAGCAAGCCGTTGTCGCCAACTGGGTGCGGGTTCCCGGCGGGGCGCTCTGGGCCGCCGGCAGCACGTCGACCCGGGGTGACCTACGCACGTACGCGGCAGCGTTCGCCGACGCACAGGGCAACGACGTCCTGTCGGGCGCTGCGGACTCGGCGAGCCGACTGCAGGCGCTCTCCGGCTACTTGGGCCTGGACTGGGACTGGTTGACCTCCCGTTGCCGCTCCCTGGGTGAGTACGGTGTCGCCGGACTCGTTCGACCGCGTAGCCGCCTGCTGACGGTGAACGCGCTGGATGAGACCCTGCTCTTCCTCGGCAAGCTCACGTCCGACCAATGAGACCTGTCCACGCCGCCCCCAGGCATGAAAGGCCCTTCGTGTCCTCTGCTGACCGTGATCCGCACCGCTCCGTTCTCGTCCTGGCCCTCGGCGGCACCATCGCCATGACGCCCACCGCCTCGGCGTCCGGGGTCGCGCCCACTCTGACCGGCTCCGATCTCGTTGCCGCCGTGCCTGGCCTCCAGGACACCGCGGTCACCGCGGAGGACTTCCGGAAACTGCCCGGTGCGTCCCTGACGACCAGCGACATCGTCGACCTGGTGGGCCGGCTGGAGCAGGCCGATCGTGAAGGCGTCGACGGGATCGTGGTCACCCAGGGCACCGACACCCTGGAGGAGACCGCGTTCCTGACCGACCTCTACTACCGGGGCAGCGCGCCGGTGGTCTTCACCGGGGCCATGCGCAGCGCCGCGTCAGCGGGGGCCGATGGTCCGGCGAACCTCCTGGCCGCCGTGCAGACCGCCACGTGTGCAACGGCACGGGAACAAGGCGTCCTTGTCGTCCTGGGTGACGAGATCCATGCCGCCCGGCACGTTCGGAAGATGCACACGACCAGTCCGGCCGCCTTCGGTTCCCCGGCGACCGGCCCGCTCGGCCGTCTGGTGGAGGGAAGAGCGCGGCTCCAGCGCGCCCTGAAGAGGACCGGAGCCGTCCCGCTGCCGCTCGGCGCCCCGGGCACCCCGGCCGAGGTGGAGGTCGTCACCGCGTCCCTGGGCAGCAGCGGGATCCTGCTGGAGGGGCTGGAGGGCAAGGTCTCCGGGCTGGTCGTGGCCGCCTTCGGTGCCGGCCACGTCCCCCGGACGTGGGTTCCCCGGCTGGAAGCGCTGGCGGCTGCGATGCCCGTCGTCCTCGCGTCGCGCATCGGCACCGGGCCCGTCCTTACCTCGACCTACGCCTTCCCCGGCTCCGAGAGCGACCTGTTGGCCCGGGGCCTGGTCTCCGCTGGCACGCTCGACCCGTACAAGGCCCGCCTGCTCCTGGTCGCCCACCTGGCCGCAGGTACACCGCGCTCGGAGATCGCCAAGGTCTTCCTCGACTACTCCTGATCCTGCCCCAACCAGCACGAAGGACGCCCCCGACCATGCGCTTCGCCCAGGTCCATTCCGGTCGGCAGTTTATTCTCGCCCTCGACCATGGGGAGGACCTCCTCGACGGACTCACGCGGTTCTGTGAAGACCAGGACATTCGCTCCGGATACATCCCGACGTTCGTCGGCGGGTTCCGCTCTGCGCGCCTGGTGGGCTCCTGTGAGCCCCTCGCTGACCCCGAGGCCCCCCTGTGGGAGGAGATCACCGTCGAGACGCTCGAGGCGCTCGGTGGCGGGACGCTCGCGTGGGATCTGGAGAATGACTGCCTGGCACCTCATATTCACGTCGCGGCCGGCATCAAGGGCGCGTCGGCCGACGGGCGGGTGTCTCACCTGCTCGGCGCGAAGGTGCAGTTCATCTGCGAGATCCCCATCGTCGAAGTCGTCGGCGACGTGGCGGGCCCGGCGCTGACGCGGCGCCGCGATCCGAACCTGTACGACGTCCCTCTCCTCGGCTTCGGCACGGCCAGCTGAGGGGGTCGTCTGCTGCCGGACCGGCAGCGGGCCCGAGCGCAACAGGCCCTGAAGGTGCTGGACGACGGGATTCCGCCCTACCTCCGCAACGGGGTGCCCTGCTGAACGGGGACGGATGCGCGCCCGCCTCGGCTGGTCACCTCCACGGAGAGGCTGCGGTCCTCGGTAGGGCTCACGGTGCTTCGGATGCGGCGGAAGACCTCCTCGATCACCGTCAGGTCTTTGGTGCACAGGGGCTGGCCGAGAGAGTCAAAGTACCGGCCTACTTGTTGCCGATCGCCCACGCCGACGATCACCACTGCGTTCTGCACCTGGTGAAGGATGAACCGTAAGGCCACCCGCAGCAGGGCATCAGCGGACGAGCCAAACCGCTCGGACAGTACGGCGAGGCCGTGCGTGATAGCCGATGTCTGCGCCTGCGTCCGGTCGTCCGCCAGGCTCTCCGTCCGCGGGCGGCGGCCGGCGAGGACGCCGTTGGCCAGCGGAGAGGCGATCAGCAGGCCGACGCCGCGTCGGGCGGTGAAGGCGCCAAGGTCCTCGCCGTCTCCGAGGTCGGCCAGCGGGAGCAAGCCGCTCGCCTGCGTCCAGACCACGTCGGGGCGGATCTGGTCGAAGAGGTCCAGGAAGCGGCCGATAAGACGGGCCGAGGAGCGGCCATCCGGGCCGCGCAGACCGATCGCTCGTATCTGGCCCAGATCCCGTAGCACGCGCATCTGCTCGACGACGGGGCCGAGGTAGCGGTCGCTGTTGCCGAAGTCGTACGACTCAAGGGTGTAGACGGCGAGTTCGTCGAGGTAGAGGTTCTCTAGAGTCTGTTCGAGCTGGTGCCGCAGGCGAGGACCGGCGTATGGGTGGGGAGCAGAGCCCCGGACTCGGCCGACCGTGCTGGACACCCGCACGTTGTGGCCCGGGTTCTCCTTGAGGATCTTGCCGATGAGCCGCTCGGCGTGGCCGTACCGGTGGCTGTCTGCCGTGTCGATGAGTTCCACACCGGACTCCACGGCGCGGCGCAGCCCGTCGAGCAGTTGCGCGTCGTCCGGCTGAACGGCGGTCGGGGCCCACCGGGAGGTGCCTGTGCCGATGCCCAGAGGGCCCAGGAACAAGTCCCGGGCCACGGGGCGGTGGGTGAGATCGTTCGGCAGCATCAGTATGTGTCACCCGCTCGATGCAGAAAGACCGCGACGACTCGTTTCCCCGCGTCGTCATACTGAACCCGCCAGGCACTTGCCAGTGCGTTCACCAGAAACAAGCCTCTCCCGTTCACATCGTCATCGTCGGCCCGTACCGGATTCCGTGGCACCGCGGCCGTGTCCCGGCCGCCGTCGCGGACCTGGACAACCGTCCCCCACGGGTACAGATCGAGGGAGATGCCGAGAGCCTCTCCGGCGTGCTCGAGGGCGTTGCCCACCAGTTCGTCGGCGACCAGCACCACGTCGTCCTTGTACTCCTCGTCGGGGGTCTCCGTGAGCGCGCTGCGGACTATGCGGCGGGCGGCGCTCTGCGGCGCGTCGAGGCCGCGGAGGTCGAGCGCGGCATGCTTCACGGCGCCGCCGGCGGCGCGACCTCGGCCGCGTGCCAAGGCCGTACTGGTGGGACCAAGCACGGGATCACTCCTCGCTGCGTTCGCGATGCCGGACTGGCAAGTCCTGGTGAATACCGTGGCCCATCACGCAGCGCTGGCGACAGCGAAAACGGCCCCCCACTTCTCCCCACTTCGTCGCCGGGCTCGCGAACTTACCGAGGCGGGACGACAGTCACAGAGAAAAGGATCCGCCCAAAGGATCGGTCTTTACGCAGCTCCCCCGGCACACTGCGACCACGAACAAGGCGCCCTTTGCACCCGATTCCGACCGCGTGCTGACGCCAATAGGAGTGCTGAGAGCGGCTTTTAGCTGCCAGAACGCAAATGGGGGGACCCTTCAGCCCCACTATCCCACCCGCGAGCGCTTTTATCACCGTTCACGCATTTCAGTCAAGCACTTCCAGTGAAGTGGGGTGAAGTGGGGGCGGCGCGGCCGACCTCCAGCGGTGGGCCCTCACACAAGCCTCGACACACTGACTAATGACCGAATTCACCCCTTTTGCCTGCGGGGCCAGTGACGCGTGGGCGAAATCCCGACTGTGTTCGCCGATGTCGAAGTGGGGAGAAGTGGGGGTCCGTTTTCGCTACCGACAACGCCCCCAAGGGGCAACGCTATTCACAGGTTCACGCAACGCCAGGCACACGTAATTCGGCTGGACAGCACCACCTGCCCGCCCGTTGTCTGCCGCGGCGAGGGCTTCCCCCGGCGGCAGCCGATCCCTTCCCTTCTCAACCCCCGTGCCATCCCCACGCAGCACCGCTTCCCCCAAGGATTCGCTATGTGCCAGCACAAGCCCGCCTGCCCCTCCGCCCAGGCCACGGACCGCGAGGCCGCCACCATGGTCTCGGCGCACCCGGACCAGGGCTGGTCGCTTCTGTGCAACGGCGTGGTGCTCTTCGATGACATCGCCGAGATCCTTCCCGACGGGAAGATCGTCGCCCCTCGTCGAGTGACCGGCGCCGTGGCGTGTGCCGCCGCATGACCAGCCATCGGTATATGCAGGGTGGCCTTCCGGTGCCGTACGTGACCGCGTGGACCGCGGAGACGCACACGGTGCCCACCGTGGTCCTGCACCGCACCAGGCAAGGAATCGGCTACGCGGACGAAATGCCGTACGACCGCGACATGGAAGGCGTGCTGTGGATCCGGCAGGCCATCGCTCCGGGGTCTGGCAGGGCATTGTTCCCGACCATCCACGCTCTGCGCCAGCGGCGGGCGATCAGCCGAATGCTGTGTCAGGTGTGCGGCACCGACACCCTGGAGCAGGACCCGGAGCGGCAGTTGTTCCTCCTCAAGGACGTCGGCCGGCCGGTGGGCAAGGGAGAGCTGACCACCGCCGCACCGGTCTGCCCGCCGTGCGCGCTCATCGCGGTCAGGCACTGCCCGCATCTGCGCAAGCACGTCGCGGCCTGGGTCGAGCGGCCGGTGAACTGGGGAGTCACGGGCATTCCGTATGACCGACGCACTCTGCTGCCCGTTCCCGGCGACGACCTCGCCATGGTCGCCTACGACGACCCCGCGATCCGCTGGCTCGTGGCCACACGTCAGGTGCTGTCGCTCGAAGGCTGTACCGCCGTGGACCTGAGTGACCTGAGCGCGACAGGCGGTGCCCGATGACCGAGGTATCGACGTGCCCCTCCCCCGGTATCCGGCTGCGCTCGCCGGGACTTCGGCCCCGTCCGCCCCGTGCACCGCCGTTGGCGTCGGACGAGCCGCACATCACCCCCTGCTACCCACCCGCGCTCCCTGCCCCCGCAGGCATCGGGGCGCCCGCACCTACTGAGACGGATATTCCATGGCTGGGCGTATCGAGGACTACGCACTCATCGGGGACATGCAGACCGCCGCCCTGGTATGTCGGGACGGCAGCGTGGACTGGTTGTGCCTGCCCCGCTTCGACTCCCCGTCGGTCTTCGCCGGGCTGCTCGGCACCACGGAGAACGGCTTCTGGCGTCTGGGACCGGCCTGCGCCGACGGGGTGAAACCGCCGACCGCCGACCGGCGGGACTACGACGGGGACTCGCTGATCCTCCGCTCGGAGTGGGACACCCTCCAGGGCACCGTACGCGTCACGGATTTCATGCCGCCGCGGGACGGCGCCCCTCAGCTGGTCCGGATCGTCGAGGGCCTAAGCGGCCAGGTGAAGATGCGCTCCGCGCTGCGGATGCGGTTCTCCTACGGCCGCGTGACGCCGTGGGTGAACCAAGTCGGTACCCGCACCGCGGCCGTGGCCGGGCCCGACTCGGTCTGGCTCGACGCCTCAGTGGCCTCGCGGGGTGAAGACCGCACGACATATTCCGACTTCAGCGTTCGGGCCGGCGAGCGAATCGCCTTCACCATCAGCTGGCAGCCCTCCCACAAGGGCGAGCCCCCGCTCCCGGAGCCGCATTCGGCGCTGGAGACGACCGCCGAATTCTGGCGCGAGTGGGTCGGCCAGTGCACGTACAGCGGTCCGTACCGCGATGCGGTGGTCCGCTCGCTGATCACACTGAAGGCGCTCACCTACGCCCCGACCGGCGGGATCGTTGCCGCCCCGACCACCTCCCTGCCGGAGGAGATCGGCGGGGTGCGGAACTGGGACTACCGGTACACCTGGCTGCGGGATGCGGCCATCACGCTCTCCTCGATGTTGCGCACCGGCTACCGCGAGGAGGCGCGCGCTTGGCGGGACTGGCTGCTGCGGGCGGTGGCCGGGGACCCGGAGAACCTACAGATCATGTACGGCATCGCCGGCGAGCGCGAGCTCGCCGAGGCGGAGCTGGATTGGCTGAACGGGTACGAGGGCTCTACCCCGGTCCGTATCGGCAACGGAGCTGCCGGCCAACTCCAGTTGGACGTCTACGGCGAGACCGTCGAGGCACTGCACCTGGCCGAGGAGGCAGGGCTGGCGCCGAACGACCACACGGCTGCCCTGCAACTCAAGATGATCGCCTACCTGCAGGACCACTGGAGGGAGCCGGACGAGGGCATCTGGGAGATTCGCGGCCCGCGTCGGCACTTCGTCCACTCCAAGGTGATGGCCTGGGTCGCCGTCGACCGCACCATCAAGCTGATCGAGGCCGGGCGCGCGGTCGGGCCGCTCCAGCAGTGGCGCGAGCTGCGGGATGACATCCACCGGGACGTCTGCGAGAAGGGCTTCGACCAGGAGCGGAACACGTTCACCCAGGCGTACGGCTGCCGCGAGCTGGACGCCTCGTTGTTACTGATCCCCCAGGTCGGCTTCCTGCCGCCCGAGGACAAACGCGTCATCGGCACGGTCGAGGCGATCCAGCGGGAACTGTCGACCAAGGACGGGTTCATCCTGCGGTACCGCACCGCCGGCCCGAAGGCGGGTCTGGACGGGCTGTCCGGTGACGAGGGCGCCTTCCTGGCCTGCTCCTTCTGGATGGCCGACGACCTCGCCATGATCGGCCGCATCGACGAGGCGCAACAGCTGTTCGAGAAGCTCTTGGCCCTGCGCAACGACCTGGGATTGCTCGCCGAGGAGTGGGACCCGCGGCTCAAGCGCCAGGTTGGGAACTTCCCTCAGGCGTTCAGTCACGTGCCGTTGATCGACACGGCGCTGCGGCTTCAGCGCGCCCGTTCTCTTGCGGAGGCGGCATGAACCCGCAAAATCCGAGGGTTTTCGATCTGTTCCGCGCCTGCGCCGGCCCCGAACTGAGGCTGTTCCCCGTGGGTGCCCGCTTCGAGGTCCTCACACTGCCCGAGGGCGCTGTCCGGGCGGTGATCGGAGTGCTGGCCCACCACGAACCGCATCCGGTCGGTGCGGCCATCGCCGCCGACGGCGGGTGGAGCCTGCTGCTCCCGCCCGGCTCCCACTGGGAGGTGTGGCCGCCCGGAGCGAAATACCAGAACACGGGCTCGTTGGTGGTGCCGCCGGTGATCGGAACCCAGAACGGCTCGCCGCGGTGGGCGAGGTTAGGCAACGCGGCCGGACGCGCATTCACGGCCCCGCTCCTTCTGAGTCTGGCACTGGCCGCGATCAGCGCGCGCGAGGAAAACGACAGCGGTCCGGCGACGGTGCCGCCCCGCGTTCCGACACCCGAACTCGTATGAGGACCTCCTGATGACCGCCTCGATACAGGACGCCGCGCTTGCCCTGCTCGCGCCGGGCTTCGTCTGCGCGACCGTTGCCGCCGTCCGCTACCGCCGGACAGCACACAGCCACGGCACCGACAAGACCGAACTGGAGGAGGTCCTCCAACGAGCGCAGAGCCTTTCCGCTCTGCGGGACCAGGAGATACAGCACCTGGCCACGCACAGGCTTCCCGCGCTGGCCGGGGAGCTATGGGGCGGCTCCGGTGGCGACGCTGGGCAGCCGCTCCACCCTGAGCTGGCTGGCACCGTGTTCGCCCAGGCCGAGAAAGAGATCCTTCAATACTTCGGCACCCTTGCGGAGCAGGCGTCCACTCGCGCGGAGCAGGCTGCCCAGGCTGCCGTGCAGTCCGTGACACGAGCGCTCCAGGCGCTGGTGTACGAGCAGCAGCGGGCGATCAGCTCGATGATCGACCATCACGACGACGAGAAGGTCCTGGCCGACGCCTACGAGATCGACCACGCCTGCAGTCAGCTCGCCCGCAAGGCCCAGATCGTCGGTCTCCTGGTCGGCGCGTGGCCGGGACGACAGCGGGACGACACCCCGTTGCTGGACGTCGTGCGCGGGGCCGAGTCGCGCATCAAGGATTACCGCCGGGTGCGGATCACCGGGGAGCCCACTGAGTACGTCGGCAGCACCGTCGTCGAGCCGGTCGTCCTGGCCGTGGCCGAACTCCTGGACAACGCCGCCCGCAACTCGCAGCCGGGAACGACCGTGGAGGTGTACTTCGTCCACGCGCACAACGGCGTCAGCATCGTCATCGACGACGCCGGCATCGGGCTGACCCCGGAAACCCGCGCTGACGCCGCGCGGCTGCTGACCGGGAAGGAACCAGTACGCCTGACGCAGCTGCGCAACCCGCCCCGGCTCGGGTTCCTCGGCATCGGCGCGCTCGCCGAGCGCTACGGCTTCCACGTCTCCGTGGCACAGCAGTCCGACCACGGCGGCGTGCGCGCGATCGTCCACCTCCACCGCGGCCTCCTCGTGCCCGCCCCGGCACCGGCCGCACCGCAAGCGCAACTGCAGACGCCGCAGCCGAACACCGGCTTTGCCCCTTCCGGCTCTTCCCCGCACCCGCCGGAGGCTCCCCAGAACAGCGGCGCGTATCCAGTGGCCCACGACGGCCTGCCCATGCGCCGCCGCGCCAAGCGTGCGCACGGCCAGCCCGCCACCCAGCCTGCCAGCCAGCCGCCAACCGACGGCGGACGCAACCTCGCCGCGTTCATCCGCGGCACACGAGCTCCCCACAAGAACCCCGACGAGGAGAACACCCAGTGAGCGCCACTTCCGCACCCTCCGCTGACCTGAGCTGGATCCTGGACGAGCTCGTCAACGTGCCGCACACCCGGCACGCGGTGCTGCTGTCCGCCGACGGCCTGCTGACCGCCGCCTCCTCCGGCGTCGACCGGGAGTTGGGCGAGACAGTCGCCGCGATCGCCTCGGGCATGCAGTCCCTCAGCCGCGCGGGGGCCGCCTTCGCCAGCGGTGACCCCAACTCACCGTGGGAGCAGACGCTGACGCAGTTCGGTAACTCCTTCCTCGTCCTCATGGCCGCGGGCGACGGCAGTTACCTGGCCGTCGGCGCCGACCGGGACGCGGACATCGCGGATGTCTCCTACCGCATGCTCAAGACGATCGACCGCGTCGGTCAGACCCTGGCAATCGCGCCGCGGCAGGACCGGACCGGCAGCGCGTGAACGGGCCCCGAGCCGGCGGCGGAGACCGGCTGGTCCGGGCCTACGTGGTCACCGGTGGCCGAACCGCCGCCGCGCGCAACCACTTCGACCACATCACCCTGATCAGCCTCTCCGCCTCCTCCCCCCAACTCGACCGCACCCGACTGACCCCCGAGCACCGGGGCGCTCTGGACCTGCTGTCCGTCAGCGCCTACTCGGTCGCCGAACTCGGGGCGCACCTGGTCCTGCCGCTGAGCGTGATACGGATCCTGCTGGCCGACCTCATGGAGTCCGGCCACATCACCACCCAACGACAGATCACCCACACCACTGGGCTCGACATCAAGCTCCTGGAGGACGTCCTTGCCGGGCTCCAACGCCTCTGACACCCGGGTGGCGCCGCCCCTGCGCGGCAACGAGCGCACAGCGAAGCTCCTGATCGCCGGCCACTTCGGCGCGGGCAAGACCACGCTCGTCCAGACCCTCTCCCAGATCACCCCGCTCAGCACCGAGGAGGTGATGACCAGCGCCGGCGTCGGCACCGACCACACCGACCTGCCGGGCAAGACCAAGACAACCGTCGCCATGGACTTCGGCCGGCTCTCGCTCAGCGACGACCTCGTGCTCTACCTGTTCGGCGCCCCCGGCCAGAAGCGGTTCTTCCCTGTCCTGCGGGACCTGTCCTTCGGCTCGCTCGGCGCGCTGGTCCTTACCGACACACGCCGCCTGACCGACACCTACCCGATCCTGGAGCTGATCGAGGGCCTCGCGCTGCCGTACGCCATCGCCGTCAACGCCTTCGACGACGCCCCGGTCCACACCGACGAGCGACTGCGTGAGGTCATGGACCTCGAGCCCTCGACACCGCTGGTGACGTGCGACGCGCGCGACAGACGCAGCTCCACCGACGCACTGATCGTCCTGATGCGCCACCTATTGTCCCTCGCCCCGGAGGCATCCCGTTGACCACGCCCCAGCCCGCATCCGGCCGCTGCCCCGCGCACGCCGGCGAGGCCGCCCGGCCCGACCGCCCCTTCCAGCCGCTGCCGATCTACGGTCCCGAGTTCAACGCCGACCCCCACGCCACCTACGCGCTGCTGCGCGCCCAGGGCCCGATCGCCCCGGTGGAGATCTCCCCCGGCGTGTGGGGCTACCTGACCACCACCTACCGCTCGGCGCTGTACCTCCTGCGCAACACGCCGAACCGGTTCGCGAAGAACCCCCGCCACTGGCAGGCGCTGGCCAATGGCCAGGTCCCGCCCGACAGCCCGGCGCTGATGATGATGCAGCCGCGCGACAACGCGCTGTGGATGGACGGCCATGATCACGCGCGGCTGCGCCACGCGATCACGGGGAGCCTGGCCCGCGTCGACACCCACGCCCTGGCGGCCACCGTCACCCAGATCGCCGACCAGCTCATAGACGCCTTCGCCCCGACCGGTGTCTGCGACCTGGTCGCCCAGTACGCGGACCCGCTGCCGATGCTGACGATGATCGAGGTGTTCGGCAGCCCGCCCGAGATCGGCCGACGCATCACCACCGCCATCGCCCGCCTGTTCGACACTGACCAGGACGCCGCGACGGCCAACGCCGACCTGGAAAACGCCTGCCTGGCCCTAACCCATCTAAAACGCGGAGCACCCCAGCGGGACATCACCAGCTGGCTGATCGAGGCCAGTCTCAGCGACGAGGAGATGGTGCAGACGATCCTGCTGGTCATCGGGGCGGCCACCACCCCGAGCAGCAACCTGATCACGAACGCCGTCCAGCGGATCATCACCAACCCCCGGTTCGCCGGCAGCGTCCACGACGGCGTCCAGCCCGTCTCCGACGCCCTCGACGAAGTCCTGTGGACCGACCCCCCGGTCTCCAACTACAGCCCGCTGTACACGCTGGGCCAACAAACCTTCGAGGGCATGGTGCTCCAGCCCGGTTACCCCATCCTCGTCAGTTTCGCCGCGGCCAACGGCGACCCTTCCCTCAACCTCGCCCCCACCTCCTACGCCGGCAACCGCGGGCACCTCGCCTTCAGCGCCGGCGTCCACGCCTGCCCCGCCCCCGACCTCGCCCGGATCATCGCGGAGACCGCCATCGAGCGCGCGCTCGACCGCCTGCCGCACCTAGCCCTGGCCACCACCCAGTTGATCCGCCGCCCCGGCACATTCCACTCCGGCTTCACCGCTCTGCCCGTCCGCTTCCAGCCCGCAGCAGCCCTCGCCCCGACCGGAAGGTGACCGACATGACCGCGCAGACGCCCGCCCGCTGCCCGTACCGGATCGACGGAGCCGGCACCGACATCCACGCCGAGGCCACCACCCTGCGCGCCCTCGGGCCGGCCACCCACGTCGAACTGCCCGGCGATGTGGCGGCCTGGAGCGTGACCGACCCCGACCTGATCCGACGGCTGCTCACCCACCCCGACATCTCCAAGGACGCCCACCGGCACTGGCCCGCGTTCATCAACGGGGAGATACCCGCCGACTGGCCGCTGCGGGTCTGGGTCGAGGTCCGCAACGCCCTGAGCGCTTACGGCAGCGAGCACACCCGTCTGCGCCGGCCGCTGGCGGCCGCGTTCAACCCGCGCCGGGTCCGCGCCCTTCGCCCGCAGATCACCTCGATCACCCGCCAGCTCCTGGACGAGCTCAGCGACACTGCCCCGGACGAGGTCGTCGACCTGCGGGCCCGCTTCGCCTGGCGGCTGCCGCTGCTCGTCGTCAACGTGATGCTCGGCGTCCCCGAGGAGCTCCACGACGGCTTCCGGGCCGCGATCGGTGCCCTGTTCGACACCTCCCGCAACGAGCAGGAGGCCGCCGCCGCGTATGCGGAGACGTACCGGCTGCTGAACCTGCTGGTGGAGACCAAGGGCAAGCAGCCGGACGACGACGTGACCTCCACGCTGATTGCCAACCATGACAGCGGGACGCTCAGCCGCCAGGAACTCCTGGACAGTCACATGCTGGTCATCGGCGCCGGTCACGAGACCACCGTCAACCTCCTCGACCACGCCGTGGCCAACCTGCTCACCCACCCCGACCAGCACGCCCTGATCGCCTCCGGCAAGGCGGCCTGGGAGCAGGCCATCGAGGAGACGCTGCGGCACCAGGCGCCCATCGCCAGCATCATCATGCGGTTCCCCACCCGCGACATCGAGGACGAGCCGACCGGCCTGACCTTCCGGCAGGGGGACGCCATCGTCATCAACTACGCCGCAGGCGGCCGCGATCCGCATGTCCACGGCGTCAGCGCCGACGCCTTCGACATCACCCGCACCACCGCACGGGAGCACCTGGCGTTCGGCCACGGCCCACACTTCTGCCCCGGCGCGCCGTTGGCCCGGCTGGAGGCCGCCATCGCGCTGCCCATGCTCTTCGACTCCTACCCGGACCTGCGCCTGGCCGTCGATCCGGAGGAGCTGAAGCCGCTGTCCTCCTTCATCTCCAACGGCCACCGGCATCTCCCCGTCCGCCTTCGACCCACGGCCGATTCCTGACCACTCACCCCACCACCACGGCCTGTGGCCGGAAGGGAAGACGCATGGCTGCCACCCTGCGCTCACTAACCGAGTTGACTACCTTGACGCCCACCGAGAGGCGCGTCGCCGAGGAGATCGCGGCCGGTCTCAGCAACCCAGGAGGCCGCCGCCGAACTCGGGATGCAGTCCGGCACCCTGGGCCGGCACGTCATGAGCATCGGCCTCAAGTTCGGCGTCAGCTCCCGTCCGGCCAAGGTCCACGCGGCGCTGGCCAGCGGCCAGGCCCCCGCTCCGGAAGCGCCGGACACCGTCCCGGCCTTCACCGAGGACGAACTGCTCCTGGTCCGCGGGGTCGCCACCAAATCGGATAGCGACGAGATGGCCGCAGCCGCACGCATCGCCCCGGCCTTGGTGACGACCCGCATCCGCCACCTCGCCGTCAAAGCCGGCGCGCTCAACTCCAGCCACCTAGTGGGCATGGCCCACGCCTGGCAGCTCCTGCACTCCGCGACGACCCCCAAGCCGGACACCTCGGCCTCGCCTTCCCCGCCATGCTGCCGGACCATCGCGCCTCCGGAGGTACGCAGTGACGACGCCCGACCAGCACCAGCCGCAGCGGCCCGACCGCGCCCAGACCCTGATCCAGCGCGCTGAGGCCGCCAGTAAGAACCGGCGGACCGCCCGTTCCACCGCCGCGACGCAGCAGGGGCTGGCGGGGGCCGGCGCCGCGATGCTCACGGACCAGGCCAACACCCAGGTGCTTGAGCGGATCGTGGGCGCCCACGGGTGGCCCGGCCGCAGCCTCGTCGGCGAGGAGGCTGCGCGGGCCGCGCTGACGCTCGCGCTGAACGCCGATCAAGACCCCCGTGCCCAGAATGGATTCCTCCGCGCGGTCCATGAGGCCGCCCGGCAACGCGAGGTGAGTGCGAGCCAATGGGCGCGCTTGTACGACCGGTGCCTGGCGCGCGACGGGAAACTGCAGGTCTACGGCACGCAGCACCGCCGTCGGCCCGACGGAGAGCTGGAGCTCTACCCGGTCCAGGACCGCGATCAGCTCGACGTCCGGCGTGCACAGGTCGGGCTGCTTCCCCACGCAGAGCAGTTCCGGCTGCTGCGCGAACGCCTGGCGGGCGGGAGCGGTTCGTTACCGGTCCCGGTACCGGAGCACGACGAGGACCTCGCCTTGGCCGGGAGTAATCCGTGAGCAGGGCCAGCGGCTGCAGCCGACTCGCACGGGCTCCGCCCCAGGGAGCCGCTGAACGCACGGAACCCAGCTGGTACCACTTCGATCTTTTCCCTGACTCCACCGGGATGGGGCGGCGCGATGATGAGTCCGAGATCAGAGAAGGCGGAGCGCAACGAGGTCTTACTCAAGCATCTGGAGACGCTGGACTGGTCGATCAGCGGCTTCGCACGCCGGATCGCCGCACGCTGTGAGGCGATCCGTTTGCCCTACGCAGTGGCCACTAGCACCGTCTCTCGGTGGTGTAAGGGCGCGACGCCCGGCGAGGACCTCGCAGCCGCCGCGTGCCATGTACTGTCGGCAGCGCTGCACCGGGTAGTGACGCCGGAGAGCTTAGGTTGGCCGTCCGACACCGGCCTGGTCGCGGCGCAGTCGTTGGAATACCTGGACGTTCCCAACGCCGTACGCATGCTGTCGAAGCTGTGGGCCCTGGACGCCATGCGCCGGCGCAGCGTGGTCAAGAGCGCGTTCTCACCGAGCGTGTTTGGTCCCGCGTCGCGCGAGGCGCTCGTGATGCCGGCGGACGCCGCCATCGGTGGCCACGGGCAGCACAGGGTCACCGCAGCGGATATCGACCTGCTTGACGAGCAGACTCGGTTGTACGGCAAGCTGGACTCCCAACACGGCGGGGGCAAGTTCCGCAGTGTGTTCGCGTCGATGATGGACACGCACGCAACACCGATGTTGAACGGGAGCTTCTCCGCACGGACCGGTCGCCGACTGTACGGCAGCGTGGTGGACGCGGTTCTTGCGATGGCCTCGATGGCCTACGACGATCAGCTCCCCGGTTTGGCGCAGCGCTACGACCTTCAGGCGATGCGGCTGGCACAGGCGATCGGCGACCGCGCCCGCATCACTCGGGTCCACATCCACCAAGCCCGGCTGGCGGCAACGCAGGGCGGGCAGGCGGATGTGCTCGCTCACGCGCGCAGTGCTGTGCTGGCGGCCGAGGGAGCGCCTCCCCTCGTCAGGGCCTATGCGTGCGTGACCGAAGCTCGAGCATGGGCGCTGAACGGACAGCCGGATCAGGTCGTGGCGGCGGTGAAGCGGGCCCGCGAGTTCTTCGCCCGCGCGCAGAGCAGCACCGGTCCGGCCTGGCTGGAGTGGTTCGACTTCCGTGAGCTGGAGGGACAGACGGCGTGGGCGTTTGCCGTTGCCGGGCTGGCCGAACAGGGGGCGCAGGCCCTGAAGGAGGCGTCGGTCCTTTCATCGGACCGGACACGCGACATGGTGGAGCTCCTGATTACCGAGGCCGAACTGGCGCGGCTGCGCGGCGACTCGGCCGAGCACGCGGCTGTGGCGAAGCGCGCCTCCCAGGCGTCCAAGCATCTGATGAGCCGTCGGCTCTCCGAGCGGCTCGACCGCCTGAAGGCAGGCGAGCCGCTGCGAGGCTTCTGACCACCTCGGCCCGCACTGGAGACACATCCGTACGCCGGGGACCGAGGCCGCCGTGTCGTGGCCCGGCGCTGCTCCGGAGCACGCCGACACAGGACGCTGGACAGCCTGCTGGAAAAAGCTCGTGTCCAGTCCGGATGCCCATGATCTGGCGGTCCGAGGCCAGTTGGGACTACGCGGCGCGGAAGCGCTTAATTACGCTCGTCGTCGGTGGTCTGCGTGACCGCGTGCTGGGGGAAGTCTCAGCCGCCTGCACTGTCGGGCCAGGTGATCTTGGCAGTGATCTCGCACGGCGGCCGTTCAGCGAAAGCGCCGGACGGACACCGGGTACCGACGTACAGCCAGCCCAGAAGCTGCTCCCTGTCGGCGACGCCGAGGTACTTGCGGACCTGGGGCGCCTGGACTGCGGACCCAGTGCGCCAGATCGACGCCCAGCCGTAGCCGTGCAAGAGCAGCGACAGTGTGGTGACCATGCCCGTGGTGGCGGCCAGTTGCTCCCATTCGGGAATTTTCGAATGGTCGGGCACAGGGCAGTGGACGACAGACAGGAGCAACGGGGCGCGCAGGGGCTTCGTGGCGGCACGCCGGGCCTGCTCCGGCGAGGCGGCGGCTTCGGCGAGCACGTCACCGAGTCGGGCCCGCTCGTTCCCGGTCACCGCGACCAGCCTCCGCGGGCGAAGTCGCCCGTGGTCCGGTGCGGTGGCCGCGGCCTGGATGAGTCGCTCCAGGTCGTGGCGGCCAGGCGCGGGCTCGGTCAGTCGGGGGGCGCTGCGCCGGGTGAGGACCGCTTCCAGAACCGGGTTCGGGGGCTGGGTCATCCGGCCACCTCCCGGGTGGGGTCACGCTCGGGATCGTCGTGCGCTCCCGGCGGGGTCATCCTCGGGTCGTCGCTGGCCACGCGCCTGAGTATCGGGGCGGTGGCCGCGGTAGTGATGACGGTCATGACCACCAGGAGGGTGAACAGCGCCTCGCTGATGACACCGCTCTGGAGGCCGATGCCGAGCACGACGAATTCGGTTAGGCCGCGGCAGTTCATGAGCGTGCCAACAGCGGCCGACCAGCGCCAGTCGGAGCCGGTGAGTCGGGCTGCGCCAGCCGTGCCGCCCCACTTGCCGATGACGGCGACCGCGAGGATCGCCGCTCCCCAGCCCCACTGTCCGGCTGGCAGCGTGGAGAAGTCGGTGTGCAGGCCGGTGTCGACGAAGAATAGCGGCAGCAGGAGCGGCAGAAGGACGGCGCGGAAGCGCGCAGCGCTGCGCTCGACGGCCGGGAGTCCACGAGGTGCGGTGACGCCGAACAGGAAGGCGCCGAAGGCGGCGTGCACGCCGATCTGGTCGGTGGTGTAGGCGCTGAGGCACAGTCCGGCGAAGAGCAGGACCAGGACGAGGTCGTCGGAGGTTCGGCTGGCGCGTTCGAGCAGTGCGCGCAGCAGGGGGCGCAGGACGACGGTGAGGCCAGCAGCGAAAATGACGGTCAGGGCGAGGGTGGTCAAAGCCGACAGGACGGTGCCAGAGGTGGACAGGGCGACGACGGTGGTGAGCAGGCACCAGGCGAGGGCGTCGTCGGTGGCGGCGCAGGCCAGAGCGAAGGCGCCCAAGGGCGTGGTCTCCAGGCCGCGGTCGGCGAGGATCCGTGCGAGGACCGGGAATGCGGTAATGCTCAGGGCGACGGCGACGAACAGGGTGAACGGCAGTCGTCCGACGCCGTAGGGCGCGAAGTGCGGGTAGAGGGCGGAGGCCAGCGCGGCGCCGAGGGCCATGGGGAGCAGGACCCCGCTGAGGCTGACTGCGGCAACCGAGCCTCGGGTGGTGCCCAGGCTGCGGAGGTCGAGTTCCAGTCCAATCAGGAAGAGGAACGCCAAGAGGCCGAGGTTGCCCAGGGCGGAGGCGATGGGCAGGACCGAGGGAGGCAGGATGTGGTGCTGGACGCTGGGTGCGAGCCAGCCGAGCAGTGAGGGGCCGAGCAGGATCCCTGCCAGGATTTCGCCGATGACCGGCGGCTGGCCGAGCAGCCTGACGGCGCGCCCGCCTGCCTGGCAGGCGAGGACCACGACCGGGACGGCGAGGAGCACAGGCAGCAGCGGGTCGGACACGGCAGCTCCAGGAGTCGGGGCGGATGGCCGCACCGCGGCCAGGCGGGGAGAGAGCGGATCAGGCGCGGATAAACGGCAGGGTGGTGCAGCGAAGCGAGCCGGGGATCCGGGTGACCTCGGAGTAATCGACGGTGAGGACCTCGAGTCCGCGCGCGGCGAGCTGCGCTGCGATGCGGTCGCTGCCGGCGGCGACGATCACGGTGCCCGGCGCGATCGCCAGGACGTTGGCCTGGACGGCACGGGCCTCGTCGTTGGTGACGTCGATCAGGTCAAAATGCTGCTCGAACCAGTGCAGTTCGGCGGGGGGGAAGACGCTGCGGTGGATAAGCGCGGTGCCGGGAGCGACGATCGTGAAGTGGTCGTCCAGGTGGACGATACCGTTGACGGCGAAGTGCACCGGGCGGACCTCGCGCGCGACCCCGTGGTGGGCCAGCGCCCGCTGCAGCGCCCTCACGCCCGTGGGGGACGTCTCCTCGCTGAGGCCGACCAGGACGGTGCCGGTATGCAGGATGACGTCACCGCCCTCGATGGTGCCCTCGTCCAGGTGGGCAACGTGCGTGGCGTCGTCCAGGAGCGGGGCCAGCGCGTTGGCCTCGGGAACGCGGTGCGCGGAGTTCAGGCGTGCCAGGACGATGACGTGATCGATGACGAAGGCGATGTCGCGGGGGTAGTGCTGGACCGGACAGCCCGGCGACTGGTCGAGGAGGGTCACCTCCGTGCCGCGGCTGCGCAGCAGGCCGATCAGGGTGTCCTGCTGGGTGCGGACGGTGGCCGGGGCGTACGGCCTCCAGGAGCTGGTGGTCTTCTGGCGGGTCAGGACGGGATGGACTTCGGGGCCGTCGAGGTCGGGGGTGACGTCGCCGGCATAGCGCATGGCAACATGGCGCAGGGCGCCGTACTCGCTGGTGGCATGCGGAGTGAGCACGATGAGTTCTCCTGGGCCGGATGCTGGACGGGTCGGACGGCGGAGCCGGACGCGGCGCAGACAGTCCCAGGCAGGACGGGTCCCGGGGGCTGGCAGGTCAGGGCTGCCGGCCCCCGGAGGTCTCGCGGGTGTCAGCCGACGGGGCTGTTCTGAGTGTCCGGGACTTGAGGCAGCCAGTGCACGGCGTCGTCGCGGAAGGACTGGTTCACGGGGACGAGGTCGGCTCCGCTGGTGTCGTCCAGGGCCGTGACGACGATGCCGAGCTCCGGGACGTCGCTGTCGATCGCCGCGAGGCGGCTGCCGCAGTGGGGGCAGAAGCCGCGCTGGGCCTCGCCCTCGAACGTCTCGAACCAGGTCGGCTCGATCCCGTTGGTCCACGTGACATCGTCCGTTGCGAAGCCAGCCCACCACATCATCGGGCCGCCGCCGAGCTTCTGGCAGTGCGGACAGCTGCACGTGTGCGGGTAGACGGCCTTGCCCTTGACGGTGAATCGGATCCGCCCGCACAGGCATCCGCCGGAGCGCTCTTGTACGGCGGCGACGATGTCGGGGGTGGCGTTCATCAGTTCATCTCCCAGGCACGGTGGGTGAGTTGAGCCCACCAGTGTGTCATCCCCTCGGTGATCGTCAGGAAGCCGTCCATCGCCTGGGGCAGCTCGACATGGAAGAGTTCACTCTCCTTGATGAACCGGGCCAGGCCCTCAATGTGTGCGGCCTCGACGCTCAGGCCGCCGACCTGGGCGGCCTCGTGCCCCTCGTCGAGGTGGAGCTCGTAGTAGTAGTGCAGGGCCTTCAGCTCGCTGCCGCTGCCCTGGCCGGTCAGCTCGCCGTAGCGGTTGGTGATGTCCCGCAGGATCTCGGTCTCGGCGATCGCCACGGCCTCGGTCGCGTAGTAGGCGCCGGCGATGAAGCTGGGCATGTGCGAGCCGACCATCCACTGGTGGAGGTTGACCAGCGTCTCGGTCTCGCGGGCGGGCACGTGGCCGTTGACGAGGAGCCCGAGGTCGGACAAAAGCGCGTTGGTGTACAGAACGTAGTGCGCGGGAACCTTGCCGCGCTCGCCGCCCTCCTCCAGGTGGTTGCGGCGCAGCTCGTGCGCGAGCTCGGGGCAGAAGCCCTCCACGCCGGTGGCGGCCGCCTTGAGGAACTGGGCGTTGTAGCGGGCGAACACCGAGAGCTCCTCGATGTACATCCGGGCCTGACGTACGTTGAGGTCGGCGGCGCCGACCTTCTCGGCGATCTTCCCGTAGGCCCAGTCGATCATGGGAGCCAGGTGCGCGGTGACCAGGGCATCGCCGGAGGTGAATTTGCCGAGCAGGGTGCCGTTGACGGCGCTCTGCGTCTCGGGGTTGGCCTTGAGGTAAGCCTGGATGAGGCTGTTGTCGGGGGTCATTTCTCGGTGTCCTCTGTGTCGGCGGGGCGGGGCGTCAAGTGCAGGCCGCCGGTGGCTCCCAGGGTCCGGACGGCCGCGAGTAGTTCCGGGCTGTCGGGCAGGGTGATCGCGGCGCCGTCGTTGAGCGCGGTGACGGTGTCCTGGTCCAGGGCCGCGACGTCGAGGGCGATGCCCGTCTGGTGGCCGCGCAGCAGGACGTGATGGGTGTCGTCGCCGCTGTTGAGGATGGTCACCTGGTAGGGGGCGATCAGGGTGATCTCGGCGCCGGGCGCCACCTGCTGGGGGTCGAAGGCTTCCGCGGCTTCTTGGCGGGCGAGGTCGCCCTCGACCAGTTCCCAGCCGCCGTTGCTGAGCAGTGTGGCCCACCGCTGTTCGGCGTGCTCGCGGGACGCCCCGCGGACGCGGTCGGCGGCGATGTGCAGGAGCTCGCGGCCGACGCCAGCCAGCCGGTCGGTGACGGAGCCGGGACCCGCGGCCACGTCAGCCATCGCGGAGGGTTCATTGAGCGCGTCGTCGGGTCCGTCGCCGGCCAGCTCGGCGAGGACGTCCGGGATGATGCGGCTCTGCAGGATCTGCGCGTATGGGTAGGTGTACAGCGGCATCGCCACCGAAACGGAGAAGGTGTCCTGGGTGCCGACGTGGAAGACCCTGCGGGGCAGGAACAGGGCATCGCCTGGCTCCAGCAGGAAGTGCTCGGCCTCCTCCAGCAGCGCGCGGTAGTCGCCGTAGGTGGGCTGTTTACCGCCGGTGAGCTTCTCGTACTGCTCGGCGGGCCAGCAGTAGAAGTTCTTGGCGTTGGGGCCGAGGTGGACGAGGAAGGCGTCCTCGTAGCCCTCGTGGATCCCGAACGCGGTCCCGCTGTAGTTGCCGACGAAGGCGACTTGTTCAGCGCCGCCCAGCGGCAGGCCCCACCCATCGATGACGCTCTTCAAGAAGGTGCCGAGGCCGGCGGCGAGGGCGGGGCTGACGGTCTCCAGGTTGTTGATGACCAGGGAGAACCGCTCGGCGGCGGCGAGGTCCTGCATCCACGGCACGAAGGCGTCCACGCCCCCGTCCCAGGAAGGGGCGGTCAGCGCCTGGGGCAGGAGGTCGTCGCGTCGTTCCTCGCCGACATAGACACGCGCGTGCGCCTTGATGCCGGTGCCGTCAGCATGGGCCCCGCGGATGGCTTCGAATCCCGCTAGGACGTCGTCCGGGCTGGCCGCGGTGGCGGGGATGATGCCTTTGAAAAGGAAGGGCGTGGTCCGTCCCGTGGTGTGGTCGGGGAAGGTGCCGGTCCAGAATGCCTGGTCGGGCGGCCAGGGGTAGGCAGTGTCCATCAAGAAGCTCCTGACGTCGGGGGCTGTCGTGATCGGGGCGGGAGAAGAGGCTCGGTGACTAGGCGCCAGGGTCAGCTGAGGTAGTCCTCGGGGCCGCCGCGGCGGACGGTGTCCAACGTGAAGCAGTGGAACCCGCCGCCGAACAGGCGCCGGTGGCGGTGGCGGACCGGGACGACGGTGAATCCGTGTCGCTCCAGAACCGTGATCAGCTCCGGGTAAAGGGAGTTGACGACAACCGTGTCCTCGTCAACGGACAGCAGGTTGATGTCCATGTACCGGCTGCCGATGGGGATGACGAAGCCGAGGCCGGTGTAGTCCGGGAAGTTCCTGTCGTCGGTCTCCGGGGCGTAGATCACGTCCCAGGACTGCATTGCCTCGGGCAGGTACTTGAGGTATTCCGGCGAGCGCAGCAGCATCAGGCCGGGGCGTAGCGGGACTAGGACGCTGTCAATGTGGTTGTCGGCCATGGCATCCAGGCGGTGGAACCGCAGGTTGCGGACGTTGTCCCGCAGCCAGCGCAGTGCAAGTTCGTGGTTGTGGTTGGCGACGTTGACCAGGACGTCGCGGCCCAGCCGCATGCACTGCGCGCCGTCGAAGACCATCTCCAGGCCCAGGCCCTCGATGCTGCTGGCCGTCTCGCCGTCGGTGGCACGGCTGACGTCCAGGCCCTGGCGGGTGAAGTAGCTGGTGTCCAGGGAGTCGCTGGCAAGGGCGGGCCGCGGCATGCTCAGCCAGTTCGCTCCGGCCTCGTAGTAGCGGTAGAAGGTTGGCTTGAGCAGGTCGTTCTCGAAGATGCGGGCGCGGATGTGGGGTGCGGTCTCCACGATGGTGTTGCCGAGAATGATGGTCTGGTCGCGGACGTTGAGGGGTGGGGTAGCCCTCGCGTCCCAGTGCGGGGAGCGGATGTCGACGTCCTTGCCCGGGACGGCGGGTCGCAGGACGTTCACCCCGCAGCCGGTCAAGGCGTTGGCCAGGCCGGAGATGTCCTCGCTGAGCTCGTCGGTCAGCTGTGAGGGGATCGGCAGGAGTTCCTCCCCCGAGGGGGTGGTGTGCCGGCCGAAGACGGGGGCGACGTTGTCGTAGAAGAACAGCCGCCACGAGGGTTCCGTGTGGTGGGCGTTGTAGTGGTCGGCGCGGCCGAGGACGACTTCTTCGAGCCGGGTGAACTCGTCGAAGCTGTTCAGGGCCGGCGGCGGGACGGAGGTGGGCTGGGGCATGGTGGGCCGCCTCCTCGGCGGCGGGCGACGGCGCGACCCTGTACTGGCGCGCGCGTGCGTCCCGGAGGGTCGGTGCCGTACGGGCTTGTGTGGGCGTGTTCGGGGCCGGGGTCAAGCGGCCGAGGCGTGCTGGTGCGGGGTGCAGGCGGCTTCGGGTGCGGGATGCAGCCGGGCGATGATGTCCTCAATGACGCACGGCTGGTCGGGAGTGGAGCGCCGGCGGAAGAAGTAGCCGGAGCACCAGGGCACTTCGCCGAAGCGCGACAGACGCTGCGCGGTGAGGGCGCGGGCCGCGGGCAGGCGCCGCCAGGGGATCTGCGGGCACCAGTGGTGGATGGGGTGGAACATGTCGTCGAGGTGGCCGCCGAGCAGGTGCCGGGTGAGCCAGTGTGAGGTCCAGCCGCGGGTTTGCAGGAGGACGTCGTCGTTCTCGATCAGCCCGGCGTGGTTGCCGAGGTCGGTGATCCAGGTGACGACGGGCCGCACCAGGACGAGGGGGAGCAGCCAGTAGAGCAGGAAGTACGGAACGCCGTCCACGGGCCACAGCGCGGCGACGACGCCCGCCCACAGCACGGCCCGGGCGGCCAGGGCCCGCCAGGTCTCCCCCGGTGCGCGGGTGACCAGGGTCAGCACCGCGGTCTTCGGCAGCCTCCACAGGGCGTTGCGCACGATGACCCGCAGGACGAAGGAGCGGCGGCTGGGCGCCTGGCCCGCAGCGCGGATGTTGCCTGCGCGGTAGGACTGAAACATCGGGTCGTCGCCGGAACCAAGCTTGGCGTGGTGCACGTAGTGGCTGCTGCGGTAGGGCTCGAAGCCCTCGCCGAGCAGGCCGGTCAGGATGTAGCCGATGGCCCGGTTGCCGCGGCGGGTGGCCATGAGCTTGGAATGCACGCACTCGTGCCCGAGGTTGGACAGGTGGCGCTGGCGCACCCCGATGTAGCAGACGGCGAGCAGGGGGCCGACGACGTGACCGATGAGGTGGCCGGTGATCGCCGCGGCGGCGATCGCGACGAGGTCCCATGCGACGTCCCACAGACCGATGGTCGGGCGTCCACAGAGCTTCTCCAGGTCGGCGATGAGCTGCTGCCCGAGGGCCTTGCGGACGGGGCCGGAGGCTCCAGTGCCGTTGCGGGTCCTGCTGGCCGCGGGGCTGCCCATCAGGTCCTCCAGTCGGATGCGTTGCGGGTGGGGATGTGCCGGGCTCCGACGCGCCCGCAGTCGGACAGTGCACTGGCGACCTGCCGTGGGCGGGCGCGCCGGAGCCGGACGAGGGGTGGCTCAGCCGCAGGTCAGGCCGCGATGAGGGCGCTGTCGGGGCGCATCCCGGCCTTGAGCACGGGGGCGTCAGGACGCATCCCGAGCTTCAGCTCCGGGGCGTCCGGGCGCATGCCCGACTTCAGCGCGGGGGCGTCGGGACGCATCCCGAGCTTCAGCACGGCCGCGTCGGGACGCATCCCGGCCTTCAGCACGGCCGCGTCGGGACGCATCCCGAGCTTCAGCACGGAGGCGTCCGGGCGCATGCCGGCCTTCAGGCCGGTGTCCGGGGTCATTCCGGCGGTAGCGGTCATCTAGTTCTCCCTCTTCGGTCGCGGGTGATCCGCGAATCCGGGTGATCGGGCTGTGGAACTGCCGGGCCGCGGGTCCGGTGAGGTGCTGAACCATCGGCTCGGCACGCCATTGGCGCAGGCGCACGCCGGTGGAGAAGGTCGCGCCGGAGCACGTCTTGTCCATCTGCGGATGAGCGTTGCGTGGCGCGGTCGCGCTGGGCGCTTGGCCAGTCACGCTAGGGCTGCGCCGAAGAGAGCCGCAACGGCTCTGGGCGTTGCGCCGGTTGCACGGGACCGTTGCGTGCCCGTTGCGCGCACATCCTGCTTGAGCTGCGAAAAAGCCGAAGTCTGGTCCTGAATGGGCGGCAGATCAGCCCTGTTGGACCCGGCAGGGCCGGTGGAAGGGCTTCTACTGCTCGCGTCGGCGCGACTAGTTTGTGGCCCCGCCGAGAAGCCACGCACTAGATCGCCGTGGGCCCGGCTTCCCTCCAACTGCCGTCGGAATAACCGACCTTGAGGAGCGCCCGTGCTCAACCCCGTCGTCATGAAGTCGGACCTGCTGTTCAGCCTGCGGGACACGCTCCGCGCGGCTGCCTTCGTCGAGGTGGTCACCCCGACACTGCGGAGGGCCGACCTCGGCCCGGGGCGTCGTCTACCGGTGCACCATGACGGCGGGCGGTTCCTGCGGGCGATGATCGGCCCGGCACTGCGGGTGAACTTGGAGCACCACCGGCGGGTCTTCGAGATCGGCCCATGCTTCCGGCCCGAGAAGCCGGACGAGCTCCACGCGCCCGAGTTCCAGATGCTCGACCTCTACGCCGCCGACGAGGACTTCGACTTCCTCATGGCGCTCGCCGAGAAGCTGATCGGCCCGCACATCCCCTACACCCCCCAGCGGGTCTCCGTCGCCGGCCACATCCGCGACCACTTCGGCATCGACCTTCGCGGTGAACCCCTCGGTGACCTGCCCGCGCAGATGGCCGCGCACCTGGGCATGGGCAGCGACGTGCCGTTCAAGACAGTGCTCGGGCAGTTCGTGGAGCGCGAGCTGGAGACCCAGAGCACTGGCGCCGCGCTGTTCCTCACCGAGTACCCGGTCGGCGGGGACGAGCCGTGCGCCCGCCTCACACCGGGCACGGCCGCCGTCCTCAACCGCTTCGAGCTCCTGGTCGACGGCGTCGAAGTCGTCCACGGCTACGAGGACGAGCCCGACCGTGCCGAGTTCGTCGAACGGGCCCGTGCGGTCGACCTGTACGACGACGAGCAGGCCCTGGTATGGAAGGCGATCGACGCCGGGCGGGCGCCGGCCAGCAGCGTTGGGCTCGGCATCGGCATCGAGCGGCTTTGCATGGCCGCCTCTGGCATCAAGGACGTCACCGTCTTCCAGCAGTCGTCCCAGTTCTGATCACCGACACGACCGTCCGGAAAGAAGCCGCGATGTCCCTCTCGCTGCACCCGCTCGACGAGAGCGGCTTCGGCGCCGTCGTCGACTGCAACCTCGCGACCGACGCCGAAGACCTCGCGCCCCAGATGGCGCGGGCCCTGCACCAGTACCGGCTGCTGATCGTGCCCCGCCAGCACCTGACCCACGCCGATCTCACGACCGTCGCCTCCTGTTTCGGGGCGGTGGACACCAGCGTCGACCGCCGGTACGCCGTCGGCGGCTTCCCCGGCCTGACCGTCATCAGCAACATCGTCGAGAACGGCGAGCACATCGGCATCTACGACGGGGACAACGAGGAGGAGTGGCACGCCGACAACAGCTTCAAGCCCGAGCTGACCTCCGCTACCCTGCTGTACTCGGTCATCACCCCCGAGCAGAGCGGTGAGACCCGCTTCGCCGACGCGACCCGCGCCTACGCTGCCCTTCCCCCGGCGATGCGGCAGCGGATCGAGGGGATGCGCGCGGTGCACTCCATCGAGCAGCTCCGTGTCCTGCAGAGCCAGGCCAGCGGCGGCCAATCGTCGGTCGCGGCCGGAAGTCTCGCTGGTCACCCGGAGGTTGAGCACCCGCTCGTCCTGACCCACCCGATCACCGGTGCCCGCTCGCTGCTGCTCGGCTCCATGGTGATCAGCGGCATCACCGGACTCCCCGAGAAGGAGAGCCGCACCCTGATCGGAAAACTGCTGGAGCACACGACCAGCGCGCCGTACGTCTACAGCCACCGCTGGAGCCAGGGTGACCTGGTCGTGTGGGACAACCTCGCCACCCTGCACACAGCCTCCCCCTGCGACAGCTCCCGCCAGCGCCGACTGCTGTACCGCGCCGCCGTCCGATAGCCGAAAGCCTCGTGTTCACACCGCCGGATGACCCGCGGCGAGAACACGAGGGATGCCCCCGTAGCCAGCCCTAGGGTTTGCCCATGACCGTGAAGGTTCCCCTGAAAGAGACCGCCCTCAACGCCGAGCGCATCGAACGCATCGGCCGCGAAGTCCATTCGGCCTGCCCCGAGTTCGACGCAGACAGCTTCGTGAAGTCGGTGACGGCCGACCTTCCCCGGCTGGAGCTCAGTGGCCGGATCGCCCGCACCAGCGAGGGCCTGCACGCCCACCTTCCGGTCACCGGCCCCGACGCGCTCGACATCCTGCTGCGCTCCCTCCCCCCGACGCCCGAGGCCGCCGGCGTGACCAACGACTTCGGCCTGCACATCTACTCGCCCCACTCCGACTACGTCTCCCGCTACCTGCGTACCTCTGAGCACCTGGACCAGGCGCTCGCCGCTCTGGCCCGCATGACCGGGTACTTCTCCGCCGAGCTCCCGGTGCGGCACTTTCTCGCCGACTTCCCCGACGAGACAATGAAGGCCGTCGGCGCGTGGACCCGCGACGAGGACTTCCGGGTGCGCAGACTGGCGAGCGAGGCTACCCGGCCCCTGCTGCCCTGGGCCCCACGGATCCAGCTGCCTGTCGACGCGGCACTGCCCGTCCTCGATCAGCTCTACGACGACGCTCACCTCTATGTCCGCACCTCCGTCGCCAACCACCTCAGCGACATCGCCGCTAGCCAGCCCGACCTCGTGCTGACCACCCTTCAGCGGTGGAAGCAGTCGGGCCGACTCGCAGACGAGCACTTCGCCTTCATCGCTCGGGGCGCCCTGCGCAACCGGCTGAAGGAGGGCTGGCCGCCCGCCTACGCCGTCCTCGGCTACGCCCACGACGCGCCCATCGCGGTCACCCCACTCGTCCTGGAGCACACCGAACTCCGCGACGGCGACACCCTGAACTTCTCCGCGGCTCTCACCGCCACCGCCACCGCACCAGTCCACGTGATGATCGTGATCGCCACCACGGGGCAGAACGGCCAGCCGCGGGAGAAGGTCTCCTTCCTTCGCCGTGCCACGGCCGAAGCCGGCCAGGAACTGCAGCTCGCCAGGGCGCACCCGCTGCGCTCGACCGCACGGTGGAAGTTCTCACCGGGCTCCTACTCCCTCGCCCTCCAGGTCAACGGCCGCCGCTTCCCCTCCGTCGCCTTCACCGTCCTCAACACCTGACACCCGCCCGTCTGCTCTGAACACCCACCGCACAGCCGCCGCGAACTTCCGCCGCGGCCAGGTGCGTGCTGTCCGCAACCCCCTGATGGAGTGAACCGCCCTGATCGAACGAGTTTGAGTCGCGACCACCCAGAGCCCGCCCGCCCTGCCCCTGGCATTAGAACTCGGGTTCACCAAATGCCCTCCGATCAGGCCGTGACGGGACCAGGTCCAGCGCGTTTTTAGAGCATCAGTGCCACACCGACGCCCAGACGGAGGAACACGCCATGCATCCCACCCCTGCCCCCTTGCAGCAGCCTCCCGGAATCGAACGGCGACCCGGCGTGATCACGCACAGCGTTGACGACAAGCCCAGCTCAGCACGTCCCGATACGGGGTGGGCGGCATGAGTGAGCCGACCGATGCATCACCCGACAGTGTTCCGGGACCGCGCACCACCCCCGCAGCGTCCCCCTCCGCGCCGTCCGCCAGAACGCGCACACCCTCACCGGCGGGCACTTCGGCCGCGCCAGCTCCCGAGCCGCAGATGCGGTACGTCGACCTCACCGGCAGCCGCGAGGCAGCCGGCCGCTCAATCCGGATGCGCGACATGGCCCACCGCCTGCCGCAACTGGTGCGCCGTTCGCTGGCTCTCGCCTGGCGCGTCGACCGACGAGCGACCGTCGGCCTCCTGCTCTGCCAGACCGTCACCGGCGTGATGCAGGCCCTGGGCCTGGTCGCCATCGCCGGCACCATGACCGCCCTGCTGCGCAGCGGAGACGTCTACCACCGACTCCTTCAGGCGTGGCCCTCCGTCGCCCTGCTCGCCGGTGCCGCCGGCGTGCGCGCGCTCCTCGGAATCACCGTCAACTGGCTGTCCTCCCGGCTGGGCCCACTGATGTCACGCGAGGCCGAGCAGATGCTGCTGACCGGATGCGCCGAGGTCGAGCTGTGCGCGTACGACGACCCCGACTTCAACCGTGACCGGGAAGCCGCCGACCGCGGCGCCCAGGTCACCGGCGACCTGATCAACGAGGGCCAGGACCTGATCGCGTCGGGCGCCAGCTTCCTCGCCGGGGCGATCGTGCTGACCGGCGTGCACTGGCTCCTTCTCCCGCTCCTCGTCGCAGCCAGCCTGCCGCAGGCCCTGGCCCAGGTGAGCGCTGCGCGCGTCCGGTACCTGGCGAACCTCCGCAGCAACGGCGACAACCGCATGCTGTCGGTGCTGCGCTGGCACATCTACACCAAGGACGCCGCCGACCAGATCCGCGCCGGCACCATGGCCGACTTCCTGTCCGGCCGGTACCGGCACACGGTCGCCAGGATCAACCGCGAGGACCGGGCCGCGGCCGACAAGGGCGCCCGGATGTCCCTGGTCGGCGCGGTGTGCGGAGGGCTGGGGTCGGCGGTGGTGTGGGCGGCCGTCGTGTGGCTGCTCGCGACCGGCCGGATCACCGTCGGGCATGCCGGGACAGCCGTCTTCGCCCTGCAGACGGTAGGCATGTCGGTCCGCGGTTTGGTGGCCGTCGGTGCGCGCGCCGTGCGGACCGGGCTGTACATGGACGACTGGAGCGGCTTCCTCGACAAGGCGGGCGGCTTCCGCATGCGCCGGGGTCCGCACCGCCCTGAGCCACCGGAGACGATCGAGGTCAAGTCGGTCACCCACCGGTACGCCGGCAAGGACCGCGACGCGCTGTCCGACGTCTCCCTCACCTTACGTCGGGGCGAGGTCACCGCGCTGGTGGGCTTCAACGGCTCGGGCAAGTCGACGCTGTCGAAGCTGGTCAGCGGCCTCTACCTGCCCACAGGCGGGCAGGTGCTGTGGGACGGCGTCCCCACCGGCGACTGCGACCCGCATGCTCTGTGGCAGCAGGTCGCCCTCGTGCCACAGGACTACGCCCACTGGCCACTGACCGTGCGCGAGAACGTGACCCAGGGACAGCCCACCGCGCGCGGCGACGCGGCGGTCCGCGAGGCGTGCGAGGCGGCCGACGCCGACGAAGTCGTCGACAAGCTCGGCGCCGGCTTGGACACCCTCCTGGCCCGCGAGTGGCTCAACGGAGAGGAATTGAGCGGCGGCCAATGGCAGCGCATCGCCCTGGCGAGGGCGTTCTTCCGCCAAGCCGGTCTGCTGGTCCTCGACGAGCCGACGGCCAACCTCGACCCCCGCGCCGAGTACCGCATCTTCCAGCGGCTGCGCAACCTCGCCCAGGACCGGGCGGTGTTGCTGGTGACCCACCGCATCACCAACGTCGCCATCGCCGACCGCATCGTGGTCCTCGACGACGGCAAAATCGTCCAGGAGGGCACCTACGCCCAGCTCTCCCAACAGCCGGGCCTGTTCCAGCAGTTGCTGTCCTACCAGATCACATCCGAGCCCGACGGCGCGAAGCGCGAGACCCCCGCATGAGCGACCCCGGCGCCACCTCAGTACGCCCCGCCAAAGCAGCCACACCCACTGCCGCGAACGACCCCGCCCTCCCATGCCGTCCCGAGGTGATGACGTGCCACTCACCCGTTCCCACATCCGCGCGACCACCGAGGCGTACCTGGCCCGGCATCCACACGAGCGGGAGTCCCTGGCCGGGCTGTTGTCCCTCCTGGACGGAGCCGACGCCCCGGCCAGCCGTGCCACGCTCCCCGGTCACGTCACCTGCAGCGCGGCGATCATCGACCGGGAACAACGCGTCCTGCACATCGGCCACAAGGCCACGGGGCTGCTCCTCACTCCGGGCGGCCATGTCGAGGACGACCGGACGCTTCTGGCCGCGGCGCTGCGGGAAGTGTGCGAGGAGACCGGCATCCAGCCGGGCGACCTGTGCCTGACCCCGCAGTTCCTCGGCGCTCCGATCGACATCGATGTCCACGACATCGACGCCAACCCCGCCAAGGGCGAAGGCTCCCACCAGCACTTCGACTTCCGCTTCGTCTTCTACCTCGTCCCCGAGCAGCACCCCCAGCTCACCTCGCAGGATGATGAGGTCGCCGGCGCCCGGTGGCTCGAGTTCGCCGACGTCAGGTCCCCGACCTTGCGTGCCAAGCTCCTGGACGCCCAGGCCAAGGGCCTCGACGGGCGGCCAGAGCCCGTCAACGCCTCCGCGCTGATCCACGACGGCCACGGCAGATACCTGCTTCACCTGCGGGACCAGCGTGAAGGCATCTGGGCCCCGGGCACGTTCGCTCTCCTCGGCGGCGGCCGTACGGCGGAGGACATCAGCCTGGAGGCGACCTTGCGGCGGGAGCTCGCCGAAGAGGTCCCGGGCCTGGAGGTGAATGGCCTCACGGCGTATGCCCTGGAGGAGGCGACGAGCGTCGACGGCCTCGCGGTGCCGATCCAGGTCTTCGTGGGCCGCTGGAGCGGTGATCCGGAGACGGTGGATCTGCAAGAAGGCGTGTTGCTGCGGTGGTTCACCCCGGACACGCTGGAGCAGTTGCACCTGAGCCCGGGTCTCGGTGACCTGGTCCGCCGGCACGCGGCAGAGCATCCCGCCAGCAGTCCGCCGGCCACGGCCCGGCTGCTGCGTGACGAAGCGCCGCAGGGGACCGAGCTCCACATCGTGGGTGTCCACCTCTACCTGGAGGACAACCACGGCCGGATCCTCCTCGGTCTGCGCCACCCCGACTCGTCATACGCGGGCAATACGTGGCACTTCCTGGCCGGGCACTGCGAGCGGGAAGAAGCGATCAGCTGCCTGATTCGGGAGGCTCAGGAGGAAGCGGGGCTGATCATCGTGCCAGGCGACGTCGAGCTCGTGCACCTCGTCCACCTCGTGGACTCGCCGTCCGCCCGCCCCCGTATCGGCCTCGTCTTCCGGGCCCGCACCTGGTCCGGCACCCCGGCCGTCCTGGAGCCCGACCGGTGCGTGGAGTGGCGGTGGTGGAATCCCAAGGATCTCCCGGCCGCCGTCGTGCCCTACACCCGCCAGGCGATCGACGGAGTGCTCGCCGGGCGCTTGTACTCGCAGATGGGGTGGGACAGGCGATGATGGCCCTGGACGCGAGCCCAGCCACGGCCGGCCGGACACCAGGGCGAGCAGGATGGCTGGCCGACAGCAACCCACCTTCGGCTGCCGAGGTGAATCCGGTCGACGCGCGGGCAGCGATGGTCGCCGAGCTTGAGAATAAGAACGAGCTACGGCCCGGGCCGGTGCGCGACGCTCTGCTCACGCTGCCCCGCGAGGTACTGATGCCACAGGCGTACGTGCGGCGCAGCACCCCGGGTGAGGAGCCGCCGCGGTGGGACCTGCTGGACTGGTCGGCGCCGCAGGACCGTCCCGAGCTGCTCGGGCTGCTGTACGGCGGGGCCAGTGTGCTCGTCCAGCACGACGGTGAGCCCCTGATGGGCCGGGTGCGCGGGACGCGGTCGGGGGCGTCGATCACGTCGATGTCGACGGTGATGAGTCTGACCGCCTCGCTGCTGGAGGAGCTGGATCTGCACCCGGGTCAGCGGGTGTTGGATGTCGGGACGGGCGCGGGGGTGACCGCCGCGGTGGCCTGCCAGGTCTGCGGCGACCAGGAGGTGGTCACCCTCGACCGGGACCGACACCTCACCGACGCGGCCAGGGTCCGGCTGGCCGACCTGGACTTCCGACCGGAGGTGGTGTGCGGGGCCGGCGAACAGGGTCTACCGGGGCGGAAGTTCGACCGCGTTTTCGTGTCGTACACGGTGGGGCGTGTGCCGGCGGCGCTCGTCAAGCAGCTCGCCCCCGGCGGCAAACTGCTGGCGCACGTCACCAGCGCGTCACCGTCGTGGCCCGCCCTCGCCATCGTGGAGCGCAACGACGGCGGGCAGATCACCGGAGAGCTGCGGGCGGTGGAGTTCGCCCACCGAGCCGGGCACGGCATGGACCGGATCTGGCTCAGCGAGGACTTCCGGCAACGCATCGCCACCGAGCCGGGCACCTGGACACAGCGGAGCATGCTGGCGCCGCCCGCGGACACCGACCGGGGCCTGTGGCTGGCCGCAGACCACCTGCTCGGGGGGCTGGTGCGCGACTTCGGCGCCGAGCACCTGTCCATCGGCGCGCCCGCCTGCGGATCCTGGCTACGGGTGGAGCCGGTGAGGCGCTCTCGTTGGAACGTCACCACCCACGGTCCGCGCGACATCTGGAAGGAACTCCAGGACCTGGCCGTCCGGTGGCAGGCGGCCGGCAGCCCCAGCCGCTACCGCCTCCTCTTCGAGCCGGACGGTGGCCAGCGGGCCGCATCCGCGTGCGGCCGTCTGTCCTGGCGCCTTCCCACCCGCCGTGCGCTCGACGAGGGAGCATCCGCGTGACCTATCCCGACGATCCCTCCCGGCGTCCTGGTGATGCGCGGTGAGCGGCGGGCAGCGGCACACCGAACCGGTGGACGTCCATCTGATCTTGCGGCGGGAGAGCGCGGCAGGTCCGGAGGTTCTGTTGTCGCGGCGGGCCGGCCAGGTGTACGCCGCCGGCCTGTGGCACCTGCCGAGCGTTCACTAGGCAAATCACATGTCGAGTTTTGACTTGTCGAGTTTCGCACCGCGAGCGTACCCGGTTCCTACTTCTGGCAGCAGGAGGCCAGCGTTCCGCAATGGACACCTCTGACGATGTGCTCATGTTGGGCGACGTCCTACTCGGGATGTGGTCCGCCCGGGACCGGCTCCTGAAGGCAGGACTGGCGACAGACAGGGGCGACCCGATCAGCGGCCTGGCACAGTCGCTCACCGCCGCAGCCCTCTGGCCGCGCGAGTCGGTGGCTTCGGCCTACGGCCGAGCTAGAGCGGTGCGTACGGGGTTCGACGAGTCCGGGAAGTTCGGTCCGGCCGTAGGCGGATGGAACGGCACCACGAGCTCGCTGGGCATCGACTTGGCCGTGCCCTGGGCCTCCATCGCTCAGCGAGTGCCAGCCCTTTCTGCGTTCGCACGCCAGCGCCGCGGCGAGCGGTGGGCGTGGAACGCCAACGCCAGCACAGCTCCGTTAGCAGTTGCCGAGGGACCACTGGCGGACCGGTACTCCGGGCTGGCCAGGCTACGAGTCAGGGCTCGCTTCGCTCCTCACGCACCAGACGAGAGTTCCCTGGAGGCCACGAGGTTCAAGGACGTCCGTGGCGAGACGGCTCCCCTGAATGATCTGCACATCTTTGTTCTTTTCGCCCGAGTGGACGAGGAGTACAACGACCTCCGGGACGCCAACTTCGTGTGGACAGCCGTCATCTTCACGGACGAGTGCTTGAACAGCATGGCACGCGAGATCGGCTCAGACGTGCTCCGCTGGCGGCAGATCCACACCCGGTGGGATTGCCTGCCGCGCGGCGCTCACGACGCTACTGGGCTGCTTCGGGCTGTCCGCATTCCCGGCTGGTCAAGAGCGGGTTGAACCCCTGGCGAGCCAACAGCCAGCCGGTATCGGGGGATGTAGCGGCTGGCAGGCCGACGAGGCGCCGTACCGCGGCGAGCCCGTCGGCGGTGCCTTGCCAGTGGTAGGTGAGGGCATCGGCTCCGGCATGGCGGAGACGGAGCGCAGGGCCGTGGCGTCTTCCGTCCACTCGCCGGTGGCGGCCGGGCCTCTTTCAGGGCGCCACAGGTATGCGTTCGGAGTTCGCGCAGCTCAGAAGCAGTCGTGACGACCGTAGCGCGCGCAAACCGACCACCGCTCCTCGTGTCGTTTCCATGCCCTCGCGTCGGGCTTTCCATCGGAACGGTGGATGGGCTCGCACCTGCCCTGGCTGCTGATGTTTCCATGCCCTCGCGTCGGGCTTTCCGTCGGAACGGAGGTATTGGTCTTCAGGGAACAGGAATACCAACAACTGAGTTTCCATGCCCTCGTGCCGGGCTTTCCGCCGGAACAGCGACAATCCGAAGTGCACCGTGTGTCACCGTTTCCATGCCCTCGCGTCGGGCTTTCCGTCGGAACGAGCGCTGGAACAACGTGCCCGACCCCGCCTACGTTTCCATGCCCTCGCGTCGGGCTTTTCAGTGGAACACTACGGCGTCAAGGGCATGAAGTGGGGTGTCCGGTTTCCATGCCCTTACGTCGGGCTTTCTCTCGGAACGCATCGTGGTCTGGAGTGGGAGTACGTTGCAGTTCCTTCATTTCCATGCCCTCGCGTCGGGCCTTCTGTCGGAACAACCTCGCTAGATGCGACGTTGCCTGGCTGTTGCGTTTTCCATGCCCTCGTGTCGGGCTTTCCATCGGAACGAGGGCCGTTCTTCATCTGCTGGATCTCGCGGTGGGAGGGTTTCCATGCCCTTGTGTCGGGCTTTCCGTCGGAACGTGGTGGTTGTAGTCCTATTCCAGTTGTCTGGAATGTTTCCATGCCCTTGTGTCGGGCTTTCCGTCGGAACCCTTCTCTCGCTACAGCGTTCCTGACCTGCGGTGATGATGCCCGTTGCGCGGGATCGGGCGCCAGCGGTTCAGACGAGGTGTGGCGTGGGTCATTCGACCGTCTCGCGTTGTCGTTGGCCTGGTGAAACAGGTTGCGCGGGAATCGGGGTCCGGGGTGGTTGGCGGGTGAGGGCGGTTACGGTCACCTGGGTGTGGCCGCAGCCGTGGGTGGTCTGGGCGCCGATGCCGGCGGTGTGGGCGTAGAGGCTGAGGGCGGTGAAGGTGGCGGTGGTGGCGGGTGGTGGGGTGCCGGTGAGGGTGAAGGTGCTGTGGCCTGTGTAGCCGATCCGGGGGGCGATCGTGGTGAGTTGGACGGGCTGGGTGGCGATGTCGTGGGCGCTGAGGGCGAGATGGTTGCGCATCTCGCGTAGGGCGGTGTCGGGGATGTTCAGATGGGGTGGGGCGTAGGCATTCCAGCGGCGGGCGAGGCTGCCGTAAATGAGGTGGGGGTCGGGGAGGGGGTACTGGGTGCCGTTGCGGGAGAAGTAAGTGGGGGTAACGGCGTGGAGTTCGGCGTGGGTGGCGGGGCCGGTGGCGAGGAGGGCCTCGTAGGGGGCGTGTTCGGCCGCAGCTTCGGCGATGGTGAAGTGCTGGGAGCCGAGGCGGAGTTCGCGTCCTTCGGTGAGAGTTTCGCCGAGGTGGCGTGTGTCGTCGAGCCAGCCGATACGTAGAACGGCGGTCTGTGGTTCGGGGGCCGCGAAGAGCGGGGAGACCGACCAGGGCTTGTTTGCCGCACTGTGGTCGTGTCTCGGTTCCTCCAGCAGGGTGCAGGCCAGGCCGTGGAGTTGGGCGGGGGTGACCTCGCGCCGGGCGGGGCGTGCGGCGCGGAGGGTGAGGTGCCAGAGCGTGGGCATCGGGTTACGTGTCCTGGTCCTGCGGGGAACGGGGGCGGGGAAGGGCGTTGACGGTGGTCTTCAGGTCCTCCATCGCCTGCGTGTTCTGGTGGGAGGTCGCGCTGCGACGGATCGTGTGGAACCACGTGGGGACGGTCGGGTCGTTGTTTCGGAGTTCGAAGATCTTGTCTTGGACGTTTCGGCAGTCGTCCCGGGTGGCCGGATGGCCGGTCACGTGGCTCCGGATGAGTGCCTGGATGGTGTGTTCCAGCTCGTTCTTGTTCTTCCGTGCGGCGCGGTGTGCCTGTGGCAGTTCGGCCAGGTCCAGGAAGGCGGGGACCAGGGGGGCGAAGAGTTGGAGGGCGAAGGCGGTGAGCGAGAGGTCCATTAGGTAGCCCTGCAGGACAGCCAGGGCGATCAGGGCGATGAGCAGCCCGGTGAGGAAGCGCGCGTAGCCCTGGTGGTTCCTGCGTCCCCAGAGGAGATTCTGGGCCTGGCAGGAGAGGGCGTCGACCGGCCAGGGGACGGCGGGGACGTTCTCGTACCACTTGTAGTCGCGGTCGACGCGGGGCCGGGGTGCGGCGGCGTCGATCTCCCGTTGGACCGCTTGCCGGTCTCCGGCCAGGACCGTGTCCCAGGGGAGGTCGAAGAGCTGGGTGTCGTAAAGCTCCTGGTAGGCGGTCGCCTTCGCGCGCAGGGACTTCTCGCGACGCTTGAGGTAGGTGCGCGCGACGATGAGCCAGAGAGCGGCGGCGACGGCGAGGTACAACGCCGCGCCGGGGAGGAGGAGGGTGAACGCGGGGGCCAGGACGGCGAGTCCGATTGTCCCGATGGTGCGGTTCAGGCGGGTGGCGTCGGCTTGGTTGTGGGTGAGGCGGGCTGCCGCGCGCAGTTCGACGAGGTCTTCCTCGTCCTGCCGCTGGGGAATGGGTGAGGGGGCGGGGGACGGTTCGGCGGTGGCCGTCATCGGCGTGTGCCCCTTCCGTACGGGGGCCGCTTCGGGGAGCGGCCCCGGTTGTTCTTCTTCTCGGGGTGGAGGGGAAGCAGGGGGGCGTTCCACAGGGGGAGGCTGCGTCCTCTGCCTGGTTTGATCTCTCTGTCTTCCACTTGTTCGTTGGAGACGAACCAGGCGTAGGACTTCCCCTCGGGGTCCGGGGGCACACCCATAGCGTCACCGTCATACACCCGCGGGTAGTGCACGGCGACCTCCTCATTTCCCTGGGCGACCTTGCGGAACGCCGTGAGATGTTCGCCGGTGCCGGCCTGCGTGACGGCGTCCTCAAAGGCGCGGAAGGCGCGTTCCAGGGCCTCGCCTTGGCCGGTGGGGGTGGTGTCGGCGGCGGGGTCGAGGTCGCGGTAGGTCTCGCTCCACTGGCCCCCGGTGCGCAGGTCGGTGGCGTCGGGTCCGGCGAGTTCCAGGCGGACGCTGCCGAAGCCGAGGGGTTTGCCGTAGCCGAGGCGGTGGTGGTGGCCTTCGGGGAGGCGGAGGAGCCAGAGAAGGGCGCCGAGTTCGGTGTCGGTGAGGTTGGTGACGCCGATGGTGAAGGTGAAGGCAGAGCCGGGCGGGATCCAGCCGCGGATGCTGCGGTTCTGGTTGTCGCGCTGGGGTTTTCCGTCCTTGTCGGGTCGGCGGTACTCCTGGAAGCGGCCGGTCGGGTCTGGGGTCTGTGTGGCGTCCGTGAGGGGGTTGTCCCAGTAGGTGTCCGGGAGGCCGCGGTGATGCCAGTACGCCTTGCGTCCGCGCAGTGTCTGCCCGGGGATGTACCAACGGGCGCGTTCCAGGCGGTCCTGCAGCGCGGCGGGGGCGTCCGTGTGGGTGCCGAGGTAGAAGCGTCCCTGCTGGGGTTTGGGCTGGCCGAGGATCGGAAGGGGAAGACCGGGATCGCCGAAGTCCTCAGGGGTCACACCGCCTTCGGGGGTGACCGGGCCGATGCGGAGCTGGCCTCGATGGGCTCCCGGGCCGGCGGGGGCGACCCAGCCGAAGACGCGGTCGGCCGGGGAAAGGGCGTCACGTGCGGGGGCAGGGCGCAGGGTGGGGTGGAGGAGCTGTTCAGGGTCGGCGGCGAAGAGGTCGCGGGCGATCTGTACGGGGTAGAGGCCCTTGATCCTCGTGCCGTTTTCCACCCAGGCGTAGCACAGGGCCTTCGGTCCCAGTCCGAGGTAGGCGTCGTCGTATTGGTGGGGGCTCCAGGCTGTCTCGCCGATCTTCGGGCCAAGGTATTCGTACGGTTCCGCCTTGTCGCCGCGCTTGTTGCGTCGCTCGTTGATGTCGGCGTGCCGGTGGGCGGCCCGGTAGTCGGCGACGACCTGACGCCACTGGTCGGCGAGTTCGGGCTTGAGAGGGTGGGGGCGGGGGGCCTCGCGGTCGGTGAAGAAGACGCGTTCGTCGTGCTTGTTGTTGATGTTCTGGTTGGTGACGCACACCCAGCCGCGGATCGTCTTCGTCTCGCCGGTGGGCTTGTGTCGGGCCGTTTCCCGCCCGGCGGACGCCGACGTCCGGGTCTGCGGGAGCGGGGTGCCGGCGCGGGCGATCGTGCGAACCTGCCAGAAGTCGAAGTTGTGGCTCCCGTCCTTGGTGAAATGCTCTACGCGTTCGACCAGGGCGGTGACCTCGTCGCCGTGGCACGGTGCTGTCCCGTCGGGGTAGGAGACCGCCGGCGTGAGGTAGCGGGGCAGCCAGGCCGCGTGGAGCGGGCCCGCGGCAAGACTGCCCCCGCTGCCGGGCGGTGTGTCGCCCGGCAGCAGGATCACCTGGGTGCCGTCGTCGGAGATCCGGGCGGGCACCATCTTCTGGCTCGCACTGGCCGGCATGCGGTAGCCGAGGCGGTCGCGGTGGCCGGTGAAGACGCCCATACGGGAGTTGGTGACGGCCTCGTAGGCCGCACGGAGCATGCCCTTGACCGAGGTGGCGGGGAGGTGGACGGTACCGGAGCGCAGCAGGACGGGGTGGCTGAAGTGGTCGTTCGTCCCCGGGACCGGTTCGGCGCGGGAGGGGTCGAGCAGGAGCAGAGGGGTGACGGTGGTGAGGCGTACCCGCAGGGTGCCCGTCCAGTGTCCGGGTCGGAGGCGGTCGTGGCCCGCCGGCGCGCGGTCGCCCAGGTGGGGGTCGACCGTGTTCCGGGGGGTGGCGGGGAGGAAGGTGTAGGGATTGATGAACTGGCGGGGGGCGACCTTCTTCGGCGGGGGTGGTGCCTGGGGTGCTCCATACGGGCGCAGGTCGTGGATCCGGCTCTTGTGCCAGCGGAACTCCACGCGCATGCCGTCGAGTTGCCCAGGCTCGCGGTCGCGGAGTTCCTCGGCCAGGTCGTAGGGGTGTTTCACCGGGCGGCGGCGGCCCTTCTCCTCCTCGACGGTCACCGTCAGTTTGCCGGTGTCGGCGTTCCAGGTGAGGGTTCCGGTGCGGTGCTGTCCCTCAGACATGGTCGTCCTCCTGCATGTCGGACGGGACGGTTTCGATGCGTAGGAGGCGTTCCTCGCTGACGTGGGCGTTGCCGTGGCGGGGGTCGGTGGAGACGTATTCGCGGGTGACGAGACATAGCCGCCGGTCGGCGTCGGGCCGGGGGTGGGGGACGGTGAGGGTGCCGATACGGGGGGTGTGCAGCACCGTCCACTCCTCGTCGCCGCCCGCGGGGCGGCCCCACAGCAGGTAGTGGGCCGCGAGGACGGCCGTGGCGGGCAGGGGGGCGACGGGTTCGGGGAAGGCGTCGGGAAGGAGGGTCTCGTCCTCGGTGAGGAGGACCGCGCGTCCGCGGTCGCCGCTGTCGCACAGCCAGCGCAGTTCCCGTTCGCCGTCGAAGACGCGGGCTTCGAAGACGGTGGACAGGTCGTACGGGTCGGCCTGGAGGGTCCGGCAGCGGCCCTCGGTGACATGGGCGACGGTGTGCGCGTGCGGGGTGGAGAGCAGGGCGACGGCGGTGGGGAAGGCGGTGGCGGTGAGGGCTTCGGCCAGGGTGACGCCCTGGGCGGCGCGGGCGTGGAGCGTGGTCATCACAGCGTTCCGTCGAGGTAGGCGCGCCAGGTGTGGGTGAGGTCCTTGGCGCGGGGGCCGGTGAGGAAGTCGGCGAGTTCCACGGGGTCGGGGTCGGTGGGAAGGGTGAGGGTGATGCGGTGGACGGTGATGTCGCCGAGGCCCCGGTTGGTGGCATAGCCGAGGGAGATACGGCCGGCTTCCAGGTCGCGCAGGAGGAACATGAACAGGGCCTGGGCTGCGTGCTGGTGGTCGGCGTCGCGCAGGGCGAGGCGGTCGAGGTCGACGGTGAGGGTGAGGGGCCGCCAGGTCAGGCCGTGGGGTTCCAGGACGCTGTAGAGGCGCCCGTCTGCGGCGCCTCCGGTCCAGCGGTCGACGGCCACGTGATCAGCGCGTTCCAGGCCGTACGGGAGCAGCGCCGTCAGATGCGCGGTGCTGCCATCCTCGCCAGGTGGGTCGTAGACCCGCTGCCAGTCGGCGGCGGGGATGGTCTGCTCGGTGGTGCAGTCGTCGACGGTCAGCGCGCCGATGCCGCCCGGTCCGGTGTCGGGTGCCGTGCCGAACAGCAGTCGGATCGCGGGGAGTTGGTCGAGCTGCCGGCGGAAGGCGGCAGCGCGGTCGGGGACGCCGGCTCCGGGTTCCGCGGTGGGGGCGTCCAGGGCGCGGGCGGTGCGTTCGATCCGTTCGGCGTGGGAGCGCAAGGCGCCCTTGAGGGCGGAGCCCGGCAGGGCGAGCGCGACCCGGTCGGGTGCGGTGGCCGTGGCCAGGGGGACGGCGTCCACGGTGAACCCGTCGGTGCCGGAGCGCACCATGACGGGGGCGGACGGGCTCCAGTCGACGTGGACGCGCAGCAGCCCGTCGGCCGGTGCCTTCTCCTTCGCCCAGTCGGTGCGGGGCCAGGGGGTGCCGCCTCCCGGGGCGGTCAGGGCCTGGAGGAGACCGTTCGGGGTGGAGAGGTCCTGTTCATGGACGTCGGTGTGGTCCTCGACCAGGGCCAGCTGTCCCAGGCCACGGGTCCTGGCGGCGCCGATCCGCAGCCGTCCCTCACGCAGGAGCGCCAGGAGGTGTCGTACGACCGCCCGGTCGTCGGCCAGCTGTGCTGTGGTGGAGCCGAGGTCCAGCTCCAGGCGCAGGAAGGTCCCCTGGGGAACGACGGTGCGGCTGTGGAGGATGCCGGGGGCGGCGGTGCCGGTGTGGCGGTCGATGCCCACGGAGTGGCGCCGCTCCAGGCGGGCGGTCGGCAGTGGTGCGGCGGTCTGTGCGTCGTCGGTGAGGTCGGTGGTGGTGGCGAGGAGGCTGTCGTGGACGACGAAGCGGCTGACCGTGCCTTCCTGGGTGCCGGGTTCGGCATAGCCCCACAGGCTGTTGGCCCGCTCGCCGCGGGGTCCGCCGTCGGGCCCGGACGCTGGGTGGAGGAGGGTCCGCAGGGCGCCGGCGAGGCTCGTACCGGGAACGTAGGGGCGGCCCTGTCCGTCGATGGCGACCGTGAGAGCGCCGTTGGGGTCGCCTCCGGCGCCGCCCACGTGGAGCGGGGCGAGGGCCTGGAGCCAGCCGCGTACCCGCAGCCGATGGGTCGTCGGCCGGGTCACGCGGGCCCCTCCTTGTCCTCGGTGGCACGGCGGTGGGCGGTGAGGCAGTCCTCCACCAGGGTGCGGACGGCCTCGCCCCACATCCGCTCGCGCAGGGCGGCCGTACGTTCCCCGAGCGCCGCCTGGTCTCTGCGGGCGGTCAGTTCTCCCTCGGGAAGAGCGAGAAGGTCCCAGACGCGGCCGTGGGTGGTCAGGAGCTGTTCGACCGCTTCGGTCACGGCGGGCGGCCAGGGCTTCTTGCGGTCCACTCCGCGCGTCTGCTTCAGCCGTGCGAGCCAGTGCCCCACCCGTACACCGCCGGGCCCGTCGAGGTCGGCTACGAGGGTGAGCAGCGCGCCGAGCTGGGTGGCGGGCACGGAGCCGTGGCCCGCGCCCAGGACGTCCGTACGCCCCTTCGGTTCGGCGGCGAGAGCCTCGCAGTGGCGGCGGATCGCGGCACGCCAGGCGCCTTCCTCGACGACCGCCAGGACCGTGTCGTCCTCGGCCGTGAGCTCGGCGCCCGGAGCGGCCGGGGCGGTCTCGGGTGCGGGGGCCTCGACGTCCACCGTCGGCACGTCCAGAAGCGGGTCCTCGATACGGAGCTGGCCGAAGCCCTCCGCACGGCGCAGCCCGATGCCGGAGAGCTCGACCCGGTGCACGTCCTCGGCAGTGACGGTGCCGGCCGTGATGGTGAAGGTCAGGCAGCTTCCGGCCCTCAGCCCGAGCAGGCTGGCACGCGGCAGTCCCCAGCGGCTGTGCCAGGGGTCGGACCGCTGCGGTTCGGCCGCCCGCTCCTCCGGTACGGGGCGCAGCTCGGCCCCCAGCGCCCGTCCGAGCACGACGGCGAGGTCCGCCGGGTCGGTGCTGGGGCGCAGCCTGCTGTCGGTGACTAGAGCCGGGGAGAGCAGCCACACCCGCAGCCTGCCCTGCGGCACGGGCCGGGGCACGGTTGCCGGGGACATGGTGACGCGATGGGCGGTCACGTCCGTGAGTCCATATCCGTCCTTGCGGGCGCGTCCAAGCCGCCACTCCCCCTCCAGGCGGCGTTCCCAGTCCTGCGGCAGCAGACCGCGCGGCGCACGGACTTCGGCACGCAGCACGGTGCCGGCGGCGATCGCCTCGTACGTGTACAGGCCGCCGACCTCTTCGGTGGGGCGCTGGTGCTCGTCGAGGACGGTGTTGTGGGTGTGCTCGCTGCGAGGGCAGTCGGCAACCGTCAGTGCGGCCCCGGGCGTGTACGGGGCGGCCCAGTCCTCCTCGTACGGGAGGCCGCCCGAGGCTTCCGCGTCGAGGAGACGGTTGGTGGCACAGGTACGGTCGGCTTTGGTATGGGTGAGGACCAAGGGCACCGGCAGACCGCGCTGCCCGGCCACCTCCACAGTGGCGTCCGTGACAACCAGGCTTCCGTCGCGGGCCGCCCGGGCGGGGTGCGGGCCGCCGAGCCGGCGCAGCACCTCGGGCAGCAGAATCCCGCCGGGAATCCAGCCGGAACTGCGCACGCTGTTGCCCACCGTACGGGCGTGGGCGATCAGCGGGCGGCGCAGGACGAGCCGCAGTTCGGCCACCTCCCACGCGGTGACAGCCTCTCGGGCCCCGAGGACGGCCGGGGTGGCCGATTCGGCAGGGCGGGGTGGGAGCGGTGGGCTGGGGTCGCCGAGCAGGCCGAGGCCGACGTCCACTCCGGTGAAGTCGATCCGGCAGCGGCCCGCGCCGCGCCGCCGCTTGCCGCCCAGGCTCTCCACCAGCCGGGCGCCGGCCGCCAGCAGGGCGGCGGCGCAGCCACGCCGGTGTGCGTCCAGGTCCTCGAAGCCGGTGAGCTCGGCCCGGCCCACGAGGCGTACACCGCCACGCGCCACCTCCTCGAAGCGCAGCATCCCCTCCTCCACGCGCCCGGTGCGCGGGTCGACGGCCACACCGGGCTTGAGGAACACCGCCGCCGCGCGCAGCCCGTGACGCTCCGGCCCACGAAGGGCGGCGACGGCGGCGGGCGGATAGTGCAGGCTGTCGACCTGGAGGGCCGCCGGCCGCGGAGCACCCTCACCGGCCGAGGGAAGCACCCCTCGCGCCTCCAGAGCAGGCTGGCTGCCGAAGAGATACTCCACCCACGCGTGCCACGGCCCCGGCATCTCGTTGTCCAGCGCGTGGGCGGCGGCCTCGCAGCCGTCGCGCCAGACACCGGCGAGGGTCTTGGCGGGGATGTACGGCAGATCGTCGGCGTCGCGCTGCACACTGCGGTCGACCAGGCCGTGGCGGCCTGCCCCGGAGCCGATGTGCCAGTCGCCGAGCATGGTCACGGTGACCGTCAGCCCGGTCATCGGCTCACTCCGTGCACGTCGAACGCTCCGGCGGATAGGAAACGCTCGGCATCCATCGCATCCAACAACCCTGTGGTCCAAGGATCTTCCTCGGAAGGGCGCCAGAACAGACTGTCCCGGCCCCCTAGAAGATCCTCGAGTCCCTGGTGGCTGTAGCGGGCACGCAGGTTGCCCAGGCGACCGTCCGCCACCTCACGCCCCTGGAACAGCGCCTCCCGCAGCTCATGGAGCTGAGACACCGGAAGCCGTCGCTCCCCCTCCTCACCCCGGGCCGCCACCGCACCCACCCGACGCAGCAGATCGCCCCAACGGCGGCCCTCCACCCACGCCGGCTCCGCACCGAGGTCGCTGACCACGTACGGTTGGGCGGTTAGACGCACCTTTTCGGGACCGGCGACAGTCTGCAGCAGACGGATACGGGCCAGATCGGCGCCGGAACTGTCGTACAGCACATGGAAGGAGAGCGCCGAGCACGGCACCCCGGGCACCTGGTCCTTGACCTGCTTGGCCTCCTTGGCCATCAGGTCGTAGGCGAGGGTGTGAGCGACGGCGAACGGGAAGTGCGCCTTGACGATCGCCACCCCCGCACAGGCCGACAGCCCCGGGCCCTTTCCCCTGCGTGCCAGCGCGCCGGCGATCTGCGGGGAACCGGCCGTGTGCCGTTCGAACGCGCGTAGGTACGCGGTGGTGAACGGCAGCGCCCACGAGCCCTCGCAGACCGCCACCAGATCGTCACCGCCCAAGATCAACGGCAGCACCGGGACCGGCCCCTCGGCCCCCTGCCCCAGGCCCGCGCCCTGCTCCCGCAGGCCGTCCACCGCCTCCGCGAACGCCGCCCGCGCAGCATCCTGCACGGCTGCCGAGAACGAACGGAGGGTGTCGGCGTAGCAGCGGTTGCCGGGATCTGTGACGCAGGCGTCCAAACGGCCGAACACATCGCCCAGGCCGTTGCCGTCGGTGTAGACGACCCCGACCCACTCCGCCTTCTCCGCCAGATGCTGTACGACACGCTTGAGCGCCCGCGGCTCGGTACCCGCCAACGCCGCAAGCCGACCCAGCCCGTCGCCCTCATCCTCCTTGCCGTACGCCCGCCACTTGGCGAGGCTCTCCGCCGAACGCGGCTCCCGCTCACCAGGATGCAGACGGCTGAGGGACGCGGCGGGCAGACCGGTGGAAGCGCACTCGTCGACCATCGGCAGCCGCAGGAACCGGGCATCCGGACCAGGCAGGGAGGTACGGACCGGCTCCAGCGCACGCTGGGCCTCACGCAACGCCTCGTGCAGCGCACCAGGCGTGACCCAGTCGAAAGGCTCCCCGACCACGCCGGTCACCTCCAGCCCCGGGGCCTGCCGAAGCGCCGCCAACGTCACATCGGTCACCAGAGCGCGAGCCTGCTCCGCGCCCCGCACCAGGACCTTGGCGGTGCCGGCGCCGGTCTCCAGCAACTCGACCGGGTGCGCCTCGATCCGCCACTCCGGGGTGAAACCGGGGTGAAGACGCCCGAGAGCCTCCCCCACCCAGCGACGGTCGAGGTACGTGATCAGCTCGGAGGCACCCGCGATCTCCCGGCGCTTATTGGTCACGGAGAGGAAGCGCGTGATGTTCCACGCCTCCAGCACTACCAAGTGCACGGACGCAGCCTCGGCCATGTGGACGACTCCCCCACCACTCACACACGACGCATCGTCAGATCACACAACTACCCCACGCCCGAGTACGGTTGCAAGCCGACCCGAAGCTCTCGGAGCACGCAGCGCGTGCCGCAGCAGCGACCGCGCCGAACGGACCGTCACCGCTCTTACCCGCGAGATACGCCGATTCCTGTATTCCCGCGCGAGGCGTTGCCGCAGCTCAGCACCCCTACGAGGCCGCCAAGTGATCCACGTCATACTCCTCTCGAACCGCTGGCATCCCATCCTGCGCAACGGGCACCATCGCGGCGGGTCAGGATCCTCCGATTAGGGGAAGGGTTCCGACGGAAAGCCCGACGCGAGGGCATGGAAACACCCCTTTCAAGGGTGTTTGGTGGATCACGAATGTGTTCCGACGGAAAGCCCGACGCGAGGGCATGGATACCGCCAGTTGTGCGGTCACCACCTGCACACGACGAGGTCAACCGGAGAGCCATGGCTGAGCAGGCAGTTGGCGTACTCATGCCAGGGTGCAGAGCTCCAGTACCGCCACGACGTCCTCGACGGCTCACCCGGCCGGCCACGGCCGCCCGGATCCGTCACGAGTTCGCCCACGTCCTGAACGCGCCCGCCGGACGGACCGGTGAACTCGTCGCACTCGCCCAGCTCCTCCAGGTCGCCGGTCGCGGGGGCCACCCGGACCTCGCTCCCCACCTCGCCCGCCACGCCGAGCACCTCACCGGCACCCCCGTCCCCGTACCATGACCGCCCCGGAGGTCCCCGTGCTGCCCAGCCTGCTTGCCGTCTTCGCACACCCGGACGACGAGTCCCTCCTCGCGGGGGGCGTCCTCGCCCAGCATGCCGCGAACGGGGCCCGCACGGCGGTCGTCACCGCCACCTGGGCCCCCGACAGCCGACGAGCTCCCGAACTCGCCGACGCCCTCACCGTCCTGGGCGCCGGCACCCCGCGTCTGCTCGGCTACAACGACGCCCGCAACCCCGAGGCCGCCCCCGGCCGGCCCCGGCTCGTCGACGCTCCCCTCGACGAAGCAGTCGGCCACCTCGTCGCCAACATCCGCGACTTCCGACCCGACATCGTCATCGGACACGACGCCCTCGGTCAACTGACCGGCCACCCCGACCACGTGCGCACCCACCAGATCACCCTGCTTGCCGTCGAAGCCGCTGGCCTCGGCCACCTATATCCCGAAGCGGGACCGCCCTGGCAGCCGACCGCGCTGTACGCCGCCACGCACCCCGAGTCCGGCGTCGGCCTGCTCCGCCCGCTGCTCGAACGGGTGGGCAAGAGCGTCCTTGCCGTACCGGACTCGTACGTGACCACCAGCGTCGACGTCACCCCCTGGGCCGACGTGAAGTGGCGCGCCATCCTCGCGCACCGCGGCGAGGTCGCGCACGAACGGCCCCTGCCCGGCATCCTCGCCCGCCTTCCCGAAGCCGACCGCAGCCGGATCATCCAGACAGAGCATTTCACCCGCCTCACCCCCGGCCCCACGGAGGGCGACCCAGCCCAGCTGACCACCTGAACCCCCCGTGCTCGCTACCCCTTCACCGCCCTCCAGCAAGCACTCACCGATCGGAGAGTGAGCGGCGGGCGATGGTAGCCAGTCCGGCAATGCCGATGGCGTAGAACCCATGCACGGTAAGTGCAGCGTGCTCGTCTCGTCACAGTCACGTAGTCATCGTCAGCCCGCCCCGGACGCCGAGGCGGGCGCACGTCGAGGGCTGAGACCCCTTCAGGACCAGAGCAGTTGACATGCCGAGAGGCCGAACGTCGCGACCCCGAAGCCTGCAGCCAGAGCGATCGTCAACCGTGCCTCACGAGTGGAGTGCCTGAGAGCGGCGTGCGCCAGGACCCCGGCGAGCATGGATGCCAGTGCTATCGACAGGATCCAAGGGGCCTTGTTGCTCATTGCGGTCTACCCTTCGACAGAGGGTGACCGGTGAGGAGCGGGCAGCTCTCAACCGAGCCACCCATACGGATGGAGGTTGAGACCTGCGGAGCAGCGCTCAGTCGGAGAACAGGAATCACCGGCCTCGCCGTCGATCGAGTCCTCGTTGCTCGCGGGGGGAGGCAGGGTTTGCTTTCCGGTCAAGGGCTTACTGCTCCAAGCCCTTGGCCAACGCGGCACTAGGCCGCGCGCATTCCAGGGTGAGCATAGCGCGGTTGGTCCACGACTGTCTCTGTTGCGAAGACCCTGCCTCTCTTGCCGGGGCGAGCCCTCTTGTTGCTCAACTTGATCGTCCAGCAGGCCGAAGAGAGGCGCCTCGTCGATGACGTTGCCGTAGGACACCGCCTGTTTGCCGATCACCACAGCCTCCAGCTCGGGAAACGCTTCTGCGACGGTCTCAGGGACGCAGTTGGCGACACGGAACTCGTATCCGCGTGCAGCACCTCCACCGGGCATAGCCTCACGTTGAGCCGGGCTGTCCCAACGGACATCACCCGCAACGAGTGGGCCCGCCGTTCCTGAGGCTTCGTGACTCCTTACGCGTCCGGCTGGGCTGTCGCGGCTCCGAACGCTTCCGCGGTACCGCCTTCGGCCTGGGACGAGGGAGTGTCGACGAAGCTGTAGGGCGGCAGCGGTCCGTTGACCCGCAGTTCGAGGTGCGGATGCTCCCCGCGGAATTCGTCGACTGCGGCCAGGAATCGCTCCGCTGAACCGTGGTCCACCAGGAAGGAGACGTTGGCCAGCCAGCCTGTGCTCTGCGGACCGGCGCTCACCGCCTCGGCCATCGGCTGAAGCGCCTGCTGAAGCAGCTCCGCGTCCCTCGCCTCGCGTGCCTGGACGGCGGCGGCGATCATCTCCCCGAGCCGGATCTTCTCTTCCTGCGTGCCGCCACCGGCCTCGCGGTTCGCTTCCGCCAGGGACCGGATGTCGTCGTGGTCGGCCATGATCAGGCGGAGCACGGCCTCTTCGTCGTGGTTGGCCTTGATGTTGTACTCCGCTGTGCCGTCCAGTGCCCGCAGCCGCTCGAGGAAGTGCTCCGCTCGTTCGGCGAGCACCCGGGTCACCGTGTCGTTGTCCGGGGAGGCGCTGCCGAAGCGCATCGGCAGGACCACGCCGCCCGCTCCGGCTTCGTGAAGTACGCGCTGGTGGGCGAGCAGATCACGGCGCTTGGGCCGCAGCTGATCGGGGGCGTCACTGACGATCGCGGCCAGCTCGCCCTGGCACAGCACGCGTACCGGCCGCGGAGGGTCTCCGATGCCCTCCAGATCCTGGCGGAGGGGGGAGTGTGAGGCGCGGATGATCCCGTACACGTAGATGCTCATCTCTCATTCCCCTCTCTCGCGCGGGCCCGGTCACCCTGACGCTCGCGGCCCACGTGACGTGCCTGCTGGAAGGCGCCGGAGGTCGTCTCCTCGCCGTCGGGCAGGGCTCCCTTGGTCTTGCCGCGGGCGCCGGACTCCGTGAGCTGTCCCGTGAGCTCGGTGAGCCCGGCCGGCTTGCGCGGCCCCGCTTCCAGGTCGAGGCGGTTGCACGCCTCGGCGAAGCGGAGGTAGGTGTCCACGCTGGCGACGACGATCCGTATGTCGATCTTGAGTATCTCGATACCGAGGAGGGAGACCCGCACGTACGCGTCGATCACCAACCCGCGGTCGAGAATGAGTTCCAGTACGTCGTAGAGGCCGCTGGAACCGCCTCCGCCGCCCTGCTGTGTCGCGACGGTCATCGCGACCAACCCCTTGTTCGTCTGCCTCTGCGCGGTCCCGTCGACGCTGTCCCTCGCTGCGACGCAGGCTTCCGCGGTCGAGTAGCCGCCACCACCTGCGACCAAACGCACGTACCAGCGGGTCAAACCCCGCAGCACCGCGCACCGCGTACTGCGGGCTGCGGGCTGCGGGCTGCGGGCTGCGGGCTGCGGGCTGCGGGCTGCGATCAGACCACGCGGCCCGCCCTGAACGCGTCTGTTGGGGGTACTCGCGCGCCCATCAGATGGTCGGGCACATGAGACAGCCCGGCCTGGAGGAACTCAGAGGGACGGGAGGTGACCGCCGTGTCGAGCACGCAGTCGCACCATGCCGGGCCCGGCCAGAGCACGGACCGCTCCGGCCAGGAGCCGGTGGGCGAGCTGGTGCAGCGCGCCTCGCAGCAGCTGACTGAGCTGGTGCGCGGCGAACTGCGCCTGGCGCAGGCGGAGATGAAGGAGAAGGGCAAGCACTACGGCAAGGGCGGCGGCCTGTTCGGCGGCGCCAGCGTGGTCGGCTACCTGATGGCGCAGGCACTGGTCGCCACCGTGATCGCCGCCCTAGCGGTGGCGCTGCCGGTGTGGGCAGCCGGGCTGATCGTCACCGCGGTGCTGGGTGTGATCGCCGCCGCGATGGCCATGAGTGGAAAGAAGCAGGTCGACCAGGCCGCGCCGCCCACGCCCGAGCAGACGGTCGAGAACGTGAAGGCCGACGTGGCCGAGATCAAGGAGAGCGCACACCGATGACCCAGCCGCCTCACGACGAACCCACCGCCTCCAGCCCCGAGGAACTGCGCGAGCAGGTCGAGCAGACCCGTACCGAGCTTGGAGAGACGGTCGAGGCGCTCGCAGCGAAGACCGACGTCAAGGCGCGCGCCCAGGACAAGGCCGCCGAGGTCAAGGAGCAGGCCACCGCGAAGGCCGGCGAGCTGAAGGAGCAGGCCACGGTCAAGGCCGGGGAACTGAAGGCAAAGGCCACTGACCTGGCACACCAGGCGCAGGACAAGCTGCCCGACCCGGTCAAGGACAAAGCCGCCCAGGCCGCCGAGCAGGCCCGGGCCAAGGTCGCCCAGGCCGGCCAGCTGTGGGAGGAGAAGGCGCCCGAGCCGGTGCGGGAGAAGACCGCCCAGGGGGCGCAGCTGGCGCGTGACAACCGCAAGGTGCTGCTGGCGGCAGCGGGTGTGGCCGTCGTGGTGTGGCTGGCCTGCCGCCGCCGGAAGGGGTGAGCCGGGTGAAGGGATCGAAGATCGCCTACAAGCCAGTCGGACTCGCCCTCGGCGCCGTCAGCGGCATGACCGCGGGAGCGCTGTTCAAGCAGACGTGGAAGATGCTCGGCCACGACGAGGACGCCCCCGACGCCACCGACGAAGAGCGCTCCTGGCGCGAGGTGCTCCTCGCCGCCACGCTCCAGGGCGCGATCTTCGCCGGAGTCAAAGCGGCCGTCGACCGCGCCGGCGCCACCGCCGTCCGCCGCCTGACTGGAACCTGGCCAGGCTGACGCGCATGAGGAGGCGGGAGGGCCGGTAGGACACGAATGCCAGCCCTCTCCTGCCCGGCCAGTACCCGTACAAAGGACACTCACAGTCATGACCGATCAGCATGCGGCTGCCGCGCTGACCGCCGCAGCAGTCATCGCCACGATCTTGGTCGCCCGGGCAGTCGTCCTACACCAGGGCGATCGAAGGCGCGTTGCGCGCGTAGCAAACCTCGTGCGCCCTCGCACCGCACCTCGCGCCGACAAGACCGCGTCGTCTGCGGACGCGCTCTCGGACGCCCCCTCCTGCGCCGTGCGAGCGGCTGAACAGCACGTCCACCACTGCTGGCAGCAACTCCAGACACGCGCCGACCCATCCCAGTGACCCACCGTGGGCGCACTCGGCGCGAGCACGCAGGGGTTGGCGGATGGCGGCACATACGAGCGATAGCGCTGGGCGTGGGCGTACCGGTGTACCGTCAGCGTCAGCTGTCATGGTTCCGAAGTACCGGTCGCCCGTGAGCGTGCGCACGGGCGTTTCCGCTGTTCAGAGTGTCTGAGGACCAAGGCGATCACCTCCGGTTCCCGCGCGGTGCGGGAACCGATTTCCAGTCCCCTTGGAGGGCAGTATGGCCAGCGGAACCGTCAAGTGGTTCAACTCGGAAAAGGGCTTCGGCTTCATCGAGCAGGACGGCGGTGGCCCCGATGTCTTCGCTCACTACTCCAACATCGCCAGTTCCGGCTTCCGTGAGCTCCAGGAAGGCCAGAAGGTGAACTTCGACGTCACCCAGGGCCAGAAGGGCCCGCAGGCAGAGAACATCACCCCCGCCTGAACGGCTTGCGTCTCCACGGCACCCGCCCGCCACCTCGCTGGGCGGTTGCTGTGCGTTTGCGGTGGCCTCTCGGCAGAGCACCAACGGCTCCCCAGGCGGACGGTTGCCGTCGCGCGCTCACCGCGCACGATGGGGCTGCGCCACCGCCCCTACTGGACCCGGCGACGCGGTTACCGGCCCCGCACCTCGGCGAGTCGGTGTGGATCGAGTACGCCTACACCGTCAGCAACACCAAGTGGAGTCTCTGGTTCCAGTTCGCCGTGCACCTGCCCACCGAGCACTTGGAGGTGGACCTGGCCTTCTCGACCGCGCTTGGTCCGGTGGTGTGAAGAGGCGGTGACGTACTACGGCGACTAAAAGATCATTTACCCCATGGTCCGATCACGCCCACGGCCATCTCTCCGAGCAGGGGCGCCATGTATTCGGCTACAGCGAGCAGGGTCTGGTCCGCATAGGTCGGTCCCACGAGCTGGACCCCGATCGGGAGGCCGTTTGCGTTTCGAGCGATGGGTACGACGAGACTGGGCAGGCCCACGTGGCTGGTGAGGTTGGCCCAGCCGGTCTGGTCGAAGAAGCTCCGTTCGACGCCGTCCACTATGAGAGAGCGGCGCCCAGCCGGAATTGCCGCGGTGGGAGCTGCGGGGGTAATGAGGACGTCGTGCCGGGCGTCGGCGAAGAAGCGATGCCACGTCTCACGAAGCCGGAGGCGCTCCTCGTTGGCGCGGAGCCACGCGCGGTGTGTCTGCGTTCGGTGGCGGAGGAAGGCGGCCCGTGGGCTCGCGTCGTCCTTGTGCAGTTCACGTGCCGCCGCGAGTTCGGCAGCGCCAGCGTCGTCGTCGGTGGCGGCCGTCGCCGTTGCGTGGAGGAGCTGCTCGAAGAGGCGGAGAGAATCAGCGAAGCCGACCGGTCCCGCAGTGGGGCGGACGCTCACGCCGGCGGAAGCCAGCGTCCGTTCAAGGGCGACGAGAGCATCGGCGGTGTCGCGGTCGACGGGGCAGCTCGTGTCCTCCGCCCACACCGCCACGCGGAGCTGGTCCGCCTCGCGCCGTGTCGTGGGCAGCGTGACACTCCAGGGGTTGTTCTCCTCGGGTGCCGGTGTCGTCAGCGCGGCGAGGAGCAGGTCGAGATCCCGAGGGTGGCGGGCCAAGGGACCGGGGGTGACCATGTCGCTGCTGGTGATCCACCCCGGCGGGCGCGGGATGTGGCCGCGGGCCGGGACGAGTCCGTGCGTGGGACGCAAGCCGTAGACCCCGCAGTAGTGAGCGGGGAGTCGGAGGGAGCCGGCGAGGTCGCTGCCGAGGTCGGCGGGGGTCAGGTGGGAAGCGACTGCGGCGGCGGGTCCGCCGGAGGAGCCGCCGGCGGTGCGCTGAGGGTTGTGCGGGTTGAGCGTGGAGCCGAACAGGGTGTTGTCGGTGTGCAGGTCCTGGCAGTACGCCGGGGTGTTGGTCTTACCCATGATCACGGCGCCTTGGTGGCGGAGCCGGGCGACCGCGTCGGCGTCGCGTACGGGTACGTGATCCGTCAGCTCTTCGGCACCGCTGGTGGTGCGCAGCCCGGCCGTCTCGAAGCTGTCCTTGATCGTGAGGGGGAGGCCGTCGAGGATGCCCTTCCCCTCCCTACGGGCGCGGCGTTCGTCGGCCGCGTGCGCGGCGGCTCGGGCCGCGCTGTCGTCGCGGGTGACGACGGCGTTCACGTGGCTCGCGTCGATCCGGGCGAGGTGGAGGTCGAGCAGCTCGCGGCTGGAGATCTCGCGGCGGTCCAGGGCCTGGAGTTGGACGTGGGCGGGCTGGTGGGTGAGGTCGGTCGTCATGCGGAGACTCGCTCAGGATGGAGGGCTCGTGTGGGCTGACTGGGCAGGTGGCGCGCGATATCGAGGAGAGCGTCGATGTCGTCCATGGGCCGACTGGTCTGGCGTTCGGAGTCCGCGAATTCGGTGAGTTGGACGGGCGCCGGGCGGGCGCCTTCCGCCCGGGCAGCTATTCCGGCGAGGATCTGGTCGGCCGTGACGGCCGCAGACAGCTCCTGGCCGTGAAGTCCTCGGGCCCGGTGGTGGGCTTCACTGGCCTCGCGGACAGCGGCATGGAGGTATTGGCGGATGACGAACCGGCCATCCCGGATCTCGACTGCTCGGCGGTAGAGCCGGATCGAGATGCGGCGGAAGCGACGCCTCTGGGCCGGGTCGACTCGGTCGATCGGCAGCTCGATCTCGGGCGCTTCGCTGTAGAACGCCAGCCACAGGGGGCGCAGGCCGTAGTAGCTGCGGTACTGCTTGATCCGGTACTGGACGCTCTGAGCTTGGTCGCTGATGGTGGGCACGAGCCAGCCGATAAGCGTGAGCATGGCGCCGACATCGCCGCAGGTCCAGGCGAAACCCTCCCATTCAGCGAGGGAGGCGTCGAAGGCGCTAGCGATCACGTTGCCGATGCGGACCGCGCTGTATCCGAGCGTGACGGTTGCCCCGAGGGCGACGATGCCCAGACCGAGGCGGACGGACCCACGAGCGCTGCGGCGGGCCAGGCGCCAGCAGGCGCGGGCGAGGAACAGCTCCCCGATGGTGTAGGCCGTGACATACAGGGTGAGGTACGCGGCGTACCAGTCGTCATGCGCGTAGTACAGGGTGAAGTCGATCGGATGCGGTGCGCTGGGCGTCAGCAGGGCGAACAGCACCAGCAGCCCTGCGACCACCGCGCAGCCGGCCCCGAGCCACCTGCGACTCCACCGGCGGGCGACTTCGGGCGGGGAACTCCAGTGGGTGAGCACCACCTGTTGGCAGGCCAGGAGCGCGACCACGCAGCCCTGTGCGAGGGGCACGGAGAGGTTGACGGTGCCGAGCACGCGGTCGAGACAGGTCCACATCGGCGTGATGGAGAACAGGAACGACAGCCCTGACAGCAAGAAGACGGCAGCCAGCGCGGTTGAGGCGGGGTCCCTGCGCCGAGTCGGCACGTCACGCAGGAGGCAGAGGAAGCCGAGCGTCGCAACGACGAGGCTGATCGGGTGGAGGAGATCCTTCACTGCCGTGCCTCCCGCCGGCGCAGCAACGTGTGCGTGACCCGGTCCTGGACCGCGTCACCGGAGGACTCGTCGCTCCGCAGCCAGCGGTCGATGATTTGCCGCTGGAGCAGCGAGGCGAGAAGTTCCGTGTCCCGCTCCTCGGCTTCGTCGTACTTGGTGCGTCCCAGCATCATCTGCACCGTGGCTGGGTCCACGCTGGTGATGAAGGCCGGGGCCAGCGCGGACACCGGGCGGCTTTCGTGGTGGCCGAGCAGCAGGTGGCTGAACTCGTGGGCGATGATGTGGTCTTGATGCATAGGGCTGGTCCGCGGGTCGTAGAACACATGGACCGCACTCTCCGTGACAGCACATGCCCCGCACACCGAGGGCGCCTGCTCCCGGGGCTCTAGAACCACCGTCCGCCCCGTGCGGCGAGAGACCTCGTCACATAGATCGCGAATGTTGGTGACTTGCGGAAGGTTGAGCTCGGCCAGGAGGTCAGGCTGGCGCCGCCTGCGTGCAGACCACATTGCATTTCCTTGATCATTTACTGAACTGAAGTCTCTTACGCGCCAGTTGAGGGTGGCAAGCCTTCTGATTTCCGGACGCTCTCGACGACCCCGAGGACGGCATCCTTCCCGTCAGCGGACACGTCGGAGAGACGGAGAAGAACGTTCTTGATCTTCGCGTCGCGAAGCAGGGCGAGCAACTCAAGCTCCTGCACGGTCTTTTCAGCGACCACGTCGTCGAACCAATAGGCAGGATCGACTCCGAAAAAGGCTGCGAGCGCTTCGAGGTGACGCTTCGTCGGATTATCCCGTTGCCCCGTCCGCAGGAGCCACAGGTACTGGCCCGACACGGTACCGAGCCCACGCTTCTCCATCAGCTCGGCCACTTCAGCGTTGCTGTAAGGGCCTCGATCGGGCGGGTGCACCGTGTCGAACAGGCGGTTTAGGCGATCCATGAGCCCCTTGGGGCTCACCTGACCTTCGGTCACTCTTTCATGATCCTTTCCCGGGCGGGCTTCGTCGTCACTTCGACCACCCTACCCCGCCATAAACACCAGTTTGACGTGTCGATCACCTGTGTGGAAAGTTCTTCCCCACCAGCACGTTTCCACCTGGCGCGTACCGCCCGCTTCAGGTCGGCCTGTCCGTTTTACCGGCAGGAGCATGCGGGCGGCGTGGCACAAGCTGCAATCACCCAGCGAGAACGTTACGTCTGGCACATAAGGCTTTGATTTTCGACCGGAAAGCGCGGAGACGACCGTGGAGACCCCTCAACCACATCGCATTTCCGCTGCGAGAAATATCAGACACCCGCTCCAATTCGGACACAATGACACGTTCTCGGCGTTCGAGGCAACCGCGGCAACGGTGCGCATCGATGCGAGGGCGCACCCTGCCAGGTCCTTCATGGACGGCTGTAGCGCACGATCATTCGGTTACTCACTGCAACCAGTACAGAGTTTAAGAACCAAGTCTGGATCTTGACACGGGTCCGTGCGTATGTTCGTCGTCCCCGGGCAGCCCGCCTGCGGCGACGAACGTGAGGAGAGCGCGAGCACAGACCGGACCACGAAGGTCCACAAAACAGCGACGGCGCCCGAGAGCGGTAACTCGCGGACGCCGAACGCTAAGCGGCGTACCCGCCCCGGCAAGGGCGGAGATTGCCCACCATCACCACGCTGAGTCCTTCCGAGGGGCGCGTCAGCGTGACAACACTGCAAAGGGGAGTATCGCATGCCTCCTGCCCTGCGCAAAAGGCCCTTCCGCCTGGCCTGCGCGGCAGCCACCTCTGCCTCGGCGCCTCAGCGCCCCGAGCCGGACCGCACCATCCTGGCCCCGGCGAGCCGCCGGACCCGTCCACTCGTCGGGAGCGGCCGATGAGCAGCGAAGCCCGCGAGTGGGTGTGGGAGCACAGCTCCAGTCGAGGGGCCGCGCGCCTGGTCCTGCTGTCGATCGCCGACCGGGTGGCCGACGATCAGTGCATCTCCTGGGCCTCGCTGTCCAGCCTGGCCAAGCGCACCCGCGCCTCGGTCTCCACGGTCCGCGAAGCCGTCGAGCGCCTGCTCGTGGCCGGCGAGCTGGAACAGCTCGATGACCTCGTAGGGCCGCAGCGCAGCACGGTCTACCGCCTGCCCCTCGCCGCCAAAGCGGTTGCCCAGGCCCAGCGCGAGGAGCAGGAGGACAGCGACACGGCGACGGCAGACGAGCCCGCCGGCCCCGCGAAGCTCCGGCTCTCGGCTCTGCGGCGGTACGGAATCCGCCCGCGTGAGGTGCCGGAATCCCCCGCGAGGGTCCGGAAACCGGCAGTATCGGAAACCGGCAGGTCGAGGCGGAAACCGGCACAGCGACGTACCGGCCACCGGCACAGCGATGTACCGGCTACCGGCACACAGAACCGTAGTGAACCTGATTTGAACCGGAGGTACAGCAGTAGTGGTGCTGCCGTCCTCTCGGCTGCCGAGTGGGAGGTCGACCCCGCCACCCACACCTGGGCCCGCCAGCAGGGACACCTCGACCGCCTCAGCGAGCAGGGTCTGCGGGCGGCCGACGCGAAGTGGCGTGCCCACCGGGCGGGCCATGCTCCGAGGCCGGCGGAAGCCTGGGCTGCCGACTGGCGCTCCTGGGTCGCTCGCGAGCACGCCCCCAGTCGCCCGAACCTCTACGCCGTGCCCGGCAAGAACACCGCCGCATCGGGGGGCATGACGCGGACGGAGGCCCACACCGCCGCCCTGTTGGCCGCCCTCGACGAGCCGACCGGAACGGAGGGCTGACTGTGGACCGCCGCGAAATCGCCGCCCTGCTGGCCTACATCGGCCGACTCGACCCCCGCACCATCCGCACCGACCAGGGGGAGGCGCGCGACCAACTCGCCCAGTGGCACGAGCTGCTCGGCGACGTGCCGATGGCCACCCCGCACGGCTGGGACGTCCGCGTCGCCGCCCGCCAGCACATCCGCACCTCGCCGTACCAGATCCTGCCCGTGGACCTGGCCCGTCCCTGGGAGAGCTACCGGCGCGACCGCCTGGCGAGGCACTCCGACCCCATGCCGTCAGCCGACCCCGACGACCAGACCGCCTGGACCGCCGAGCTGGCCAGCACCCGCCGCGCCGTCGCCGCCGGTACCGCCCAGCCCGCGCAGGCCAGAGCGATCACCAGCGGTCGCGACGGAGTCGACCCGAAACTGGAGGCGCGGCTGCGGGAGATCGGTTCCTGCATACCGCCCGCCGCCCGCGCAGCCCTCACGCCCTACCGGCCCGCCCGCGCAGCCCGTGAGGCCGCTGTCGCGCAGGGACTGCCCGATGCCCTGAGCGTGCGGTGCGAATGGTGCCTGTCCCAGCCTGGCGAGCCGTGCCGCCGCCGGAGGATCAGCCCCGACGGCGGAGCCCGCGCAACCGCCCCGCGTGCCACCCCGCACCCCGGCCGCCTCGACCTCGCCGCCGCCCAGCAGGCCCAGCACACCGAGCAGGTCCAGCAGCCCGCCCCGGCCTGACCGGCGCTCCCGGCGCGTGCACCCCGCCCGCTGCACCGCCACCCGACACCCCCGTCCCGCACCGGCTGCGGCGCACGCCCACGCGCCGCAGTCGGCACCCGACGCCGCACCCGCCGAGCACCGCGCCGCCCGGTCGGCGCGGCAGCACATCGGAGACCCGCCTTGCGCCACATCACCACCCACGACGCGCCGGCCACCGGCCTGCGCGGCATCGGAGACACCAGCTGGCACACCCGCGGAGCGTGCCACGGCATGGACGTCGAGGACGCCGACGCCGTGTTCTTCCCCGGGCCCCGGGATCACGAGGAGATCGCGGAGGCGAAGGAGCTGTGCGGCTGGTGCCCCGTACGCCGCGAGTGCCTGGACTTCGCCCTGGAGAACGTCCTCAAGGAGGGCGTCTGGGGCGGTTTCACCGAAGCCGAGCGGCGCCCGTTGCATGACGGCCTGCACCAGCGCCTGGACTACCGGCGCGTGACCGCCTTCTTCCAGGGGCGCGACGTGCACCTGACCGAGGCCGAGCGGCAGGTCGTCATCGACCACGCCTACGTCCGGGGCTGGCGGCCCGACCGGCTCGCCGCCGCCCTGCAGATCAGCCACAAGCACGCCCGCGACCTGCTCCGGCAGGCCGCCAACAAGGTCCTCGACCGCGACCGCAACTACGGCGTGCCCGGCCCAAGGAAGAAGCGGAAGAAGCCCTCCAAGGCCAAGGGCACGCCCGCGCCCGCAGCTCCCGGCACTCAGCAGCCGGCAGGCCGCCCTGCGGCGTTGGCCCCGGCGCACGCCCCTCTCGGAAAGGCAGCATGACCCGCCCCGTCCCAGCCTTCGGTGCTACTTCGGACCTCCCTCTCCTCCTCGCCGCCGTCGTGCCCGCCGCCCTCGCGCTCGTGCTGACCGCCTGGACCATCCGGCGCAGGGGAACCCGCTCGCAGAAACCGCTCGGCGGCCCGGCGGTCAAGGTCGCCGCCGTCGCCGCCCTCGGCTGCACCGCCTACAGCGCCGACACGAGTTGGCGCTTCGCCGCCGACTACCTCGACATGGCCGGCACCGCCGAGCGAGCCGGAATGTTCGCCGCAGCCGAACTCGCCCTGTTCGCCACCGCGCTGATGGCACGGCAGAACCTCGCCGTCCAGGGCGCTCCCGGCCTGCCGGGCACGCTGGTATGGGTGATCACCACAGTGCAGGTGATCCCCGCCTACGCCGAGAGCGGACCCATCGGCGGCACGGTCCGCGCCTTCGTCGGACCGGTCATGGCGGCGATGCTGTGGCACCTGGCCATGGGCATCGAACTACGCCTGCGCACCCCCGGCGCCGCCTCGAACGGACTGATCGCCGTCCTGGGACGGGAGGCACGCGAACGGCTGCTGTCCCGCCTGGGCATCGCCGCGCGAGACCGCGACGCCGCGCAGATCACCCGGGACCGGGCCACCGCCCGTGCGATCACCCTTGCCGCCTGCCTCGCCGAGCGCACACCCGAACAGCAGCGCAACCGTCGCGGCCGACGGCTTACCCGACGCCTGTCGAAAGCGGTCGGCAGGGCCTCGGTCGGCACCGACCCCCTACAGCGGGCACATCTGCTCGACCAGCTCGCCGCCCGGCGACACGCGCTCGCGCTCGCCACGGTCCCGCTCCCTTCTCCCTGGTCCCCTCCGCACAGCAGCGCATCGGCGGCCACGGTCCCCGCACAGCCGACATCGAATGTGCCGGTCCCCGTCCCCGGTCCCGACGGTTCCGACGAGCCGGTCCCGGACCGGGGACCGAGGACTGCTCGGGGACCGGTCCCCGAGGAGGCGGACCCGGAAGCCAAGGTCGGCGCGGGGACCGAGGGCGACGAAACGGGAACGACCGCGGGGACCAAGCTGCCTGAAGACGGCGCGGTCCCGGGGACCGAACCCGCCGATCCAGAAGCCGCAGCGGCCACGAGGACCGACCGCAAAGCGCAAGAAGTAGCAGCTCAGGTCCCAGATTCTCGTCGGGGACCGGGCCTCGCGCAGTCGGGGACCGAGAGCACCGAGGACCGAGGACCGACCGCCCCCGCGTCCGGGACCGAGACCACCCAGGACCGAGGACCGACCGCCCCCGCGTCCGGGACCGAGACCACCCAGGACCGAGGACACAAGGTCCCACTCCGCCGGAAGCCGGCCAGGAAGTCCCGGACGAAGACCAAGGACAAGCGTGCCGGGTCCCGCTCTCCGCAAACGGAGCGCCCGGCACGCGAGCTGGGCGAGTCCGAGCGCCAGCTTGTCCACGAGGTGCGCCCCTACGTTCCCGCCCTTCTCGAACGGGACGGCAACGGAACGATCACCCGGGTGCAGCTGCGCGAAATCATCCGCCGCCAGGGCCTGACGGGTGTCGGGAACGACCGACTCGGCCTCGTCCTCCAGGAGCTGCGGAACGAGGACACCACGACGACGAGGAGCACCGCCCGATGAGGACCTGCCACCAGTTCGACACCGTCCGCGCGGAGTACGAGCGAGAGATCGGATTCATGCTCGCTCACTCCGAGCGGCACGCGGGCAGGCCGGCGGCGAAGTCCAGTGCGAAGCAAGCTGCCTCGGCGAAACAGCGGATGGCTCGCGCGCTCAACAGCCACGTCGGGCGCTGCCCCGAGTGCGGCTGAACCGGAAAAGCACCAGCTCAAATCCCCTATCCGTAACAGGTGGCCCGGCTCCGTGCCGGGCCACCGCATCCCTTGGAGTACGCAGTGATTCCGCGTCCCCCTCGTTCATCCAAACCCACCGTCACCAAGGCCGATGCCTGGGCCGACGTACTGGTCCGCCGGCGCCTCCTGTTCGCCGCCGTCCTCACGCCGACCGGCCAGTGGCTCGTCCAGGACCGCCCCGACAACCCCGTCCGCGTCCTCGCGGGCCCAGCCGATCTCCTCGCGCTGGCCGCGACCATCCAGCAGCACACCCGCTCCACGAGGCCCGAAGCCCGATGAGAAACGCACGCAAGAACGGCACCAACCCGGAACCTGAGTCCGAATCCAACTCGGTCTCGACGCGAGCAAGTTGGGGCGGAAGCGTAGCTTCCGCCGAACCCGCCCCCGAGGGGGCGGGAGTGGACCTGCACCGGGGGGCGCAGGTCCTTCAGGCTTCGACCGGGGGCGGATCGAAGCCTGGGCAGGAGGAGAAGCAGATTGAGCCGCGCGCCCCCCGACAGCGCACTCCTCGTGCCCGCCAGCGTCCGCGCCAGTCACCCGAGAAGAAGCGCCTGCACCAGCCCAACACACGTTTCAACGACGATGAGTTCGCCTTGATCAAGTCCGCCGCCGCCCAGTGCAATCTGTCCGTCGCCGGATTCCTCGCCCGCTCCGCGCTCGCCGCCGCCCGCGACCTCGACCGCACCAGTGCCGAGATCGCCGACGAACGCGAAGTGATCACAGCCCTGTTCGACAGCAGGCGTCGGCTGGGCTGGGCCGGCAGCAACCTCAACCAGGCAGTCAAGGCGCTCAACTCCGGTGCAGACGTCCCTCAGCTCGAAGCGGCCGTCGCCGCCGTACGGCGGGCCGCCGACACCGCGCACGAAGCCGCCACACGGCTGATCGAGCACCACGGCTCATGATCCCCAGCGTCAACCCGTCCGGTTCGGACACCAGAGGTCTCCTCTACTACCTCTACGAGACCGGCAAGTACGAGGACCACACCGACCCTCACCTCGTCGCTTCCTTCGACGGCATGTCCCCCGACCCCGGCCGCGACCCGAAGGCCACCCTCAAGGACCTCCAGCAGCTCCTGGACCAGCCCGTGATGGCCCTCGCCAAGCACGCGCGCCCGACCAAGCACGTATGGCACACCTCCGTACGCGCCGACCCCGGCGACCGGATCCTGTCCGACGAGGAGTGGGCCGACATCGCCCGCCGCATCGTCGCTGCCACCGGCATCGACTCCGGCGACGGACAGCCCGGCTGCCGCTGGGCAGCCGTACGCCACGCCGACGACCACATCCACATCGTCGCCACCCTCGTCACCGAGGACGGCCACCGCCCCGACGACTTCCGCTCCGGCGCTCGCGCCCAGGCCGAAGCCCGGCTCATCGAGAAAGAACTCGGTCTCCACCAGGTCGCGCCGGGCGACGGCACAGCCGCACAGCGGCCCACGAGCGCCGAGCGCCATAAGGCCGAACGGCAGGGCCGCGAGCGCACCGCCCGCGAGGAACTGCGCGAAACCGTGCGACGCGCGGTGGCCGGGGCGAGTTGCGACGAGGAGTTCTTCGACCGGCTCGCCGCTGCCGGCCTCCTGATCCGCAAGCGTGCTGCGCCCTCCGGCGACCTGCTCGGATACAAGGTCGCCCTGCCCGACGACCTGAACAAGGACGGCGAGCCGGTGTTCTATCCCGGCGCGCGCCTGGCCCCCGACCTGTCGCTGCCCCGCATCCGCGAGCGCTGGGCCGGTGAGGCCCAGGACGTTCCGGCTGCCCGGCGGGAGGATGCGATCCGTACGGGGCCGGGCAGTCCGGCCGCCGCGCGCCGCGGGACGGCTTCGGCCGTGTGGCAAGCGGTCCTCGTCGTCGAGCACGGCGAGGACGCGGTCGCCGCCGCCCACATCGCAGCGGCCGGCGAAGTCCTGGATGCCCTCGCGAAGACGTCCGCAGCCCACACCCGCCGCGAACTGCTCGACGCCGCAACAGCTTTCGAACGGGCCTCGCGCTCTCACGTCCGCGCCGTACGCGGGCACGATCGAGCCCTGCGGCAGGCCGCCCGCGACCTCGTCCAGGGCGGCCCGGCCCTCGGCCGCGGCGAGGACGGAGCCACCACGGCGATGGCCATCGACATGCTGTTCTTCCTGATCACCGCCGCCGCGCACTGGCACGCCCGGAAGGGACACGCCCAGCAGGCCGAGGCTGCCACCCGAGCCGCCGAGCACCTGCGCACCGCCTACCAGGCCGCCTCCGCCCAGCCCCTCGGCGTGCTCTACCAGCGTGGCCGACGTCTGAGCCGGCCGATGCTCCAGCGGCAGAAGGTGCTGCTGCGCGAGGCGCTGCCGGAGCTGGCCGAGCAGATCCTCGCCGAGCCCGGCTGGTACGCCCTGGCGGGGACCCTCGCGGAAGCCGAAGCCGCCGGCCACGACCCGGCCGCTCTCCTGTCCGACGCTGCCGGACGGCGCGAACTCGGCACCGCAGACTCCGTCAGCGACGTGCTCGTGTGGCGGATGCGGCGGACCGCCAACCTACCCGCCGACGCCTCCCACCCTCCCGAGACCATCACCGCAGAGAGCCGGTCCGCAGCACGTGGGATAGCGAACAGGCCCTCCGCGCCCGGCAGGAGGCGCAGCGGAGAGGAGACCTCGCGGCAGCCCCGGTAAGCCCGCCGGATGCCGGCACGCGGCCTCAGCACATCACCACGAGAAGGGACAGCGTCACCGCTCCGCTCGCAATCCACATGGTCGTACGCCACATCGAACCTCGGTGGCGACCAGGTCCGATGCAGATGCGGTCGGCATCCGTGCACCCGCAGGACGGACGGACATGGCGCAAGTGGGGCCCGTCGAGCCAGTAGGCGTCGCGAAGTTGAGCGGTCGTGGGAGACGACGACGTGTGATCGGGCACACCGTGGCAACGCAGCCGCGCCGTACCGAGACACGCATCGTAGCCAACTCGTCATCTGGGCAGTTGAGATCCACGAGTACCCCTGCTGACCTGGCCGGAGGTGACTGTGGACTTTGTGAATTGAAACCGCCGGGTGCCGTGGGGCACGATCATGAAGCGCGCATGACGAGGTGACGAGGCAGAGGAGGACGCCAGGGTGTTTCAGCGGATACGCCGCCGGGCCAAGGAGCCGAGCGAAGCTCAGAGGCGGTTCGCCGAGCTGCACGCACGGCTGCAGGGCCAGGTCCCGCCCGGCTTCGGAGTGCCCGCGTCTGAGCCGCAGCCCGCCGAACCGGCCGCCGTCGTGGACGACTTCCTTCCGCCGGAACTGCGCGTGCCGAGCCACGACCAAGTCGAGGGCAAGATGATGCCGTGGAAGCAGCCCCTCGTCCTCGAAGGCGAGATGGTCGCCTGTGCCGAGTGCGGTGCGTACCGGGACTGGCTCATCCTCTCCACGCGTGGCGAGATCTGGCTGCGCTGCCGGGCAGGCCACCAGCAGCAGGAGACCCGCATCGACACCGCCTGGTACAACCGGCACTCTGGGCCGGCGGACGCGACGCACGCCACGTTCGAGGACTGCTTGCGCCACCTCGGGCACTGACCACCACTCCTACGACCCACCGGGCCCGCGGGCCCGTACTGACCACCCGTCGCCTAGCACCAAGGGGTCAGTTCCGTCATGCGCGTTCGCGTCGCCACCACCGCCCTCGGCATCACCGCCGCCCTCCTCGCCCTGCCCGCCTGCTCCACCGACACCACCGGGGCCAAGCACCGACCCCCCTCCGCCGCCCGGACGGGAAAGCCGTCCGACGCCGTCCAGAAGCCGGCCGCGCTCTCCTCAGCCGCACTCGAAACCCGCCTGCTCGACCAGAGCGACCTCGGCAGCGGCTACCTGCTCAAGCCGGAGCGTCCGTCCCAGCACGACGACGTCACCGTCATCGGCTGCCCGGCCCTGAGCGAGCTGGGCGGCGACGCGGCGACCGGCGGCACGCCCGCCTTCCCGCACAAGGCGAAGTCGGACTTCACCTACGGCGGCAGCTCCTCGGAGATCTCCGAGGAGCTGTACAGCGACAGCCCGAAGAAGCTCTCCGACGGCATCGATCGGATCTTCGACGCCATGACCGGCTGCCCGACCTATCAGGTCGTCGCGGGCGGCACCCCGATCGACGTCGCCTCGCAGAAGCTGCCCACGCCCCACTCCGGCGGTGACGAGCAGTGGAGCCAGCTCCTGACGTTCACCGCCGGGGGGCGAAGCAGCGTGCTCAAGCAGACCGCGATCCGCGAGGGCAGCCTGCTGCTGATCGTCTCCGGCTCCTCGGCCCTCGTCGACCGCCACCTCGACAAGGCCCTCGACAGGCCACGGTAACGAGCTGACCCGCCCGCGTGCCCCGGCGCTGCTGCCTCCGACCACCATGGGTCGGGGGCAGCAGCGCGTTACTGACTGATGCGCTGAGCGGCGCGAGCGGCTTGGCCCGTTACCCTGATGGGGCTTCGCGATTTCGGCTCTGTCCGCAGTTCCGTGCAGGCGTAGGTCAGCGACGGGAAGAAACTATCTGTCCCTCGTGTCCGTACCGTCGCGATCAATGCGCTCGGGGACGTAGGGACATTGGCCGGCTGTCTTGCGATGATCGATGGTTCGGCCGATTTACGCCTGGAACTCAGTGAGGTCGATGGCGTGAACGCGCAGAGGGTAGCCGTACACCGGGTGCACCGTCTCCCGCTCGGGCGCCATGCCGAGCTTGCGGATGACGTTCTCGGAGGCGTTGTCCCCCACCCGGTTGATGCTGATGACGCGGTCCAGGCCGCGGTCCTGAAGCGCGAACTCCAGCGTGGCGTGCGCAGCTTCGGACGCGTACCCCTGGTCCCAGAACTGTGAACCCAGCCGCCAGCTGATCGCCACGGCGGGCATCACCTCCGGCAGGAACTCGGGCACGGACAGTCCCGTGAAGCCGATCAGTTCGCCCGAGGCCAGCAGCTCGACGGCGAAGAGCCCGAAGCCCTCCTCGTCCCACTCCTCCTCCCATCGCTCGATGGCCTCGGCCGTCTGGTCCAGGTCGCGCACCGCGCCGTCGTCGATCCAGCGCATGACCCGTGGGTCCGCGTTGATGTCCGTCATTGGCACGAGGTCGTCGTTGTGCCAGCTACGGAGGAGGAGACGGGGTGTGCGGATCTCGGTCATGCGCCCATCCTCCAGGAAGCAAACGCCTCATCGGTAATCCGGCGCCCGCCGCGCTGCCGCTCCGGAAACACAAGGCGCCAAGCAGCCTGCTGCCAGATTCGTAGGTCCCCATCAACCCGAGGCACGGACCTGGCCTGGCTGTACGTAGAGCATGTTCGGGTTGTGACTGTGCGGCCCATAGCCGCTGGAGGCGTTCACGAGCAGGCCTCGCCCGGGGGAACCTGCCAATTCCAGGACCATGCGTCCTGCTCCCGCCCGGTGTCGCACCAGGTCACGACGGCTTTTGAGCCACGGCGGCCGTACTGGTAGCCCTGCGTCACCTGAAGGAGTTGCCTGCCCGGAGCCAGTGCTGCTGGAATGCCTGCCACTGCGCCGCGAGGGCAACCGTGCGATTGCAGCGTGAACGGACCGTCAACGTGATCGTCACGGCGACGATGAGAGCGATGACCATAAAGGCGCCGGGGCCGGGGTGCATTGCCGCATCCTGCATCGTTCCGCCACAGGGCGGCAAACGCTCCTGGGCATCGAAGACCAAACGGCCACTTCACCCAAGAAGCAAGAAGGTCCGGCACCCCGAACTGGGAGGGTGCCGGACTGGGATCGTCGAGAGATACGCGCGGGATGCTAGATGGCCGGCGCGCGCAGAAGGCGCTCCTGGGTGGCCTCGGGCAGCACCCGCCGCAGGACCGGTGCGGTCGAGCTGAGGGAGGCGGCGAAGGCGGCGACGAGATCGTGCGGGACGCTGGCGGCGAACGATGCCGCCCACAGACACGGTGCGCCGAGCACGGGCTCAGCCCACGCCTGCCATCCGGCTGGCCCCGCCTCGTCGTCCTCGGCGGACAGGGCACGCGGGTCGGCGTCCTGGATGAGGGGCGGGACCTCGCCGAGGCTGAAGTGCGAGGTGAACGTCGGGTCCGTCGCAGCCGCCTGGGGCTGGTCGATGTCGCGGAACCATCCGTGGGCGGCGACAGCGTCGAGGACCAGCTCGGATCCGGCGAGGTGCGCGGTGGGCTGGTCGCTTGCGTCGAGCGCGACGAGGAAATCGGCCACCGCCTCGCCGGGAACGTCGCGGGTGAAATAGGCCGACCACTGGGCGACCGGGCTGCTCGCCTCCTCTCGGGCGGAGATCTGCCAGGCGATCGGCAGCTCGCCCAGGTGGAACGGCTCGTCCGCCAGGTTCCACTGGGCCCATCGCAGGGCGTCGGGGCTGATGTGCAGGACGGTGCTGCGCAGGACCTGGCGGTCCTCCGGGGCCTCGCCCGGCTCGTGCCGTCCGCGGACGATCGTCAGGCTCATCCAGCCCAGGCCGGTGAGCGCGTCGGCGACGACGTCGTAGAGGCGCCCATCATCACCAGCCAGGTGCCGAGGGCCGACCCAGAACGCAGGCTGGCCGCCGCACGGCGTGGACGAGTCGGGCGGGAAGTCGGGGTACAGGGGCGCCTCCAAGGGCTCGGTGCGTATCTAGTTGCCGCCGGCGCGGCGGCGGTGGCGGCGCGGGGGTGCCTTAATTGGGCACTGCCACGTCAGCTCGATGGCGACCTCCGGTGCCAGGTGTCCTAGCTGTGCGTCCTCGTCACGCCCTTCAGCGAGGTAGACGACGGTCCGGCCGGTCTCGTCGACCGACTGCAGGACCTGCGTCAAGCGGTGGGCCATCGGGAAGAACGGATTCATGGCCTGGCGGACCGGAGCATTCGGGTCGCAGCCGGACAGCAGGTCGATGAGATCGCCGACGGTCATCTCCGGGGACATCACGAACAGCCTCCAGGGGTGCGGGGAAACGGGGCGGTGGAGGGGGCCGCCGTTCGGACGGCCAGCTCGCTCACAGGGCGGGCATTATCTATCGACGTCCGCACCGTCAGAGGCGGCGTGAGGTCTCCAGCACGCGCGCTACGGCGGCGGCGACGATGTCGGCCGGCGTCTCGGTATCGAACGACAGGTGATAGCCGCGGATCTTGGCGGTGCCGGTGACGGCAATCTTCCATCCCTCGCCATCCGTACCGGGGCGGCCGAGCGGGAACCAGCCGAGGTAGAACCTGCCGTCCTTGCTGCTGACGTGCACGTCCGCGCGATCATCGACGATCAGGTGGAAGTCCTCGGCGGAGAACTGGTCCATCACCACAGTCGGCTGGCCGGGGCCGAGCTGCCACTCCCGCTGTCGCAGGGCTTCGACGGTGGTGGAGAAACCGGGGCTCGCAGCGGCTGCGGTCACGGGCAATCACCTCTCTGACCTGGGGTTTCTTGCAAGGTCGTCTACGTTGACATGCCCCCGCTCTCGTTGGCCAGCCGTTCCGGGATCTTTCCTGTCTGCCCCCGGCGAACTGCTGTCCTCTCACATCCAACCGAGGCATTTGACAGCGAATCCAGTCGTCTTGACTTCTAGTGACGCCCGGCAAAAATGCGCAAATTCTTCACTCTGTACTTCGACGCCACCGGGACCGAGCTCTTGGCGTGCAGCGGTGTCAAACGCTCTCCGAGCCCCAGCACGAAGGACTCCATCGAGCCCTGAAGTGATCCGCATACGCGAGGAGCAGGTCGTGGAGGCAGGCAATGCCGACTCATCTCGACTGCGGCCAGGTATTGCGGGACAAGCCAGGGTGATCAACTGCTCGGGGCAACAGAATCTTTGCCCTCGATGCGATCCAACTGGCGTGGCTTCAGGGGGGGCGGCCGGCGAACGTCGGCCTCCGATCGGCCCCGGCGCCGTGGCCACGGGACGAGGGCCGGAGTGCCGGTCGGGACTATGCGGCGCCCGAGCCGTGGGAAGTCCAGCGACGCTGAGGAATGCTCCAGATCATCACTGTCCCGGCCGGCAGCGGCCCGAGCTCGACGCGGAACATCTGGTGGACGGCTTCCTTGCGGTCCGTGCGTGGCGGCGCGTCGTTCGTGTACTGGAAGCCCTTGCCGAGGTTCGCGCCGTCGCTCGGCTCTTCGACTATGGAGAACCTGCCGTCGTGCATGGCGGACAGGCTCTCCAGAATCTGCAGGAACCGGGCTTCCGCGTCGGGCTCGTTCTCTCGGCGGCTGCGCATGTGCCGGGAGAGGTCGGCGAGCGCTTTGACGCTCACGACCACGTCCCTGACCATCCGGAGGTAGTACTCGCTCTCGTCCTGCCATCCACCCAGCGGCGCGTACTGGCGCACGTCCACTTCCAGGGAGGAGGTCAGCGTCAGGACCTCGTCGATCTCCTCGTCGCTGAGCCCCTCCAGGTTCAGCTTGAGAACCGGCCGGTCAGTCATGTGATCCACCTTCCCGCGCCTGGGCGCTGTGTCTCGTCCAACTGCGCGGATCGTCCCCGCAACCCCGGCCTACAGCCCGGTGTACGCCCACCCTGCCCAGAACTCCGGGGCCGCATACGGCACGGACTCCGGGTCCTCGCCACCGAGCTCTGGGCGGAGCTTCTTGTAATAGGCACCATCAGAGACACCCAGCAAGGTCTTTACGGTTGCGGTCCGCAGCCAGCGTTGTGCGCCTGCAAGGGCTTCCGGACCGTTGAGGCCACTCCTGAGGTTCGAGTGGAACTCATGCAGCAGGAGTGCCGCCGCACGCGTGTCGCACTCCCACTGCACGGCGACGACGGCGCCCGCCCCCGCCTGTGTCAGCGCTCCCGGAATCCCGATGGCCTCGTCGTGGAGCAGGAGGTCACCGATGTGGCTCTCACAGGCCAACAATGCGATGAGGCGTGCGCGGACCGGCCCGGAGACGATCATGTCCCGAACGGTGACTTTGTCGTCTTTCGCGAAGAGATAGCTGTCGAGGGCGTCGCGTTCGGAGGCATTTCCGTGGCAGCACACCTGAACGATGCCTGCTTTGCACAGTGTTGCAGAGAGATCTTCCCTGCCGGCACTTTTGTCAGGTTGCTTGTCGTCGCCGCGCTCCCTCGGTTTCTGGCAGTAGCCATTCGGGCCGGAGAGCAGGTCTTCAACGAGGACGCGTCCCAGTGGCAACTTCGGCAAGGGCTTGCAGCTCGTGTCGGTGACGTAGGCGCCGCTGAGCGGCTGATGCCGGAGGGATTCGCGATGGTGTTCTGCCGCATGCCGGAGCATGCGCGCGTTCGCCGCGTAACGGACCCCTTGAAGGTTCGGGAGAGCGTCCAGGAGGGCGGCGTGGACGGGCAGAACGGATATCTTCCCCACGGGAATAAGGTTGATGATTCGGCGGGAGCCGCCCTTCGTGAGTTCGCCGGCGAGCTTGGCGGCCAACGGCTCGAGGCCGGCACGGAGCACTTCCAGCGCGTTCTGCACCGCACCGGCGCGTGATGCACGTTTCGACATGGCCAGAACTTGTTCGTCGAGTTCTTCCGTCTTCAGCTGCGGGAGCTGGACGCTTTGCGCCCCTTCGCCGGGCGTGACGATGACTGCGTAGCCCTGCTCCTTCGCGGAGGCAAGGTAGATCAGCGGGCCGTGCTCGGCGGTGGAGCGGATGGTCTCGAAGGGGATCAGGGTGTGCTTCGCCGAGGGCATGAGCTTGTCAGCTGCTTGTTCGGCACGCCACAACGCGTTGTGCGCTTCCTCCCGCTGGGAGCGGATCAGGTCGGCGGGAGACCGATGCGCGGCGGGGGCGCCGGGTGCCTCGATGCGGGTCAGGTCCTGCCGGAGCACGGCGGAAAGCTCCTGCTGGGCCTTGAGCAGGTCCCGCGCGGCAGCCGCTCCGGCCGCACCACGGCGTCGCAGTTCGGACAGCCTCGGAGCGTCCGTTCCGCGGAGCATGCGACTGAGCAGGATGGCACGGACGTGTTCAAGTACCTGGACGGCTTCCTGCGGCCGCTCCGCGCACAACATCCAGTAGGCGGCCTCGGCCGCGACGTTCTGCCCGGCGGTCAGGTGCGCTGTGCGCATGTCGACGCGGGTGGGGACTTCCAGGCAGAGCATGAGCACGAGGTGGCGGAAGGCATCGGCAGCGTCGTCGGGCCCACCGTGGTGCTCGGCTGCGTCGGCCCATGTCCGGGCTGCCCCGATCCGGCCGATGGTGTTCGTCCGCGCCGCGGACAGTGCGGCCTTCCGAGCGGCCTCTACGATGGCGCGCGACATGTTGCGGCGGTTCAACGGCCGGCCCCCGGTTCGTGCTCGTCTTCGGCGTTGAGGTGGATGAATTCGAGGGTCACAGTGAGAAGGGAGCTGAAGGCCGTGTCGATGTGCGCTCCCGGTGTAGCCGGCGGTTGCTCGCACAGCCGCCGGGCGTAATCAAGGTCGCGGTCCGGGTCACTCCCGCCGGCCATCGGGCGGAACGTGCAGGGCTTGCTGTGCCACAGCGCCCGACGGACCAAGCACCTGGCCAGAGCGAGCCTTGAAATGTCCTCCGTGCCGGGGATCGCGCGCCTCCAGACGTCCTCCACGGCGAGAACAGCGTGACCGAGGCTGTCGGCGGCATCCTGCATGGTGAACTCCCAACCACCGGGCCGCAGCTCCACCGGTGTCCCGCTCCAGTCCGTGCGGGAGTCCGTCCCGTCCGCCGTCGGCAACTCGAAGTCGTCTCTGATGAGGACCAACTCGGACCGAGCGCTCTCATACTTGACGACTCTCTGGGCCCAGGCGCCCGTCCCCTCGGGCGAGTTCTCGGCCGCGCACGCGAATGCCTTGAAGGCCGCTGCCAACCACGCCGCCTCTTGTGTACCCAGCTGTTCGGTCTTCTTGAGCTCATTACCCTCGGCCAACTGCCGTGACTCGTTGGCACGTTCGGCCAGAAAGTGCCAGTGGTCGCCCTCGAACTCGAAGACCGCCGGCCACAGCGGGGGATAGTTGCCAGCCGCCTGCTTGAGGTACTCCAGGATCTCCGGGAAGCTGTCGGTGTCTCCCGTGCGCTCCCGTGCGGCGGCCATCAAGTCACCCAGTAGGGTCGCCACCAGAGCTCTGCTGTCCGGGGAGCCATCGGCCTCGGCAGCGGCCAGCGCTTCCTCCACGACCTGGCAAGCTTCGGTAGCAGCATCCCAGGACTCGTCCTCAAGGCTGTGCATCGTCAGCGAGGTGGCTAGGTTGGCCAGCGCGACTTGGCGCTGGACATCGTTCCGGGCGGCCTTGGACGCTCGTCGTGCCGCGGCCGCCGCTGCCGCCCCGGCCGCGGGTGATGCCACGGACACCAGCCCGAGCCGCATGAGCAACTCGTCCAACTTGGACACGTACCACCTCCGATAGCTGACGAGGGCGGCGACGAAGGCCCCACTGCCGATCGCCGCCGTGGTGCGTACGCCTGCGCCGAACACCCATGCCGCGTCGAGGCCGACCAGGACTGCGACGACCGCGGCCCAGCTGGCCGCCACCGTGCGCGCCCGACACGGCCCGGAGTACCAGAGGTGCTTGACGTGGACGAAGACCGTGACGACGCACCAGGCCATCCACAGGCCGGCCACCGAGACCAGAACGTCGCGACGCCCGCTGGGCACTCCAGCCAGCAGCAGGGCGAACCACAGTGCTCCCAGAGCCCCGACGCCTGCCCCCAAGAACCTCAGAACGGCCTGGACGTGCCCTACCACCGGCCCCTTCAGCGCAGTCATCACGATCATTCCCCCCTCGGGCGGCACTCCGGCCCTGCCACGCACTCTTGGAGCCGGAGGCCCTCAACGGAACACAAGGGCGAGCACCAGCCAGGCGATGAGCAGCGCGAAGTAGGCGACTCCGAGGCGCCAGTAAGCCCACCACACCGCGCCCAGACGGAAGTTCTGCTGCCACTGCTGCGGCGGGACGATGCCTGAGGCTCGGCAGTTGCCGCACACCGACGCGAACCGCAGCACGGACCGCACATGCACTCCGTAACCCTCGCAGTCCGTACAGGCGTGGGGCAGGTAGCGCGGACGGATTTGGTAGCGCTCCCAGGTGAACCTCGCGTTGGCCAGCGGGTCACAGGCCAGGATCACGGCGGGAAGGAGTAACAAGAGCATGATCAGGGCCGCGAAGCCGGCCGCGGGAGGCGAGTGCGGGCACTGCGCATCAGCGGTCTCGAAGTCGGAGAACCCGGCGCGGGTGGCCGCTTCGATCGGTCCGGACAGCCAGTCGGGGTAGCCGCCGAGCAGTCCACCGGACATGGACGCGATCGGGGATGTTATCGACCACAACCCGTTCAGCAGCGGATTCCGCCCCAGGGTGAGCACATCGAGCCCGGTGCCGACGACCAGCACCTCGAACGCTGATCCCAGGACGCGATCCGTGGTGCGGGCTGCCGGAGCCAGGGGCAGCGCGCGGGTGCGCTCCCGTAGGCGCCCGCCTACGTTGAGGGCACGGTTGACCGCCATCACCAGGCAGAAGGCGGTCAGGAAGAGCGCGACGAATCCGACGCTCGTCACCTGGTACCGGTCGCACGTGCTCGCAGCGTGCTGCTGGTCGGCGTAGTAGCCGGTGAGGCGGGCACACAGGGGCAGGAGGAGCAGCAGGGCGATCTTGGCGGGGAGACGCGCGATGAACCCGTCGTCGAACCCGCGGACTCCCGCGCGCGCGATGGCGTAGAAAGGGACGATCCCGAACAGGATCAGGCTGGCGAGAGTCTCCACGGGCCCCCCTTCGCCCACTGACGTGACTGCAATGGGCCTGCCCCTCCACGACAGCGCACGAACACGGGTGGGGGTACGCCCGTGCGAAAACAGGGGCATCGGAGTACTCGCAGGCGCGCGGGCGCGGATGACGCGCCCCGTCTCTCGCAGCTTCGCCACGCCGGCCGGTCCTCCACGACAGCCCTGTGTCCCGCAGGACGCCGTTGCCGGCGGTGCATCACGCCCTTGGAGTCGTCCGGCAAGCCTCGAAGGGGCCTCGGCTGATCACCGATCAGCGACACAGCTGCTGATTCCGCAGCCATGTCGTTCGGATCGGGCGGTCACCTGATCCGGTGACCGGCCGCGTCCTCGTGCGTGTAGTAGCGGTAGAACATCGCCATGAACACGGGCGCGGCGGTCGTCAGGGCCAGGACCGTAGACGCCAGCACGGTGTGGCCACGGCCGCTCAGGCTGTACAGGAACCCGGCCGCGACGCCGGTGAGGGCCGCCCACAGGAAGGCGTGCACCTCGCGCCGCACGTGGGCCCCGAGGTACTGCACGCCCATGCACTGGGCGAAGGATCACCCGCTCGTCAGGTTCCACGAGCGCGAGCAGCGCGGGCCGCAGATCCGGATCAAGGTCCACGGCCTTCTTCCGGCCGCCACCGGCCTTGCGTACCCGGTCCAGAGGCTCCTCGCCGGCCTCCAGCTCGTCCACACCCTTGCGGACCGTCGTCTCGCTGACCTGGGCCGCCCGTGCGACCGCCCGGATACCACCATGTCCCAGGATCCTGGCCTCGGCCCCCATCAGTAGCCGCCGCTGCCGCTCGTCCAAATGCGGGAACAACACCTCGAACTTCACAGCGAGTTGGCCACGGAACTCGTCGGAGGCGCTCATACCACAACAACGAGCCCACATCACGGGAAGCAACACCTTGATTCTCTGCGAGCCCTTAGCTTGGTGAGCTTGCGGTGACACATGAATGTCGCGGCGATGACAGTGAAGGCGAGGAAGTGTTCCGGCTTCCCGCTCCTAGCGGCGGTGGAGGCGTGGGCACGTGCTGGTTGGAGCCGCGAACGAACGCTCGACGCAGTGCGAGCCAGGGACCCGCGGCAACAGCAGAGCTCACGGAATGTAGTCAGCCTCCTAATTGGCAGGCGACCTATCGCCCGTCGCGGCCCCCTCCTCAAGAAGATCGAGCCGATACGGCCTCACCATCTGATCAACGGCTTCCCTGGAAAGCATTATGCTCAAGGACGATTCCTAAGACTGACACCGCCGTGCCATCCCACTCGCGGGCTGGGTCTTCGGAACATGGCCCGCCCATAGAGCTGTTGGTGATGGGCTTCCGTTTCGACAACCGGGCTCACCATGGCTGGAGCGGGGAGCCAGCGGCGTCCAACCCGTAGCGCAGGGCATCCTTCCAGCGGGTATCGCCTCGCAGGAGGCGTGACTGGGCGAGGTTGTGGAGGCTGTGGATGTCCCCGGCGTCGAGCGCTGCGCGGAAGAGGCGCTCCGCGCCGTCGTGGTTGCCAGCCACCTGTCGCCAGCCGCCCATGATGATGAGGGCACCGGTGTCACCAGTGGCGAGGGCGGCGCGATAAAGCTTCTCGGCACCCTTCTTGTCACCGGCCATTTCGCGCCAGCGCGCCAGTTCCGTCAGCGCGTTGACGTCACCCTTCGCAGCGGCTTCGTGGGCCAGTTTCTCGGCCCCTTCGGCGTCACCGTCATCCTCTCGCCACCGCATGAGAACAGTGCGTGCCGTGACATCCCCGGCTTGCGCAGACACGCTGTAGTAGTACTCGGCAGCGGCTCGGTCTCCAGCCTCCTCCCAACGGCGAGCCGTCGCGTTGAGACCCTGGGTGTCCCGAGCCTCCATCGCCGCCTGGGCATTGCGCTCGCTGCCAGTTCGGTCTCCAGCGAACACCCGGATCTCGGCCAGGAGGGCGAAGGCCCTAGTGTCTCCGGCATCTGCCGCCATCCTGGCGAGCTGATCGGCGCTCTGCCGGATGTGCCTCCCCCACTGGAGCTCGTCGGAGCCCGACAGGTTTCTCGTGTACGTCAGCCTGTCCAATAGTCCTCTGGCCAAGCTTAGAGCCACGCCGGGATAGCCGTTCTCGACGGCTTCGCGTGCCAGGCGCACTGCACGACGGTCTTCGTCGTAGCGCGTGAATTCGCGCCAGGCCAGTTCCTGGAGCACATCGGTGTCCCCGTTCGCGACTGCGGCCACGGCGAGGCGCTCCGCCATCTCCAGAGCGTCTGCAGGAAGTTGGGGGGAACCACGGCGGCTGCGGAATCCCTCATGTGCCTCAAGTGCACGCTGTTCCAAAGCATCTAGGTGGCGCAGGGCTGCCTTGGCCCGCGCACGGGCCTGACTCGGGTGCCCTGTGTCTTTCACTGCCGAGGGAATAGTGACCAGATCGGCTGCTTCTTGGAGCCGTCTGGCGGCATCATGGTCATCCCTTGTTTTTCGTGAGTGGGCGAGCGAGCGCAGGCCCTGAGGATCACCGGCGGCTGCGGCCCTGAAGGCGAACTCTTCTGCGCTGCGTACGTCCTGGACCTCTTCGCACAGTTGCGCCAGCGTTACCAGCACCGTGTCGTCACCCGCCTCAGCGGCGGCACGGTACAGGCGTTCTGCATAGGCGAGGTCACCGCTGGCGTCCTGAACCTGGGCCATTGCCCTGAGCGGACGGGTGTCTCCGGCCTCCGCCGCGAGGCGGGCCAATTTCTCGGCGGATTCCGTGTCTCCGGCCTCTGCTCGATCGCGGACCAGAGCTGTGATGGCCTGCGTGTCCCCGTGCTCCGCGCCCGCTCGTGCCGAGGCCTCGGCTCCTTGGGCATCGCCCAACTTCTCGCGCAATCTGACCAGCTCACTGTGCACACGGTGGTTCCCGGCCCGGGCCGCGGCCTCGTACAGCGAAAGCGCGTGCTGAAACCGTGCTCTGCGATAGGCGGCGTGGCCGAGCACGCCGAGATCTTGAGGGCTCTGCACGTGGCGGACGGCCGCGTCCCAGAAGGTGGCAGGCGGGGAGACGGTGCGGCGGGCGGCGCGGCCCAGCTGTTCGAGGTAATCGGCCAAGCGGTAAGTGGGCTCGGCGCCGGATTCGCGGGGCACCGGCAGGGGGACCAGGGGACCGGGGACGCCATTGCAGGGTTCGGTGCAGTAGACGAACGCCTCGTCCGCTGCGCCGTCGCCATCCGGTGGCAGGTAGCCCGCGTCGCGGTATCCCTGCGCGGCCTCTGTCAGGAGGCGGCAGGGAAGGGCAGGGGCGTGACCGAGGCGCCGGTAGTCCATGGCCGCCTCAATCAACGTGGCGGCTGCCCGGGGCGCGTTGCGATAGCGGGAGAGTAACTCGGGCACCCCGGCGAGATATTGAGTGATCTGCCCGTTGGCAGCTCCGGTCAGTGCGAGTGCCAGGCGGGGGTCGTCCGCCGATGCGCCGCGGGCGGCTTCGAGGTCCTCGTCGGTGAAGGCTGACGGGATGGACACATGGAAGCCGACGCCGGTGAGCAGTTCCCGCTGCTGGGCGAACGGATCAGGAACGCCTGGTGCGGGCCGAACGGTGAGCGGCGCCCAGAAGTCCGGCCACATGGTGGCCACCACGAGGATCGGCGCCTGATTAGGGGCTGCGAGAGCAGTGCGCAGTTTCGCCGTGATGCGCTCCGCCACGTCAGGGACAGTCTTGAGGAACAGGTAGTGCTGGGCGTCGTTAAGCCAGACCACGGTCCGGGGCGGGATCCGCGCGATCCCGTCCATGGCTGCTTGCGGCCGCGTGGGGTCGTAGGGATGCCACACGGTCCATTCGTCCGGGAGTTGCCGCACCGCTTCCCATGCAGCCCTGGTCTTACCCGTCGACGAGCCACCGACGAGGGTCACAAGGGTGCTTTGCCCCTCCACGGCACGGTCGACCACCGCCCGCAGTTGTGCGTCGTGGTCGCGTATGACGTAAGTCGGCAGCCGGGGCAGTCGCTCCTCTCCGGGGACCTCGATGGCCCGGTGCACCTCCAGTCGGAACGGGTCGAGCGATCGCACCGGCGTTCCCTCCGGCGGCTTTGTCGAGCCGTACCGGTTAGGGGCGCTCTCGATGTGGACTTGGTGGATGTAGGCGGTGCCGGCGGCAAAGGCTCCAGGCGCGCTAGCCGCGATGTGCCCCGGGGAGGAGAGTCCGGTCAGGCCGGCGAGGCCGGACCGGACCCCGTAGGGTTTGCGAGCGGGTTCCCGAAATTCTGGACGCCCGCTGCGTATCCGTGGTTCTCGGCATGAATGTGTACATCACCGGCCACAGCCAGACCCGCCGTCCCTGCGCTGGCACTGCCGCGTGTACGTCGAGTGATGTCGTCGGCCCACGCCTGTACCTGGGCGGCGATGTGCTGCCGTTCCTCTGCCCTCACATGACACAGGAAATCGAGGAAGCGCTCCCTCCAAGCGTCGGCCACGACACCCCGCTGATCATCGGCGCCCGCCTCGGGCGCCCCGGCGATCACGGCTGCGGCGGACGCATCCAGGCGCTCCAGCTCGGCCTGTATGGCGACCTCGTCGTTCCGTCCCAGCCAGCGGGCCGTCGTCGCACGCACTGTGGCCCACAGCTCCGTTCCGGCCGAGGAAGCCACAGCCGTGCCTGCGGCGGCAGCCGCCGCTGTCAACGCATCCGAAAGCATCCATCCCCTCCCACCCCTTCGGAACGGTGCGACTCTTCCCCTTCGTAAGGGAGTTGAACCATCCAACGACTGGGCCGGCATCGCTAGGGCGTGGGGGAACCGTGTCCTGGTTCTCCGGTTGCCGAAGCCTCCACCGCCGCTACGTGCGGAAGCCGGAACACTTCCTCGCCTTGACTGCCATCGCCGCGACACCATGTGTCACCGCAACGCCACATCACCCGTTCGGGTGACCGGAAAGTCATCCCGCTGCGGCGGTTGAGGCCGCCCCGGGAAGATCGGCGACCGTGGCACGGGTGCCGATGGGTCTTGACGAGCTGGTTGAGCGCTGGACTCTGCCAAAGGACGATTTTCGATCAGTAGCCAGGGTGCCCAGGACGAGCCGGACGGCCACTCCCCAACAACTTACGGAGACCCGATGGACCCGGAAGCACTCAACGACCTCGTCCAGACCGGAGGCGCAGCGATCGTCGCGGCCATGGTCACCGATGCCTGGCAGGCTGCCCGTGTCCGGACCGTGCGGCTCTTCCAGCGCGGTGGCCGTGACCCGCAGGAGATTGAAGCCCAGCTGGACCGCAGCGTCGCGCGCGTGACGCGTGAAGGGACCGAAGCTGCTCGTGTGGACCAGGTCACCCGGTGGCGGGACGACCTGGAAGACCTTCTGAGCGAATCCCCGGAGGTTTCGAACGACCTCCGGGCTCTGGTCCGTGAGGTCAAGGCGCAGCTGCCGCCAGTCCAGCAGCAATGGGTGCAGCACATCACCGCATCCGCTGGAGGGGCCACTTCCCAGGGCGTCATGTTCGGCAACATCATCAACCACTCCGACAGCCCCTCGGAAACCGCCGCTACGGGCAGCGGGGCGGGCAGCGCCGCCGAGGATAGGCAGGGCAGGAGAGCGTGAGCGCAACAGACGGCCCTCAGCCGCAGTTCGTACAAAACGTTACGGCTGTCAATGGGTTCGCCTACGGTGCGATCGGCGCTGACATCCACGTTTTCGGCGACGGCTCACCGGTCTACCTGCTCAAGAACTGGCAACCCGCCGTCCCCGCCGACCCTGCGTGGCTCCGCGAGCTGCCGAGCCGGATGCTCAATTCCCGCTTCGAAGTGGTGCCGTTCACCGGCCGGGAGACCGAGCTCGCCGAGCTGAGGGCCTGGCGGGACGGCGGACCGCGGCTCGCCGCGCGCTGGATCCACGCCCCCGGCGGGCAGGGCAAAACCCGCCTGGCGGCCCGGTTCGCCGACGAGACCCAGGACGGCGGCTGGCGGGTGGTCACCGCCGTTCACGGTCCCGGCTCCGTCCAGCCGCCGCCCGGTAGCCAGGACCTGACCCTGAACGGGCACGGCGGGGTGCTCCTCGTCGTCGACTACGCGGACCGTTGGCCGCTCACCCACCTCACCTGGCTCTTCAGCGACGCCCTGTTGCACCAGGACCTGCCAACGCGGATCCTGCTGCTCGCCCGTACCGCCGACGCCTGGCCTGCCGTCCGCGCCTCGCTCGCCAATCACCGGGCCACTGCCTCCAGTAGAGCCCTCGATGCCCCACCCGACGGACCCGCCATGTACCGGGCGGCCCGGGACGCCTTTGCCGTACGGTATGGGGCCCCAGTCGGCTCCGTCCCGGGCTCGGCGCCGTCGTACGAGCTGACCCTCGCCCTCCACATGGCCGCGCTCGTCGTCGTCGATGCCCAGGTGCACGGCCGTCGCGCTCCCACCGACCTGGCCGAACTCACTGTCTACCTGTTGGATCGGGAGCACCTGCACTGGGCCACACTGCACGCCCGTGGCGATGCCGGCGCCACTCCGCCCGCAGCCATGAACAAGGCCGTCTTCGCCGCTGCCCTGACCGGAGCAGCCGACCGCACGCACGGCATCGAGGTAGTACGTGAGCTACGGCTCGGTACCCCCGTCGACCGCGTCCTCGACGATCACGCCCACTGCTACCCGTCCGCGCGGGACGGCGGGGGCACCGTCCTCGAACCGCTATATCCGGACCGCCTCGCCGAGGATTTCCTCGCCCTCACCCTCCCCGGTCACCAGGCCGACTACCCGGCCATGGGATGGGCCGAGGAGGTCATTGGCGCGCTCCTCGGCCGGCACGCCGGCCGGGGCGTCACCTTCCTGGCCGCCGCCGCACAGCGTTGGCCGCACGTCGGGCCTCATCACCTCTACCCGATCCTCGCGACCGCGCCGGGCCTCGCGCTCGCCGCCGGGAGCGCCGCTCTCAGCGCTCTCGCTGCCCTGGACGACGTCCCCCTCCGGCTGCTCGCCGCCGTTGAAGAGCGGTTCCCCGTCGGCCGCCACGTCGAGTTGGACGCCGGGATGGCGGCCGTGACCCGGCGGCTCGTCACCGAACTGCTCGCCCTGGACGACAGCCCCGTCTCCCGCGCCGTCGGCTGCCAACACCTGAGCACCCGCCTCCTGAACGCTGGGCTCGACGCCGAGGCCCTGGAGGTCGCCCAACGGGGGGTGATCGCCGCGCGGGAGCTCGATGACGATGTCCCGGTGCTCGCTGCTGCCTTGGGCCGACTCGGCGACTGCCTCGCCCACAATGGGCGGCCGGCCGAGGCCCTGCGGGCCACCGAGGAGGCCGCTGCCCTCGCCGAGGCCGAGCGTGCCCGGCATGAGCCTCTCTACGCCGGCATCCTCGCGGACCTCGCCGTGCGGCTTGCGGAGACCGGCCAGCACCAGGACGCCCTGGAGGTTGGCGAACGCGCGGCGATGGCCTTGCGCCGGCTCTCCGCCGCCGACCCCGCCCACAAGCCGCGACTGGCCGACGCCCTGCACGCTCACGGGCGCCAGCTCTCCCACCAAGGGCTTCAGACCGAGTCCGTCGCAGTCTCCCGCGAGGCACTTTCCCTCCGGCTTTCACTCGCCGAACAGGACGCGGCGGGGCACGAGCCCGGCCTCGCCGCCTCCCTCCTCACCCTTTCCGCGCAGTTGGCCAGGGAGGGACGGAGAGCGGAGGCTCTGGCGTGCTCTCAGCAAGCGGTGGAAAGCATGCGCGCCCTGGCCCGGGCCGACCCCACCGCCCACGACGCCGGTCTTGCACACGCCCTGAAGGTCCTCGGCGCCGACCTGGCCGAGACGGGACAGCTGATGGAAGGGATAGACACGACAGCCGAATCCATCGCCGTCTGGCGCCGCCTCGCCCGGGACAACCCAGCCGCCCACTCCGCCGAACTCTCGAAGTCTCTCTCCAACCTCGCCCTCCTCCGCCTTTCCGCGGACCCGCCGACCCAGGCACTGCCCGCCGCCGCGGAAGCCGTCCAGCTCATGCAACTCCGCCACGCCGATGCGCCCGAGCTTCATCGGGCCGACCTCGGCCGGTGCCTGTCGATCCTGGCCGTCTGCCTGGACGCGACCGGCCGCCGGCAGGAACGCATCGAGGCGGCTGTCGGCGCCGTCAGGCAGTACGAGGCCGCGTGGAAGGCCGACCCGGTGCGGTACGCCTTCGACCTCGCACGGGTCCTCCACCAGATGGGCCGGTACCTGGCGGACGACGAGCGCTGGGCGGACGCGCTCGGCCCGCTGGAAGGCGGGCTCGCCCTGGCGGAGGCGTACGTGCACGTGGACCCGGCCACGTACGCACCCCTCATCTCCGAGTTGCGCACGGCGCTCGACCACTGCCGGCGGCGGATACGGCAACCATGGTGGAGACGACGAGGCCAGCGCCCCCGGGGGTGACACCCGCGACTCTGTCCTCGCGACCGCGTACGGTACGGCGGGTGCTGAGGTCGGTGGTGCCGGGCGAGCAGGCGTTGACCCGGCAGCCGGTCATGAGCCGGGTGATTGCCCCACATGCGAGTACGGCCGCCAGGCCGTACCCGGGCCATGGGGGAACCAGCGTCACTCGATCCATGACCAGCAGCGCTGAGCCGACGTAATCCAGTTAAAGGACTCCTTGATCGGTCGGGGGAGGTCAGCGGGTGCGGCCGACGACTGGGGTAGCCGGCTGGGTGGGAGTGCTGCGCGGGGTACGGCCAACCGCGCGCCCGGGTGTGGACGCGGCCCAGGCGCCCGGGAACCAGACGGCGGTGTACTGCTCGATGGCGTCGCGCAGCCCGGTGGTGACGGCCCCGTCCCACGGCGGGCGGCCGGGGCGGTGATAGGTGTCGAAGGTGCCGTACTGCTTCGTGTTGGGGCGGGTGTTGGTGGCTTCATCGCGGCGATGGAAGGTCCCGTGGTCCACGAAGCTGAGCACCACTGCGTCGATCTCGCCGCGTTCCGGGTGAACGACGGCGACACGCAGCCCTCCATACGTGTCCGCGTGGATCGTGCGGGTGAAGTCGATTCGCATCCGCAGCGGTGCATCGGGGATCGGGACAGCGAAGTAGGTGTTGCCAACGACGGTGTGGTCGTGGAAGGGAAGGCACAGCTCGGTGAAGAACTCGGCGGCTTGCAGGGACAAGAGAGGCTCCGGTCGAGGTCTGGCTGGTCCTAGCGGCGCGGGCCGGGCAGGGCCGGTCGGCTGGTGGTGCTCCAGCGCGGAACGCTGGCTGCGGGCAGCGCAGCCGGACGGCGGTATGCGACGGCCCGTTGCACGTCGAGCGGAGTGGGAGCCGGCGGGCCGGGCGGGAGGATCGGGGTGAGCTGGGCCATCCCCTTGATGTAACTGGAGGTCACCGCGCGCCACCGGGGCAGGGGTGCCGGATCGGCGACGCACTCGGTGACGGCGGTGAGCAGGGCGACAGGGGTGTCGGTGCTGGCCGTGGCGTACCAGATAGGCCGGTCGACGGACTTGCCTGCCCACAGCTGCCAGCGGGCGTCCCGTGTGGTCAGTTCGGCTTCCGGATCGAGGGCGCCGGTGGTGAACTCCATGCCGGCGAGCCCGTCCGGGGCTTGGACCGCAAAGACGCCCCAGCGCGGACGGTCGATCTCCCAGCCCTGCTTCAGAAGCGGCACGACCGCGAGGAAGGGATCGTGTTCGTCGATGCCGGAGACCGGCCGGGCAAGGTAAGCATCCGGCCCCTGCTCGTACGCCGTGGCCAGGACGGTGGTGAACGCCTGGACAAGCTCGGTGGGGACGCGGTCGTTGAAGCAGACGCCCCACGCCGGCGACCCGAAGGAGTCCTTGTAGGCGTTGATGCGCCAGAGTCCGTCGTCCTCGCCTTCGGGCAGGTAGCCCAGGCGCACGCGCCGGTCAGGAGCGCTCACGTACACGTTGGAGTCCTCGTCGTACCGCAGGTCCCAGCCAAGTTCGAGCAACGGGGCGAGGGCGGGGTCGCCGGTTCCGGTGGTGGAGGCGAGGTGGCGCGGGGAGACGTAGACGTCGCCGTCGATCTCGTGGTGCGAATCGGGCTGTGGTTTCATCGGTCCGCCCTCGTGGTGACGGTGATCTCGTCGGCGGCGGTGTCGAGGCATTCGGTGACCTCGGCGGTGGTGCGGCCGGTAACGATGTAGAACCCGGCCCGGGCGGTGAACAGGTCGCCGTCGGGCGGCAGGACGAGCTGGTCGCCGATCTCGCGGATCCACTGCACCTGGCGCAGCCAGGGGGTGTGGGCGGCGAAGGGCTGGTTGATGTGCCGCGCGGTTAGGGTGCCGGAGGCGTCCGGGTAGAGCATGCGGATGCCGGCAGCCCCGTTGCGGGTCGGGGTGAGGTCCGGCGCTCGGCCGCAGGCGAGATCGGCGGCGGCCCGGGGCAGGTCGATGCCGGTGGCGAGACGGACGAGGTGACCGATCATGTCGCCGCCGATGCGCGCGTTGACCTCGATCAGCCTGGGCCGGCCGTCCACCAGGCGCAGCTCGACGTGCTGCACGCCGTCGGTGATCCCCAGGGCCTTGACCGCAGCAGCGGCGGCTGGGGCGACCTGGGCCAGGAGCGGGTCGGAGGCATCGACGGTGTGCCCGGTCTCGGCGAAGTACGGTGCGGGGCCCAGGTGCTTGCGGGTCACGGCGACGGCCGTGGTCACGCCGCGGTGGGTGACGCATTCGACCGAGAATTCCGGCCCGTCGAGGTACTCCTCGACCAGGACGCCGGTGTCCTCGCGGCTGCGGTTCGCCCCGGCCGAGGCGAATGCGAACGCGGCGGGCAGTTCTTCGGGCTGGTTGACGCGGATCACGCCGATGCTGCCCGCGAAAGCCGCCGGCTTGATGACCGCCGGCAGGCCGAGGGTCATCGTCGCCAGGCCGGCCTCCAGCAGGGTCCGCGCCTTCATCGAGGCGGCCGAGGGCACGCCGTGGCGGGCGAACAGGGTGCGTGCGGTGGCCTTGTTGCGGCAGGCCCGCATCACCTCGACGGACGTCGCGGACAGACCGAGCGCGCGGGCGAGGCGGGCGGTGGGGACGAGGTGCCACTCGTCCCAGGTGACCACGCCGGCAAGGTCGTGGCGCTCGGCCAGCGCCCGGCCGCCGGAGAGCAGCGCTGCGTGGTCGCTCAGGTCGACGACGGCGTGGTCGACGATGAACGGCTTCTCCCACGACGGCTCGGTGCCGGTGAGCAGGACGACGTCGTACGCGGCGGCCACCTGCTCCAGACAGTAGCCGCGATAGGTCTCGTCTCCGGGAGAAACGACGAGCACGAGGGGACGAGCGGACAAGAAGGGGTTCTCCGTATCGGTGGACGGCAGGGCGAGAGAAGAGAGGGGCGTCTCAGGCGGCACGGCGGCGGCGCAGCTCGAACGCCGCAGCCCAGTGCGGGTGTGCACTGATCAGGCGGCGGGCGTAGAGGGCGGTGTAGTTGTTGTTCAACCCGGCGATCCCGTGAGGGAGCTGCCGGCGCAGGTCCTCGAACAGGTCCTTCAAGCTGACCCGAGTAGCGCTGGCGGCCAGACGGCGGGCGGCCATGCTCTCCAGGGCCCGGTAGACGTGCGGGTTGCGGGCGTCGAAGGCGTGGTACTGCTCGGTGATGGTGCGACCGGCCGCGCGGTGCGATCCGAGGGCGGCGATGGACATGACGTTCTCCACAGGGTGGGGGCGCAGCAGGTTCAGGCGCGCAGGGCGGGATCAGTGCGCAGGCGGGCGAAGGTGCAGAACAGCCCCAGGGCCTGCAGCGCGGCGCAGACGGTGATGACGTGGCCCAGCGCGTCGGGTGGGGTGAGCGCGGTGAGCACGCCGGTGACGGGGAAGGGCAGCAGGAGGATGAGGATCGTCGCCGACAGGGTGCTGCCGAACTTCTCCGGAGGGATCAGACGGGAGCGGAGGGTGCGTAGGACGACCGTCATGCCGCCTTCGCCCGCCATGAGGACCGCGACCAAGACGAGGTAGGACCGGTAGTCGGGGGCCTGGGCAGCGGCGAGACAGCCGAGCGAGGAGACGGCGGCGCAGGCGGCGCCAACCGGCCACAGGCCGAGGCGGTCGAGCGCGAACCGGCAGAGCGTGACGCTGAGGAGCGTCGCTGCGGCAGCGGCGGACCAGACCAGGCCGACAGCGGTGGTGGACTGTCCGAAATGCTTGACGACGATCACGGGGCCGGCCGCTTGGAAGAGGCCGGTGGCCAGGTTGGACAAGGTAAGCCCGGTCACGAGCCAGCCGAGCGCGGGCAGCGAGCGGATGGTGCGCCACCCGGTGAGCAGTCCGGCGCCGGACTGCCCCTTCGGCACACGGGCCGGTGCCACGGGCGAGGGCGGGGTGCGCAGGGCGAGCAGCGCGGCAAGCAGCGAGAGCATGGTGATCACCGCGAGCATCGACGGCGGCCCGGCAAGCACGAGCACTCCGGCGAGCGCCGGACCGGCCAGGGTCGCCGTCTGGTCGATGCCGAGCAGGACAGCCTGGACACGGTGGGCCCGCCGTCCTGCTCGGCGTCCGGCGGCGGCACCCGCGGTCTCGGCCGCGATATAGCTGAACTCGGTGAGCACGCCGGTCGTCGCCGCCAGCACCATCACGGTCGCGCTCGCCACGGTGCCGGACGGGTGGAGATGGAGCAGGACCGCGCCGGCGGCGAGAGCCAGCGCCCTCCCCAGGGAGGCCAGGTGGAAGACCACCGCGGCACCGCGCCGGTCAACGACCGATCCGGCCCACCCAAACGCAGCAAGCCGCGGGATCCACTCCAGGGTGAAGGCGGCGCCCGTCAGCGCGGCGGATCGCGTCGTGGCCAGGACGAGCAGCGGGATGCCGTAGGTGGACATCGCGAACGCCAACGCGTCCGCCGTGCGCGGCAGGTAGATGCTGCGCATCAGCCCGCCCGTGTGGCGTGCGTGCCGGGGTGTGACCGTTGCGTTCACGCGACCGGCTCAGGCTCAGACGCCCTGGCCACTTGGGGGTTGTCGGCCAGCCACTGGATCAGGAGCGTGCGGGGACGAGCCAGTCCCGCCTCGGCTCCGTCGATCAGCGGGGAGGGAGCATCGGCTCGCTCGGCGGTGAGCGATGGTGCCAACACGTCGAGGACGTGCCGGATACGGCTGCTGAACTCGCAGACGGGGGCCGGGACGGCGTGACGCCGGGCCCAGCGGGCCATCGCGTCGTACAAATCTGCCAACTCCACCCCGGAATCGGTCAGTTGCAGACCGGCACCGGGCGCGACCCGGACGAGACCGTAGGCGCGGGCCGTGTCGGAAGCACTCCGCAGTTGGTGCGTGGAGAGGTCGGGCAGGATGCCGGCCAGGCGTCGCGGCGGTATGGCGCCGTTGTCGTCGATCTCGGTGACCAGGCGGACCAGGGGGCGCGAGACGAGGAGTTCGACAGCGCGGTGCACTTCGGCAGAGCTGTAGAGGGTGCTCATCGGCGCGGGCCTCCCGCCGGGATGGCTGCCTTCGGGCGGGCGGTCGTGGCGTGCGAGAAGAGATCGCGGTTGTGCCACGCCGGAGAGGACTGGGGCGTCCGAGCGGGTGGGAGCGCCGCGGGGGCCGGCCGTGACTGGCTGCTGCCCCACGGCCTTTGCGCGGGCTTCGCCTGCGGGTTCCCCCAGACCGGGTGTTGGGACGCCTGGTCAAGGGGCTGCCCGGCGGACCAGGCGGACAGGGTGCCGAGAACGGGGCTCAGGCCGTCGCCTGCTGCGGAGAGCCGGTAGGGCCGGCTGGTGCCCTTGGTGTCGACGAGACCGTCGGCGACCAGCTGCCGCAGCGGCGGGTAGATATTGCTCCAGTCGCTGCTGGGCATCACGATCCGGGCCAGGGCCCGCCCGCTGACCTCCTGGCGGGACTTGAGCACCCACAGGATGGCGGCGGCGTGACGCCGGGTGAGCAGGGTGAGGCTGTCCTCGATCTGATCGATCGCGGGCAGCGGGCGGTCCGCCTTCTCCAGGTGTTCCTCGGCCCAGGTGACGATCATCGGCAGGACCGGCAGCAGGGCGACACCACGGTTGGTGTGGCCGTAGGTCACGTGCCGTGAGGTGTGTTCGGTGCGTTCGACGAGTCCGGCGTCGCACAGCGCCTTGAGCTTGGGGTGGAGTTGGCCGCTCTGCAGCCAGGACACCTTGGCCGCCAGCTCGCTGTAGCGCAGCGGCGGGCCGGAGAGGGCCAGGAGGATCCTCACGTTCCAGCGCGGGGTGATCATGGCCAGGGCCTCGGTGACCCGGGCGATGTCGGCGTCGGTGTCAGGGGGCAGAGCGGTGATGGCCAAGGAAGGAACTCCTGGGTGAATGAAAGGGGGATGGCCTGCGGGTCAGCGGCAGTGCGCCACTCTCTGCGCCGCAAGAGGCGGAGCTGGAGCAGGCGGCGAGGGAGTCGGCGGGGCCGGCGTCGGGGCCGGAATGCGGGCCAGGCTTTGCAGGACGGCGGCGACCGATTTGGCCTGGACCTCGCGGACGGCGACGGCTTCGGCGAGGCGGCGTGCACCGTCGAGGAGGTGGGAGACCTCGTGCGGGCCGATCTGCCGCTCGGAGTGGATGAGCCGGGCGAGGTGGTCGCGGTGGAAGTCGATGCTGCGCTCCGCGAGGGCGAGATCGTCGTGCATGCCGAGCAAGGCGGAGAGCATGCCGGGCGGCTGGTCCTGGGCGTGGGCTTCGAGGTCGGCGAGCGGTGCGCCGTACAGGTCCTCGATCCGTCCGGCTATGTCGGCGGACGTGGTGTGGGGCAATCGGGGGCTTTCACGGTCGGCGGGCCCGGGCCGCCCCGGCACGCGGGGGTGCCGGGGCGGCGGACGGGTGCAGGGTTGCGGTGGTCCTGAGCGGTGCCGTGCGGACGGGCCGGGCCTGCTGCGCAGGCGGCGGCACGGTGCGCAGCAGCTCGCCGAGGGCGGCGCGGTAGCCGTCGCGGGCCTCCAGTGCCGCGTCCAGCCACTGTGCGTCGAAGCGGAGCCTGTCGGCCGACAGTTCGCTCATGTTGCGGTCGGGATCCATGTCGGCGTGTACGCGGTCGCGGACGCGGGCGACCTGCTCCTCGGTGAGTGCCAGGAAGGACCGCAGTTCCAGGGCCCGGACGAGCGCGGGCGAGGCATCGTGGCCGGCAGCCGCCTCGTACAGTTCGGGTACCGGCTTCCCGAAGACCTTCTGCAGGTCACCGTCCATGGTGCTGGCCTTGTCCCGGCTCATCGGGCGGCCCTCGTCGACCGCCACGCCGTCGGTGCGGCTGTACTCGCAGGCCGGTTGGGGGCGCTGGTCTGCACCGCCGGCCCGGTGCGGGGCCGAAGACGGGCGAGTCGCTCTGCGGCGAGGTCCTTCTTCCCCGGGGCGTCCGGGTCGAGGAGCCATCGCACGACCAAGGCCCGGCCGTCGCGGGCGGTGACGGCCGCGTTCACCCGGTGAGCGAGGCCCATCGTCGGGTCGTCGACCTCGCTGGGCTGGATATGCAGTGCAGCGAGCAGGTCGTCCTCCGCTCGCTCCAGCACGGACTGGGCCTCGACGAGAAGGCCGTGCCACTTGACGACGTCGGTGGCTTCAGGGTTCGCGGTCGGCGCGGCGGCGACCGCGGCCTTCAACTGGTCCATGCCCATGTCGAAGCGCGCTTCGATCCGTTCGGTGAGCACGCCCACGACATCCGCAGAATCCTCGGATATGCCGTCGGACAAAAGGATCTCCTGTTCTGGAAGGCCGATGCCTAGGGAATGTGACGGGCGCGCCCGAACCTGGCGGATCGGCCGCTTACCGGGACGTGCTGAAGTCCGGTCAGTCCAGGCACATACGGACGTCGCGGTAGACGTACGTGCCGGAGACCCAGCCCTTCACGCCGGTCGTCTTGTCCGTGATGTAGACCCAGTTGCCGTTCTTCTTGGAGACGGTGAACTTGTGGCTCTTGTAGAGCAAGCCGAGCGCCGTGGACTTCGAGCTGGCTTTGGATCGGATGGTCACGGCCTTGGCGTGCACTTCGTACGGCAGCGGCGGGAGGGACGAGCAGCTGCGAGCGGGGAGAGCGGAGGCTGCGGTCGGTGCCGCGTTGGCGGTGGTGGCGGACAGCACCGGCAGAGCGAGTGCGCCGAGCATCGCGGCGGATATGGCAATTCGGGTGGAGCGCATGCGGAAGGAACCTCCGTGAAGGCGTGGGGAAATGTAGGGAAGGGCGCCGCGGGGTTGTCGTTGTCCCGGCGGCTGTATAAGAGTCCGGAGAATCGCCGGTTTGGCTAATACTGCAGCCGCAGTTACGGGGGTCGGTGGCCGCGGCGGCGGTAATGGCTGATCCGGGCTCGGTGTTGGTGGCGTCGCCGCCAGTGTGACC
>NZ_JBIATQ010000022.1:0-101496 GCF_042891955.1 Streptomyces sp. NPDC001843 | reverse complement strand
TTGCCGGCGCCCTGCGGGCCGGTGAGGAACGGGGCCGGGACGGGCACGTCGGGGCCCAGGCAGCCGATGAGCCAGGCGATGGCCAGGCACTCGGTCTCGGCAGTGGCGAAGTTGCACAGCCGCATCAGGAGATCGATGCCCTTGCCGTCGGTGTCCTTGACCGGCAAGGGCAACTCCCCAGTGAGCTGGGTACGCCGCCAGCAGACGTCCTGCGGGTCCGGGATACGGATGTCCCATCCGGTGGGGTGGATACGCACGGACTGCCCGTCACTGCGCCCCAAGTCCAGCCATGTCGCACCGTCGTACCCGGGGGCGACGCGGATGTGCACGGGCTGCACGTCCTCGGTCAGCGCCAACGCTTCGATCAGGTCGAGCGCTTGTCCCAGCTCCTTCAGCTCTCACCGGGCGAATGGGTGGTGGAACTGCACCGGACCACCTACACCGCAGACGGAACCGTGTGGAATTTGCGATCGGCGTTCACGCGGCAACACGCTTCGCGTGGACCTACGACTTCAAGGTGCCCGACTCGGCGAAATCGGAGGGCGAGGCCAAGTGATTTCAGCGCAGGCGTGGACGGACGCTCAGCGGCTTTGGGACTTCCAGCAGATGGGCCACGAGGTACGCCCCTGCTCTGTGGCGATCGGGCTCGGCAGCCACGATCTCGGGGTTGCCGACACGACTGCTGACCTCTACCACCACGGCATGGCGCCGCTGATTGTGTTCACTGGCGCGACCAGCCGCACGACCCGCGACCGCATGCCACGAGGTGAGGCCGAGCACTGCCGCGAACGGGCAATAGAACTGGGCGTTCCCGCGGAAGCCATCCTCGTTGAGCCGCAGGCACGGAACACAGGCGAGAACATCCGCTTCTCCCGGGCCCTCCTCGAGGAACGGCACGTCCCCGTCTCCTCGGCCCTACTGGTCAGCAAGCCGTACGAGGAACGACGGGCCTACGCGACAGCTTGCAAGCTGTGGCCTGAAGTCGAGTGGTTGTGCGCCTCCACGCCCATGGCGCTGAGCGAATACGTCGACTCGATCCGAGACGCGCACCTAGTGATCGACATGCTGGTCGGCGCTCAGCAGCGACTCATGATCTACCCCCGACAGGGGTTCATGATCAAGCAACACATCCCCGCCGACGTGGCCGCAGCGTACGAGCGACTGCGTGATGCGGGCTTCACCACCCGGCTCGTACGGGACGCCGTCGCGAAGGACTGACGGGACGCGAGCTGCAAACTGGACCGTCCGAGGGTGGCCTGTGGCAGTGATCTCCGCAAATCTGAGACCGTTTGGGGGATGCTGCGGCAAGCTGATCAGTTGTGAATAGTGAAGGCAGCGCGGGCGGGCGTGCAAGGTCGTACTTCAAACACTGGATCGGAGGAGGGGCCCTTGTCCTAGGGGCAGCTGCGGTGGTGGCCCTGGTAGATAAAGCCCCGCTGGCTATCCTTCTCGGCTGGCCGCCGCCGCTGCCTCTGCCGTTCCGGCTCCTTATGTCTGGCGCTGTCGTTGGGGGCGGGGCATGCGTCCTACTGGCGAAGTGGGGCACGAAGTCCGATGACTCGCTAGCACGCTTGCGCGAGGCGGAGCAGGGCCTGACGGAGGCATTGCGGGCTGCTCCGCTTCCATATGGCCAAGGCATTCCACTTCCCTCACAGACAGCTCACGGCGATGCCGCAGGGCCTGCGCAAGCCTCTTACGACTTGACACTCGCGGCTCTATGGGATGTGACGCACGAACAACTGCACGCCTACCACGGGATCGCGACGCGTCAGGCGAAATTGTCGTTCTGGAGTGCACAGGCGGCAATGGTTCTCGGCTTCGTAATGCTGGGTTCATTCGTGCGGGTGGCGTTCACTGCAAGCACGACGGCGGGGGCTGTGGTTGCCGGTGGCCTGGGCGTAGTGTCTGCGGCTCTGGCGGGATTCATCAGTCGTACGTTCGTGAAGTCGCAGGAGACAGCAGCCGGGCACCTCAAGGCGTACTTTGATCAGCCATTGGAGTTCTCCAGGTACCTCGCCGCTGAGCGACTGATCGCCAATGCGCCCCTAAGTCCGGAGCAGAGAGCGGACACCATCTCGGCATTGGCCCAGGCAATCGTCGCGGGCCCTGGAGCTGGGGCATCTCAGCCACCGGCGGGGACTGTCGTCGGCAGCGGCATGCCGACGCCTGTGGCCGCACCGCAGGGGCAGCCGTAGAGGGCAGCCCGCTAGCCCTGAGGGCTAGCCTTGACTGGGCCGTCTGGGGGCCGTCCGAGGGCAGCCAATGACGACCAACAAGGACCAGCAGCGACGGCGATGGCGCAGCTATCCGGAGGGGTGCGGGACAATGCCGCACCCCGTCGGCGAGCCGGTTCAGAACCAGCGCTACTGAGCAGCCCGGGACGATCACGCGCGCCCTCAACTGGCTGCGCGCGCCCTCTTGTTGACTCGTCCTTTACCTGCGACCCTAAAAGCACCCTCACTTGTGAACTTGTGAATCGATGAACCATGTCCTTCACGGGTTCGCCGGACTCGTTGGAGGTGGCTCCTTCCCATGCTCGTCCGCGACGCCATGAGCACGGTGGTCCTCACCGTCGGTCCCGCCCACACCCTCCGCCAGGCCGCCGCCCTGATGTCCGCCCGTCGGGTGGGTGCCGCCATCGTCCTCGACCCGGACGCCGGCGGCATCGGCATCCTCACCGAGCGCGACATCCTCAACTCCGTGGGCCTCGGCCAGAACCCGGACACGGAACGCATCCACGCCCACACCACCAACAACGTCGTGTTCGCCACCCCCACCTGGACCCTCGAGGAGGCGGCCCGCGCCATGGCCCACGGCGGCTTCCGTCACCTCGTCGTGCTGGACGGCGGCGAGCCCGCCGGGATCGTCTCGGTGCGTGACATCATCCGCTGCTGGGCACCGGTGCCGGACCGGCCGCTCGCCGTGCGGGCCTGAGAGTCCAATAGTCTGGATCGAGTCCAAAAACAGGTGATGTCCAAAGTCACACCTGTTCGGAAACTGGTCCGATTGCTGATACGCTGAGACGTATGAGCGACCTTCTGGAACGGCTGCGCGGACGCGGATGGCGGATGACCGCGCAGCGACGCGTCGTGGCCGAGGTCCTCGACGGCGAACACGTCCACCTGACGGCCGACGAGGTCCACGCGCGGGCCGTCGTCAGGCTGCCCGAGATCTCCCGGGCGACCGTCTACAACACGCTGGGTGAGCTGGTCTCCCTCGGCGAGGTGATCGAGGTCTCCACCGACCAGCGGGCCAAGCGCTACGACCCGAACGCGCACCAGCCGCACCAGCACCTGGTCTGCGCCCGGTGCGGCGCCATTCGGGACGTGCATCCGACCGGCAACCCGCTGGCCGACCTCCCCGACTCCGAGCGCTTCGGCTTCACGGTCTCGGACGTCGAGGTGACGTACCGCGGCGTCTGCCCGAACTGCGCCGCCGCCTGAGACGCGCCCACCGAAAGCCCCGGCCCCCCAACGGTGCCGGGGCTTCGTGCTGTCCACGGGGTTCCTGAATCTGACGGGTCGTCATATCGTCGACGGCACCCACCAGTCCGTTCCGCACTCCGCGAGGAGACCCCGTGGGAGAGCCGTATCCAAAACTCGAAGCGACCGACCTCACCCGCACCTTCGGCCGAGCCCCCCACCAGGTCCACGCGCTCGGCCCCGTCGACCTGGCCGTCTCCCCCGGCGAGTTCGTCTGCCTCGTCGGCCCCTCCGGCTGCGGCAAGTCCACACTGCTGCGCATCGCCGCCGGCCTGCTGCGACCCAGCAGGGGCCGCCTGGAGATCCGTACATCGAGCTCCCACCCGGCCGCGATGATCTTCCAGGACTACGGCATCTACGACTGGAAGACAGTCCTGGCCAACATCCGCTTCGGCCTGGACGTCCAGCGCGTCCCCCGGCGCGCCGCGAACGCGCGAGCCGCCGACTGGCTGGCCCGGATGGGCCTCGCGGACTTCGCGCACGCCTACCCTGCGGCACTGTCGGGCGGAATGCGCCAGCGCGTGGCGATCGCCCGGGCCCTTGCGGTGGAGCCGGAGCTGCTCCTGATGGACGAGCCCTTCGCCGCCCTGGACGCCCAGCTGCGCACGATCCTCCAGGACGAGCTGCTGGAGCTCACCCAGTCCACCCGCACCACCACCCTCTTCGTCACCCACAGCCTGGAGGAGGCGCTCGTCCTGGGCGACCGCGTCCTGGTGATGTCGGCCCGCCCCGGCCGGATCATCGCCACCCGCCGCCCGCCTTTCGCACGCCCGCGCACCGGCGGCATCCGCTCCACGGCCGAGTTCACGGCCCTGAAGGACGAGCTGTGGGACCTGCTGCGGAAGGAGGCGGTACCGGCATGACGACCACGGCACCCGTGAAGGAACCGGTACTGGTCCGGCGCCCCGGCCCCGGCGAACTGCACCCGGTGCGCACCCACCGCCGCCGGCGTGCCCTGGAGGTGTCACTGGCCACGGCCGTGCCGCTGCTCCTGGTCCTGCTCTGGCAGCTCGCCGCGGCCCGGGGCTGGATCGACGACCGCGTCTACCCCGCCCCGTCCACGATCCTCGCCGACGGCTGGGACCGGGCCACGGCGGGCGAGCTGTGGCCGGACGTGTGGGCGACACTGCGCCGCGTCCTGGCCGGGTACGCGCTCGGCACCGCGGCGGGCTACGTCCTGGGCCTGCTCATGGGCTCCGTGCCCCTGGTCCGCGCCGCGCTGGAACCGCTCCTGGACGCCCTGTACGTCGTACCGAAGCTGGCCCTGCTGCCCGTCTTCCTGAACATGTTCGGCCTGGGCGAGGGCCCCCAGGTCGCCCTGGTCGCGGCCACCGTCTTCTTCTTCGTGTGGATCTCGACCATGTCGGCGGTGATCGCCGTGCCGTCCGGTCACCGCGACGCGGGCCGGGTCTTCGGCGCCTCGCCCTGGCAGATGTTCCGGCATGTCCTGCTGCCCGCCTCCCTCCCGTCGGTGCTGGTCGGGGCGCGGATCGCGGCCGGCGTGGCGGTGCTCGTGATCGTCGCCTCGGAGCAGATCGCCGCGACGGACGGCCTGGGGCACCTGATCTTCGACTCGCGTGCACTGTTCCAGAACGACGTGATGTTCGTCGGCATCGTCTGTGTGGCCGTCCTCGGCGTGCTGTTCTCGGAGCTGGTCCGGCTCGCGGGCCGGCTGCTGACACCGTGGGCGCCGCGGGACCGAGGACGGGGGCAGTCATGAAGGGGCGCACGAGGCGCGAGTTCGGCGTGGCCCTGGCGGTCGGCCTGCTGCTGGCGTCGGCGGGGTGCTTGTCGAAGCATTCCGGGGACGCGGAGCCGGAAACGGGGGCGGGCAGCCGTACGATCCGGCCGGTGGACGGGTGCGGCAGGACGTCCTGGACGGACCCCGCGGACCGCTCGCCGGACCGCGCACCCGCCCGCTGCGAGGCGCGTGCGCCCGCCGCGCGGCCCCTGCCCGAACGGCGGAGGATCACCATCGCGACGGGAACGCTGAGCGCGGAGTACGTGGCCCCGCTGGAGGTCGCTCTCGACAAGGGTGAGTTCAGGGCGGAGGGTCTGGACGTCACGCTCAAGGTGCTGCCCACGCCGGACGCGCTGCCGCTGCTGGCCAAGGGCGACATCGACGCGCTCTGGGCGGCTCCCGAGGCAGCCGTGATGAACGGCGTCCGCGGCGGCTTCGACATCAAGTGGGTCGCCGGGAACTTCTCACCGGACCCGGCATCGAAGAGCGGCCTGTGGGTGAAGCTCAAGAACGGCGAGACGGCCGCGGGGGTCTGGATGGCCGACCGCAGCATGGGGACGATGATCGGCAAGGGGTCCGTGATCGCCTACCCCATGCAGAAGGCCCTCGGCGAGCACGGCGGCGGCCTCGACAGGATCCGCTACCAGCAACTGGGCTCGGCCGACGTTCTCACGGCTCTGCGGAACGGCGGCGTCGACTCGGCCTGGCTGCTGGACCCGGTGTGGCGCCGGGTCGACGGAAAACCCGGCTACGCCTTCCTCGGCGGCCAGCCCCTCGGTGAGCCGCTGGGAGGCATGCTGTACGGACGTGCACTGCTCCATGACGACGGGGACGCGGGAGTGGCACTGCTGCGCGCCTACATCCGCACGGTCAACACCTACTTCTCGGGCGACTACAAGAAGGATGCGACGTTCGTCACCTACCTGGCGAAGCTCCTGAAGACGGACGCGGACATCCTGAGATCGACCCCGCCCCTCCGTATGGACTGGGAGATCCGCTCCGGCACGACGACCCGGCTCCAGTCCGCCTACCGCGCCCAGGGTGCCACCAGGGGGCCCACCCTGCCGGAATCGAAGGTCGTGGACCGCTCGCTCTACGCGGAGGCGGTCGGCCACACCCCTTGAACCGTCACACGCCGAGGTGCAACACCGAGGGCCGGAACCCATTTCTGGATTCCGGCCCTCGGCTTCAGTAGCGGGGACAGGATTTGAACCTGCGACCTCTGGGTTATGAGCCCAGCGAGCTACCGAGCTGCTCCACCCCGCGTCGGTGAACACGACATTACGTGAAGGATGCGCGGGGAAGCAAATCGCTTCCCCGCGGGCACCGTCATGCCTGCACCCTCACGCCGACAGCTCCTGCCGCAGGGCGTCCCGCAGCCGGGCAGCCCGCTCGCCCACCTCGGGGGGTCCGAGCGTCACCGCGCGATCGGCCCACCGCTGCGCGACCGCGAGCTCCCCCCGACGCGCGTAGACCAGGGCCAGCCGGAGTGCCGCCCGCCCGTGCCCGGCGCCCGCGGCCCGCTCCCACCACACCGCCGCCTCGGGCTCGCTGCCCTCCCGGGCCAGCAGCAGCCCCAGGTTGAACGCCCCGTTCCGCGACCCGGCCTCGGCCGCCTGCCGGTACCACCGCGCCGCCTCGACCACGTCCCCCCGGGCGGCGGAGAGCATCCCGACCCGCACCTGCGCCCGCCGGTGCCCCTGGGACGCCGCCCGCTCGTACCACTCCTCGCACTCGGTCTTCTCGTGCACGACCTCGCCGAGCTCGTGGGCCGGCTCGGCCGGCCGTCGCGCGTCCAGCACGGTCGCCAGCCGGTACGCCGCCTCCGCGCTGCCGCCGCCCGCAGCGCACCGCAGATGCCGCTCCGCCTCCTGCTCGTCGCCCTCCCTCAGACGCGCGATGCCGACCTGCAACGCCGCCTCCGTGTGCCCGGCGGCGGCGGCACGCTCGTACCAGTCCAGCGCGGCCCCGTCCTCGCCCCGCCCGGCGTACAGGATGCCCAGGTTGAACGCGGCGTCCACGCTCCCCGCCTCGGCCGCCTTGGAGAACCACGGCTCAGCGCCCACCGTGTCGCCCTCCTGCAGCAGCAGGATCGCGAGCGCGTTCGCCGCCTCCCGGTGCCCGGCGTACGCGGCACGCCGGTACCACTGCTCGGCCTGCGCGGTCCGCCCCTGCTCGGCGCAGAGCAGCCCGAGGTTGTACGCGCCGTTGTCGTCCCCGGCGTCCATGGCCGCGCGGTACCACCGCTCGGCGGTCTGCGTCTCGCCCCGCTCCGCGTGCAGCGCGCCGAGCGCGTTGGCCGCGTTCCCGTCGCCGTCCTGCGCGGCCCTGAGCCACCACACGGCCGCGCTCTCGGTGTCCCCCGCGTCGCGCAGCAGGAAGCCGAGCGCGCAGGCGGCCCGCGCCTCGCCGTCCTTGGCGGAGGTCAGGTACCAGCGCCCGGCCTCCTTGAGCTTCCCCCGCTTCTCCAGGATCGCGCCGAGGTGCAGGGCGGCGCGCCGGTGCCCGCGCGCGGCGGCCTGGCGGTACCACTGCTCGGCCTCCTCGACGGCGCCGCCGGGCTCGGCCTCCTCCTCGTGCGCGGCTCTGCGGTCCAGGGCGCGTGCCAGCCGGTAGGCGGCCTCGCGGTGACCGCGCTCGGCGGCGGCCCGCATCCACTGCTCGGCGGTGCCGTCCCCGCGGTGCTCCAGCAGGTCGGCGAGCGCGTAGGCGCCGAGCACATGGCCCTGCTCGGCGGACTGGCGCAGCCAGTACTCGGCGGCGGGCTCGTCGCCCCGCTCGCGGTGGTGCCGGCCCAGCGCGTGCGCGGCCGCCGCGGAGCCGGCCACGGCGGCGATCCGCCACCATCCGGCGGCCTCGTCGGCGTAGCCGCGCTGGTGCAGGAGGACGCCCAGGTTGTTCGCGGCGGCCCGGTCACCGGCCGCCGTCGCGGCACGCAGGTGGGGTTCGGCTCCGTCGAGGTCGCCGCGGCGCAGCAGCATGGCGCCGAGGACGCTCATCGCCTCGACGTCACCGGCCTCGACGGCGAGCCGCTGACGCGCCTCCTCGGCGGCCTCACCGGCCTCGTCGCGGTCGGCGGGCGGCACGAGGTCGACGGACTGCTCAAAGTCGGCATCCCGCACAAAGGATGCAGGCTGCACAAAAGACCCGGTCTCCAACAGAGTTGCCTTGTCCCCCATAACGTCCATCGTCGCACCACCTGCAGCCTGGGTACACCCGGTATACCGCAAGCCTGTGAGGTCACTTCAGCGTTTTGTCGACATGCCCACAGAGAGACAAGTCAAACACAAATCGCCGAACTCCCCACGGCGGCGCGGCGGCTCGGCGTACCGGCACAAGCGTTCGCCGCCCGTCCGCACACCACGAAGGCCCGGATCCTGTGGTAAGGATCCGGGCCTTCGTTTCCAGTAGCGGGGACAGGATTTGAACCTGCGACCTCTGGGTTATGAGCCCAGCGAGCTACCGAGCTGCTCCACCCCGCGCCGTTGCGTTGCAACCGTATCACGACGCGGGGCGGCTCTTGATCAACCCGGTCAGCCGCCGCTGGGCTTGCCGGGCTTGCCGGCCTCGGACTGTGCCTTCTCGGCCCGCTTCAGCGCGTCCTGGAGGTCCTTCTGCGCCTGGCCGTACGCCGTCCAGTCGTTCTTCTTCAGGGCCTCCTGACCCGCGTCGAACGCCTTCTGGGCGTCGTCCAGGGCCTGTCGGACCGTCGGGTTGCTCGACGTGGGCGGCTCGGTGGTGCCGGTGTCCGGCGGTGTGGCCGCAGGTTTCGTGCCGAAGACCGCGTCGAGGGCTTCGTCGAGGGTGTCCTTGAAAGCGGTCTTGCCTCCGTAGGTCACCAACACCTTCTTCAGCAACGGCAGCTTGAGGCTGCCACCGCGCACGTAGACCGGCTCCGCGTACAGCAGGCCGCCGTCGAGCGGCACGGTCAGCAGGTTGCCGTACTCGATGTCGGAGTCGCCGCCCTTGAGCAGCCTGATGGCCGCGGCGATCTCCTGTTCGGAGTTGAACTTGCTCTGGACCTGTTTCGGCCCTTCGACCGCCGTACTCGTCGGCAGTTTCAGGATTCTGATCTTGCCGTAGTCACTGCTGCCCGCATCGGCGTCCACCGACATGAAGGCGCTGAGGTTGTCCCGGCCGTTGGGCGTGAACGTCGTCGACAGCGAGAACGCCTGCGACGCCTGGCCGGGCATCTTCATGCTCAGGTAGTACGGCGGTACCGCGTTGCCCGACTTGTTGGTGGGGTCGTTCGGCACCTGCCAGACCTCGCTGCCCGTGAGGAAGGTCTGCGCGTCCGTCACGTGGTAGCGGGTGAGCAGCTCGCGCTGGACCTTGAACAGGTCCTGCGGGTACCGCAGATGGGCCTTGAGGGACTCGGAGATGTCGCTCCGGGGCTCGACCGTGCCCGGGAAGGCCTTCATCCAGGTCTTCAGGACCGGGTCCTTGGTGTCCCACTGGTAGAGCTTGACCGCGCCGGTGTACGCATCGACGGTCGCCTTCACCGAGTTGCGGATGTAGTTGACCTGATTCTGCTGGGCCACCACCGCCCGGTTGTTGTTGGTGGCGGTCAGCGAGTCGGCGGTCGTGTCGCCGAGAGTGGTGCGGGAGGCGTAGGGATATCCGTTCGTCGTCGTGTAGGCGTCGACTATCCACTGGATGCGCCCGTCCACGACCGCCGGATAGGCGTCTCCGTCGATGGTCAGCCAGGGGGCGACCGCCTCGACACGCTCCTTGGGGGTGCGGTTGTAGAGGATCCGCGAGCCCTTGCCGATGGCACCCGAGTAGAGGATCTGCGGCTCGTTGAAGGCCACCGCGTAGGCGGCGCGGTTGATCGGACTGGAGAGACTGACCCCGCTCTTGGCCTTGTAGCTGGTGGTCTTCTCGCCCTCGTTGTCCGAGTAGTCGACCTCTTTCTGCGGGCCGCCGACGATGGAGTACGTGGTGGTCTTCTCGCCGTAGTAGACGCGCTGCTGGTACGTCGGCAGGTCGCCCCTGGACGGCAGGTTGGACTCCGTGAAGACCGGCTGCCCCTGGGAGTCCGCCTCGGTGCCCTTGGCGGCGACCACCCCGTAGCCGTGGGTGTAGCGGAAGTGGTTGTTGATCCAGTTCTTCTTGGGGATGCCGGCGAGGTTCAGCTCGCGCAGGCCGATGACGGTGTCCTGCTCCTGGCCGTCCTTGGCGTACCGGTCGACGTCGAGGTTGGTCGGGAAGCCGTAGTAGTTCCGCATCTGCTGCATCTGCTGGAACGTGGGCGAGACGATGTTCGGGTCGAGGATCCGGATGCTCGCCGCCTTGCCGACGTCGTCGCGCAGGGTCGTCCTGTCCTTGGCGGTGCTCTTGCCCGCGTACTCGGAGACGCTCGCGTCGTCGATGCCGTAGGCCTCGCGCGTGGCCTTGATGTTCTTCTCGACGTACGGGGCTTCCTTGGCCTGCTCGTTGGGCTGGACCTGGAACTTCTGGACTATCGCCGGGTACAGCCCGCCGATGAGGATCGCGGAGAGGACCATCAGCCCGAAGCCGATCATGGGCAGCTGCCAGGTGCGCCGCCACAGGGTGGCGAAGAACAGCAGCGCGCAGATGACGGCGATGCAGAACAGGATCGTCTTGGCGGGCAGATAGGCGTTGGCGTCGACGTACCTCAGGCCGGTCCAGTGGTCGCTGGCCTTGAAGTCGCTGGACTTGACCGCCAGCCCGTACCGGTCGAGCCAGTAGGCGACCGCCTTCAGTGCGACGAAGACGCCGAGGAGCACCGACAGGTGGCCGGTCGCCGCGGCCGTGGCGCGCGCGCCCGGGCTGGTGACGCGCAGCCCGCCGTACAGGTAGTGGGTGAGTGCGGCGGCGATCAGGGAGAGGATCGTGGCGGCGAAGCCGAAGGCGAGCAGGAACCGGTACCAGGGGAGGTCGAAGGCGTAGAACGAGACGTCCAGGTGGAACTGGGGGTCCTTCTGGTGGAAGGGCACGCCGTTGACCCACATCAGCCAGGTCCGCCACTGGCCGGCCGCGGACGCGCCCGCGATCAGGCCCACCAGCGCGGTGATGGCGAACAGCAGCCACTTCTTGTACGGGGCGATGCCCATCCGGTAGCGGTCGAGGCTCTGCTGCTCCACGGACATGGCGCTCAGCGGGGGCCGCAGCCGGTGCGCGAACCAGATGTTGAAGCCGACCGCGACGGCCATCAGCAGCCCGAAGACGAAGAAGAGGCCGGTCTTCGTCGACAAGGTGGTGGTGAACACGGACGAGTAGTGCACCGAGCGGTACCAGAGCCAGTCGGTCCAGAAGCCGGCGAACATGGTGAACGCCATGCCGAGCGCGGCGAGGACCCCCAAGGTCATGAGCAGGGTCCTGGCCCGCCGGGACGGGCGGCCCACTCTGATACGCGGCCCCGTCGGGCCTCCGCCGCGGTCCGGCATCTGGAAAGCCAAGGTGCGCCCCTCGAAGTTCGCTGTCGATCCGTCAGGCCCTCGTGTTCTCGGGCCGTCCGTGGTCCCCCGTGATCGCGGTCCCACACCTATGCAACTTACTCACGGTTTACTCGGTTCCCGCTTCCGGCCAGGAACGAGGCAGGATTGTGACCATGTCCAACACTCCCATGGCAGCGAGCCCGCTCACCCGGGCGGTACTCGAGATCGACGAGTACGCCTCCGGCCTCGGCTGGGACCAGCCCGCTCGCCTCTTCGCCCTTGTAGACACCGCGCGGCTGCGCGCCCAGGAACCCTCGCTCGCGGCGCAGCTCGGCCTGCAGGACGAGCCGGAGACCACCGGTCTCACACCGATCGAGCAGGACGAGATTCCAACGAACCGGGCGCTCGACGAGTTCCTCGGCACCATCGCCTGGCCCGACGCGGTGACCGGCTGCGCGCTGACCGTGGAGCGTCTGATGCTGCCCCCGTCCGCTGAGGCCCAGGTCCCCGAGGGCCTGGACGAGAAGAGGCTGGCGAAGTGGGTGGCCACCCACCCCGAGCGCCAGGAGGTCCGCATGACGGTCGCGGTGCTGCGCGACGGCACCCGCGAGTCGGCGCTGCGGCTGCGCGAGAAGGATTCCCCCACGGAGGTCCTCACCGGCCCCGACCTGGTGCCGGGGCTGGCGGACGCGCTGACGGCGACATTCGCCGACTGAGCCGGGCTGAGCCGGCCGACTGACCAACCGGCTGAGGTGACGGAGCCGAGCTGAGCCGGCTGTGCTCCCGGGCGGCCGGGGTCAGCCCTTGGTGGTGCACTTCGGCAGGTCGGCGGTGTCGCCGCCGCGGATGTCCTTGAGAGCCTTCAGGGCGTCCGCGATGGTGTTCACCTTGACGAGCCGGAGGCCGCTCGGGGTGTCCTTGGCGGCTTCCGCGCAGTTGTCGGCGGGGGTCAGGAAGTACTGGGCGCCCTTGCCGCGCGCGCCGATGGTCTTCATCTGGATGCCGCCGATCGGCCCGACCTTGCCGTCGTCGTCGATGGTCCCGGTGCCGGCGACGAACTTGCCGCCGGTGAGGTCCCCGGGGGTGAGCTTGTCGTAGATCCCGAGGGAGAACATCAGGCCGGCGCTGGGGCCGCCGACGTCGGCGAGCTTGATGTCGATGCTGAACGGGAAGGTGTGGTCGGTCCCGGCGGAGATCCCGACGATGGCGCGCTCGGGGCCGGTGTCGTTCGACGTCTTCGTGGTGATCTTGACGTCCTTGGTGGTGGTCGCCGTCCGCTTCTCCTTCTCGGCGGCGGCCTGCTCCTTGGCCGGGACGACCCTGAAGACGACGTCCTGACCGGGCTTGTGCTTGGTGACCAGCTTGGCGACGTCGTCCGGCTTCCTGACCGCCGTGCCGTCCACGGCCTTGATCACGTCACCGGCGTGCAGTCTGCCCTCGGCCGGGGTGTCCTTGCCCACCGTGGAGACGATCACCCAGGACTTGACCGGGATGCCCAGCTCCTTCAGGGCGGCGACCTTGGCGCTCTCCTGCGACTGGGTGAACTCCTCGGCGTTCTCCTGGGTGGACTGCTGCTCCGTCTTGCCGTCCGGGTAGAGGGTGTCGTGCGGCACGACCTTGCTGTCGTGCGCGAGCCAGCCGTAGACGGCCTCGACCAGGTTCATGCGGTAGTCGGCACTGGTGACCCTGACGGTGGTCATGTTGAGGTGCCCCGAAGCCGCGTACGTCTTGTGCCCGGAGATCTGCAGCACCGGCTCGCCGTCGTGGTCCCCGAGCGTGTTCACGGTCGGTCCCGGAGACATCTCCGAGTACGGCACGGGAATGAAGACCCCCGCGCACAGGAGCGCGATCAGCATCAGGGTGGAGGCGAGCATCGTCGCGGTGCGGCGTGGCATGCATCGACAGTACGGGACGCCCCTGTCAGCGCACCGTCAGGGCCGCCCTTGAACCGTGCCCGTCAAGTGCCGGAGTGGGACCTCTCCATGGCCTCTCGGAACCGGGCGTATCCGTCCAGCTCGGGACCGTCGCTCCGTACTCTCCGCGTCCGGTTGGCCCACGTGCCCCACAGACCGGCGCCGATCGCAGCCACCAGCGGAATCAACAACCAGGCGAGCGCCGCCATGCCGACCTCCCAACCCCATGCGAGTGTCCGCAACTGACTGATCAGCAGATTAACCTTCCGTCCTGACAACGCTCGCGGCAGGGGTGCGGTTACGCAACCGGGCGACGGCGCGTGGACTCAGCAGGCGCCGACCCACTCCTCGGTGCCGTCGGAGAACTTCTGGTGCTTCCAGATCGGCACCTCGTGCTTGAGGTCGTCGATCAGCTTCCGGCAGGCCTCGAAGGCCTCCGCCCGGTGCGGACACGCCACCCCGACGACGACGGCGAGGTCCCCCACCCGGAGGTCACCCACACGGTGCACGGCCGCCAGCGCCCGCACCGGATACTCCGCGACGACCTTCTCCGCGATCCGCCGCATCTCGGCCTCCGCACTGGGATGACACGAATACCCCAGCGCGTCCACGTCGGCACCCCCGTCGTGATTGCGCACGGTCCCCACGAACAGCGCGATCCCGCCGGCGGCGTCGTCCCCGACGGCCTGGAAGACCTCGTCCACGGAGAGGGCGGTCTCCCGGACTCCGATCAACCTGACGGGGTCCTGGGCGGCGCGCTCTCCGGGGTGCTCATTGCTGGATGCCATGCCCCCATCGTGCCGCACACGACGTGGCGGAGGGGCGGAGCCCCTGGAGACCGGGAAGGGCAGGGGCGGCGGGCACCCCCCTCAGATCCGCCGCCGCGCCTTCCGGGCCCGCCGCACCACGGCGGCAGCGCCCAGCAGAGCCACCGTCGCCCCCGCGGCCCCCGCCGCGGTCGCGTCCTTCCGCCCCAGCCGCCGCCCGGCCACCGTGTGCCGTCCGGAGACCTCCTCCAGCAGCTCCTCGAGGACCTCCTCGTTGGTCCACTTGGGCCGCCACCCGGCGTCGTGCAACCGGCTCCCGCTCACCACCCACGGGTACATCGTGTACGCGAGATCCCCGGCCGGCGACGGAGTGAGCCCGATCCGGTGCAGCCGCGCCGCCGCCCCCAGCGCCACCGCCGACGGCAGCTCCATCCGCCGGATCCCGCTGAGCTCCTCGACCTCCTCCTGCTCCAGCCACCCGTCGCACCCGACGGCCAGTTCCCCGTCGACCTTCTCCAGCACGGCGTACTCCAGCGCGCTGCACAGGTCCTCGACATGACAGAACTGCCAGGCCGGCCGCGACCCGGCCACCACCAGCAGCCGGGGCGACTCGAAGTAGCGCGTCAGCGCGGTGTCGGTGCCGCCGACCAGCACCGCGGGCCGGACCATGGTGACGTTCAGCCCCGGATGCGCCCGCGGAGCGCGCCGCGCCAACCGCTCGATCTCCAGCAGGTCCCCGACTCCGGTCGCCTCGGCCGTCGCCCGCAGCTCCGCGTCCTCCGACAAGGGCAGCTCGTTGTCCGGCAGCGCCCCGTAGACCATCGCGGAGGTGCACAGCACCACCCGGTGCACCCCGGCCGCCGCCGCCGCGGTCAGCACGGTCTGCGTCCCCCGGACGTTGTAAGCCGTACGCGCCGCCGGGTCGGTCTCCAGATCCAGGTCGAGCGCGAGGTGGACGACGACGTCGGCGCCCCGCAGCTTGTCCGCGATCGCCGGGTCGCGCACGTCGAGGATGTGCCACTGCGCCGCCGCGCACTCCCCGCGCCGCTCGTCGATGGCCACCACCTGCTTGACCCCGTCCGACTCGGCGAGCCGCTGGGTGAGCAGCGCCCCGACCCCGGTGGCGGCACCGGTGACGGCGACGACGGGCCCGCGCGGGGCAGGACCGGTTGCAGGGTTTCGCGCTGCGCGAACCTGCGGATCTGGGGAACTCACCAGGCGTCTCCAGCGGTTGTCTTCAGTACGGGCGCGGGTGACGCGTACGTACCAGGTGGCATCCATCCTGCCGCAGGCCGAGAGTCGGCGAAGCACCGAGGCCCGATCGGGTCGGGGTGTCTACGCTGGGTGGTGTTGTCGGGCAGCCGCGCCGCCGGAAGAACCGGTGGCCTTACCAGCCGAGGAACCCAGTGAGTGACACCCCATTCGGATTCGGCCTTCCGCCGGAGGAGCCGGACGACGGCGACGAGGGCAAGATGAAGGACCACGAGAGCGGTGGTGGGCAGGGACCGGCCAACCCGTTCGGTTTCGGGCTGCCCGGAGCCGGAGGCTTTGGCGGCCCCGGCGCCGACAATCCGCTCGCTGCCATGTTCGGTTCGCTGAACCCCACCGACCTGGGCGCCGCCTTCCAGCAGCTGGGCCAGATGCTCTCCTACGAGGGCGGCCCGGTGAACTGGGACATGGCCAAGCAGATCGCCCGCCAGACGGTCGCCCAGGGCAGCCCCGACGGCGTCAAGGACTCGAGCGTCGGCCCGGCCGAGCGCCAGTCCGTGCAGGAGGCCGTCCGGCTGGCCGATCTGTGGCTGGACGACGCGACGTCCCTGCCGTCCGGTGCCGGTACCGCGGTGGCCTGGTCCCGCGCGGAGTGGGTCGAGGCGACCCTGCCGGCCTGGCAGGAGCTCGTCGACCCGGTCGCCGAGCGGGTCGGCGCGGCCATGGGCGACGTCCTGCCGGAGGAGATGCAGGCCATGGCGGGCCCGCTGATCGGCATGATGCGCTCGATGGGCGGCGCCATGTTCGGCACGCAGATCGGACAGGCCGTGGGCGTGCTCGCGGGCGAGGTGGTCGGCTCCACCGACATCGGTCTGCCGCTGGGCCCGGCCGGCAAGGCCGCGCTGCTCCCTGTGAACGTGGACGCGTTCGGCCAGGACCTGGGCGTGCCGAAGGAAGAGGTGCGGCTCTACCTCGCCCTGCGCGAGGCCGCCCACCAGCGTCTGTTCGCGCACGTGCCGTGGCTGCGCTCGCACCTGTTCGGCGCGGTCGACGGCTACGCGCGCGGGATCAAGGTCGACACCGCCAAGCTGGAGGACGTGGTCGGCCAGTTCGACCCGCAGAACCCCGAGCAGCTGCAGGACGCCCTCCAGCAGGGCATGTTCCAGCCGGAGGACACTCCGGAGCAGAAGGCCGCCCTGGCCCGTCTGGAGACGGCTCTGGCGCTCGTCGAGGGCTGGGTCGACGCGGTGGTCCACGCGGCCGCCAAGCCCCGTCTGTCGTCCGCCGACGCGCTGCGCGAGACCCTGCGCCGCCGCCGCGCCACGGGCGGCCCGGCCGAGCAGACGTTCGCCACGCTGATCGGCCTGGAGCTGCGCCCGCGCCGCCTGCGCGACGCCTCCCGCCTGTGGGCCTCGCTCACCGACGCGCGCGGCGTGGACGGCCGGGACGCCCTGTGGGCCCACCCGGACATGCTGCCGACGGCGACCGACCTCGACGACCCGGACGGCTTCGTCCACCGCGAGCAGCTGGACTTCTCCGAGCTGGACAAGATGCTCGGCGAGGCGGCGGACAAGCCCGACCTGCGCAAGAAGGACGACGGCGAGGCCAAGGGCGACGACGCCGAGTGAGCCTCCACGACGACGCGGTCCTCGTGCTGAAGGGGTACGAGAACCACTACGAGGGCCAGGAGGAGCTGCGCCAGATCTATCTGGCGCACCTGGACGCGCATCCGGACGGGATGTGGAAGGCCTGCGAGGACGGGCACATCACGGCGAGCGCCCTGGTGATCGACCCGGAGCGCGAGCGGGTGCTGCTGACCCTGCACAAGAAGCTGCGGATGTGGCTGCAGATGGGCGGTCACTGCGAGCCGGACGACACCGCGCTGGCGGGCGCCGCCCTGCGCGAGGCGACGGAGGAGTCGGGCATCGCGGGGCTCGCGCTGCTGCCCGGTGGGCCGGTGCGCCTGGACCGCCATCTGACGCCGTGCGCCTGGCACCTCGACGTCCAGTACGCGGCGCTCGCTCCGGCCGACGCCGTGGAGGCGATCAGCGACGAGTCCCTCGACCTGCGCTGGTTCCCCTACGACCGGGTGGCCGGCGTGGCGGACGAGTCCGTCGTACGACTGCTCGAGGCCACACGCGCGAGGCTCTGAACGGGCCGGGCAGAGGTGGACGTAAGGGGTGACCGCCTGGGCGGTCACCCCTTACGCATGCTCAGCTCCAGACGTTGCCCTGGTTCTGCCCACGCGCTCCCTGCTGCCCCATGCCGAACTGCGCGGCCATGCCCTGACCGATCTGGGCGTTCTGCGGCGGCAGCAGTTCACTCGGCTGGACCAGCGCGAAGCCGCTGCCCATGAAGCTGAGCTCCCAGCCCTCACCGGTGTTGCCCCGGCGCCGCCACACCCCCGACGAGTGCGTCTGGGCCTGCATCTGCACCCGCAGTCCGGTCGACCAGGCGACGATCGCGTCGGCGTCGCAGTTGACGTACTTGTCGGGCGTGACCTGCATCAGCAGCGGGGCGCCCGAGGTCATCAGGGCCACCTTGCCGCGTCCGGTGATGTTGAGCTGGTACTTCCCGGAGCCGGAGATGCCGTACAGGCTGTCGACGGCGATGACCTCGTGGTGCAGGGAGGAGTCCATGGCGAGGACGTAGCTGCTGTCGACGGTCAGCCCGTCCTGCTCCACCTCCATGACGTGGACGTGCTGGGCGAGGTTGGCCAGGTAGACGGTGCCCTGCCCGTGGCAGCGCATCAGGTCCAGGCCCTCCCCGGTGTAGGCACGCGCGCGTGCCTGGTTGTTGCTGCGGTACTCGGCGTCGAACTCGACCAGGCCCTGGTAGGCGACCATGGTGCCCTTGCGGGCGAGGATGTCGTCGTGGCCCTCCAGGACGACGCGGAGCATCTGCTTGTTCTGCAGGCTCCAGCGCTCCTGCGTCTGCAGGTCGTTGTGGGCGAAAAGCGGGCTCTGCATGGTGTGTGCTCCCCCTCAGCCCCGGATCCGGAGGCGGTCGGTGCTGTCCTCGCTGGGCTGGACGACGACGATGCCCTGGCCGGAGAAGGCCATCTGGTAGGCCTCGCCGCTGCCCCGGCCGATCAGCGACTGCGCCTTGAAGCTGCGCTTGCCCTTGACCTTGAGGTTCGGGGACCAGGCGACGAGCGCGTCCGGGTCGACGTACGTCTCGTCCTCGCCGCCGCCGCAGTCGACGACGATCGGCTTGCCCCGCGAGGTCAGGGCGACCCAACCCTGCCCGGTGATCTTCGTGTTCCACAGGCCCTGACCTGCGAACTTCGCCAGGCCCTTGACCCGCTCGACGCCCCAGGTGAGGTGCGCGTCGAAGGCGAGCAGATTGGTGGCGTTGACGGAGATGCCGTCGCCGTTCAGGTTGATCACTACGACGTCGGCGCCGTAGTCGGCGAGATAGAGCAGGCCGTCGCCGGTGCACTTCATCAACGGGGCGCCCTCACCGGTGATCCAGTCCCGGGCGATCTGGCGCACGGCCGGCGGGTTGGGCTCGTACTGGATGAAGCCCTCGTAGGCGACCATCGAGCCCACGCGCGCGAAGAGGTCGTTCCCGGTCTGCATGGCGACCTTCAGCATGTGGTTGCCGTGGTTCTCCATGCGGGCGGTGACGGGTGCGGGAGCGTAGCCCGCGAGCGGCTGGTTCATGACGGGCTCCCTCAGACCTCGTACGGCTGGACGACGATGAAGTTCCCGGGCGCTCCCCGGAACTGCAGGTTGACGCTCTCCCCGGTGTCGCCCGGGTAGGCGTTGCGGCGCATGCGCACCTGGCTGGAGACGATCACCTGCGAGGCGGCCGACCAGGCGACCACCGCGTTGCAGTCGGCGAACGTGGTGGGCGTGACCGGCAGGACGACGGGGGTGCCGTGTGTCTTGACGACGATCGTGCCGGTGCCCTGGAACTGCATGGTGAACAGGGCGCCGCCGGGGATGCCGTGCCCCTCGATGCGGCGGACCTCGTACTGCAGGCTCTCGTCGAAGGCGAGGACGTTGTCGGCGGAGACGCAGATCGCGTCCCCCTGGAGCTCCACCGGGTGCAGATGGGTGGAGTTCTCGGCGAGGAACACCTGGCCCTGGCCGGTACAGCGCATCAGCTGCATCTCCTGGCCGGTCGCGTTGCCCACGATCCGGCCGGCGAAGCCCGCTCCCTTGTAGCTGAAGTCGACCTTGCCCTGGTAGAGCACCATGCTGCCCTGGCGGGCGAGCACGGGCTGGCCGCCGATGCCGAGGTCGACGCGCATGAGCTTCTTGTTCTGCTGCGTCCAGCGCTGCCCGGTGGGCGTCTCCTTGAACTGCTGGAGCGCGGCGCTGACACCGGCGCCCTGCGGGGCGCCCTGGGGCACGCCGTACGGCGCGGTCTGCTGGCCCGGGACCTGCCCGAACGGCGGCTGCTGACCGTAGCCGGGCGGCGCGGTCGGCTGGCCGTAGCCGGGCGGCGGGGCCGGGGCGTGCGGCGCCTGGGGCTGGCCGTAGCCCGGGGGCATGGGCGCGCTCGGGGCGGCCGACCCCCCGTACTGGGGTGCCGGGGCCGGGGGCGGGACCGTGCCGGGCGGGGTCAGGGGGGCGATCACGGTCGGCGCGGCGTGCATGTCGTGCGCGGGGGCCGGGGCGGACGGGGCCTGGGGCGGCGTGGGCGCGGGCGGCGGCGTGAAGCCCTGCGGGGCGGGGGCCGGCGCCGGGGCGGACGGGACACCGAACGCGGGGGGCGGGCCGGCCTGTGCGGGCGGGGCGAAGCCGGGGGCGGCCCCGGTCTGCGGCTGTTGGGGGGCGGGCGCCTCCTCCTCGGCCACCTCGCCGCCGAAGTTCTTCAGCAGCGCCTCCAGGCCGCCGTCGAAGCCCTGCCCGACGGCCGCGAACCGCCACACGTCCTTCAGGTAGAAGTCGCCCAGCATCACGGCCCGTTCCGTGGAGAACTCCGAGCCGTCGAACGAGTACCGGGCCACCTCCTCGCCGCCGGCCACGATGCGCAGGTACCCGGGGTTGATCTGCGACATCTGCCCGGCGCCGTCGATGGTCGCCGTGAACGACAGCTTCTGGATCTGCGGCGGGATCCGGTCCAGAGTGACGCGGAAGGACTCGGTGTCGCCCGCCTGCGCGCCCAGCAGCTGGATGGACTCCTCGGGGGACTTCGGCTGGTTGAAGAAGACGAAGTACCGGTCATCGGAGAGACGTTCGTCGGCGTCGAGACCGAAGCAGCTGATGTCGAAGGTCAGTCCGGGGGCGGTGATCTGCACGCCTACGTACAGATCGGTGCCCGCCGTGAGGTCACTGATCCTGGCCTTGTGGCCGCGTTGGAATTCCCTGGCCATGCGTTACGACCGTCCCCCATCCCGAGTGCGAGTGCGTCGCGCCAGGCTAACGGCAAACCCTGACACCGGACGAAGCCGGTACAGAGCCGGTACACAACCGTGGTCCGCGGCGTCAGGGGGCGTGTCGCGCCGCCGTCACTCAGCCACGCCCGGCGCGTGGGGCAACCGGTCGGCGGCGACCACTCCTTCGAGGTAGCCACGGGCCCGTTCGGTGCGCGGATAGGCCTCCAGCAGCTGCCAGAACCGCGGGCCGTGGCCGGGGACGAGCAGGTGCGCGAGCTCATGGAGGAGGACGTAGTCGACGACGTACTCGGGCATGCCCTGCAGCCGGTGCGAGAGCCGGATGCTGCCCTCGGCAGGGGTGCACGAACCCCAGCGTGTGTTCTGGTTGGTGACCCAGCGCACGGTGGTGGGCCGGGCCCGGCCGCCGAAGTACTGGGCCGACAGCCGCTGTGCCCGCTCGGCCAGTTCGGTGTCGGGCAGCACCCGCTTGCTCTCCTGGGCGGCCAGCTTGTCGAGCATGACGCTCACCCAGCGCTGCTCCTCCGCCTCCGACATCCGGGCAGGGATCAGTACGACGGTGCGATCGCCCTCGCGGTACGCGGATACCGTCCGGCGGCGCCGGGTGCTCCTGCGGACCTCGATCGCGCTCGCCCCCGAGCCGCTCGGCGGCTGGCTCGTCGTGCTGCGCTGTGGCTTTCCGGCGCGGTGCAGTGGATCGGCGGGCACGCCCCGACGTTACCCGCTGCGCATGCGGGAAGTCCCGGGTCCGGAAGGGTTGGCGGTGGATCCCCCGCCATGCGTTTGATTCGTAGCACTGATCCACGCACTGATCCGCGGACTTGATTTATATGACGAACCCTGCCGCTTGTGGACAACTTCGGGCACCGGTCCGGCGGACCGGGCATGCTGTCAGTCGTCGGCGGAGCGTGACCGGCTCCACCGCACGGAAGACGTTCGGGGATTTTTCAGGGTTACGGGGGCCTGCGATGCATCCGATGGTGAAACCCGCGCTGCGGCGCGGCTGGCGTGACCTCAATACCGTGCAGTTCGGGATGACTCCGGCGCATGCGATGACGCTCGGTCCGATGGACACGGCGACGGGCAGTTTCCTGGATCTGCTCAACGGCACTCGCGGGCTTCCGCTCCTGCGGGAGGAGGGGCGCCGCATGGACCTGCCCGACGGCCATGTCGACGGGCTCGTACAACAGCTGGCACGGGCGGGACTCGTCGACGACGCACAGGGCGGCGGCCAGGGCGCCGACGCCCTGCGTGCCGAGCCGGATGTGCTCGACCGGCTGCGGCCGGACCTGGCGTCGCTGTCGCTGACCGCTTGCGAGCCGGGCGAGGCGATGGCCCGGCTGGCGGCCCGCCGATCGCAACGCGTCCAGATCAGGGGTGCCGGCCGAGTCGGTGCCCTGCTGGCCTCGTTGCTGTCGGGCGCGGGTGTCGGCGAGGTGGACGTGCGTGACGTCGGGTGCGTCGAGCCGTGGGACGTCGGGCCGGGCGGGCTGCCGGTCGAGTCCGTCGGCGAGCGCCGGGCGGAGGCCGCGCGGCAGGCGGTGCGCGCAGCGGCCCCGGGACGACCGTCGCGCCGTGGTCGGCGGCCGTCGCCGGACAGCGGCGACCCCGGCTTCTCGCTGGTGATCCTCAGCCCTCGCGACGACGTGACCGTGCACGCCCCCGACCCGGCCGCGACCGAGCCGCTGATGGTCTCCGGAACGCCTCATCTCCATGCCGGCGTGGTGGAGGGAACCGGCATCGTGGGCCCGCTCGTACTGCCCGGCGAGACAGGCTGCGCCGGCTGCCTGAACCAGGGCCGTACGGACCGGGATCCGGCCTGGCCCCGCCTGGTCGCGCAGTGGCGCTCGGGGAAGGCCCACCCCGTGCCGCCGTGCGATCTGGCGCTGGCGACGACGGTCGCCGGGCTGGCGGCCGCGCATGCCCTGGCCTTCCTCGACGGCGGGGCGCCGTCGAGCACGGGGGCGCGCTGGGAGGTCTCCGTGCCCGGTCTGAACTGGCACGCCCGGCCGATCTGGCCGCATCCCGCATGCCCGTGCGGGGCCGCGGACAGAGGAAAGGGGGCACACTCCTCCACTAACGGAGAGCCGCACGAGACAATGGCGGTGCAACGGCCGTCGACGAATCGACGAAGCACGGAAGACGCGGCGCGGCCGACTGGGACTTGGAGGGCTCATGTCTGATCTTCCCCGGAAGGCGGTCACCCGGACCGCCAAGCTCGCCGCGCTCCCGCTCGGCTTCGCCGGGCGGGCGACCTGGGGCCTGGGCAAGCGGATCGTGGGCGAGTCCGCGGAGATCGTCGGCCGCGAGCTGCAACAGCGGACTGCCGAGCAGTTGTTCAAGGTGCTCGGCGAGCTGAAGGGCGGGGCCATGAAGTTCGGGCAGGCACTGTCCGTCTTCGAATCGGCGCTGCCCGAGGAGGTCGCCGGGCCCTATCGCGCGGCACTGACGAAGCTGCAGGACGCGGCTCCTCCGATGCCGACCCGGACGGTGCATGCCGTGCTGGAGGAGCAGCTGGGGCCGCGGTGGCGTGAGCTGTTCCTGGAGTTCGAGGACAAGCCCGCGGCGGCGGCCTCGATCGGACAGGTGCACCGCGCGCTGTGGCAGGACGGCCGCGAAGTGGCGGTCAAGGTGCAGTACCCGGGGGCGGGCGAAGCCCTCCTGTCCGATCTGAGCCAGTTGAGCCGCTTCGCCCGTCTGCTGGGTCCGCTCATCCCGGGCATGGACATCAAGCCGCTCATCACGGAACTGCGGGACCGTGTCTCCGAGGAGCTGGACTACGGTCTCGAGGCCCAGGCACAGCAGGCGCACGCCGAGGAGTTCGCGGACGACCCCGACGTGGTGGTCCCCGCGGTGGTGCACCAGTGCGATCAGGTGCTGGTCACGGAGTGGATCGACGGCATCCCGCTCTCCGAGGTGATCGCGGACGGCAGCACGGAACAGCGCGACCGCGCCGGCCAGCTCCTGGCCCGCTTCCTGTTCTCCGGCCCGGCCCGCACCGGCCTGCTGCATGCCGACCCGCATCCGGGCAACTTCCGGCTGCTGCCCGACGGCGAGGACAGCTGGCGTCTGGGCGTCCTGGACTTCGGTACCGTCGACCGCCTCCCAGGGGGCCTGCCGACGCCGATCGGCGAATCCCTGCGCATGACCCTCGAAGGCAGGGCCGACGAGGTCTACGAACTGCTGTGCACCGAGGGCTTCGTCAAGGAGTCCATAGAGCTGGATCCGGACGCGGTCCTGGACTACCTCCTGCCGATCATCGAGCCGGCCCAGGCGGAGGAGTTCACCTTCACCCGCTCCTGGATGCGCAGCCAGGCGGCCCGCATCGCCGACCCCCGCTCCCCCGCCTACCAGCTGGGCAAACAGCTCAATCTGCCGCCGTCCTACCTCCTCATACACCGGGTCACCCTGAGCACCATCGGGGTCCTGTGCCAGCTCGGGGCGACGGTAAGGCTGCGCGAGGAACTCCAGGAGTGGCTGCCGGGGTTCATGTCCGAGGAGACGACGGAGGAGCCGGCGGCAGAGGCGTGAGCACCCAGCAACATGCAACCGAAAAGTTGCACAAAGGGTCGTGTGGGTGCAACCTTTGGGTAGCACTTCCTGACGAGAAGAGGTTGCCATGACCCCCGACACGATCGAACGCGGCATAGTGATCAACGCCTCGCCGGAACGGGTCTGGACGGTGCTCACCGAGCCCGCGTTCCTCGGACGCTGGTTCGGCAGCGGGGAGCCGGTCAAGATCGACCTGCGCCCCGGTGGTCTGCTGCTCTTCGATCACGGCGTCCATGGCGCCATCCCCGCCCGCATCGAGCGGGTCGAGCCGCCTCGTGTCCTGTCCTGGCGGTGGTCCCAGGGTGCCGCCGGAGAGGAACCGGACGACAGCAATGCCACCCTGGTCGAATTCACCCTGACCACGGACGGCCCCGCCGGAGACACCCGGCTCACCATGGTCGAGAGCGGCTTCGCACGACTCGGGCTGCCGGGCGACGAGGCCGCCGTCCGCCACCGCGCCAACAGCCAGAACTGGCCCGGCAAACTCGATCACCTGCGCACGGACTGCGAACACCCCGCTCCATGACCGCCAGCACCGATACCGAACCGGCCCCGGAAGACGTCCTGGTGGCCCTGGCCGATCCGATCCGCCGTCAGATCCTCGCCACCCTCACCGGGCAGGGCGGTGCCACCTCGACATCGCTGGCGGCGGGACTTCCCGTCACTCGGCAAGCGGTGGCCAAACACCTGGCCGTCCTCGACCGTGCCGGGCTCGTCCGTGCCCACCGCACCGGACGCGAGGTGCGCTACGAAGTCGAACTGCACCCGCTGAAACAAGCGACGCGCTGGATGGAGGCGCTGGCCACCCAGTGGGAACACCGACTGCGGGCGATCAAGGACCTGGCGGAGAAACCCCCCGGGACCTGAACACGGCGTTCCGTAACACGGCGTTCCGTCGGACACCTCCGCCCGGCACGACGCACCGCGGGGGCCGGTCCGTGCGGACGGACCGGCCCCCGCGGGAAGCCACCGCCTCCCCCGATCGGGAGGCCACCGCTTCAGGTGTGGTCGGTTACTGCATGACCGCCATGGCGAGCGCCCGGCGGGCGCGCAGCGAGGCGCGCTCGGCCCGTCGCTGCATCCGGCGGGCGGTCGCCAGGCGCACGGCCCGGCGTTCCCGCTCGGCCTCATGCAGGCGCTCGTGCATATGGGCACGAGCCAGGGCTTCTGGGATGAGTTGCATCTCTCGGGTCCTGTTCTGACGCGAGTCGGTCGCGCCGGTGGTGGTGAAGTCTGGAGTCGCGGAGCCTGTGGGCTCGCTGGTGGACGGCTTCATCGGGGCCTGCTTCTGGGGATCGTGCGTGAGAGGGCGGTCGATTGTTCCTGCGATGTTCATGCCGTGACCGGGTTCTTGCGCGGGCGACCACGCGGCCGCTTCCGGGCGACGACGACACCCTGGACGAACAGCTCGCCACCCCAGACGCCCCAGGGCTCACGCCGCTCCTTGGCCCCGGCGAGGCAGGCCTCGATCAGCGGGCAGGTGCGGCAGAGGGACTTGGCGTACTCGACGTCCGCCGGCGACTCGGCGAAGAAGACCTCCGGGTCGTAGGAACGGCAGGGGACGGGTACGCCGAGGTTCTCGATGGCGTCGTCGAGCGCGGTGAGCGCAGTGAGCGGGATCAAGGTGGGGTCCTTCGTGAGGCCGGGCGGGGGGATCGTTTCGGAAGGCGGTACGGACGGGGCGTGCGCTTCGAGTTGCACGATTCGTCTTCCTCGTCTGGTCGGTCCGGCCGGTTGACCGGGTGTCGGCTTGGTACCGGGTTCTTTTCTTGTCCCGAGGCCCCTTCTCCGCCCTCCCCGTTCGGGGAAAACAGAAGGGCCGCGGATCCCGGATGGGGTTCCGCGGCCCTGAAGGCGCCGACCTGATCGTCGATCAGGCTGGATCACTCCAGGGTTTTGGCCCACGGAAGGCCCACATCAGGTGGTGCTGCGTCGTCTGCTTCCGGTATCCGGCACCGGCCGCCGTAAAGGCATAGGCCTGCGCCTGTGCCACTACTGCTTCCAGTGCCTTGGTCGGTCGCTCATTGCGCTCACGGACGGGAAGGCCCGCGAGGGCAACGGAGGACGCCGGACGCACGGCAGAGCTGCCGGACAGACCGGTGCCCAGGTCGGAGGCGCCGAGAATGCACAGGGAGACGGTCGAGCGATCGGTCAGTTTGGCCGTGCTGATGGTGCTGGTGTTGATGCTGATCACTGGACTCGCCTCCTCTCGGCGTCTATGGGACTGGGGTGAACCAGCCCGTTCGGATATGCAAGTACATCACGGAATCGGGGTCTTGGAGAAGGCCGCCGCTTCCGTGCCTAGAACCTATGGGGATTCCCACGGCATGCGCAAACTATTTTTTCGACGAGTTCGCGTCAGTCTTCCCCGGCGTCTGCCGAACCTTCCTGGCCTGCGCAGATGGCCAGAACATCGGCTCCGTAGCGGTTGAGCTTGCGCACGCCGACGCCCGGGATGCGGGCCAGCTCCCCGTCGTCCTCGGGGACTGCCTCGGCGATGGCCATCAGTGTCTTGTCGGTGAACACGCAGAACGCCGGCTGTCCGCTGCGCCGGGCCTGCTCCGCACGCCACTCGCGCAACCGCTCGTAGAGCCCCTCGTCCATGTCCGTGGGGCAGTCCTCACAGCGCATCAGTTTCATCTCGCCCGCGTCGGTGAGTGTGCGGCCGCAGACGCGGCAGCGGGCCGGGGTGCGCCGGACCCGCCGTGGGGCGAGGGCCTCCGAGCCGTTCACCGAACCGCGCTCGACGCCCCCCGAGGCTCCGGCGGCCGGACGGCCGACGGTGGCGGCCGAGCCAGGACGCAGGCCGTCGAGGAAACGGCTGGGCCGCCGGACGGCGCGGCCGCCGGGCGATCGAGCCAGCGCCCAGGAGACGTGGAGCCGTTCTCTGGCGCGGGTCACGCCGACGTAGAGCAGGCGGCGCTCCTCCTCGATCTGCTCCTCGGTCTTGGCGTAGGTGATCGGCATCATGCCCTCGGCGATGCCGACCAGGAAGACCACGTCCCACTCCAGGCCCTTGGCGGAGTGCAACGAGGCGAGCGTGACGCCCTGGACGGTCGGGGCGTGCTGGGCGTTCGCCCGCTCGTCGAGTTCGGCGACGAAGTCGCCGAGTGTGGCGTCGGGTTTGGCGGCCGCGAAGTCATGGGCGAGGTTGACCAGCGCGGCCAGTGACTCCCAGCGCTCCCTGACCACGCCGGACCCGGCCGGGGGCTCGCCGGTCCAGCCCTCACCGGACAGCACCGCGCGCACCTGCGACGGCAGGGTCACGGCGTCGTCCAGGAGGGAGTCGTTGCCGCCGAAGCGGGCCGCGCCGCGCAGCGCGATGCCCGCCTTGCGGACCTCGGGGCGGTCGAAGAAGCGCTCGGCTCCGCGCAGCTGGTACGGGACACCGACGTCCGCGAGAGCCTGTTCGTAGGTCTCGGACTGGGAGTTCGTACGGAACAGGACGGCGATCTCGGCGGCCGGGACCCCTGCGTCGATGAGTTCGCGGATACGGCGGGCGGCGCCCTCCGCCTCGGCCGGCTCGTCGGTGTACTCGGCGTAGACGGGCTCGGGGCCGGGGGCGCGCTGGGAGACCAGTTCCAGCCGGTGGTCGGCGGCGCGGCCGTGCGCCTGGGCCAGCAGGCCGTTGGCGAGATGGACGACCTGCGGGGTGGAGCGGTAGTCGCGGACCAGTTTGACGACCGTGGCGCCGGGGTGCCGGATGCGGAAGTCGAGGAGGTGGTCCGGGGTGGCACCGGTGAAGGAGTAGATCGTCTGGCTGGCGTCACCGACGACGCACAGGCTGTCCCGGTCACCGAGCCACAGTTCAAGGAGGCGCTGCTGGAGGGGGCTGACGTCCTGGTACTCGTCGACCACGAAGTGCTGGTACTGCGAGCGGACCTGATCGGCGACGTCGTGCCGGTCCTGGAGGACGGCGACGGTCAGCAGCAGGACGTCCTCGAAGTCGATGACCGCCCGGTCGCGCTTGAGGTCTTCGTAGACGGAGTAGAGCTGGGCGATCTCGGCCGGGTCCCGGGGGACCTCGCGGCCCGCCTTGGCGGCGGCGAGCGGGTAGTCGGCCGGCACGGTCTGGGTGACCTTGGACCACTCGATCTCGGCGGTGACGTCCCGCAGCTCGCCCCGGTCGAGGCGGAGGCGGCAGGCGGCGGCCGCGTCCGCGACGAGCTGGATCTTGCGGTCGACGAGCCGGGGCATGGAGCCGCCGATCGCTTTCGGCCAGAAGTACTGGAGCTGGCGCAGCGCGGCGGAGTGGAAGGTGCGGGCCTGGACGCCGTGTGCGCCCAGCTGCCGGAGCCGGCCGCGCATCTCGCCCGCGGCACGGTTGGTGAAGGTGACGGCGAGCACGCTCGAGGGCTGGAGGATCCCGGCGCGCACCCCGTAGGCGATGCGGTGGGTGATCGCCCGGGTCTTGCCCGTGCCGGCGCCCGCCAGGACGCACACCGGACCGTGCAGGGCGGTGGCCACCGCGCGCTGCTCGGGGTCGAGCCCTTCGAGCACCGCGTCGGCAGAGTCCGGTACCTGCGGGAAGAGGGTGGAGTGCGTTGCTGCTGTCACACAGCCATGCTGCCAGGTCGCCGGAGACGGCTGTGACGGTTGTCCACAGGCATGGCCTCGCGGTCGTACTAATGCGGCAGGCGTCGCGCCGGGGCGCATACCCCGGGCGGGAATGGCGGCCCGGTCGTCTGCGTTCCTCTCCTGGACGACCTTCCCCGATGCCACAGAGGAGCGCGAACGAGATGCAGGGCACCGTGACGATGTACAGCACCACGTGGTGCGGCTACTGCCGCCGGCTGAAGAGCCAGATGGACCGCGAGGGCATCGCGTACACCGAGATCAACATCGAGCAGGACCCGGAGTCCGCCGCGTTCGTGGAGAAGGCGAATGGCGGAAACCAGACGGTCCCGACGGTGCTCTTCGCCGACGGTTCGACGCTGACGAACCCGTCACTGGCCCAGGTGAAGCAGAAGATCGGCGTCTGAGCACCTCGCGGCAGCGGCAGAGGGCGGCACCCGGGTCCGGGTGCCGCCCTCTGCCGTGCTGCGACTCACACGAAAGTGCGGGTCGGCAACGGCTTGCCGTACCAGAGCTCGATCAGCCGGGCGGCGATGGAGATGCCGTACGGGGGCAGCACCTCGCCGGATTCGAAGGCGGCGCGCAACTCCTCCCGGGAGAACCAGCGGGCCTCGTGGATCTCGTCGCCGTCGACGTCGATCTCGGTAGAGGTGGCCTGGGCCATGAAGCCCAGCATGAGGCTGGACGGGAAGGGCCAGGGCTGGCTGGCGACGTACTCGACCTGGCCGATGCTGATGCCGACCTCTTCCTGGACCTCGCGGCGCACCGACTGCTCGATGGACTCGCCGGGTTCGACGAAACCGGCGAGCGTGGAGAAGCGGCCCTCGGGCCAGTGGACCTGGCGGCCGAGCAGGATGCGGTCCTCCTGGTCGGTGACGGCCATGATCACGGCGGGGTCGGTGCGCGGGTAGTGCTCGGCGCCGCAGGCCGGGCAGCGGCGGATGTGGCCGGCGGCCGCGATGACCGTGCGTTCGCCGCAGCGGGAGCAGAAGCGGTGGGTGCGCTGCCAGTTCTCCAGGCCGACCGCGTGCACCATGAGGCCGACGTCGCGGGGCGAGAGCAGCAGGCCCGCCTCGCGCAGGCCCGCCGGGCGGGCGGACTGGTCGATGCGGCCGGGCAGCGAGTCCTTCTGGAGCGCGAAGTAGCTGACGCCCTCCTCGTCGATGCCCAGGAAGTAGCGGTGGGCCTCGGTCAGCGGTGCCTCGAAGGAGGGGGTCATGACGAGTTCGGTCCGGCCGTCCGGCGTCTCGTCGATGAGGACCTGGCCGCCGGAGACCACGAAGCAGCGGGTCGAGGGGTGGCTCCACGCCGCCGCGAGCCAGGCCTCGTCGAGCCGGTGGTGGGCGGCCCGGTCGATGCCGCTCGGGGCGGTGAGCGAGATGGGTCGGTCGGCGGTGTGGTCGGTCCAGGTGGTCACGGGTGCTTCCAACTCCCCCGGTGGAACGGATGTGTTTCGGCGGGATGTGTTGCGGCGGGCGGTTCGGCGGGACGTGCGGCAGTGGGACGGTCAGGGCGCATGGCGCCAGTGCTCGGCGAGGTCGTCCCACAGGTAGGCACTGGTTTCGACGCCCTTGAGCAGGAGGTCGAGCTCGACCTTCTCGTTCGGGGCGTGCCAGCCGTCGGAGGGGACGGAGATGCCCAGGAAGAGCACGGGTGTGCCGAGGACCTCCTGGAGGTCGGCGGCGGGCCCGGACCCGCCCTCGCGGGTGAAGCGGACGGGCTGCTGGAAGGCACGGCCCATGGCGCGGACCACGGACTGCAGAGCGGGGTGGTCGAGCGGGGTCAGGCACGGGCGGGTGGCCGGGCGGAAGGTGATCTCGTACCGGATCCCGGCGGGCACCTGGTCGGCTGCCCAGGCGCGAACGGCCTTCTCGATGTGGTCGGGGTCCTGTCCGGCGACCAGCCGGAAGGAGAGCTTCACCATGGCGGAGGACGGGATGATCGTCTTGCTGCCGGGGCCTTGATAGCCGCCGCCGATGCCGTTGACCTCGGCCGTGGGGCGGGCCCAGATCCGCTCCAGGGTGGTGTGTCCGGCCTCGCCATGGGTGGCGTGCGACTTGGCGGTGCGCAGCCACTGCTGTTCGTCGAAGGGGAGCTCGGCGAAGAGGGCGCGTTCGCGGTCGGTGAGTTCGACGATGCCGTCGTAGAAGCCGGGGACCGCCACGCGTGCGTGCTCGTCGTGCAGGGCGGCGACCAGGCGGGCGGCGGCGGTCGCCGGGTTGGGCACGGCTCCGCCGAATGAACCGGAGTGGATGTCCTGGTCGGGGCCGTACAGGTGGATCTCGCACTCGGCGAGACCACGCATGCCGGTGCAGACGGTGGGGGTGTCCTCGGCCCACATGCCGGTGTCGGAGACGATCACGGCGTCGGCTGCCAGACGCTCGGCACACCCCTCGACGAGGGTGCGGAAGTGCGGGGAGCCGGACTCCTCCTCGCCCTCGATCAGCAGCTTCAGGTGGACGGCGGGGGCGGTGCGGCCGGTGGTGGCGAGGTGGGCGCGCACGCCCAGTGTGTGGAAGAACACCTGGCCTTTGTCGTCGGCCGCACCGCGCGCGTAGAGGCGGTTGTCCCGGACGACGGGCTCGAAGGGCTCGCTGTCCCAGCCGTCCTCGCGGGCGGCCGGCTGGACGTCGTGGTGGCCGTAGACGAGGACGGTCGGCGCGTGGGGGTCGTCGGCTGGCCAGTGCGCGAAGACCGCCGGGGCGCCCGCGGTCTCCCAGACCTCGGCGGTGGGAAAACCGGTGTCCTTCAGCTTGGCGGCGAGCCAGTCGGCGCTGCGCCGCACATCGTGCGCGTGGTCGGGCTGGGCCGACACGGAAGGAATGCGCAGCCACTCGGCGAGGTCGCCGAGGAAGGCGGCGCGGTGCTGCTCGATGTACGCGCGGACGGCGCTGTCCGGGGTCTGGCTCATGCTCACGAGCCTATCGGCCCGCCCGGGCATCCTCGGCGGGCGGTTCGTCACACTCTGCCTGTCCCAGGAGCAGCCTCTCCAACTCCTCCCGGCCGGGCAGCCGCCCGGGCCGTACGACCTCGCCGGTGCGCACGTACAGGAACACGGCGGTGACCGACTCCGGCGGCACCCCCTGCTGCTCGGCCCAGGCGAGCCGGTAGACGGCGAGCTGCAGTGGGTCAGCGGTGCGGTCGCGGCCGGTCTTCCAGTCGACGATCTCGTACGTCGTCCCGTTCCCGTCCCCCGTGCCGTCGTCGTACCGGTAGACGGCGTCGATACGCCCTCGTACGACGCGGCCGGCGAGGGCGAGCTGGAAGGGGGCCTCGACGCGGTAGGGGGTGCGGTGCGCGTACTCGGTGCGTTCGAAGGCGTCCTTGAGCGCCTCGAGGTCGCGTTCGTCGGCGATCTCGGCCTCGCCGCCGGGCAGTTCCTCCGGCTCCAGCATGGGCAGGGTCAGCTCTTCGAACCGGGCCTCCACCCAGGCGTGGAACCGGGTTCCCCGGCGCGCGGCCGGTTGCGGGGGGCGCGGCATGGGGCGCGCGAGTTCCTGCGCGAACCCGTCGGGGTCGGCGGCCAGGTGCAGCAGCTGGGACGCGGTGAGCGTGGTCGGCAGCGGGACCTCCGTGACGCTCTGCCGGGCGCGCTGGAGCTCCCCGGTGAGGGCGTCGAGGTCGCGGTCCCAGGAGGCGATGGTGCGGGCCTCCTCGGGGGTGAGCGGCGCCGGGGCTTCCGGCTCGGGGGGACGGGGCCGGGCGACGGGCGGCTCGGGGGCCTTCGCCTGGTGCGGGACCGCGGGGCGGTCGGTGGCCCACGCGTCCCAGTCGGCCGGATCCTCCGCGAAGGGGTCGGGTTCGTCGTACGGGGGCTGTTCGTCGTACGGGAACCCTTCCTCGTCCGGCGGGGCCGGCCAGTCCGGGGCGTCGTGGGCGCCGGGGTCATGGGCGGCGACCGGGTGACCGGTGTCCCCGATGGCCAAGGCCTCGAGGTGGGCCAGGACGGTCTCCGCGGCGGCACGGCGGCGGGCCAGTGCGGCGTCGTCGAGCGGCAGCGGCCAGACCTGTTCGGCGGTCGCCCCGTGCAGCACGGGGTTCTCCTCGTCCTCCTCCGGTTCGTCGGCCCAGGCCTCGATCTCGCCGTGGCCGGCGGTGCAGTGGTCGTAGAGAGCCTGGAGGAAGTCGGACGGGCCGCGGGGTTTCTTCTGGCTGGGGCCCCACCAGTGGCCCGAGCCGAGGAGCAGGGAGCGGGGGCGGGTGAAGGTGACGTAGCCGAGGCGGAGTTCCTCGGTGTGCTGGTGGTCCTTCATGGCCTCGTGGAAGGCCTTCATTCCCCGGGAGTCCCAGCTCTCGACGTCGGGCAGGGTGTCCGCGTCGCCCCGCAGCCGGTGCGGCAGCACCTTGGCCTGGGAGGTCCACTTCTCTCGGCCCTGGCTGCTGGGGAAGGCGCCCTTGACCAGGCCGGGTACGGCGACGACGTCCCACTCCAGGCCCTTCGACTTGTGCGCGGTGAGCACCTTGACGGTGTTCTCACCGCCGGGCAGGGCGTTGTCGAGGCCTTTCTCGTACTGGGCGGCGGTGCGCAGGAAGCCGAGGAAGGCCAGCAGGGAGGCCTCGCTCTCGTTCGCCGCGAAGGACGCGGCGATGTCCAGGAAGTTCGACAGGGTCTCGCGGCGGCGCGCGGCGAGGGCGTGCGGCGACGCCGACAGTTCCACCTCCAGGCCGGTGACGGCGAGGACGCGGTACAGGACGTCCATGAGGGGGTCGGCCAGTGAGCGGCGCAGCTCGCGCAGCTCGGCCGCCAGGCGCGCGAACCGTACGCGCGCCTCCGCGGAGAAGGGCAGCCCGTCGTCGTCCGCGTTGTCCTCGACAGGCGATTCGAGGAACGTGTCGAGTGCGTCGGCGAGCGATGTCACCTCGGACGGGTCGACTCCCTCGACGGCCTCGGCGAGCCGACGGTCAGGGTCGTCCTCGGCGCCTGCGCGCGCGTGGGACACGAGCAGACGCGCGCGCCGCCCCAGCAGGGCGAGGTCGCGGGGGCCGATGCGCCAGCGCGGGCCGGTCAGCAGGCGGACCAGGGAGGCGTTGGCGCCGGGGTCCTGGAGCACCTCGCAGACGGCGACGAGGTCGGCGACCTCGGGCAGGTGCAGCAGTCCGGAGAGGCCGACCACCTCGACCGGGATGTCCCGGGCGACGAGGGCGCCCTGGATCTGGGCGAAGTCGGTCGCCGCGCGGCACAGCACGGCGATCTCGCCGGGGGCCTTCCCGGTGCCGACGAGGTGGGCGATGGAGTCGGCGATCCAGTCGATCTCCTCGGCGTGGGTGCGCAGCAGGGCACAGCGGACCATGCCGTCCCGCTCGGCGCCGGGGGCCGGGCGGAGGGCCTCCACGCCCGCGTGCATGGCGCGCAGGGGCTCGGCGAGGCCGTTGGCGAGGTCGAGGAGGCGGCCGCCGCTGCGGCGGTTCTCGCTGAGTGCCTGGCGGGTGGCGGAGCGGCCGTCGGCGTGCGCGAAGTGCTCGGGGAAGTCGTCGAGGTTGGCGACGGAGGCGCCGCGCCAGCCGTAGATGGCCTGGCAGGGGTCGCCGACGGCGGTCACCGGGTGCCCGGTGCCACCGCCGAACAGGCCCGCCAGGAGGACGCGCTGGGCCACCGAGGTGTCCTGGTACTCGTCGAGGAGCACCACGCGGAACTCCTCGCGCAGGGCCCGGCCGACGTCGGGGAGCCGTGCCAGGGCCGCGGACAGGGCGATCTGGTCGCCGAAGTCGAGCAGGTCGCGCTCGCGTTTGGCGGCCCGGTAGCGCAGCACCAGCTCGGCGAGTTCGCGCCGGGCGGCGGCCGTCTCGGGGACCTTGCGCAGGTCGGCGTTGGTGAGCTTGGCGCCTTGCAGGGTGCGCAGCAGGTCGGCGTCCCAGGTGCGCAGGTCCTCGGGGCGTACGAGATGTTCGGCGAGTTCGGCGTCGAGGGTGAGCAGGTCGCTGACGAGGTCGGCGAAGGAGCGGGTCAGCGCCGGGTACGGGCCGGGTGCCTCGCGCAGCACGTGCGCGGCGAGCTGGTAGCGGGTGGCGTCGGCGAGCAGGCGGGACGTCGGTTCGAGGCCGATGCGCAGACCGTGGTCGGTCAGCAGGCGTCCGGCGAAGGCGTGGTAGGTGGAGATCACCGGTTCGCCGGGCGGGTTGTCGGGGTCGATGAGGTCGGGGTCGGTGACGCCGGCCCGAATCAGGGCCTTGCGGACGCGTTCGGCGAGTTCACCCGCGGCCTTGTTGGTGAAGGTGAGGCCGAGGACCTGTTCGGGCGCGACCTGCCCGGTGCCGACCAGCCACACCACACGTGCGGCCATGACCGTGGTCTTGCCCGACCCGGCTCCGGCCACGATCACCTGCGGAGCGGGCGGTGCGGTGATGCAGGCCGTCTGCTCCGGGGTGAAGGGGATGCCGAGGAGCTCCTTGAGCTGCTCGGGGTCGGTGATACGTGCGGGCATTCCTCAGAGGCTAGTGGCGGCCACTGACAGCCGATGCCGAACCGTCCCCCCGCGCCGGTTGATGCCCAGGTCAGCACGGGGGGTGCGGTCCGTCACCCGGGTCACTCGACGACGTGTCGGCCTTCGGGCCGTGCGCTGCAGGACGCCCGGAAGGCGCAGTGGGTGCAGTGCTGACCGGTGCTCGGCGTGAACCGTTCGTCGAGGACCTTCCCGGCGGCGTTGGCCAGCAGTTCGCCGACCCACTCGCCCTCCAGCGGTTCCTGGGACTGCACCTTGGGCAGGGTCTCGCCGCCGTCCCGCTGGGCGGCGCCCTGCCTGAGGTGGACGAGTTCGGCGCCGCCGGGCTCTGGGCGCCCGCCGTCGAAGGCGTCGTCCACGGCGCCCTCTCGGACGGCGAGCTGGTAGACGGCCAGCTGCGGATGCCGTTCCACCTCGCGCGCGGTCGGCGCCTGCTTGCCGGTCTTGAAGTCGACGACGTAGGCCCGGCCCTCGCCGTCCGCCTCGACCCGGTCCATCTGGCCGCGGATGCGCACCTCGTAGTCGCCGGCTGCGAGGGTGACGTCGAAGTCGTGTTCGCTCGCCACCGGTGTCCGCACGGCCCGGTCGAGCACGTGCCATTTCAGGAAGCGTTCGAGGGCCGCGCGCGCGTGTCCCTTCTCCTGCTCCGACTTCCAGGGGGCGTCGAACGCCAGCGCGTTCCACACGGAGTCCAGGCGTTCCATGAGGACGTCGAGGTCGGCGGGGGTCCGCCCGGAGGCGACCTCGTCGGCCAGGACGTGGACGACGTTGCCGAAACCCTGCGCGGCGGTGGCGGGCGTGTCGGCCTTCACCTCGCGGCCCAGGAACCACTGGAGGGCGCAGGTGTTGGCGAGCTGATCCAGGGCGCTGCCGGACAGCACGACCGGCTGGTCCCGGTCGCGCAACGGCACCTTGCTCTCGGTCGGATCGAACATGCCCCACCAGCGGTACGGGTGCGCGGAGGGGACCAGCGGGCGGCCGTCCTCGTCGGCGAGGGCGGCGAGCCGGGCCAGGCGTCGGGCGGCGGCCTCCCGCAGGGCCGCTGAGGCGCGCGGGTCGACCGTCGTGGCGCGCAGTTCGGCGACCAGCGCGGCCACGGACAGCGGGCGGCGCGGGCGGCCGGTGACGTCCTGTGGTTCGACGCCGAGTTCGCTGAGGAACCGGGAGGGCTGGTCGCCGTCGTCCGCGGGCGCCTTCACGGCGGTGACGACGAGGCGTTCACGCGCGCGTGTGGCGGCAACGTAGAACAGGCGGCGTTCCTCGGCGAGGAGCGCCCCCGGGGTGAGCGGTTCGGCGAGTCCGTCACGGCCGATGCGGTCGGCCTCCAGCAGGGAGCCGCGGCGACGCAGGTCCGGCCACAGTCCTTCCTGGACACCGGCGATCACGACCAGGCGCCACTGGAGGCCCTTGGAGCGGTGCGCGGTCATCAGGCGCACGGCGTCGGGTCGCAGCGCCCGTCGGGTGAGGGTGTCGGCGGCGATGTCCTCGGCCTCGATCTCCTCGAGGAAGTTCAGGGCGCCCCGGCCACCGGTGCGCTCCTCCGCGCGCGCGGCGGTCGCGAACAGGGCGCACACGGCGTCCAGGTCGCGGTCGGCGTTGCGGCCGGCCGCGCCGCCGCGCCGGGCCGCCCGCTGCAGGCGGTTGGGCCACGGGGTGCCCTCCCACAGGTCCCACAGCGCCTCCTCGGCCGTACCGCCGCCCGCCAGGCGCTCACGGGCCTTTCTGAGCAACGCTCCGAGGCGCTGGGCCCCGCGCGCGTACGCGGGGTCGTGCGCGACCAGACGTTCGGGTTCGGCGAGCGCCAGCGTGAGCAGTTCGTCCGAGGGGCGCGGCAGCGGGTTGCCGGCCGCCCGCTCCTCCTCGCGCAGGGCGCGGCCCAGCCGGCGCAGGTCCGCGGCGTCCATGCCGGCGAGAGGGGAGGTCAACAGGGTGAGGGCGGTCTCGGTGTCGAGCCAGCAGGAGTCCTGGCCGGACTGCTGGGAGTCTTGACCGGACTGCTCGGAGTCTTGACCGGACTGCTCGGAGTCCTGGCCGGGCTGCTGGGGGGCCTGACCGACCTGCCGGAGGGCCTGACCGGGTTGTCCCGCCGCCTCGGCGGAAGCCACCGCGCGCAGCGCCGTCAGCAGCGGTGCCACCGCCGGTTCATGGCGCAGGGGCAGGTCGTCGCCGTCGATGTCCAGGGGGACGCCGGCCGCCGTGAGGGCGCGGCGGACCGTCGGGATGGTGCGGGACCCGGCGCGCACGAGGACAGCCATGTCGCACCAGGCCACCCCGTCCTCCAGATGTGCCCGGCGGAGGATGTCGGCGATGTTGTCCAGTTCCGTGCCGGGTGTGGGGTACGTGTGGACCTCGACGCGGCCGCCGTCCCGCACCGGGGTGAGCTCACGGTGGGCGCGTACCTTGTCGGCCGGGAGGCGGGTCAGCGGCATGCGCTGGGTCAGCAGCCGGGTCGCGTCCAGCAGGCCCGCGCCGGACCGGCGCGAGGTGCGCAGCACCTCGACGGGGGCCGGGCGGCCGTCCGCGCGCGGGAAGGTCCGCGGGAAGTCCAGGATGCCGTTCACGTCGGCGCCCCGGAAGGCGTAGATCGACTGGTCGGGGTCGCCGAAGGCGACCAGCGTGCGGCCGCCGCCGGCCAGGGCGTGCAGCAGGCGGACCTGGGCCGGGTCGGTGTCCTGGTACTCGTCGACGTACACGGCGTCGTACCGGGCGGCGAGGTGTGCGGCGACCTCCGGACGGCGGGCGAGGAGCACCGCGCGGTGGACGAGCTCGGCGTAGTCCAGGACGCCTTGCAGGTCGATGACGTCGAGGTACTCGGCCAGGAAGGCGGCCGCGGCCCGCCAGTCGGGGCGGCCGATCCGCCGGGCGAAGGCGTCCAGGGCATCGGGGCCCAGGCCCAGCTCGCGGCTCCTGGCGAGGACCGCGCGGACCTCGTCGGCGAAACCCCGGGTGGTCAGACAGGCGCGCAGCTCGTCCGGCCAGCGCACATGGTGCAGCCCTAGCCGCTCCAGCTCCGGCTGTCCCGCGAGCAGCTCACGGACGGTCACGTCCTGTTCGGGGCCGGAGAGCAGGCGCAGGGGCTCCATGAACAGGTCGCTGTCCTGGTGGGCGCGGACCAGGGCGTAGCAGTAGGAGTGAAAGGTGGTCGCCTGGGGGGCGCGGGCGGCCCCTGAGCGCCGGGCCATGCGGTCGCGCAGGTCGACGGCCGCCTTGCGGCTGAACGTCAGCACGAGGATGCGCTCGGGGTCTCCGCCCCTGGCGATCCGGGCGGCCACGGACTCGACGAGCGTGGTGGTCTTGCCGGTGCCGGGGCCCGCGAGGACGAGCAACGGGCCGGCCCAGTGATCAACCACGGCACGCTGGGCGGCGTCCAGACGGATGGGATCCGGCTCGGCCGGAGGGGTACGCACCAGTCTGTAAGCGCCACTGTTCCCCTGCCGCACCGGGGGGTGGGGCAGGCGCCTGGTGGAAGAAGAGGAGCTCACGTGGTTCGCCGGTCCTGGTGGGTGTGCTGGTTGGCAGGCGGTCACGCGTACGTGACGGTGGCCGCGCGGTGAGGGGAACGCGCGCAGCCGACGCTACGCCGGGAAAAAGAGCGGAAGCAGGTTCTCCGCTTCATCCCTCCCGACCCTCGTGCCACGCGGGTCCCGTCTCACACGAACGTACGTCATGCCACGGACGTGCCCCCTGTCCCCCTTACGGGCCACAGGTTCCCCCCTTCGGTGTCCGATGGCGGAAGCTGTCAGGTGTGAACCTCCGCGCACTCGTCGCCGCCCCATCGGGCCCGCCTCATGTCGAGGCGGGGCAGATGGCCCTCGGCCGCTCTGGCCGCTTCCTTCAAGGGGGTGCCCTCGGCGCGGTACCGCTCGAGTGCCCGCAGCTCGTGGCCGGGCAGCAGGACGCCGTCCGCGCGGACGACCCGCCACCACGGAACGGCTCCGCCGTACAGGGCCATCACCCGGCCCACCTGGCGCGGGCCGCCCTCCTGCAGCCACTCCGCGACGTCCCCGTACGTCATGACCCGCCCGGGCGGGATGTGCTCGGCCACGTCGAGGACCCGCTCGGCGTACTCCGGGAGCGCGTCCGCGTACCCCGCGCCCGCGTCCTCCGGAAACCCCTGCTCGCTCATCCGCCCCATCCTGCCGCACGCCACCGACAAAGGGACGCGGGCCGCGGCAGGACCACCCCTCGCCCTCCGGCGGCGCTTCCGGCAGACTGTGCGCCCCCGCATTTGCTCCCTGATGCCCCCGTGTGTCGGTGCGGCATGCCACCATCGTGCGGGCGGTGACTGGTGATACGAGACCAAGAAGAGACGATGAAACAGCAGGGCGTGCACCCCGAAGGCGCGGAGGGCACCTCTGCAGCGGCGTCGCGCCCTGACACCGCCGGACCGCGCGAACAGGACTCCGACCCCGGGGACACCCGGCGGCCGGACAAGGACGCCGCTCCCGGCCCCGACCCCGCTGAGGAGGTGCACGCCGACGCCGTGGAGGGCGACGAACCGCTGCTCCCCGCGCGCGTGCACCGTCCCTCCGACCTGATGCGGCTGCTGGTGGGCATCCTCGCCATCGCCGTACTGCTGGCGATCGCCGCGTTCGCGCACGGGACCACCTCGGGGCTCGAACAGGACATCAACAAGGGCACCGGCCAGGCGCCCGATCTGCTGATCAGGTTCGCGGGGCTGGCGTCGAGCATCGCGATCCTCCTGGTCCCGGTCGCGTTCGCGATCGAGCGGCTGATCAAACGGGACGGGCTGCGCATCGCCGACGGCGTGCTCGCGGCGGTCCTCGCGCACGGTGTGACGCTCGCCACCGACCTCTGGGTCGCCCGGGCCGCCCCGCCCTCCATCCAGGACGCGCTCACCCAGCCCTCCCCCGGTGACATCCACGCCCTGACCGACCCGGTGCACGGCTACCTCGCCCCCGTCATCGCCTACATGACGGCCGTGGGCATGTCCCGGCGGCCACGCTGGCGGGCGGTGCTGTGGATCGTGCTGCTGCTCGACGCCTTCTCGATGCTGGTCACCGGCTACACGACACCGTTCTCGATCATCTTGACCGTGCTGATCGGCTGGACGGTGGCCTACGGCACCCTGTACGCGGTCGGCTCCCCCAACGTCCGGCCCACCGGCCAGACCCTGATGGCAGGGCTGCGGCACGTCGGTTTCCACCCGGTCAGCGCGGCCCGCGAGGACGCCCCGGACACCGACGGGGACCGCGGCCGACGCTACTTCGTCACCCTGGAGGACGGCCCGCCGTTGGACGTCACGGTCGTCGACCGGGAGCAGCAGGCCCAGGGCTTCTTCTACCGGGCGTGGCGCAACCTCACCCTGCGCGGCTTCGCCACCCGTTCCAGCCTCCAGTCGCTGCGCCAGGCGCTGGAACAGGAGGCGCTGCTGGCGTATGCGGCCATCGCGGCGGGTGCCAACGCGCCGAAGCTGATCGCCACCTCGGAGCTGGGTCCCGACGCCGTCATGCTCGTCTACGAGCACACCGGCGGGCGCACCCTCGACTCGCTGGCCGACGAGGAGATCACCGACGACCTGCTGCGCAACACCTGGCACCAGGTGCAGGCCCTGCAGTCCCGGCGCATCGCACACCGCAGGCTCGCGGGTGACGCGATTATGGTGGATCGTTCCGGCACGGTGATCCTCACCGACCTGCGCGGCGGCGAGATCGCGGCCGGTGACCTCCTGCTGCGCATGGACGTCGCCCAGCTGGTCACGACGCTCGGCCTCCGGGTGGGCGCCGAACGGGCGGTGGCCTCCGCGGTCGGCGTCCTCGGCCCCGACGCGGTCGCCGACTGCCTGCCGATGCTCCAGCCGATCGCATTGACCCGCTCCACTCGCGCCACGCTGCGAAAACTGGCCCGGGAGCGGGCCCAACGCGAGCGTGACGCCGTGCTCGAGGCGTCCCGGCAGGCCAAACAGGCCCGCCTGGAGGAAGCCTCGGACGACAGCAGACCCGCACTGGAGAAGCCCGACAAGAAGACCGTGCGGGCCGAGCAGCGGGCCGAGAAGCGGGCCATCGACGAGGCCCTGGAGGAAGCGCGCGAGGAGGACCTGCTCACCCAGATCCGGCACCAGGTGCTGCGCATCAGGCCGCAGGCGCCCGTGGAGCCGGCCCGGCTGGAGCGGGTGCGACCGCGCACGTTGATCAGTTTCATCGCCGGCGCGATCGGTGCCTACTTCCTGCTGACGCAGCTCACGCACATCGAGTTCGGACCGCTCGTGGCGAACGCCCAGTGGGGATGGGTCGTCGCGGCCGTGCTGTTCGCCGCGCTCAGTTATGTCGCGGCGGCGATGCAGCTCCTCGGGTTCGTGCCGGAGCGGGTGTCGTTCGCGCGGGCCGTGGCGGCTCAGGTGGCCGGCTCGTTCGTGAAGATCGTGGCACCGGCCGCGGTCGGCGGTGTGGCACTCAACACGCGGTTCCTGCAGCGCGCCGGAGTGCGGCCGGGGCTCGCCGTGGCGAGCGTCGGCGGCTCGCAGCTCGCCGGGCTCGGCTGCCACATCCTGATGCTGCTGTCCTTCGGCTATCTGACCGGGACCGAGAAGACGCCGTCGCTGTCCCCGTCCCGGACGGTCATCGCCGGTCTGCTGACGGTGGCGGTGCTCGTACTCGTGGTGACGTCGGTGCCGTTCCTGCGGAAGTTCGTCGTCACGCGCGTGCGGTCGCTGTTCGCCGGTGTCGTGCCGCGCATGCTGGACGTTCTGCAGCGCCCGCAGAAGCTGGTCACCGGCATCGGCGGCATGCTGCTGCTGACGGCCTGCTTCGTGATGTGCCTGGACGCGTCGATCCGGGCGTTCGGCGACGGCACGACCTCGCTGAGCATCGCCAGTGTCGCCGTCGTCTTCCTGGCAGGCAACGCGCTCGGTTCCGCGGCGCCCACCCCGGGCGGCGTCGGAGCGGTCGAGGCCACCCTGACCGTCGGGCTCATCGCCGTGGGCCTGCCCAAGGAGGTCGCCGCACCGGCCGTCCTGCTGTTCCGGCTGCTGACGCTGTGGCTGCCGGTCCTGCCGGGCTGGCTGGCCTTCAACCAGCTGACGCGCAAGGGCGCACTGTAGGGCCTGCCCGGCGTACGCCCCGCCCGGACGCACGCGGGGCGTACCTCGTACGGCCTGCGCCCCGCGCGCCCCGGCGGACGCGCCCCCAGGATGGGAGTATGCGCCGCTTCCGGATCCGAGCCGCCGCCCTGGTGTCCGCCGTGCTGCTGTCCTTGCTGCCGGCGGGGTGCGGTGACGGCAGCAAGGACGGGGACCTGACGGCGCAGAAACTGGACTGGAAGGACTGCCCCGCTCCTTCGGCCGCGGAAGGCGGCGGCAGCGCCCCCTCGCCGCTGCCGGACGGGACGGTGTGGCAGTGCGCCACGCTGCAGGCGCCGCTCGACTGGAGCAAGCCGAAGGGCGATCGCATCGGCCTCGCGCTGATCCGGGCCGCAGCGAGCGGACCGGCCAGCAGGCGGATCGGCTCGCTGGTGTTCAACTTCGGCGGGCCCGGCGGCAGCGGTGTCAGCACGCTGCCGGCGTTCGGCGAGGACTACGCCAAGCTGCGCACCCGCTACGACCTGGTCAGCTTCGACCCGCGCGGCGTGGGCCGCAGCTCCCCCGTGGAGTGCGAGAACGACGCCCAGCTCGACGAGTACTTCCAGCAGGACGCCACACCGGACAACGGCGCCGAACGGGCCCGGCTCCTGGACCGCACCAAGATGTTCAACGCGGCCTGCGAGAAGCACTCGGCGAAGATCCTGCCGCATGTGCGCACCACGGACGCGGCCCGCGACATGGACCTGATGCGGAAGGTCCTCGGCGACGCCAAGCTGTACTACTTCGGCATCTCCTACGGCACCGAACTCGGCGCCGTCTACGCCCACCTGTTCCCGAGGCACGTCGGCCGCGCGGTGTTCGACGCGGTCGTCGACCCCACGCAGAACGCCGAACAGAGCTCGCTCGGGCAGGCCAGGGGCTTCCAGCTCGCGCTGGACAACTTCGCCGAGGACTGCACCTCCAAGACGACCGAGTGCCCGATCGGCGACACCCCGCAGGACGTCAAGGCCCGCATCGCCAAGCTGCTGAGCGACCTCGAGCGCAAGCCGATCCCCGGGGTCTTGCCGCGTGAGCTGACCCAGACCGACGCGACCAACGGCATCGCGCAGTCCCTGTACTCGAAGGACTTCTGGGAGTACCTCACCGAGGGGCTCCAGCAGGCCTACGGCGGCGACGGCAAGATCCTCATGCTGCTGTCCGACTCGATGAACGGCCGCGACGAGAACGGGGAGTACAGCAACATCACCGCGGCGAACATCGCCATCAACTGCTCCGACGAGAAATCCCGCTACACCAGCGCCTACGTCCAGCAGCGGCTGCCCGAGTTCCGCGCCGCCTCGCCCCTGTTCGGGGACTACCTGGCCTGGGGTCTGGTCGGCTGCACCGACTGGGCCGTGCCGGGCGCCGCCGACCATCCCGACGTGAGCGCGCCCGGATCGGCGCCGATCCTCGTCGTCGGCAACACCGGGGATCCGGCGACGCCGTACGAGGGTGCGAAGAAGATGGTGGACTCGCTCGGCAAGGGCGTCGGAGTCGAGCTGACGTACAGGGGACAGGGACACGGCGCGTACGACAGCAAGAACAGGTGCGTACAGGACGCGGTGAACGGTTATCTGCTGGACGGGAAGGTGCCCGCCGCAGGGACCGTCTGTTCCTGACGACCTCGAACGTCCCCATGAATGCGCAGGTCAGAAGGTTATCCACAGGTCGGAACCGGTCCGGGAAGATCCGCCTACCATGGCCGGAGAGCTCACCGCCACGAGACGCGGAGGGCCAGGGAACGGGGGTGCGCATGTCGCGTTTCGTACGGTGGTCGGCCGCGGTCGCCGCCACGCTGCTGCTGGCCGGCTGCAGCGGCGGATCGTCGGGCGGGGACGAGGGCAAGGGGCGGTCCGGCCCGCCATCGACGGCGCCGAGCGGCGCGTCCGCCGCGGACCTCCCCGCCTCGCTCGCGTCGCAGAAGCTCGGCTGGGGTCGTTGCAAGGCCACTGGGGGCTCCTCCGCGCCGAGCGGTGAGTGGCAGTGCGCGACGCTGAAGACGCCGCTCGACTGGAGCAGGCCCGAGGGCGACACCATCGGCCTGGCGCTTGTCCGGGCGAAGGCCACCGGCGGTGACCGCATCGGCTCGCTGCTGTTCAATTTCGGCGGACCCGGCGGCTCGGGCGTGTCGACCATGCCCGCCTTCGGGCCCACCATGTCCGCGCTGCGCGAGCGGTACGACCTGGTGAGCTGGGACCCGCGTGGGGTGGGGGCGAGCGAGGGCGTCCGCTGCCGCAGCGACAAGGACATCCAGGCCGCCGAGACGGTGGACGCCACACCCGACACCCCGGCCGAGGAGAAGGCCTATCTTCAGGACGCCGCGGACTTCGGCAAAGGCTGTGCGCGAGCCGCCGGGAAACTGATGGCCCATGTCTCGACCACCGATACCGCCCGCGACATGGACCTGATCCGCCAGGTGCTCGGCGACACCAGGACGCACTACTTCGGCTTCTCCTACGGAACCGAACTGGGCGGCGTCTACGCCCACTTGTTCCCGCGACACGTGGGCCGTCTGGTCCTCGACGCGGTGGTCGACCCGAGCGCGGACGCCGTGGGCCACGCCGAGAACCAGGCCAGGGGCTTCCAGCGGGCACTCGACGACTACCTGAGGTCGCGGAGCCAGGACCCGAAGCAGGGCACGCAGAAGATCGCGGACCTGCTGAAGCGCATCGACGCACGGCCGCTGCCCGCGTCGTCCGGGCGGAAACTGACGCAGACACAGGCCGTCACCGGCATCGTCCTGCCGCTGTACAGCGAGTCCCGCTGGCCGGAACTGACCAGCGCTCTCGCGGCGGCGGAAGCGGGAGACGGTACGGAACTGCTCGCACTCGCCGACGACTACAACGAACGTGACTCTTCCGGGCACTACGGCACGACGACCCACGCCCAACGGGTCATATCGTGCCTGGACAACAAGGAGCGGCCCACGCTCCGGGAGACGAGGAAGCTGCTGCCCGAATTCGAGAAGATCTCGCCGGTCTTCGGGGACTTCCTGGGCTGGGACACGGCCGGCTGGTGCCACGACTGGCCGGTGTCCGGACAGTACGAGACCCCGGAGGTGAGCGCACCGGGCGCGGCGCCGATCCTCCTCGTCGGCAACACCGGCGACCCGGCGACACCGTACGAGGGCACCCGCAGAATGGCCGACGAACTGGGCCCGGGCGTCGGCATCGAGCTCACCTGGAAGGGCGAGGGCCACGTGGCATACGGCCGTGGGAGCGACTGCGTCGACTCGACGGTGAACGCCTATCTGCTGAACGGCACGGTCCCGAAGGACGGCAAGGTCTGCTCATGACGACGTCGGGGGCTCCGCGCACCCTTGGTGCGCGGAGCCCCCGACGCGGGACGAGTGGAGCGAACCGCGGTTCAGTAGACCGGCTTGTCCGGTTCGATCTGGTTGACCCAGCCGATGACGCCGCCGCCGACGTGTACGGCGTCCGAGAAGCCCGCGGACTTCAGGACGGCGAGGACCTCCGCGCTGCGGACGCCCGTCTTGCAGTGCAGGACGATCTTCTTGTCCTGCGGGAGGCCCTCGAGGGCGGTGCCCATGAGGAACTCGTTCTTCGGGATCAGCCGGGCGCCGGGAATGGAGACGATCTCGTACTCGTTGGGCTCGCGGACGTCGATGATCTCGATGCTCTCGCCCTCGTCGATCCACTCCTTGAGCTGCTTGGGAGTGATCGTGGAGTCGGCGGCCGCAGCCTGGGCCTCCTCGGAGACGACGCCGCAGAAGGCCTCGTAGTCGATGAGCTCGGTGACGGTCGGGTTCTCGCCGCAGACGGCGCAGTTCGGGTCCTTGCGGACCTTGACCTGGCGGTACTGCATCTCCAGGGCGTCGTAGATCATCAGGCGGCCGACCAGCGGATCACCGGTGCCGGTGAGGACCTTGATCGCCTCGGTGACCTGGATGGAGCCGATGGACGCGCACAGCACGCCCAGGACGCCGCCCTCGGCGCAGGAGGGGACCATGCCGGGGGGCGGGGGCTCCGGGTAGAGGCAGCGGTAGCAGGGGCCGTGCTCGGACCAGAAGACCGAGGCCTGGCCGTCGAAGCGGTAGATCGAACCCCACACGTACGGCTTGTTCAGCAGCACGCACGCGTCGTTGACCAGGTAGCGGGTCGCGAAGTTGTCCGTGCCGTCGACGATCAGGTCGTACTGGCTGAAGATGTCCATCACGTTGTCGGCCTCGAGCCGCTCCTGGTGAAGGATCACGTTCACGTACGGGTTGATGCCCTTGACGCTGTCACGCGCGGACTCGGCCTTGGAGCGTCCGATGTCGGACTGGCTGTGGATGATCTGACGCTGCAGGTTCGACTCGTCGACCTCGTCGAACTCCACGATGCCGAGCGTGCCGACGCCCGCGGCGGCCAGGTACATCAGCGCCGGCGAGCCCAGGCCGCCGGCGCCCACACAGAGCACCTTGGCGTTCTTCAGCCGCTTCTGCCCGTCCATCCCGACGTCCGGGATGATCAGGTGGCGGGAGTACCGGCGGACCTCGTCTACGGTGAGCTCAGGAGCGGGCTCGACCAGGGGTGGCAGCGACACGGGGACTCCGTTGGTCGGTCAAACAGTACGGTTGTTCTTCCCGTAACACTGCCACGGCCTTTTTCATTCCGAGACACCCGTTCCGACACGCGAGACGATCTCGTCCCAGTAGCCGGGCATGCCCTGCCAGGGGTCGGCGCGGCCGCCGCGGTCCGTGCGGTCGGTGAACCAGATGGTCGCCGCGCCCTGCCAGCGGGCGATGCGCAGCGCCTCGTCGAGGTGGCCGCGGGGCACCCCGTGCACGAAGTGGCAGAAGCGGTCCGGCGGGTAGTCGGCGGTCCACTCGGCGACCTGCGACCAGCGGTAGTCGCTCCAGGAGCCGGAGAAGGTCACCAGTTGGTCGGCGTTCTCGGCGTACCCCGGATACGGGTGGGTGCCATGGCCGAGGACGATGTGGGCGTCGTCGCGGATCACACGGAGGGTGGCGACCGTGCGGCGGACCTCGCCGAGCGCGGCGCGTTCGGCGGGGCAGCGGTCCAGCAGGAAACCGTCGGCCTGGTACCAGTCCAGGAAGCGGTGGGCGTCGGCGACCAGCTCACCGAAGGCCCGGGTGCCGTACGCGACGTCCAGGTGGCCGAGGACGCGGACACCGGCGTTGCGCAGCCGGCCCGCCGCCTGGAGGCAGTCCGGGTCGGGGCGGACGCCGGGGCCCCGGGCGACGTCGAGGACGACCCAGTCCAGGGGCGTGCCGGGCCGGGCCAGTCCGGCCCACTCGGCCGGGGCGAGGAGGGGGTGGGCGTAGCCGGGCACGCCCAGGCCGGTGCGGACGCCGGTGCTCGCCGCGCCCGACCTGGTGCCGGTCACATGCGGCATGCCGCCTCCATCCAGATGTCGGCCAGGGACTCCTCGAGGTTGATCCGCGGTCGCCAGCCGAGCCGGTCCCGGGCGGTCCGCACGTCGGCCTGCTGCCAGCTGCCGCAGCCGTCCGGGTACGGGTACGCGACCGGGGAGTGGTCGCCGTCGGGGCGGGGGTGGCCGATGGGGGGCCGGAGCGGTCCGGGCGGTCCGTCGAGTTCGTGCAGGGCGCCGCCGTACCCGGCCACCCGGGCCAGGACGGAGGCGGCGTCCCTCAGTCGCACCGCGCGACCCGAGCCGATGTTGATGACCCCCTGCGCGGCGGACAGCGAGGCGGCGTGGACGGCGCGGGCGACGTCGCGTACGTCGACGAAGTCCCGCTGGACACCGAGACCGCCGAGCTTGAGCTCGCCGTCGCCGGACTGCATGGCGCGGCGCATCGCCTCGGCGAGGCGGCCGAGCGGGGAACCTGCCGGCGTACCGGGGCCTACGGGCGAGAAGACGCGCAGCACGACGGCGTCGAGGCCGGAGCCGAGGACCAACTCGGTGGCCGCGAGCTTGCTGACGCCGTACGGACCGCCGGGGCGGGGCACGGCGTCCTCGGCGGTGGAGGAGCCGGGCTGGCTGGGGCCGTACTCGGAGCCGCATCCGATCTGCACCAGCCGGGCGACGCAGCCACTGCGTCGCATGGCTTCGCAAACGGTGGCGACGGCGACGGTGTTGTGCCGGGTGAGCTCGCGGGCACCGCCGCGGGTGGCGCCCGCGCAGTTGATGACGACGCCCGGGTGGACCGCGTCGAGGAAGCGGGTGAGGGCTCCGGGGCTGCCCGTCGCGAGGTCGAAGCGGACGTCGGCGTCGTCGCCGCGGCCGAGTGCGGTGAGCTGGACGGCCGGGTCGGCGAGCAGGCGGTCGGCGACGAAGCGGCCGAGGTAGCCGTTGGCTCCGATCAGCAGGACTCTCATCGGGCGGCTCCCGGGATGCGTGCTCCGGATGCTCCGGTGGCTCCGGACGCTCCGGGTCGGGAGGTGGTCATCTGGTGTTCTCCTTCAAGGGCGGTGGTGCGGTTGCCTCCGGCGGTGGGCCGGCGCCTGCGGCTGGGTGGTCAGATCACGGGGCGGCCTCCATGGGGCGGGGAGCCGGTCGTGGGTCCGTCATGTCCGGTCTGGCGTCATGTGTGGTCTCGCGTCCCCTCTGCCGTCGGCTCTTCCGTCCGGCCCGTCCCGCCCGCCGGGCCCGTTCGGTCTTCCGCCGATGCGTGGGCCGAGGCCCGGGTCAGGGTGCGGCCGGCGTGGACCAGCAGGGCCATGGCCGCGCTCGCGCAGGCGAGAGTGGGTACGCCGCCCGGACCCCAGGTGTCCACGAGGAACTCGACGGGGGTGGCCAGGAAGGGGCGTCCGGTGAGGCGGCCCGCGAGGACCAGGGCGGGGGCCGCGGCCTCGGTCGCGGCTGCGACGGCCAGGACGAGAGCCGGGGCGTGGCGGTGACGGTGGACGGCGAGCAGGCGGGCCGTCAGGAGGAGGGCGCCCAGGGCGAGGGCCTGGGGGTGGACGGCGGGCTGGTGCAGGGCCGCGCCGCAGAGGGCGAGCAGGGCCGCTAGGGCGCCGAGGTAGAGGACGAACGTGCCGAACAGCAGCGGTCGCGCGGCGGCGGAGAACTCCTCCAGGCCCCGGCTGGACGCGAGTCTGCGGCGGGCCCGCACGGTGAACAGGTGGGCGCACCAGGCCGCCGGGGCGCAGCTCAGGACGAGGGCCAGGACGGGCGCGGTGGCCAGGGGCCAGGGGCCGTCCGCCGTGCCGGTCGGCAGCCCGTGGGGGCCGCCGTCCAGGGCGGCTCGGAGCAGGCCGTCGCCGAGCAGGGCGTAGACCAGCAGCCACGCGGTCGACACGCGTGTGCCCGTCGCCGTGCGCCACGCGCGTGTGCCGGCCGGCGTGCTCAGCGGGCCCCGGCGCAGGGCCGCGCGTAAGGCGAGGAGCACGGCGAGGAGGCCGACCGCGGCGGCCAGGGGACGCGGCCGGCCGGGGGTGAGGTGCAGTCCTGTCACCACCGCCGCGCCGAGGGCGCCGGGCAGGAGGGTGAGCAGCGCCCAGCCGAGGCGTGCCCGGGGAGGTGCGGTGGCGCCGGTGGGCGGAGGGGTCTCGCCGTCGCGGGACACGCGGGCGAACATCTCCTCGGCGAGCGAGAAGACGTCCCGGTGCCGGAAGCGTGCGGCAGTGCGGTCGGTGACACCGTGTGCCTCGAGACCCGCCGCGATCTCCAGCGGGTCCACGGCCCCTTCGCACAGCTCGCGGTGACGGTGCATCAGGGCCTTGACCGGGTCGGCGGCCCCTCGGCGGCGGGCCTGCCCGCGCGTGCCGCCCGAGTCCTCGGTGCCGTCGTGGGTGCCGTCGTGGGTGTCGTCGTGTGCCCATGCTCCGGGGCCGTCGGGGACTCCCGGCTGGTCCAGTTCCTCCAGGCTGCTCATCGTGCCCCCTCCGCCGCCGGCCCGGTGGCCTGTGCCAGTGCGTCGCCGCCGGCCCATCCCGGGCCGGCGCGGCCGACGACGCGGGTCGCGGGGTCGGGCCAGTGGCCGGGCAGGTGGGCCTCGGCGGGGACGGCGAACGGGAGGGGGTCACCGGTCTCGTCGAGGATCGGGCGGCGCACGGGACAGTGCGCGACGATCTCCAGGTAGATGCGGTGGAACGCGGCGACGTTCTGCTCGACGGTGAACAGTTCGAGGGCGCGGGCGCGGGCGGCGGCGCCCAGGCGCGCACGGCGCTCGGGGTCGCGCAGCAATGCCACGCACGCCTCGGCGAGTGCCCGCGGATTGCGCGGGGGGACGACGAGTCCGGTGCCGCCGACGGCCTCGACCACCGCGCCGACGTCCGTGGAGACCGTGGCCCGGCCGCAGAGCATGGCCTCGGCCAGGCTGATCGGGAAACCCTCGACGACGCTGGAGAGGACGACGACGGTGCCCGCCGCGTAGGCGTCGGCGAGGGTGGGTGCCTCCGGAGCGCCGATCTCCTCGAAGGAGACGGGGTTCTCGCCGACCGCGTGGGCGCCCGTCGCCTCGTCCGGGAAGAGCTGGGCGGCGAGCACCTTGCAGTGGCCCAGGTACTCCTGGGCCTCGCGTCCGGTCGCCGCGCCCACGATGCGCAGCCGGGCCGCGGGCTCGGCCCTGCGCACCTCGGCGAAGGCGTGCAGCAGCGACACGAGGTCCTTGGCGGGGTCCACCCGGCCGACCCAGACCAGGGTGTCCGGATCGGCGCGGTCCGGGGACTCGCCGGTCTCCGCGAAGCGGGACGCCTCCAGCCCCGGGTAGACGGTGCGGATCCGGGTGCGGTCCGCGCCGCAGCGCTCCTGCCAGCGGCGGGCGTGCGCGTTGCCGGGCGTGATGATCGCGGCCCGCCGGTAGACCTCGGTGGCGAGCAGGCGGTGGAAGGAGGCGAGCAGCGATCGTACGGCCGGGGCCGCGGTGCCGGGGCCGGAGGCCAGGTAGTGGGAGCGCAGCTGTACGCCGTACTCGGTGACCAGCAGCGGCACCTCGCAGAAGTGGCCGGCGAGGAGTCCGGTCAGGGCCGCGGAGCCGCCGGTCGCCGCGTGGCACAGGTCCACCGAGCCGAGGCCGTCGTCCGCGTACCAGTCGAGGGAGAGGGGGCGCAGGACGCGTTCGAGATGGGCGGCGACGGTGAGCAGTCCGGGAACGCGGGCCTCGCGCGCCGCACGTTGGGCGCCGGGCGCGCGACAGGCGCGCTCGAGGGCGCGTACGGCGGTCTCGGAGCGCAGCGTGCCGGGTAATCCGCCCTGTTCGCGGGCCAGTTCGGCGAGTTCGAACAGCGCATTGCCGAAACGGTCCGTCAGGTGAGTCGAGGCAGCGGCGGAGGCCCCATGCGAGGCTGCTCCGGAGGCCGTGCCCGAGGCAGTACCCGAGGCGGCGTCGGACGCGGCGTCGGATCCGGTGTCGGACGTGGCGTCCGGCCCGGCGCAGACCGCCGCGGCGAGTTCGCCGTAGCACTCGGTGAAGCGTCGGCGCGCGCGCCTGCCGTATGCCGCCCCCTCGTCCTCGGCGGTCCACAGTGGTGCGGTGCGCACCCGGCTGACGTGCGGTGGCAGCGGGACCCATCCCTCGTCCTCCTGCCGCCGGCTGCGGCTGAGCGCGTAGATGTCGAACTCGTGCTGCCCGAGCCCGCGTACGAGCCGGTCGCACCAGAGTCCGGCGTCACCGCCCACATACGGGTAGCCACCCTCCGTCAGCAGTCCGATGCGCACGTGTGCACCCCCGATCTCACGTCTGGCCGGCCGCCGTTCGTCCCGGCGGCTCGCAGCGGGACGAACGTATGCGGACAAGCCGGTGGCGCGACGGACGGTTGTCCATCGCGCCACCAAAAGGGGTGAACGGTCGTAACTTTCCCGTGCGGGTCGCGTTCTGTCGCGCTAGGCAATCGGGCGGACGCGCCGGGTCACGTCTCGCCCGGTCACGCCGCGGCCGGCTCCCGGCGGGCGGCCCGCCGCTCGGCCGCGACGTCGGGGTCGAGGGCGGGTACGGCGGCCAGCAACTGCTGGGTGTACGGGTCCTGCGGGTTGTCGTACACCTCGTCCGCGGGCCCGGACTCCACGATCCGCCCGCGGCGCATCACCGCGACCCGGTCGCTGACCTGTCGCACCACGGCGAGGTCGTGCGCCACGAACACCAGCGCGAGTCCGAGTTCCCGCTGCAGCTCACCGAGCAGCGCCACCACCTGGGCCTGGGTGGTGACGTCCAGGGCGGAGACGGGTTCGTCGCAGACGATGACGCGCGGGTCGGCCGCGAGCGCCCGCGCGATGCCCACGCGCTGACGCTGTCCGCCGCTGAACTCGTGCGGGTAGCGGTCGTAGTGCGCCCCTTGGAGTCCCACGCGTTCCAGCAGTTCCGTCACGCGTCCGCGGATGCGCTCCTCGTCCCGGTCTCCCCGCGCGCGCAGCGGGTCGGCGATGGACTCGCCCACGCTGCGGCGGGGGTTGAGGGAGGAGACGGGGTCCTGGAAGACCATCTGCACGGCCGGGTTCACGCCGCTCACCGCACCGCCCTCGAAACGGACCTCGCCCGCCGTCGGCTCCAGCAGTCCCACGAGCATGCGCCCGAGCGTCGTCTTGCCGCTGCCGCTCTCACCGACGACACCGAGGGTCTCGCCCCGGTGGACCGTCAGCGACACGTCGTCGACTGCCGTGAACGAGCCCTTGCCGCGGCCGAACTCGCGTCGCAGACCGGTCGCCTCCAGTACGACCTCCTCGGTCGCCCCGGAGGCGGCACGGGGCGCGTCCACGCGGGGCACCGCGCCGAGCAGCTCCCGGGTGTACGGCTCGGCGGGCGCTCCCAGGACGGAGCCGACGAAGCCGCGCTCGACCGCCTTGCCGTGCCGCATGACCAGCACCTCGTCGACGCTCTCGGCGGCCACGCCGACGTCGTGGGTGACGAGCAGCAGGCCCATGCCGGTCTCCTCGCGCAAACCGTGCAGCAGGTCGAGGATCTGGGCCTGGACGGTCACGTCGAGGGCGGTGGTCGGCTCGTCGGCGATGAGCAGTTCCGGCTCGCAGGCCAGCGCCATGGCGATCAGTGAGCGCTGGCGCATGCCGCCACTGAACTCGTGCGGCCGGGAACGGGACCGCCGCGAGGCGTCCGGGATGCCCACCCGGTCCAGCACCTCGACGGCCCGCGCGCGTGCCGCCCGCCGTGACGCGCGTGTGTGCACGCGGTACACCTCGGCGATCTGGTCGCCGATCGCGTAGTACGGGTCGAGCGAGGACAGCGGGTCCTGGAAGACCATGGCGGCCTTCGCCCCGCGCAGCCGCCGCAGTTCCTCTTCCGAGGCCTGCTGCACATCGGTGCCGGCGACGTGGACCGAGCCGCCGACCCGGGCTCCCGTGCCCCGGTGCAGGCCGAGCAGGGCACCGGCGACCGTCGACTTGCCGGACCCGGACTCTCCGACCAGGGCGAGGGCGGCGCCGGGCTCCAGCCGGAACGACAGCCCGTCCACGGCCCTCAGGGACCCGAACGCGACGCTCAGGTCCGTGACTTCCACCAGGCTCATGCGAGCACCACCCGTCGGTCGGCCACCGCGTACAGCACGTCCGCGACGGCGTTGGCGAGGACCACGAAGAAGCCGACGACCAGGACCATGCCGACGACCACCGGCAGGTCGACGACGTTCACCGCGTGCACCAGCTCCTGGCCGATGCCGGGCAGGCCGAACAGGGTCTCGGTGAGGACCGCGCCGCCGACGGCCGAGCCGACGTTGTTGGCGTTCAGCGCGATGACGGGCGCCAGCGCGCCGCGCAGCGCGTGCCGTCCCACGATCGACCGCTCCCCCACGCCGTACGCGCGGAAGGTGCGGATGTGGTCCTCGGCGAGCGTCTCCAGCATCGCCGCCCTGGTCAGCCGGGCGAACGCGGCGGCCTCGATGAGCGCCAGCGACAGCCAGGGCAGCAGTAGGTTCCACGCCCACTGCTCGGGGTCGTCGGTGAAGTTCACGTACTCCGGGAAGGGCAGCAGCTGCAGTTCGCCGCAGACGACGATCATCAGGACGAGCCCGATGACGAACACGGGGGTGGCCGTGCCGGCGAGCGTGACCGCGGTCAGGACCCGCTCGGAGATCCGGCCGCGTCGCCAGGCCGACAGCACACCGGTCCCGACACCGAGGACCAGCCACAGCACCATCGCGCCGAGCACGAGCGAGAGGCTGACGGGCAGTTTCGTCAGGATGAGGTCCGTGACCTGCTGGTCGCTCCGGTACGACAACCCCAGGCAGGGCGCCGGGCAGTGCGCCACGGACGTTCCCGTCGAGTAGTCCTGGCCGGCGACGAGCCCCAGCAGGAAGTGCCAGTACCGCACGTACAGCGGGTCGCCGAGCCTGAGCTGCTGGGCGACCTGGTGCACCTGCTCCGGCGAGCAGCGCGGACCGCAGGTGATCTGGGCGACGTTGCCGGGGGTGACGTAGAAGACGACGTAGACGATCACCGAGATGGCGAACAGGGTGACCAGGGCGCCGACGGCGCGGCGCAGGACGAATCCACCGAAGCCGTTCATGCCTTCCCCTCCCGCTTCCGGCCCGTGCCGACGCGCAACCGGGAGGCCGCGCGCGGGTCGAGGGCGGTGCGCACGCCGTCGCCGAGGACGGTGAGCGCGAGGACCGTGAGGAACAGCGCGCCGGCGGGCAGCAGCAGGTACTGCGGTGCCGCCTGGTACCAGACGTCGGCGGCGGTGAGCATCTGTCCCCAGGAGGGCGTGGGCGGTTTCACGCCGACGCCGAGGAAGGACAGGGCCGCCTCCACGGTGATGTTGGTGGGGACGAGCAGGGCCGCGTAGGTGATGACGGGGGCGGCGAGACCCGGCAGGAGTTCCCGACGGGCGATGCGCCAGGTCCCCCAGCCGCTCAGCCGGGCGGCCGAGACGTAGTCGAGCCCCTTCAGGGTGAGCGTCTGGGCGCGCACGATCTTCGCGACGTTGCCCCAGGCGATGAGGCCGATGACCAGCGAAACCAGGACGGGCCGCGGGAAGCTCGACGGGACGATCGCGAGCAGCGCCAGCGACATGATCATCAGCGGCATGGCGACGATGACCTCGGTGGCCCGGCTGAGCAGTTGGTCGACCCAGCGGTTGCCGATCGCGGAGGCGACCCCGATGGTGACGCCGATGGCGATCTGCACCACCGTCGCCGCCAGCGCGACACCGAGGGACACCCGCGCCCCGTACACCAGCCGCGCGAACAGGTCACGGCCGGTCTGCGGCTCCACGCCGAGCCAGTGGTCGGCGCTGACGCCGCCGAACGAGCCGACGGGCACGCCACCGCGCGCGGAGTCGATGAGGGAGGGGTGGTACGTGGTGGGGTCCTGGCCCTCCAGGGCGGTGAGCAGCGGCGCGGCGAGCGCCACCAGGACCAGCAGGGCGACGACGGCCGCCGCGACGACGGCGGCGCGCTGCTGCCGCAGCCGCCGCCAGAACTGACGGGCCCCCGAGACCGCCGGGACGGAAGCGTCCGCCCCGGCGGCCTCGACGGCGACAAGTGCCTCGCTCACGGTGCTACTTCACCGCGACCTGCGAGATGTCCAGCACGCCGGTCCAGTCGCTGATCACGACGTTCTTGATGTCCTTGCCGACCAGGCGCTTGTAGACGGGGTGGAACAGCGGCACGACGAGGGCCTGCTCGCCGATCTTCTTGTCCAGCGCGCCCCACCGCTTGGCTGCGGCCTGCAGATCGGTCAGCTTGTTGATCGCGTCGATCTCGTCGTTGACCGACTTGTCGTCGAACTGGCCCGTGTTGAAGTTGGCGCCGTCCTTGACGATCTGGCGGCCGTCGAAGATCGGGGCGAGGAAGGGACCGCCGGAGGGCCAGTCGGCACCCCAGTGGGCGAGGAAGAGACCGGGTTCGGTCTTCACGCTGTGGATCTTGTCCCGGTAGTCGTTGTCCTCCAGGCCCTGCAGCTTGACCGTGATGCCGGCCTTCTTCAGCGCGTCCTGGACGGCGGTCGCGATCTCCGGGCTGGTCTCGAAGTCCTTGCTGTTGGAGTGCGTGAGGGTGATGGTGAGCCCGGACTTGTAGCCGGCCTCCTTCAGCAGCTCCTCGGCCTTGGCCGGGTCGCCGGTCCTGCCTGCCGGGAAGGGGTCGTACGGCGTGTAGCCGAAGGACTTCTGGTTCGGCAGGAAGGTGGTCGCGGGTTCGGCCAGCGCCGAACCGCCCGCCGCGTTGATGACGGAGGACCGGTCGATGGCGTAGGAGATCGCCTGCCGCACCTTGGCGTTGTCGAACGGCTTCACCTTCGGGTTGAACGCGAGGTAGTTCGTGTAGCCGAAGTGGCCGGTGCCGACGCGCGCGGCCAGTTCCTTGTCGCCGGACACCTTGGCGAGTTCGGCCGGGCCGAGGTTGGTGTCGGTGGTGACCGCGGCGGCGTCCGCGCCCTGGGAAGCGGACAGCCGCTGGTTGATCACGGAGGAGTCCAGCCCGGACCGTACGTCGACGGTGTCGGGGTAGGCCTTGCGCTCGGCGTCGACGGCCGTCGACCAGTACTTGTTGCGCTCCAGGACCAGGTGTTCGCCGTCGTTCTCGTTCTTGACGACCTTGTACGGACCCGAGGAGATCGGGTGGCTCTCGTACTTGGTGCCGGTATCCTTGCTCTTGGGGACCGGCGTGAACTGGGTCTGCGTTGCCAGGTACGGGAACTCGCCCTCGGGCTTGTTCAGATGGAAGACGATGGTCCGGCTGTCCGGCGTCTCGATGGCCGACAGGCCCTTCTTGTCCTTGTACGGCCCCTGGTAGTCCGCCGCGCCGACCAGCCAGTCCCTCAGGTAGGGCGCACCGCCGGAGAGTTCGGGGGCGAAGGAACGCTCGACGCCGTACCTGATGTCGGCCGAGGTGATGGGGGTGCCGTCCTCGTACTTGAGGCCCTTCTTCAGGGTGTACGTCCACACGGTCGCGTCCTTGTTCGGGCGCCCGGTGTCGGTGGCCAGGTCGGGGACGACCTTGGCGCCGGCCGCGCCGTTCTCGCGGTTGCGGGTGGTGAGCGTACGGAAGACGAGGGACGGGACGTTGCCGCCCCCGGAGGTGTACAGGCGGGCGGGGTCGAAGTCCGTCTGCGGCTCGGAGTTGAGGACCGTGAGGGTGCCGCCCTTGTGGGGCGTGGAGTCACCACCGGAGGCCTTGGCATCGTTGTCCTTCGGCCCGCACGCGGCGGCGCCCGCTGCCACGACCAGGCTGACGGATGCCGCGGCCAGGCGGCGCGCTCTGATGGACGGTTGACGCATCGGAATGACGACCTCTCGGATGATGAGACAGATGGACGAGGGGTGAGACGGAAGTGAACAGACGTCTGCCCCGGCGCCGGGTCGTCGAAAAAACCGTGACCAGGTCACGGAGAGGTGAGGGAACGTCGCGACGCGAACGCCAGGAGGCGGCGTCAGCGACAGTGGATGTCGGCCACGCAGAGCGCGGTCACGCCGATGAGCGCCAGCTCGATGGCGGCGCTGCTGTCGACGGCATGACTAGACCACATGCGCAGAAATATGAACGAACTTTCGGCGCGTGTCAATGTGACGCAAGCGCTCTCTGTCAACTCTTCGGGTACGGCCAGGGATTGGGCAGGCAGTGGATCCCGTCGTGGTTCAGGAACTTGGTCTGCTGCTGCATCACCGGGGCCAGTTCACCGTCCTTGTCGCAGGTGACGTGGCCGTAGCCGAGCCGGTGGCCGACCTCGTGGTTGATGAGCATCTGACGGTAGGGGTGGATTTTGTCGCCGTATGTCTTCGAGCCCTGCGCCCAGCGGTAGGCGTTGATCATCACGCGCTCGGTGGCGGCCGAGTCGCAGGACACGTTGTCCTCGGTGGTGTCCAGACCCGACTTGGCGCACCACTCGGCGGTGGTCCCGGGGCTGGCGAGCGTGATCACGAAGTCGGCCTTGCCGGAGCCGACGCGCTCGAAGGTGCGGGCGCCTGCGTGGGCCCAACTGCGGTCGTCGTTGAGGGTTTTCTGCACGGCCTCGGCGAAGAGTTCGCCGTCCAGGCCGAGTCCCTGCTCGATGTCGACGCGGTAGGTGTACTTCCGCCCCTTGCCGGGGGCCTTGTCCGCGCCGGGGACCGCGTCGAACTTCCCCGGGCCTTTCAGGGTGGCGCTCAGCGGGTACTTCTCGCTCATCTTCTGCGCATACGTCAGCGTCGCCACGCCCGGAGCCGCGGAGGTTCCCTGCGAGGCGGAGTCGCCGGTGCCGGGGGCTTGGTCGGTGGCGGCCCCGGACCGTGCGGCGGTGCCGTCCTGGCCGTGGGTGACCTGCCCGGCCACGATCACCGCGAGCACGGTGGTGACGGCGGCCGCCGCGATGCCGGCGAACGTCCGACCCTTGGCTCCCTTCGCCTGCTTGGGCTCACCGGTCGGCGGTGCGACGTCGTCCGCGTCGGCGGTCCCGGGGGCGGGGACGTACGAATCGGCGCGCTGCCTGCCGACTCCCGGCCGGGGCGCGAAGACGCCGCCGTCCTCGTCGAAGGCGTCCAGATACTCCTTCCGGGGCCCGCCCGGACCCCCTTGTCCCGGCACGCCGGTCCCGGTCCCGGCCGCGCCGGGACGCACGGCCCGGCCCCGGAACTCGCCCCAGCCACCGCCGGGTTCCCGCTGCTCGGGGTGACCGCCACGGGCCTGGGGGCCACTGTGGCCGACGGCACCGCCGGGAACCCGCGACACACCACCGGCCTCGGTGCCGTCCGGCAGACGCGGCACACCACGGGCGGGCGTGCCGTCGGCCGGCCGCGAAGTCCCCTTCGCCGGAGTGCCGTCGGCCGCGCGCGGCGCACCCTGAGCGGGCCCGCCACCCCGGGTACGCGGCACACCACGGGCGGGCGTGCCATCCGGTGGACGCTGCACACCACGGGCAGGCGTGCCGTCGGAGAGTCGCGGAGCCCCCTTCGCGGGTGTGCCCTCGGGTACCCGCGGCCCTCGGTATGCCGGTCCCCCGCTCAGCGGGGCCCGGCGTTGTCCCGGCAGCGGCACGGGGGCGGTGTCCGGCCGGGCCCCCGGCGTCGCCGGCCGGGCCGCGCCCGGCTGGTGTCGGTCCGGCGCCGGGCCGGGCCCGGTGTCACTCCCGGCGGCGGTCTGTGCGGTTGTCTCCGCGGAGTCGGCGTCGGGCGCCTTCCCGCGGCGGCTGTGGCGTCCCACGTCGCCCCTCAGCCCCCCGTACCCGTGACGGCGCTGTCGCCCCCGGCATCCGCACCGGTGGCGCCCGCGGCTCCCGAGCCCGGGCCCGAGCCCGCGGCAGCACCCCGAACCGGCCCCAGGTCCCCGACCTCGGCGAGGAGTTCCCGGACCGCCGCGCCCACCGTCTCCGGGTACTCCATCATCGCCACGTGCCCGGCGTCCGGCAGGGACAGCAGACGGGAGTCACGGAAGGCACGGGCCGCCTTCTGGGCCATGCGGTAGCCGACCAGCTGGTCACGGCCGCCGTAGATCAGCAGCGTCGGGGCGAGGACCCGCTCGGCCTGGCGCCACAGGCCGTGCTGGCCGCCGAGCGTGTAGGCGTTCACGATGCCGCGCGCGGAGCGCGTCATGGCGTCCCAGAAGTACGGCAGCCGCAGCCGCCGCTCGAGCTCCTCCACGGCGTGCCGGAACGCCTCGGGCGACACCCGCCCGGGGTCCCCGTAGCACAGGGCCATGACGCCGCGGACGCGCTGCTCGGCCGTCCACTCCTTGGTGAACCGGGTGAAGAGCGCGGCGACGCCGGGCACGCCCAGCAGCCCGGTCGGCACCGCGGTCCGCTGCACACGCAGTTCGGGGAGGGCGGGCGAGACCAGGGTGAGGGTCCGTACGAGATCGGGCCGGACGGCGGCCACGCGCGTGGCGACCGCGCCGCCCAGGGAGTTGCCGAAGAGGTGGACGGGACCGCGCCCGGCCGCGTCGAGATGGCGGATCACCGCGCGCGCGTGCGCGGTGACGGAGTAGTCGCCGTCGTCCGGTGGCGGGGAGTCCCCGAAGCCCGGGAGGTCGACCGCCTCGCCGTCGAGGACGCCGTCGAGCTCGAGCATCAGGGCCGACCAGTTCTGCGAGGAACCGCCGAGCCCGTGGACGTACAGCGCGGGCGGCAGCCCCTCGCGCGCGGGCGGCCGTGACCGGACGGTCAGCGTGACCCCCGGCAGTCTTACCGACCTGAGCCGCTCGCCCTCCGCGACCCTGACGGGCGACACCCTCGGAAGGACGCTCGCGGCCGGGACGGACGGCAATTCGGTCGAAGACATGCGGCAATGTTACGAGACGATCACGTAGTGGTTCATGTGTTCGCCGTCACAGAGTGGAACGTTCCTCCCCGGTCAGTCACTGGTGAGCCGCACAACGATCGGCGGCACACGGCATAGCGCCCACATCGGGTGTCTCCTACGCTCTTACACAGGGCACCCGCATGTGGCCCCTGCTGATTCCAGGGACGTTCGAGGAAGGGAGCCCACCATGGCCTATGACCCCACCGATCCCGAGACCTTCGAGGATCACGAGGCCGAGAACGGCCTCACGGAGATCGACGTCGAGGCCCCCGAGGGCGACGCCGCCGAGCAGCACGCGGACATCGCCCCCGCCCACGACGACCCCCTCACCGGCGTGGACCCGGACCGCGCGAACGAGGCGGACCTCGTCGAACAGGCACGGGTCGTCACCCTCGACGAGGACGACTACCGCTGACCGGCGGCCGGCCATCGGCGCCCCGGTCCACGGCGACCTGCCCTGTTTAGGGGCGTCCGTACGTCTTTCGCCGGCGTCCGGTACGTGAAATTCTGCGCTCTCACCGCGCACAGCACGGTTACCGAAAAGTACGATGGCCGCGCGGCGCACACCGCATGTGGACGTGATTTTGGAGGCGGCGTGACAGCCATCGAGCAGACAGAGGCGGCACGCCCGCGGGGCACTCGCCTGCCGCGCCGTGCCCGCCGGAACCAGCTCCTGGGTGCCGCCCAGGAGGTCTTCGTGGCCCAGGGGTACCACGCGGCCGCCATGGACGACATCGCCGAGCGCGCCGGGGTCAGCAAGCCGGTGCTCTACCAGCACTTCCCGGGCAAGCTCGACCTCTATCTCGCCCTGCTGGACCAGCACTGCGAGTCGCTGATCCAGGCCGTGCGGAACGCGCTGGCGTCGACGTCCGACAACAAGCAGCGCGTCCGGGCGACGATGGACGCCTACTTCGCGTACGTGGAGGACGACGGCGGCGCCTTCCGCCTGGTCTTCGAGTCGGACCTGACGAACGAGCCCGCGGTGCGCGAGCGCGTCGACAAGGTCACGAACGAGTGTGCCGAGGCGATCTGCGACGTGATCGCCGAGGACACCGGCCTGTCGCGGCCCGAGTCGATGCTGCTGGCCTCCGGTCTCGGCGGCCTCGCCCAGGTGGTGGCACGCTCCTGGCTGCACAGCGACCGCAGCGTCCCGCGCGATCAGGCGGTGCAGCTGCTGACCTCGCTGGCCTGGCGGGGCATCGCGGGCTTCCCGCTGCACGGCATCGAGCACCACTAGGACCACGTGCCTCCGCGGCATCACACGCTTCGGGGCGTTTGTTCCCGCGTGCTGTTCGCTCCTGGCGTTCTCGCCCGGAGCATGCGGGTCCCCTCACCGGGCTAATGTGTGCTGGGTACGGCGCGGAAGGTCGCGCACTCACTGACCGTCGGAGGGACATAGCCGTGGAGGTCAAGATCGGCGTGCAGCACGCGCCCCGCGAGATCGTTCTGGAGAGCGGTCAGAGCGCGGAGGAGGTCGAGCGCGTGGTGGCCGAGGCGCTGGCCGGGAAGACGCAGCTGCTGAGCCTCGAGGACGAGAAGGGCCGCAAGGTCCTGGTCCCGGCGGACCGTCTCGCGTACGTGGAGCTCGGCGAGCCGACGGTCCGCAAGGTGGGTTTCGGCCCGCTGTAGTCCGTACGCGGGAGACGCCCTGAGCGCAGTGTGAAGGGCCCGGTGGCCGGTCGCCGCCGGGCCCTTCATCATGTCCGCGCACGGACCCACGAAGCCTGCACAGGACGCACACAGCGAGGATTGCATTCCGCAGGTCACGGGTATGACGGGCTACGACCGTGAAGCGCAGCCGGCCGTGTGGGAGGGACCCCCGTCATGATCTTGGAAGCTCTCGGCTCCGCCCTGATCGGTCTGGGACTCGCCTGGGCCGCGGCGCACCGACTGGCGCACCGGCTGCCGGCCCGCGCCCTGGTGTTCGGCACGGGCGTCGCCGGAGCCCTCTTCGGTGACTTCGTCACGCACAGCGCGCTGGGCACCGGCACCGTCCTGCCGAGCCTGCTCGGTGCGGCGGTCGTCTCCGCGGCCTCGCTCTCGCTGCTGCTGCGCCCGGCGGGCCGCCTGCGCCGACGATCGGCGCCGGCGTAGCCGGCGACCGGCGGGGGCGCGGCCACCGGCACGGCCGGGACCGCGCCCGACGAAGGGCTGGGCCTGTCCTGCGGATCAGGTCGCAGGAAACGGGCAGTGCCTCATCGGTGCTGGTGAGCGGGGCTTGGTGCGTCCAGCTGCAAGGCGGAGGAGGGCGTCGACGCGATGGGGGTCCCCCCGCTCGAGCGAAGCCGAGAGTGGGGGAGGGCGTGCCAAGCCGCGCGTCTGCGACGTGATCCGCCGGACAGGCCCTAGGCCGCCAGGCCCAGGGCCGCCATCCGCTTGGTGTGGCCCTCGGTGATGCGGGAGAACATCTTGCCGACCTCGGCGAGGTCGAAGCCGTCCGCGACGCCGCCGACCAGCATCGTGGACAGCGCGTCCCGGTCGGCGACGACCCGCTGGGACTGCGACAGGGCCTCGCCCATCAGACGCCTCGCCCACAGGGCGAGGCGGCCGCCGACGCGCGGGTCCGCGTCGATCGCGGCGCGCACCTTCTCCACCGCGAAGCCGGCGTGCCCGGTGTCGTCGAGGACGGCCAGCACCAGCTCACGGGTGTCGGAGTCGAGGCGGGCCGCGACCTCGCGGTAGAAGTCGCTGGCGATCGAGTCGCCGACGTACGCCTTGACCAGGCCCTCCAGCCAGTCCGAGGGCGCGGTCTGCTTGTGGAAGCCGTCCAGTGCCGCGACGAACGGCTCCATGGCCGGGGTCGGCTCCGCGCCGATCTCCGTGAGCCGGTCCCGCAGCCGCTCGAAGTGGTGGAACTCCGCCGATGCCATCTTCGCCAGCTCCGCCTTGTCCTCCAGGGTGGGCGCCAGCTTGGCGTCCTCCGCGAGCCGCTCGAACGCCGCGAGCTCTCCGTAGGCGAGCGCGCCGAGCAGGTCCACGACCGCGGCGCGGTACTGCGGGTCGGCGGAGGCCTTGGCCCAGTCCTGGGCGGCGACCCCGGTGTGTTCGGCGGTGGCGTTGTCAGGCTTGTCAGAGCTCGTCATGAAGCGCACAATAACCCGCTCGCCGCCCGTAGGAAGCCCCTGGTCAACCAGTGTGACGACGACGACGTGACCGAATCGGCCATCGCATGTGCGCGAATCCGGGGTATGGTGGTATTGCGCCTGCTGGATACGCCGACCTTTCTCGACGTACCTCGACAGGCCGCACGCATGAGGATGCCCGGTCGGTGGCCCGATCGGCTCCGACCCGACAGCCCTCCCGGCCGTACAGCTCGACGCTTACGACAACCGGAGGGACCCTCAAGCGGTTCGAGCGCTAGAGCGTCGGCAGAGGTCCCGTGCCACGGCTTGCCCATGGCGGTTCGCCCGTACGGCAGCCGACGTCCCCGGCACGGTCCGACACGACCCCCGCGCTCGCCTCGCGCCGCACACACACAGAAGAGGCAGCACGCTGACTACGACGTTTCGAGAACTCGGAATCCTTCCCGAGACCGCCGAGGCCCTGGAGGCCGTCGGCATCACCACTCCCTTCCCCATCCAGGAGATGACGCTCCCCGTGGCCCTCTCGGGCACGGACGTCATCGGCCAGGCCAAGACCGGCACCGGCAAGACGCTGGGCTTCGGCCTTCCGCTCCTCGAGCGCGTGACCGTCCCCGCCGACGTCGAGGCCGGCCGCGCCCGGCCCGAGGCGCTCACCGACGCCCCGCAGGCGCTCGTCGTCGTCCCCACGCGCGAGCTGTGCACCCAGGTCACCAACGACCTGCTGACCGCGGGCAAGGTGCGCAACGTGCGCGTCACCGCGATCTACGGCGGCCGGGCCTACGAGCCCCAGGTGGAGGCCCTCAAGAAGGGCGTCGACGTGGTCGTCGGCACCCCGGGCCGGCTGCTGGACCTGGCCGGGCAGCGCAAGCTCGACCTGAAGCACATCAAGAGCCTGGTCCTCGACGAGGCCGACGAGATGCTCGACCTGGGCTTCCTGCCCGACGTCGAGAAGATCATCAACATGCTCCCGGTCAAGCGCCAGACCATGCTCTTCTCGGCCACCATGCCGGGCGCGGTCATCGGCCTCGCGCGCCGCTACATGTCCCAGCCCACCCACATCCGCGCCACCGCGCCGGACGACACGGGTGCGACCGTCGCGAACACCAAGCAGTTCGTCTACCGCGCGCACTCCATGGACAAGCCGGAGATGGTCGCCCGCATCCTGCAGGCCGAGGGCCGCGGACTGGCGATGATCTTCTGCCGCACCAAGCGCACGGCGGCCGACATCGCCGAGCAGCTGCAGCACCGCGGGTTCGCCTCCGGCGCGGTCCACGGCGACCTCGGCCAGGGCGCCCGCGAGCAGGCGCTGCGCGCCTTCCGCAACGGCAAGGTGGACGTCCTCGTCTGCACCGACGTCGCCGCGCGCGGCATCGACGTCGAGGGCGTCACCCACGTCATCAACTACCAGTCCCCCGAGGACGAGAAGACGTACCTGCACCGCATCGGCCGGACGGGCCGCGCGGGCGCGAAGGGCACGGCGATCACGTTCGTCGACTGGGACGACATCCCGCGCTGGCAGTTGATCAACAAGGCCCTGGAGCTGGGCTTTCCCGACCCGGTGGAGACGTACTCCAGCTCTCCGCACCTGTTCTCGGACCTCGGTATCCCCGAAGGCACCAAGGGCACCCTGCCGCGCTCGGAGCGTACGCGCGCCGGGCTGGACGCGGAGGAGCTGGAGGACCTGGGCGAGACCGGCGGCCGCGGTGGACGTGGCCGCGGTGGGCGGAACGGTCGCGGTGACGCCCGTGACGGCCAGGCCCGCACGGCCGAGCGCGAGCGTCCGGCGCGTACGCCGCGCCGCCGCCGCCGCACGCGCGGTGGCGCCGCGCTGGAGTCCGCGCCCGGCGCGGCTCCGGTCGAGTCGGCGTCGCCGGCCGCCGAGGCGGTCACGGCGGAGGAGACGACCGCTCCGCGTACGCTGCGCCGCCGTCGCCGTACCCGCGGCGGGGCTCCGGCGGAGGCGGCACCGGCCGTCGAGACGCCGGTGACCGAGGCCGCCCCAGCCGCTGAGGCCGCCGTTGCGACGGCGGAGGGCGAGGCCACTGCCGACGCCGCCGAGAAGCCGCGCCGCCGCCGCACCCGCAAGTCGGCGGAACCGGTCGTGGCACCGGCCGAGGAGACGCCCACGGTCGAGGCCGCGGTGACCCCCGTCGTGGAGACGCCGGAGGAGAAGCCGCGCCGCCGCACCCGCAAGACGGCGGCCGCCGCCGAGGCAGCGGTCGACACCGCCGAGGCCACCGAGACCAAGCCCACGGCACGCCGCACCCGCAAGACGGCAGCCGCCGCCGAGCCCACGGTCGACACCGCCGAAGCCACCGAGGCCAAGCCGCGCCGCCGCACCCGCAAGGCCGCCGAGGCAGCGGTCGACACGGCCGAGGCCACGGAAGCCAAGCCACGCCGCACCCGCAAGACCGCGGCGACCACCCCCGAGGCACCCGCCGAAGCCGAGGCCAAGCCCACGGCACGCCGCACCCGCAAGACGGCAGCCACCGCCGAGGCAGCGGTCGACACGGCCGAGGCCACGGAAGCCAAGCCGCGCCGCACCCGCAAGACCGCGGCAACCGCCCCCGAGGCACCCGCCGAAGCCGAGGCCAAGCCCACGGCACGCCGCACCCGCAAGACGGCGGCCACCACCGAGGCAGCGGTCGACACGGCCGAGGCCACGGAAGCCAAGCCGCGCCGCACCCGCAAGACCGCGGCAACCGCCCCCGAAACCGTGGTCGACACGGCCGAAGCCACCGAGGCCAAGCCGCGCCGCCGCACCCGCAAGGCCGCCGAGGCAGCGGTCGACACGGCCGAGGCAACGGAAGCCAAGCCGACGGCACGCCGCACCCGCAAGACCGCGGCGACCACCCCCGAGGCACCCGCCGAAGCCGAAGCCGAGGCCAAGCCCACGGCACGCCGCACCCGTAAGACCGCGGCCGTGGCCGAGATCCCGGCGCAGGCGAGCGAGGAGCCGGCGGTCAAGCCGCGCCGCCGTACGCGCAAGACGGCCGAGGCGGCGGTCGACACGGCCGAGGTCACGGAGCCGAAGCCCCGCCGGACCCGTAAGGCGGCGGCGGCCGTGGAGGCGCCGGAAGCCTGACCCGGCCCCGCGGAGAGGCAAGCGACGCAGTGACCGACGGCCCGGCCCACCTCGTGTGGGACCGGGCCGTCGGCGTACCGCCCTTCTACCGCTCCCGATAGCCTCTGCGCATGAGCCAGCCGCCCACCTTCGCCCCGCCTCCTGGCGCCCGCGCGTACGCGCTGCGCACCGCCCGCGGTGAGTTCGCCGTCGTCGACATGCCCGTGGTCGCCGGTGTCGAGCCCAAGGGGGTCGCGCTGCTGGTTCCCGGGTTCACCGGCAGCAAGGAGGACTTCAACCCGCTGCAGGTGCCGCTCGCGGAGCGCGGGTACCGGACCGTCGCCGTCGACGGCCGCGGCCAGTTCGAGTCCGACGGCCCGGAGCACGAGGAGTCCGCCTACGCACAGGAGGAGTTGGCGCGGGACGTGCTGGCACAGGCCGAGGCGCTCGGTACGCCGGTGCACCTGCTGGGGCACTCCCTGGGCGGTCAGATCTCCCGCGCGGCCGTCCTCGCCGACCACTCCCCCTTCCGTTCGCTCACCCTGATGGCGTCGGGGCCGGCACAGATCTCCGCCGGCCAGCAGCAGCGCGTGAAGCTGCTGCGGGACGCGCTGACCGTGATGACGATGGCTCAGGTGTGGGACGCGATCCAGGCGATGGAGCTGCCCGAGGGGACCGATGCCGGCGAGCTCGACGGCGGTCTCGACGACCGGGCGGACCTGCGGCGGCGCTGGCTTGGCAACAAGCCCGCCCAGCTCATCGCCACCGGGCGCCAGTTGTGCACCGAACCGGACCGGGTCGCCGAACTGGCCGCCGTGCCGCTGCCCTGCCATGTGCTGTCCGGCGCGGTCGACGACACCTGGCCGGTGCCGCTCCTGGACGAGATGGCCGCACGGCTCGGCGCCCACCGCACGGTCATCGAGGGCGCGGAACACTCGCCCAACACCGACCAGCCGCTCGCGACGGCCCGTGCGATCGCCGGCTTCTGGGACGGGTCCGGCTCCCTTGCCTAGTACTGCGTCCGCAGGTGCTCCCAGAAGCCGTCCCGCAGGGCGCGGCGCAGCTCTGCCTGGCCGCGCAGGGAGTACTGGAGGATGCCCTCGGCCTCGACGAGGAGGTCCTGGTCCACGGAGCCGGGCAGGTAGGGGTGGCCGGGCAGCAGCTCGACCAGGGCGTCCCGGCCCCGGGCGGCGAGCCACTTCGCCGCGATCTGGGCGCCGGTGAACCGGACGTCGTCGCGGGTGGGCCGGGCAGCGGCCGACGCGTCGTAGGCGAGGGCGGTGCGCCGGGACACGTACGGCTTGCAGAACTCGAGGTCGAAGGTGCGCTGGCTGTCGACCTCCCAGAGCAGCGGTTCGGCCTGGTTGCGGCCCTCGGGGGCCTCGATGCCCCAGAGGTGGACGCGGGCGCCGTACCCCTGCGCCGCCTCCACGGCCGACACCAGGTCCTCGTCGCCGCCGAGGAGGGCGGCGTCACTGATCGCCCGGTGCCGGGCGAGGGACTCCAGGTCGGAACGGATGAGTGAGTCGACGCCCTTCTGCTGGTTGTTGGCGTTGAGGTTGCCCAGGCGCACCTTGACGTCGGGCAGTTCGGCGATGGACTGCTGCTCGGCGGTGTGGATGCGGCGCCGGGCGCCGTCGTACCAGTAGACGCGCAGCAGCCGGCTGTCCGCGAAGATGCTGCGGGCGCGGTCGATCAGCGCGTCGATCAGGCCCTCGGCGTCGAGGTCGAAGGCGCGACGGTCCTCGGTCCCGGCCACCAGCCGACCCGCGGCAGCGTAGAGGTAGCCCGCGTCGACGAAGATCGCATGGGTCGAGGGCGTCTTCGCCACTTCGAGCAGCATGCGCTGGAGCAGTTCGTTCGTGCGGTCGATGCGGGAGCGCAGGGCCGCGAGGTCGTCGTTCATCGACTCCATTGTCCCGGCGGTCACGCTGCGAACACAACCGGTCCCGGTCAGTCTCGTGAACCGGCCCTACCGGTCAGTAGTTAGCCGTTCGAAAAATTTCTTTAGCGTAGGGAATGTTTGTAACACGCAGCTCGTTGAATACGTATGTCACGACGACACCAGTAGTTCTCCGCAGGAGGATGACCAGACGAAGGGAGAAGCCATGCGCTTCGAGATCATGCGACTCGACGAGGTCGACGGCACCACCGTGGACAGCACCGTCGTGGACGCCGCCTCCGTCAACCGGATCGTGCAGCAGGCCGCCGCCATCGGGCAGCGACTGTGGATCCGACCGGCCGAGACCCCGGCCTCATAACAGACGCAGAACACCAGACGCAGAACACCAGACGCCGAGCATCAGACGCAGAACGACAGACGCGGATCACCGCAGAAGCTTCAGAGCCCCCCTACGGCAACGCTGCCGTAGGGGGGCTCTGCGCATCGGTGGCCGTACGAGCGGCTCAGGCGCCCTTGATCACCTGCGTGACGCCGTTGATGATCTGCTGCACCGCGATCGCGGACAGCATCATGCCCGCGAGCCGCGTCACCAGGACCACGCCGCCGTCCTTGATGACCCGGATGATCAGCAGCGAGTAGCGCATCACCAGCCACAGCACGACATGGATCGCGAGTATCGCGGACCACACGGACACCTGGGCGGCGACACCGCCGGCCTTCTGCACGGCCAGGATCACGGACACGATGGCCCCGGGGCCCGCCAGCAGCGGCATGCCCAGCGGTACGAGGGCGACGTTGACGTCCTTCGTCTGCTTGGGCTCGTCCGTCTTGCCGGTGAGCAGGTCCAGCGCGATCAGCAGGAGCAGCAGCCCGCCCGCGATCATCAGCGCGGGAACGGAGACGTGCAGGTAGTTCAGGATCTGGTGGCCCAGGACACCGAACACGGCGATGACTCCGCCGGCCACACAGACCGCCTGGAAGGCCATCCGCTTCTGCACCTTGGCGGGGCGTCCGGCGGTCAGGGCCAGGAAGATCGGGGTGATCCCGGGGGGATCCATGATGACAAAAAGGGTCAGGAACAGGGAGCCGAAGACGGCGATGTCGAACATGGGTGAGGAACAGGCCTTGCTGGAAGAGGGGGAAGCGGGAAGGAGAAAGGGAAAAGGGAGGCGAACGTGAAGGGGCGGGCCGAGCTCAGGCTCCGCCGGTGCCCGGCACCGGGAACGCCCCCGTGGCACGTCGCGTGATCTCCCCGTACACCTCGGGGTCCGTCGTGTACTCGCCCAGCGCCACCGTCTTGCGGCTGCCGTGGTAGTCCGACGATCCCGTGACCAGCAGCCCCAGTTCCTTCGCCAGCCCGCGCAGCCGCGCCCGGGCGTCGGTGTCGTGGTCCATGTGGTCGACCTCGATGCCGTCGAGGCCGGCCGCGGCCATGTCGGCGATCCGGGCCTCGGGCACCGTGCGGCCCCGCTTGGCGGCGGCCGGGTGGGCGAAGACGCAGACTCCGCCCGCGCCCTTGACCAGGCGGATCGCCTCGAAGGGGTCGGTCTCGTGCTTCTCCACGAACGCCCGGCCGCCGTCGGCCAGCCACTGGTCGGTGAACGCGTCGCTCACCGTGGGCACGACACCCAGCTCGACGAGCGCGGAGGCGACGTGCGGGCGTCCGACCGAGCCGTTCCCGGCGATGCGCTCGACCTGCTCCCAGGTGACCGGCACGCCCAGCTCGTTCAGCTTGGCGATCATGCCCTTGGCCCGGGGCACCCGGTCGTCCCGGACCAGCTCGCGCTCGGCCAGCAGGGCGGGCTCCTCGGGGTCGAAGAGGTAGGCCAGCAGGTGCATGGAGATGTCGTCGACCCGGCAGGACAGCTCGGCACCGGTGACCAGGGTGAGGCCCGCGGGCAGCGCGGCGATCGCCTCGGCGTGGCCTCGGGTGGTGTCGTGGTCGGTCAGCGCGACGACGTCCAGGCCGGCCGCGGCGGCGTTCCCCACCAGTTCGGCCGGGGTGTCCGTACCGTCGGAGGCCGTGGAGTGGCAGTGCAGATCGATGCGCACGACGCGGGCTCCAGGCGGGGGCGGTTCGGAAGGGGACACCTAAGGATAGCGGCACCGAACGGTCGCCCTGTCACACCCGCAGCCCCGCTGCGCCCCCTACAGCCGGCGTTCAGGGTTCCAGCAGTCGCGGGGACAGCGCCCCGCACGGCACCAGGTCCAGCTCCGCCCCGGCGTCCCGCAGATCCGTCAGCACCAGTTCGTCGTACATCAGCAGTCCGGTCGTCTCCGGCCACACCACCGCCCACAGCCACAGCCCGAGCGCCTCGCCCGCGAAGACGGCGCGGTCGTCGGGGGTGCGGTAGACGTGCCAGAGCGGGGTCGGGCGGCCGGCCGCGAGGACCTTGGCCTGGGGCGGCTTCTCGACGTTCATGTACGGCCCCGGGTCGGGGGCGTCGATGCCCGCGTAGCGCGCGCCGAGACCGACGCCGAGCTCCTCGGCCACCAGGATCAGCTCACCGACGCCGCCGAGGGGGCCTGGTCCGGAGCAGGCCACGGCGGCGGCACGGCCACCGCTGCGGTCGTCACCCGCATACCGCACACCCGTGAACAGCCAGCCGACCGGCAGCGGCCACGGCATCCACACCGGCACCTGAGTACGGCGCACGACCACACCGAGGGCCTCGACGCTGGGCGGGATCACGGGCTGCAGGGGGTACACCGCCCCGTGCACATCGCACTGCCAGGCATCGGCGAAGAGACCGGGAGCCCTGACCCGGCCACCACACTTCGGGCAACTGGGTTCGCCCCTCATAGGGCTCCACGGTCCTACCCCTGTTGCCTCACGTCAAGGACGATCACCCGTCCGGCGCGAATCACCTGACCGGCAAGAGTTAGATGCAGCTTGCATTAATTAGCAACCCTAACCTACTATGTGTAAATACCAACTATCTGGATGGGAGAGAAAGGCATGGACACCCTCGATGCGGGAGCCGGCGGGCTCCTGCGGCAGCCCAAGGCGGTCTGGGCGACGGCCGGCGCGTCCGTCGTCGCCTTCATGGGGATCGGTCTGGTCGACCCGATCCTGCCGTCCATCGCCCAGGGTCTGAACGCCACCGCCGGCCAGGTCTCCCTGCTCTTCACCTCGTACTTCCTGATCACCGCCGCGGCGATGCTGCTCACCGGCTTCGTCTCCAGCCGCATCGGCGGCCGCAGGACCCTGCTGCTCGGCCTGGCCTTCGTGGTGGTCTTCGCGGCCCTCGCCGGCACGTCGGGCTCGGTCGCCGAGCTCGTCGGGTTCCGGGCCGGCTGGGGACTGGGCAACGCCCTGTTCGTGTCGACGGCCCTCGCGGTCATCGTCGGCGCGGCGGCCGGCGGCAGCGCCGCCGCGATCCTGCTGTACGAGTCCGCCCTGGGCCTCGGCATGGCCTGCGGCCCGCTGCTGGGCGCGGCCCTCGGCAACGCCAGCTGGCGCTACCCCTTCTTCGGCACGGCCGCGCTGATGGCGATCGGCTTCCTGTGCATCACGGCGTTCCTGAAGGAGCAGCCGAAGCCCGCCCGGAAGACCTCGCTCCTCGATCCGCTCAAGGCGCTCGGCCACGGCGGCCTGGCCACGGCGGCGGCCTCGGCCTTCTTCTACAACTACACGTTCTTCACCGTGCTGGCCTTCACGCCGTTCGTGCTGAACATGACCCCGTACCGTTCGGGCGCGGTGTTCTTCGCCTGGGGCCTGCTGCTCGCCGTCTTCTCGGTGCTCGTGGCACCGCGCCTGCAGGAGCGGTTCGGCTCGCTCAAGGTGCTCGGCGGCTCGCTGGTGCTGCTCGCGGTGGACGTGCTCGTCCTCGGCTACGGCGGCCACACCGCCGCCATCGTCTGCACGATCCTGTCCGGCGCCTTCATCGGCCTGAACAACACGGTCTACACCGAGCTGGCCCTCGGCGTGTCGGACGCGCCGCGCCCGGTGGCGAGCGCGGGCTACAACTTCGTGCGGTGGTTCGCGGCCGCGGCGGCGCCCTACTTCGCGCCGAAGATCGAGGAGTGGACCGACATCCACATCCCGTTCGTGGCCGCGGCGGTCACCGCGGTGCTGGCCGCGCTGGTCGTCCTCGTGCGGCGCCACGCCCTCACTCACGAAGCAGAGGAACTGGAGCCGCGGCACGCCACCGAGGACAGCGTCACCGTCTTCGCCAACTGACCGCCCACCGAAGGGGCTTGGTGAGCTTGCTCACTCCAGCGGGACGGACCTGCGGGAAGGATCCCTCAGGTCCGTCCCGTTCGTCAGCCAGCGCTCCTGGAGGGCCTGCGCGCCGTGCACCCGCTTCCAGGCGGCCTCGTTCGGGGTCATCGGCAGCAGGGGCAGGAACCGCACCGGGTCCATGGGGTCGTCGAGCCGCAGGTCCTCGACCAGACCGCCCGGCTCGCCGACCAGCACCGAGGTGAACGGGGCGCCGGGCCACAGCGGCTCACCCACGTCCAGCGAGGCGCCCGGGGCCACCACCACGCCCTCCACCTGCGGGGACGCGCCGAGCACGGCCAGCGGGCGGAGCACCTTGTCGGTTTCCGCCAGACCTGCGCGCACCGACAGGACCAGCTCGGCGCGGGGGCCCTTCACGGGGTCGGCGAGCATCGCCGTGGGGTCCGTCATGGGGTGCGCGGACATGCCCAGCGTGGCGTAGCGGACGACGTCCCCCTCCTGGAAGCGGAGGACCTCGATGCGGTCCGTGCCGAGAAAGGTGACCGCGGCGCGCGCGTCCGGTTCACCCAGCGCGGTGCTCAACCGTGCCTCGACCAGAGGAAGAACATCAACCATGCGGTGAGCATAGAACTCGTCAGCAGCGGGCAAAGCGGCGCCTTGACACTTCGGGCGGCTGATACTCTGAGCCGGTGGTTCGGGGCAGCACGCAGAAGCGTGGCTATCGGGTCCCGACGCCGACGAGACTCCCTTACGAGGGACCGGCCGGAGGAGGTGGGGCTGTCATGGATCGAAGTCGACCGTGCAGTACCACTCGCTCTTCCGGCTGCTGATTCTGTTTCTGGCTGGCTGCCGCCTTCACGTTCGCGTCGTCGTTCGGTCGTCGTTCGGCCGTCGTTCGGAAGAGCACTTCATTCGCTTTGCCTGATCTGCCTGATCTCCATCAGTTCTGCATCAGTAGCGAAGACGCCACCGCGACGGTGCGGTGCTCCCCGCTTTGTGGACGTGCCAAACATCCGCGGTGAAAACGTCCTCATTCCGGGTAGTTCCACTCGCCGCCGGCGGTCTTTCGTTGCTCGCCCGCGAAGGAGCCTGCCCATGTCGATGATCCGCGATCTGCGTGCCGTCGTCCGCCCCTCCCGCGTCTCGCTGCGCAAGGACGCCGGCGTGTACGACACCACCCGTGACCCCGCCACGCCGTCGGCCGTCGTCGACTGCGCCGTCTACCGCGACGGTTCCCGCGTGGACTTCGGCAAGTCGCCGACGCCGCAGGAGGCGATGCGCCAGGTGCGGCGCGACGGGGGCTTCGTGTGGATCGGGCTGCACGAGCCGACCGAGGCCGAATTCGCCGGAATCGCCGCCGAGTTCGGGCTGCACCCGCTGGCCGTCGAGGACGCCGTGCAGGCGCACCAGCGGCCCAAGCTGGAGCGCTACGACGACTCGCTCTTCACCGTCTTCAAGACCATCCACTACGTCGAGCACGACCGGCTCACCGGCGACAGCGAGGTCGTGGAGACCGGCGAGGTCATGTGCTTCACCGGCCGGGACTTCTTCATCACCGTCCGGCACGGCGGCCAGGGCTCGCTGCGGGCCCTGCGGCACCGGCTGCAGGACGACCCCGAGTTGCTCGCCAAGGGCCCCTCGGCGGTGCTGCACGCCATCGCCGACCACGTCGTCGACGGGTACATCGCGGTGGCCGACGCCGTGCAGGACGACATCGACGAGGTGGAGACCGAGGTCTTCTCGCCCGGCCGCAAGGGCGGGGTGTCACGCGGTGTGGACTCGGCCCGGATCTACCAACTCAAGCGCGAGGTACTGGAGTTCAAGCGCGCGGTGTCGCCGCTGCTGCGGCCCCTGCAGCTGCTGAGCGAGCGTCCGATGCGGCTGATCGACCCCGACATCCAGAAGTACTTCCGGGACGTCGCCGACCACCTCGCCCGGGTCCAGGAGCAGGTGCTGGGCTTCGACGAGCTGCTGAACTCCATCCTGCAGGCCAACCTCGCGCAGGCGTCCGTCGCACAGAACGAGGACATGCGGAAGATCACGGCCTGGGCCGCGATCATCGCCGTGCCGACGATGGTGTGCGGGGTGTACGGCATGAACTTCAGGTACATGCCCGAGCTGCACTGGAAGTACGGCTACCCGGTGATCATGGGCATCACGGTGGTCATCTGCCTCGGCATCCACCGCACCCTGAAGCGCAACGGCTGGCTGTAGGGAGTGTCTTGTGGATCAGGCCGGTCTGGACCGACGGCGCCTTCCAGTCACCCCGCGACCCCGGCATGATCCACAAGACACCCCCTAGTCTAGGCACCGCATGGATAGGCTGGGCGCATGACAAGCGCGGAGCTGCTCGACCGGGCCCTCGTCGAGGAGGCCACGAAGAAGTCCGGCCTCATCTGGGTCAAGGGCGCCGGCTCCCCTGCCGCGCGTGCGCTGTGGCACGTGTGGCACGAGGGTGCCGTGTGCCTGGTCGGCGACGGGCCCGGGGAGCAGCCGCTGCCCGGCCTGACCGACGGCGGCTCGGCCGAGGTCACCGTGCGCAGCAAGGACAAGGGCGGCCGGCTGGTCACCTGGACGGCCACCGTGTGCGAGCTCGCGCCCGGCTCCGAGGCGTGGGAGGCGGCGGTCGCCGAGCTGAAGGGCAAGCGGCTGAACGCACCGGACGGCGAGGCGATGACGCGGCGCTGGCTCAGCGAGTGCCGGGTGCTCCGCCTGGTTCCGGCGGGGACGTCGGTGCCGTTGCCCTCGGGCAGCCTGGCCGAGCCGCCGGTGCCGACGCCCGCGACGACGCGTCGGCCGATCCCGGCGGGGTTGCCGCGGCTGCTCTCGCGGCGACGCAAGGGCAAGTAGCGGGGCGGGGCACGGTTCGGCATCGCCGGCGACCACCGTGGTGACCGAGCGGCGTCGCGGCGGGAGTTTTCCGACCGGCGGTCGGACAGTGCTGGCCGACGGAAGTTCCGACCGGCGGTCGAACAGGCCCGGCAAACGGCCACGGCCACCGGCCCGGGAAAGTCCGCCGCGACGGCGATCAGTCCCGACGGCGGCGTCCGGCGGTGCCGAACCGACCGCCACCCGCCCGGCAGGGCCACGGCAGGCCCCCGCCCCCTACGACGTCGGCAGCTGCCTGCCGTAGTCCACCGTCTCCCCCTTGGCCGGTTGCGCGACCGAGAAGTCCTTCTCCCAGTCCGAGAAGCGGAGCGTCCCCGCTCCGCCGCCGCGGACCAGGCGGAGCGGATACGGCTTGCCCTCCAGGGAGACGTCCAGCGTGCCGCCGGAGCCCTTGTCGCCGGTGATGCGGACGGTACGGACGCCGGACTGCTCGTAGCGCCCGTCCTTCGCCAGCGTGCCGTGCAGGGCCAGCAGTCCGGAGAGGAGGAGGTCCTTGTCCGTGAAACCGCTGAACTTCTTGTACGCGGGGTCGCGCGTCGGCACCCTGACGTACTTGCCGTCGAGCTTGCCCACGGCGCCCGCGGTGCCGTCGCTGCCGTCGGCGTGGTTCCAGAAATCCGCGTTCGCCTTCAGATACAGCTGCTTGCCGACCCGCAGCAGCCGGAAGGCCGCCCCCTGCGACGTGACCGACCCGGTGCCGCCGTCGTCCTTCAGCCGCATGTCGAGCGTGTACGTGCGCCCGCTGGTGACCACGGTCCCCGACAGCCGTACCGCCCCCGCGGACCTGGCCGCCGTCAGCGCCTGGGACTGGATCCGGTCCGGGCCGAGCTTCCCCACCCCGTTGGTGCCCGCGTCCGGATCCTCGCTGCTGCACCCCGCGAGCGCCGCCCCTGTCATGACCAGTGCGCACGTCGCGCTCACCAGCGCGGCCCGGCGGGTACGGCCCTGGGCAATCGCAGTCACAGGTGGGGCTGCCTTTCTGACGGGTCCTGAGCGGCGTACGGCAGCGTACCGGGGCGCCGGACCGCGGGCGGAGCCGGTCCGTCCGGACCGTCCGCCGGCGCACCCGCCATCGGGACGGGCTAGCCTGAAGCCCACCCGAGCGGGCAATTCGGAAAAGGAGCGCATCTAGGGGGTGTCCTGTGGATCATGCCGAGGTCGCGGGGTCTGGCACGCACATCTGCCGTGTTGTCGTCGGTTGCCAACGCTCCGCGTTGGCGCCCTCCTCCGCCTTGCAGCTGCACGCACCAGACCCCGCTCGGCCCAGCCATTCCAGGCACCGCCGGTCCGTATCGGCCTGATCCACAGGACACCCCCTAGCGCAACAGCCCGAAGCACGCCGTAAGAAAAGGAAGCGCAACCATGGCAGCCGGCGCCCCCCGGATCTTCGTCTCGCACCTCGCCGGTGTCCCCGTCTTCGACCCGACCGGCGACCAGGTGGGCCGCGTCCGCGACCTGGTCGTGATGCTGCGCGTCGGACGACGCCCCCCGAGGCTGCTCGGCCTGGTCGTCGAACTGGCCACCCGGCGCCGTATCTTCCTGCCCATGACCCGGGTGACCGGCATCGAGTCCGGACAGGTCATCACCACCGGGGTGCTCAACGTGCGCCGTTTCGAGCAGCGGCCCACCGAGCGTCTGGTCTTCGGGGAGCTGCTCGACCGGCGCGTCACCCTGGTCGAGGCCGGTGAGGAGGTGACCGTGCTGGACCTGTCGGTGCAGCAGCTGCCGGCCCGCCGGGACTGGGAGATCGACCGGGTCTTCGTGCGCCGGGGCAGGAAGGGCAGCGCCTTCCGCCGGGCCAAGGGGGAGACCCTGACCGTCGAGTGGTCCGCCGTGACCGGGTTCTCGTTGGAGGAGCACGGGCAGGGCGCCGAGAGCCTGCTCGCCACCTTCGAGCAGTTGCGCCCCGCCGACCTGGCCAACGTGCTGCACCACCTCTCCGCCAAGCGGCGTGCCGAGGTCGCCGCCGCCCTCGACGACGACCGGCTCGCCGACGTCCTCGAGGAGCTCCCGGAGGACGACCAGATCGAGATCCTCGGCAAGCTGAAGGAGGAGCGCGCGGCGGACGTCCTGGAGGCCATGGACCCCGACGACGCGGCCGACCTGCTCGCCGAGCTGCCCGAGGAGGACAAGGAGCGGCTGCTGAGCCTGATGCAGCCCGGGGACGCGGCCGACATGCGGCGTCTGATGGCGTACGAGGAGCACACCGCGGGCGGTCTGATGACCACCGAGCCGATCGTGCTGCGGCCGGACGCCACCGTCGCCGACGCCCTCGCCCGGGTCCGCAACCCCGACCTGTCCCCCGCCCTCGCCGCCCAGGTCTACGTCTGCCGCCCGCCCGACGAGACGCCGACCGGCAAGTACCTCGGCACGGTCCACTTCCAGCGCCTGCTGCGCGACCCCCCGTACACGCTGGTCAGCTCGCTCGTCGACGACGATCTGCAACCGCTCGACCCGGACGCCGCGCTGCCCGTCGTCGCCGGGTTCTTCGCCACGTACGACATGGTCGCGGCACCCGTCGTGGACGAGTCCGGGGCGCTGCTGGGGGCGGTCACCGTGGACGACGTACTGGACCACATGCTGCCCGAGGACTGGCGGGAGACGGAGTTCCACCTGGACGAGGAAGAGACGGAAGGCACGGCGGCGGACGAGGGGGCTGGTGTCCATGGCTCCTGAGCGTGAGAGCGCCACCCGCGAGCGCACCCCGGCGGGAGCCACGGCCACCACCCGGCCGCGCGCACCGCGCCTGGACCAGCCGCGCCCGCCCCGGCGCCGGTTCCTGCCCGAGTGGGACCCGGAGGCCTTCGGCCGGCTGTCGGAGAAGATCGCCCGGTTCCTGGGCACGGGCCGGTTCATCGTCTGGATGACGGTCGTCATCGTGCTGTGGGTGGTGTGGAACGTGGCCGCGCCCGCCGCCCTGCGCTTCGACAACTACCCGTTCATCTTCCTGACCCTGATGCTGTCGCTGCAGGCCTCCTACGCGGCACCGCTGATCCTGCTCGCGCAGAACCGGCAGGACGACCGGGACCGGGTCAACCTCGAACAGGACCGCAAGCAGAACGAGCGGTCCATCGCCGACACCGAGTACCTGACCCGTGAGATCGCCGCGCTGCGGATGGGCCTGGGCGAGGTGGCCACCCGCGACTGGATCCGCTCCGAGCTCCAGGACCTGGTCAAGGAGCTGGAGGAGCGGCGGCACCACGACGGCCACATGACGATTCCGACGGTCCCGGCAGTTCCGGCAGAACGGACGGAACGGTCGCCGGGACGTGACGCAGACGACCGGTGAAGGGCTACCCGAAGGCCCCTCGGGGCGCCGTACCATCGTCCTATGGCTACGGAAGACGCGGTGCGCGAGGCGCTGGCGACGGTGAACGACCCCGAGATCAACCGCCCCATCACCGAACTGGGGATGGTCAAATCGGTGGAGATCGGCGCGGACGGGACGGTCGCGGTCACCGTGTACCTGACGGTCTCCGGCTGCCCGATGCGCGAGACGATCACGCAGCGCGTCACCGACGCGGTCTCCCGGGTCGAGGGCGTCACCCACGTCGACGTCACGCTCGACGTGATGAGCGACGAGCAGCGCAAGGAACTGGCGAACGCCCTGCGCGGCGGCCAGGCCGAGCGCGAGGTCCCCTTCGCCAAGCCCGGCAACCTGACCCGGGTGTACGCGGTCGCCTCCGGCAAGGGCGGCGTCGGCAAGTCCTCGGTGACGGTGAACCTGGCGGCGGCGATGGCGGCCGACGGCCTGAAGGTGGGTGTCGTCGACGCCGACATCTACGGCCACTCGGTGCCGCGCATGCTGGGCGCCGACGGCCGTCCCACCCAGGTCGAGAACATGATCATGCCGCCGTCCGCGAACGGCGTGAAGGTCATCTCCATCGGCATGTTCACCCCGGGCAACGCCCCGGTCGTCTGGCGCGGCCCGATGCTCCACCGCGCCCTGCAGCAGTTCCTCGCGGACGTCTACTGGGGCGACCTCGACGTCCTGCTCCTGGACCTGCCGCCCGGCACCGGCGACATCGCCATCTCCGTGGCCCAGCTGATCCCGAACGCCGAGATCCTGGTCGTGACGACCCCTCAGCAGGCGGCGGCCGAGGTGGCCGAGCGGGCGGGCTCCATCGCCGTCCAGACCCACCAGAAGATCGTCGGTGTCGTCGAGAACATGTCCGGGCTGCCCTGCCCGCACTGCGGCGAGATGGTCGACGTCTTCGGCACGGGCGGCGGCCAGCTCGTCGCGGACGGCCTCACCCGGACGACGGGCGCGACGGTCCCGGTCCTCGGCAACATCCCCATCGACGTCCGCCTCCGCGAGGGCGGCGACGAGGGCAAGCCGGTCGTCCTCACCGACCCGGACTCCCCGGCGGGCTCCGCGCTGCGCGCCATCGCGGGCAAGCTGGGCGGCCGGCAGCGGGGGCTGTCGGGGCTGTCGCTGGGGATCACCCCGAAGAACAAGTTCTGAGGCAACGACCCGCAGCCGCCCGACGGCACAAGGGCCCTACGACGAAGGGGCGCCGGAACCGACCGGCGCCCCTTCGTCGCGCGCAGGGGTGTCACGCGTAGGCGGAAACATCCTTGATCGCGGCGAAGCCCAGCCCGTACGCGCTCATCCCCCTGCCGTACGCCCCCAGGTGCACCCCCTGCTGCGTCGTCCCGGCGAGCACCCAGCCGAACTCGGACTCACGGTAGTGGAACGGCGCCGGTACACCGTCCACGGGCAGGGACAGCGTCGACCACTCGGGGCCGTCGAGGTCGTCCGCCAGGGCCCACGCCGTCTCCGTCTGCTGCTCCAGCCAGTCGTCGCGCAGGCTGTGGTCCAGGTGGCCGGGCCAGGTGCAGGACAGCAGGCCCACGCCGGCCAGCCAGGCCGCGGAGGAGACCGACGTCGCCTCCAGCAGCCCCGTGCCGTCGGCGCTCCTGCGGGGCGGGTTCGCGGCCACGGTGACCACGACCGCGAACTTCTCCCTCGGCTCGTCCGCGGAGGCCGCGACGTGCTCATTGCGTACGGAGGGTTCGTCGCCGTGCCCGATCGACCCGTGCGTGACGGCGCCGTCGGCCGCCGTACCGACCTGCATCAGCCGGCGCGGCCCGGTGAACGCCTCGTCGAGGCCGTACCACGGGAAGGGCGCCAGCAGGTAGCCGTCGACCGTGCGCCGGGCGGAGGGGGCCTGCTGTCCGCCCTCCGCGGCCGGCGCCTGCGCGGCTGACCGACTTGTCGTCTCCATGTGCCCGGACGCCTCCTTGCTCTCGTCGGGCCGGGACGGCCCGCCCCCCTTCGGGCGTACTCGCCCGGCCCGCACAACAACTCGGCAGCATATCCACACCGCCGGGAGCAGCAGCGAAGCCGCCCGGCACGTGCGTCCGCACGGGCGGCCGGTTCAGCGCGGGGGCGCGATGCTCAGGTGGCGTCCGCGTCGAAGGGCGGACGGTCGTCCTTGACCGGGTCCTCGGGCTTCTTGACCATGTCGACACGGCCGCCGGAGGTACCGGCGGAGCCCGCCCCGGACGAGGCGGAGGCCTCGGCCTCGCGGCCGTTGACCGCGTCCGTGACCTCGGCCATCTCCTTCTTCAGGTCGAAGCCGTTGCGGATCTCCTTCAGCCCCAGCTCGTCGTTGTCCAGCTGCTTGCGGATGAAGGTCTTGGGGTTGAGGTCCTCGAACTCGAAGTCCTTGAACTCGGGGCCCAGTTCCTGCCGGATGTCCTGCTTGGCGCTCTCGGAGAACTCGCGGATCTTCCGCACCGTCCGCGTGATGTCCTGGATCACCTTCGGGAGCTTGTCCGGACCGAAGACGAGCACGGCGAGCACGACGATCGTCACCAGCTCGAGTGGTCCTATGTCATTGAACACCTGAAGCTCCTCGCGATGTCCTCGGTCCTCGGCCCTCAGCGGTCTGCGGTGCGGGTCTTCCGTGGTCCGGGCCGGATCCACGGTACCCGGCGTTCCCGTCGGACCGGTACCGTCCCGAGGTGTCCGACCGGGTGTGGACGGCCGGTTTTCCGGGTTGTTTGCCTTGTCGGGCCACGAGTGGGGGCCCGAGCTGTGAGGTTCCTGTCAGTTGCTGCCGGAAGACCCCAGTACGAGCGGTACCTCCCGCGTCCGGCCGCCGCGCCGGACGGTGAGGCGAAGCCGGTCGCCGGGGCGGTGGGCGCGGGTCCTGACGATCAGCTCATCGCCGGAGTGGACGGCCTTGCCGTCGACCTCCGTGATGACGTCACCCGCTTTGAGGCCGGCCCGGTAGCCGGGGCCACCGACGGTGACCGCGGGACCGCCGTCCCCGCCCTTGGCACCGATGCGGGCGCCGTCGCCGCTGTAGTCCATGTCGAGGGTGACGCCGATCACCGGGTGGGTCGCCTTGCCCGTGTTGATCAGTTCCTCCGCGACGCGCCTGGCCTGGTTGACCGGGATGGCGAAACCGAGGCCTATGGAGCCGGCCTGGCCGCTCCCGGAGTCCGAGCCGCTGTCGGCGGAGCGGATGGCCGAGTTGATGCCTACGACCCGGGCCAGGGAGTCGAGGAGGGGCCCACCGGAGTTGCCCGGGTTGATGGGGGCGTCGGTCTGCAACGCGTCGACGTACGACACGTCGCTGCCGTCCCCGCTCCCGCCGCCCGCCGTGATGGGCCGTTCCTTGGCGCTGACGATGCCCGAGGTGACGGTGTTCGCGAGGTCGAAGGGCGCGCCGATGGCGACGACGGGGTCGCCCACCTGGACGTTGTCGGAGTTGCCGAGCGGCAGGGGCTTCAGTCCGCGTACGCCGCTGACCTGGACGACGGCCAGGTCGTAGCCGGTGTCCCGGCCGACGATCCGGGCCTTGGCGGTGTCGCCGCTGCTGAACGCCACCGTGATCTCGCCGTCGGCCGCGGCGGGCTGGACCACGTGGTTGTTGGTGAGGATGTGGCCGCGCGTGTCGAGGACGAAGCCGGTGCCGGTGTCCTGCTCGTCGTCGCCCTTCACGTGCAGCGTGACGACGCTGGGCAGCGCGCGGGCGGCGATCCCCGCCACGCTGTCCGCGGGGCGCCCGGCGGGCTCCTTGCCGGCCTGCGGCAGCCGTACGGTCCCCGGGCCGCCGTCGCGCTCCAGATACGCGCCCACGACACCACCGACACCCCCGGACACGAGCGCGAGCAGCAACGCCCCGCCCGCGAGGATCCGCCCGGCCCGCCTGCGCCGCTGCCTCGCCGTGGGCACGGCGGCACCGGACTGCTGGAACGGGGCGTGGGCCTGGGACGCGGCGGCCCAGGGGTCGTAGCGCTGCCAGGGGCCGGGGGGCGGCGCCTCCGGGGGAAGCTGGGCGGTGGCACCGGGAGGCGCGGCGGGCGGTGGGCCGGCAGGCGCCGGAACGACCGCTGGCGCCGGAACCGCCGCTGTGTGGGCCGCCGGGTGCTGGACCGGCGGAGCGGGTGCCCAGGGACCCGGCCGACCGTACGGCGGCGTGCTGTACGGGTCGGGGTCGTGCAGGGGCCTGGGCCGTTCGACGGGCGGGGAGGCCGAACCGGCGACGGACACCGGACCGGCAGCGGACGCCCGGTCCACCGGCTCACCGGCACCCTGCCCGGTCGGCGACGCCGCAGCCTCGGCCACCATCCCCTCGGGCTCCCCCACGGCCGGGCCCGGCGCACCTCGCGGTCGCCCTGCCGCATCCCCGCCGGACTCCCGCACGGCCGGGGCCACAGGAGCTTCGGACTCCAGGACCGCCGCAGGCCCACCGGACTCCCCCACAACCGGCCCCACCGGAACCGTCGGCTCCCGGCCGGGCACCGGTGCGTCAAAAGGCACGGTGCCTGCCTCGTGCTCTCCGGCCACGCCCCGGGCCACGGGATCGTCCGGGCCGGTCACAGGGCCGCCGGGGCCGCGCGTCGGCGGGACCGGTGCCGGGTCGGCCAGTTCGAAGTCGCCCTCGGTCGAGGCGTCACGCGCGGCTCGGGTCGGCTCGAAGTCGGCGCCGCCCTGCCCGGTCTCCCCCTGCTGGGCCCCGTTCCCCTCGTTCATGTTCTCCCCACCGCTCGCCGCGGCCCGGCTTGTCCGTGGTGGCCGCGGATCGTCGATTCCGCGCCCCCGTCACACCGCGGGCACGACCCACACAGGATTCAACCAGGTGTGCGGGCCCTGACGCGGAGCGCCGGGTCAGGGAGCCGTGCGGGAAGAGGTGGAGGGCGAGGGGACGACAGGGGCGGAGGTGCTGTCGGGGACGGGAGCGGCGAGCAGGCCGGGGCCGGTGACCTCGGGGATCGAGGACCACGTGGTCAGGGTGAACGGCGGGGTGGGACCGATCGGCCGTATCAACGGGGACATGACGCCCGCACCGGCCATCAGCGGAGTGGCCGACACGGTCTGCTGGTCCCGCCCGGCGGGAGACGGCATTCCGGGCAGCAGGGGGGCGGCCACGGAGGTCGGCGCCGTCAGCGTCGGTCCCAGCCGTGTGCCCTGCGCCAGCAGCGGCGCTGCCGAGCGGCGGCGCTGGTTCTCGGTCGCCGGTGTCGCCCCGGAGCCGGTCGTGCGGGCCGGAGCCACGGTTCCGCCGGTGCCGGAGCCGCCGCGCGCGTCCGCGGCCGGGTCGGCCGGGAAACCGGTGGTCACACCGCCCAGCGCGACCGCGGCCAGTGACACCGCCCCGGCGGCGACGAACGCGAACCGCCGCCCTCGCGAGGCGGACCGTTCGGCTTCCGTCCGGCCGACGGGGTGGATGCGGAAACCGCGGTCGGCGACGGAGGCGGGGATGTGCGGGCGGGCGGGGACGTACCCGAAGGCGAACCGCTCGCCGCGGCTCACTCCGAAGACGCCGGTGTCGGAGGCCCTTGCGGAGAATCCCCCGGGCGACGGCGAGCCACCGCCATCCGCATCACCTCCCCCGGGGAGCCCCTGGAGACGGGCCAGGAGGCTCTCCGAGGGAGGCGGCGGGGCCGCCTCCGCGAACACGTTCTTCAGACGGCGCTGGGCGTCCGCCTCCGCCTTGCACCGGGCGCAGGTGGCCAGGTGGGCCAGGACGCGCTCACGGGCCTCATGACCGAGCTCTCCGTCCACCAGGGCGGAGAGCCGGTCTCCCAGATGCTGCTCTGCCAGCTGCCCCTCGGCAGGTTTCGGCCGTGATCCACTCACGCGGTCGCGCCCCCTCCTCCCAGGACGGGGACACGGGCCACGAAGGAGCGCCGCCGCTCGGCCGCCCGGGCCTCCGGCGAGCGGTGCGCCAGGGCCTTGCGGAGCTGGGAGCGGCCGCGGTGGATGCGGGAGCGCACCGTGCCGAGCTTCACGCCGAGGGTCGCGGCGATCTCCTCGTACGACAGCCCCTCGATGTCGCACAGCACGACGGCGGCACGGAACTCCGGCGCGAGGGTGTCCAGGGCCTGCTGGACGTCCGCGTCGAAGTGCGCGTCGTTGAAGACCTGCTGGGGGGTCGGCTCCTTGCTGGGCAGTCGCTCGGCGGCGTCCTCGCCGAGGGCGTCGAAGCGGATGCGCTGCTTGCGCCGGACCATGTCCAGGAAGAGGTTGGTGGTGATGCGGTGCAGCCAGCCCTCGAAGGTGCCCGGCGAGTACGTCGACAGGGAGCGGAAGACACGGACGAAGACCTCCTGAGTGAGGTCCTCGGCGTCGTGCTGGTTGCCCGTGAGACGGTACGCCAGCCGGTAGACCCGGCCGCTGTGCGTGCTGACGATCTCCTCCCAGGTGGGCGGAGTCCACGCCTGCCCGTCCGCGTCGGTGGAGAAGGTCGCGGTCTGGGCGACGTCGGCCGTGTGGCCGTGGTCGGCAGCGGTGTCGTTCACGGATTTCGGCCTGCCCGCCGATCCGAGGAAGCGCCGCAGCACTCCTCCCCGGTCCAAAGGCGTGGCCGCACCTCCCCTGTCAGCTCTGGTGGTGTCCAGTGGAGCCCCTACCATAGCCACCTCGTCCGTTAGCTCCGGATAAGCGGTTTTACGAGAATTTGATCTGTGCTGACACGGCTCGTGCGGCTGCGTCAGCACTTGCTCGGCACCCTGCTCCATCTCCTGCCCCCCGTCGGGATCCCCCGTGACTCGCTCACCCCTCTAAACGCCTGGTCCCATCTGCGGGTTCCCGGGGCAACGGATACAGTCACGCCAGGCAAACACGGGACAGGAGAGGGCCATTACCGGCAACCGGCTGACGAGCTCGGCGTTCGCCGACGCCTTTGTCGCCGAGGACGACGCTCTGCGCTGGGCCCGTGACCGGGCCAGGGAGGCCGGGCTGCGCTCGGTGACGCCCGGCACCGGCGCCGCGCTGCGGTTGCTCGCCGCCACCGCGGACGCGAAGGCGGTCGCGGAGATCGGCACCGGTACCGGCGTCTCCGGGATCCACCTGCTGCACGGGATGCGCCCGGACGGGGTGCTGACCACCGTGGACCCCGAGCCGGAGCACCAGCAGTTCGCCCGGCAGGCCTTCCGTGCCTGCGGCTTCGCCAGCAACCGCGCCCGCTTCATCCCCGGCCGCGCCCTGGACGTGCTGCCCCGCCTCGCGGACGCGGGCTACGACCTGGTCTTCTGCGACGGTGACCGCCTGGAGTACCTGGACTACCTCGCCGAATCGTTGCGTCTGCTGCGTCCGGGGGGCCTGGTGGTGTTCGAGGGCGTCTTCGCGCACGGCCGGACGATGGACTCGGGACCGCAGCCCACGGAGGTGCTGCGGCTGCGGGAGCTGCTGCGCACGGTCCGGGAGAGCCAGGAACTGGTCCCGTCCCTGCTGCCGGTGGGCGACGGCCTGCTGTGCGCGGTCAAGCGGTGACACGCGGCCGTCCGTCGTGGGCGCCCCTCGTGGCCGTTCGTCGTGCCGTCCGGCGCGGCCGGGCGTGAACGCCGGGGCGGCGGGTACCCGAGCGCGGGGACAGGTCTGGGGATGCGGCTGCCCCCGGCACCGTGGCGGTGCCGGGGGCAGCCGGAAGTACAGGATCGCCGGCGCGTCAGACGACGACCTTCTTGAGGGCGTCGCCGAGCGCTTCGGCCTCGTCGGGGGTCAGCTCGACGACGAGCCGACCGCCGCCTTCGAGCGGAACGCGCATGACGATGCCCCGCCCCTCCTTGGTCACCTCGAGCGGGCCGTCACCCGTCCGCGGCTTCATGGCCGCCATGCTCGTTCCCCTTCCTGAAACCCAGCTCATCGTCAGCCGACGGCCCTGGGCGGGCACGCACGGTCCGGACGGACACGCGACACCGGCATCGAACACATTGCTTCCAGGCCATTATCCCGCATCGCACGACCCGATGACCAACATCGGTAGGCATCGCTTGGGCAACGCGCGCGAGCAAAACCACTCAATTCGGCGATGCGACTGCGATACTGCGCCACCGCGCGGACGTCCGGGGGCCCAGGACACGAGAACATTCTTTGACGCAGGTCACACGTCCGGTCCGATACGCCGACGACGATCTCGGCCATGCTGTCCTTCAGACACCGGACGTACCGAGCGGTACGCCGGACCGTGACACCGGAACCGGAGGGGACACGCCATGGCCGACACCGTGCTCTACGAGGTCAGCGACGGGCTCGCGACGATCACGCTGAACCGCCCCGAGGCGATGAACGCGCTGAACATCGCGACCAAGGTCGCCCTCCGGGAGGCGGCGGAGGCGGCGGCCTCCGACGAGGCGGTACGGGCCGTGCTGCTGACCGCGGCCGGGGACCGGGCGTTCTGTGTGGGGCAGGACCTCAAGGAGCACATCGGGCTGCTGGCCGCAGACCGGGAGACCGGCTCGGGGCACACGATGAGCACCGTGCGGGAGCACTACAACCCGATCGTGCGAGCTCTGACCGGCGCACCGAAGCCGGTGGTCGCGGCGGTGAACGGGGTCGCGGCGGGGGCGGGCTTCGGGTTCGCGCTCGCGGCCGACTACCGGGTGGTGGCGGACACGGCGGCCTTCAACACGTCCTTCGCGGGCGTCGCCCTGACCGCCGACTCCGGGATCTCGTGGACGCTGCCGCGGGTCGTCGGCCCGGGCCGGGCGGCCGACCTGCTGCTCTTCCCGCGCAGCATCACCGCGCAGGAGGCCTACGAGCTCGGGATCGCGGGCCGTCTCGTGCCCGCCGGTGAGCTGCGGGCCGAGGCCGAGAAGACGGCGCGGGCCCTGGCCGAGGGGCCCACCGTGGCGTACGCGGCGCTCAAGGAGGCCGTGGCGTACGGGCTCACCCACTCCCTCGCGGAGAGCCTCGAGAAGGAGGACGAGCTCCAGACGCGGGCGGGGCAGTCCGAGGACCACGCGATCGCGGTGCAGGCCTTCGTGAACAAGGAGAGGCCGAAGTACCTGGGCCGGTGAGGGTCGCGCTCAGGCCCGTCGCGCCGCGCAGGTCACGAGGTGGTCGTCCACCAGGCCGCACGCCTGCATCAGCGCGTACGCCGTCGTCGGGCCGACGAAGCGCAGGCCCCGCTTCTTCAGGGCCTTCGACAGGGCCGTCGACTCGGGCGTGACCGCCGGGACGTCCGCCAGGGTCTTCGGCGCGGGGCGGCCGTCCGGGTCGGGGGCGTGGGACCAGATCAGCTCGTCCAGCTCGCCCGGAGACCAGTCGGCGAGCACGCGTGCGTTGGCGAGCGTCGCGTCGATCTTGGCGCGGTTGCGGATGATGCCGGGATCGACGAGCAGGCGCTCACGGTCCTCGTCGGTGAAGGCGGCCACCGCCTCGATCTTGAAGTCGGCGAACGCGGCGCGGAAGCCCGGGCGGCGGCGCAGGATGGTGATCCAGGACAGGCCCGACTGGAAGGCCTCCAGGCTGAGCCGCTCGTAGAGGGCGTCGTCGCCGTGGACCGCGCGACCCCACTCCTCGTCGTGGTACGTCACGTACTCCGCGGCGGACAGCGCCCACGGGCAGCGCAGCAGGCCGTCCGGGCCGGCGAGGGCGGTGCCGTCGCTCACTGCTGCTCCTCCTGGACGGGCTTGTCCTGCGGGGCGTGGGCCGCCGCGTGGGCGCCGGCCAGCGCGGACTCCAGGTCGGCGATACGGGCGTCCCGCTCGGCGAGTTCGGCGGCGAGGCGGCCGAGGGCGTCGTCCACGTCGGCCATGCGGTACCCGCGGGGCGCGAGCGGGAAGCGGAGCTTCTCCACGTCGGCGCGGGCGACCGGGCGGTCCGGCGGCAGCGGGTCGTGCAGGCGCTCCGGCGCGGCCTCGGGCAGCGGACCGCTCTCGCCGCCGCCCACCACGGCGAGAGTCACCGCGGCGACCACGACGGCGAGCGCGACGACCAGGAACAGAAACATAACCATCGCTGAGGGTCCCCACGCTCGGTGTGCTCGTTGTCGAAAGTGCTGGGTCCGATCGTGCCATGCGAGGCTGACGGTTAGGGTCGCAGGCGGCTGTGGAGACGGACGTACTAGGAGAGGTCACAGGGGATGCTCAGGCTGGGCAGGCGGGAATTCGGACCGCACGAGCCGGTGATCATGGCGATCGTGAACCGGACCCCGGACTCCTTCTACGACCAGGGGGCCACCTTCCGTGACGAGCCGGCCCTCGCGCGCGTGGAGCAGGCGGTGGCCGAGGGCGCCGCGATCATCGACATCGGCGGGGTGAAGGCCGGGCCCGGCGAGGAGGTGTCCGCGGTGGAGGAGGCGCGGCGCACGGTCGGGTTCGTCGCGGAGGTGCGGCGGCGGTTCCCCGACGTGGTCATCAGCGTGGACACCTGGCGGGCCGAGGTGGGGGCGGCGGTCTGCGAGGCCGGGGCGGACCTGCTCAACGACGCGTGGGGCGGGGTGGACCCGGGGCTGGCGGAGGTCGCGGCGCGGTACGGGGTGGGGCTGGTGTGCACGCACGCGGGTGGCGCCGAGCCGCGGACGCGGCCGCACCGGGTGACGTACGACGACGTCATGGCCGACATCCTGCGGGTGACGCTGGGGCTGGCCGAGCGGGCGGTCTCGCTCGGGGTGCCCCGGGAGTCGGTGCTGATCGATCCCGGGCACGACTTCGGGAAGAACACGCGGCACAGTCTCGAGGCGACGCGGCGGCTGGGGGAGATGGTCGCCACGGGGTGGCCCGTGCTGGTGTCGCTGTCCAACAAGGACTTCGTCGGCGAGACGTTGGACCGGCCGGTCAAGGAGCGGGTGGTGGGGACGCTGGCGACCACGGCCGTCTCGGCGTGGCTGGGGGCGCGGGTGTACCGGGTGCACGAGGTGGCGGAGACCCGGCAGGTACTGGACATGGTTTCGTCGATCGCGGGCCACCGACCGCCGGCTGTCGCCCGCCGGGGCCTGGCGTAGCCCACCGGGGCTGACCCGCGGTCTCCTCGCCCCTGCCGCCCCTCCCCTTCCCCAGGGGCCTCCGCTCCCTGAACCCCCGCGGGGCTCCGCCCCTGCATCCCGCCGGGGGCTGCGCCCCCGGACCCCGCTTCGGCCTGAACGGCCTCGTGTGGTGGGTGGGCGCAGGCCCGGGGGTCTGGGGGGCGGAGCCCCCAGCGGGGTCCACCGGAGCCTCCCGCACCCGCGCAGACCCAGCGTCAGCGGCCCGTCAGCGGCCGGCTTCCTTGGACACCAGGGCCACCGCCTCGTCCACCTCGTCCGTGACGTGGAAGAGGAGGAGGTCCTTCTCCGCCGCCTTGCCCTGGGCCACCAGCGTGTTCTTCAGCCAGTCGACGAGACCGCCCCAGTACTCGCTGCCGAAGAGGACGATGGGGAAGCGGGTGACCTTCTGGGTCTGGACGAGGGTGAGGGCCTCGAAGAGTTCGTCGAGGGTGCCGAGGCCGCCGGGCAGCACCACGAAACCCTGGGCGTATTTGACGAACATCATCTTGCGGACGAAGAAGTACCGGAAGTTGAGCCCGATGTCGACGTAGGGGTTGAGCCCCTGCTCGAAGGGCAGCTCGATGCCCAGGCCGACCGACGTGCCGCCCGCCTCAGAGGCGCCCTTGTTGGCCGCCTCCATGGCGCCCGGGCCGCCCCCCGTGATGACCGCCCAGCCCGCCTGGACCAGGCCGCGGCCGAGGCGGACGCCGGCCTCGTACTCGGGTGAGTCCACGGGCGTCCGCGCCGAGCCGAACACACTGATGGCGGGCGGGAGTTCGGCGAGGGTGCCGAAGCCCTCGATGAACTCCGACTGGATGCGCAGGACCCGCCAGGGGTCCGTGTGCACCCAGTCGGTGGGGGCGCGCTCGTCCAGCAGACGCTGGTCCGTCGTGCTCGCGGTCACCTGTCCGCGCCGTCTCAGGACCGGTCCCAGCCGCTGCTCCTCCGGTGGCTGCTTCTTGCCCTCGGGGTTGCCGGTAGCCATGTGCGCTCCCTCCGCTTGCCGGGTCTTTCCGCCTCAGCGTAGATCGCCGGGGGTTACGGACGGGGGACGCGCGCGTGTCCGCCACGCAGCGGCGGCCGGGGCGTCAGTCCGTGAGCCAGGCGCGCAGCCGTTCCTCGCCCGCCAGGATCTTCCCGGTTTCGACCCGTTCGTCCCGCTTGTGCGCCAAGTGCGGGTTACCGGGACCGTAGTTGACCGCGGGGATGCCCAGGGCCGAGAACCGGGAGACGTCCGTCCAGCCGTACTTCGGCTGCGGGGTACCACCGACCGCCTCGATGAACCGGACCGCCGCCGGGTGGGACAGCCCCGGCAGCGCCCCACCGCTGTGGTCGTCCACCACGAACTCCTCGACACCGCAGCCGGCGAAGACCTCGCGGACGTGCGCGACGGCCTCCTCCTCCGTACGGTCGGGCGCGTAGCGGAAGTTGACCGTGACCACGCACTCGTCGGGGATGACGTTGCCGGCCACGCCGCCGCTGATCCCCACCGCGTTCAGGCCCTCGCGGTACTCCAGGCCGTCGATGACGGGGTAGCGCGGCTCGTACGAGGCCAGGCGTGCCAGGACGGGGGCCGCCGCGTGGATCGCGTTCGAGCCCATCCAGGCGCGCGCCGAGTGGGCCCGCTCGCCCTTGGTCTTCAGCAGCACCCGGAGCGTGCCCTGACAGCCGCCCTCGACCTGTCCGTCGGACGGTTCGAGCAGCACCGCGAAGTCGCCCGCCAGCCATTCGGGGTGGGCCTCGGCAACGTGCCGCAGGCCGTTGAGGTCGGCGGCGACCTCCTCGTTGTCGTAGAAGACGAAGGTGAGGTCGCGGTTGGGGGCCGGGACCGTCGCCGCGACGCGGAGCTGGACCGCGACGCCCGACTTCATGTCGCAGGTGCCGCACCCCCACAGGACGCCGTCCTCGTCGAGACGCGAGGGGACGTTGCCGGCGATGGGCACCGTGTCGATGTGGCCGGCCAGGATCACCCGCTCCGCCCGGCCGAGGTCGGTGCGGGCGATCACGTTGTTGCCGTACCGGTCGACCCTCAGGTGCGGCAGGGCACGCAGCGCGCTCTCGATCGCGTCCGCGAGCGGCTTCTCGGCGCCGCTCTCGGAGCGGAAGTCGACCAGCCGCGCGGTGAGCGCGGCGGCGTCCAGAGTGAGGTCAAGCGTGGTGTCGGCCATGGTTTCGACCCTAACCTGCCACCCGGAACCCGGCGCAGGGGTCACAGCGGGCTCCAGTACCTTGTACGCGTGCCAGAGCCGTCCCCAACTACCCCTGGCGTTCCCAGTGGTCCCGGCAGTCCGGGTACCGCGAACGCCCCCAAGCGCCGTGGCCGCCTCTTCCGTTTCGGGGCGGCCATCGTGGTCCTTCTCGCCGTCGTGGGCTATCTCCTCGTGCAGTACGTCACCGGAGGCGCGGGCGCTCCGGGCTGCCGGGTCGTCTCGGCGAAGGGCGACGGGGCGTCCTACGAGTTCACGCCCGAACAGGCGGTGAACGCGGCGACGATCACCGCCGTCGGCACCGGACGCGGAATGCCCGAGCGGGCGGTGGCCATCGCCCTGGCGACCGCACTGCAGGAGTCGGGGCTGCGCAACATAGAACACGGGGACCGCGACTCGCTGGGCCTGTTCCAGCAGCGGCCCTCGCAGGGCTGGGGCACCGAGAAGCAGATCATGGACCCGACGTACGCGGCGGGCATCTTCTACGAGCACCTGGCCAAGGTCCCCGACTACAGGGAGCTGCCGCTCACCGTGGCCGCGCAGCGCGTGCAGCGCAGCGGCTACCCGGAGGCGTACGCCAAGCACGAACCCGACGCCACGCTGCTCGCCGCCGCGCTGACCGGGCGCGCGGCGGCCACCCTGACCTGCGACGGCCGTCCGCAGACACAGGTCGCGGCGATCGGCCCGGACGGGGTGCGCACCGCACTGGTACGGGACTTCGGGCGCGACGCCCTGCAGGAGGCCGGCGCCGAGGTGAGCGGCAAGGGGGCGGCGACGCCGTCCCCGAGTGTGACGACCGAGGCGCACGGGCGGACGGTGACCGTGCCGGTGCCCGCCGACGTGCCGGCGCACGGCACGAACACCCGGGCGAAGCGGGCGGCGCGGGAGCGCGGCTGGCAGTTGGCGCACTGGGCGGTGGCCAACTCCTCGGCCCTGCACATCGAGCGGGTGTCCTACGCCGGGCGCGAGTGGACCGCCGGGAGCACGCGGAGCCGGTGGCGCAGCACCGGGTCCACGAGTACCGGCGGCGCCGGGGCGGCGGCCACGGATGCCGTGCGGATCGTGACCGGGCAGTAGTACGGGAACTCACCCGTCAGGGTCATGCGGTGCGGGTCGGGGGTGTGGGTGCGCAGGTTTTCGCGCGGTCACCCTCCGGCTCGCCGAACCCTTGCGGAAAAAGGGCCGTAAGGTTTCTGCGGGACACCCCTCGGGACACCTTTCGCTCGCTTTTATCCACAGCAGATAATGCGATGCGTTATCAATTCGTTACCCCTCGCCTCCGCAACCTTCGCGGGACTCGTGCGGTATTCACTGCGTCCGAGTACGGACGATCAGTTCTTCTCCCTTCCGCGAAGGAGCATCATGTCCCTCCCCCTGACCCGCCGGATCGCCCGTGCCGCGCTGATTGTCGCAGCGGGAGCGGCCGCCGGGGTCGGTGCGGCCGGCTCTGCCGGCGCGGCCACGAACCTGCCTGCCACCCCGAACACCGGCGGGCTGACCGCACTGGACGGGGCCAGCGCCGGCAACGCCATCGACAGCACCACGCAGAACGTCACCGGGGTCGCGGGTGAGACCGGTGGCCAGGCGGTCAAGAAGGCGGTGCCCGCCGCGGGCAAGACCGGTGGCAAGCTTCTGAAGAAGGCGACGCCGGCGGCGCAGCGGACCGCCGGGGAAGTGGCGGGAACCACCGGCGGTGTCGTGGGCGACACCGCGTCCACGGCCACGAAGGGCGGGCTGCCGACGGGTTCCCTCACCAAGGGCGGGGTGCCGGGGGCGTCGCTCCCGGTGGCCAAGGGCGGGCTGCCGACGTCCTCGCTCCCGGCCCCGTCGCTGCCGAGCACCAAGGGTGTGCCCCAGCTCGGCGCCTGAGTCCGGCTGCTGATCTTCGCGGCGAAGGGGCCCGGGACGTCTCCCGGGCCCCTTCGCCCTGTGCTGTCCCGCGTCGGTCCGCGCGGAGGCGGCGCTACTCGGTCAGCCTGCGTACCGCGGCCGCGACCCGCTCGTCCGTCGCCGTCAGGGCCACGCGTACGAACTTCTCGCCCGCCGGACCGTAGAAGTCGCCCGGGGCGACGAGGATCCCCCGGTCGGCCAGGTGGGCGACCGTCTCCCAGCAGGACTCGTCACGAGTGGCCCACAGGTAGAGACTGGCCTCGCTGTGCTCGATGCGGAAGCCGTGGGCGAGGAGGGCGTCGCGGAGCACGGTGCGCCGGGCCGCGTAGCGCTCGCGCTGCTCGTGGACGTGGGTGTCGTCGCCCAGCGCCGCCACGACGGCCGCCTGGGTGGGGGCGGAGGTCATCATGCCGCCGTGCTTGCGGATCTCCAGCAGCGGGCCCAGGACGGCCGGGTCGCCGGCCAGGAAGGCCGCGCGGTAGCCCGCCAGGTTGGAGCGCTTGGACAGCGAGTGGACGGCCACGACACCGTCGTACGAGCCGCCGTTCACGTCCGGGTGCAGGACCGAGACCGGGTCGGCCTCCCAGCCCAGCTCGAGGTAGCACTCGTCGGAGACCAGCAGCACGCCGTGCTCGCGGGCCCAGGCGACGATCCGGGTCAGCTCCTCCTTGGCCAGCACCTGGCCGGTGGGGTTGGAGGGCGAGTTCAGCCAGAGCAGCTTCAGGCCCGCCGGGTCCAGCTCGGTCGCATCGTCGTAGGCCTCGTACTCGGCACGGGCCAGCCGGGCGCCGACCTCGTACGTCGGATAGGCCAGACGGGGGAAGGCGACCCTGTCACCGGGGCCCAGGCCCAGCTGGGTGGGGAGCCAGGCCACCAGCTCCTTGGAGCCGACGATCGGCAGCACGTGGCGGTGGGTGACCCCACGGGCACCGAGGCGGCGCTCGACCCAGCCCGTGATCGCGTCGCGCAGCGCCGGGGTGCCCCATACCGTCGGGTAGCCCGGGGAGTCGGCCGCGGCGATCAGGGCCTTCTGGACGATCTCGGGGACCGGGTCCACCGGCGTACCGACCGAGAGGTCGACCATGCCGTCCGGGTGGGCCGCGGCCGTCTTCTTGTAGGGCTCCAGCTTGTCCCAGGGAAAGGTCGGGAGCCGGTCGGAGACTGCGGACACGGGGATCTGGCTCACTTTCTGCTTCGGCAAACGCCTCGGCCCCGTACGGCGGCGATCAGGACGATCGTGCCGTACGGGACCGAAGGAGCGCGGATGCGGCCGCTCTTACTGGTTCTGCGGCGGCAGCGCGGCGATGAAGGGGTGGTCCCGCTCGATCAGCCCCAGCTTGCTGGCGCCGCCCGGGGAGCCGAGCTCGTCGAAGAACTCGACGTTCGCCTTGTAGTAGTCCTTCCACTCCTCCGGAGTGTCGTCCTCGTAGAAGATCGCCTCGACCGGGCAGACCGGCTCACAGGCACCACAGTCGACGCATTCGTCCGGGTGGATGTACAAGGACCGCTGGCCCTCGTAGATGCAGTCGACCGGGCACTCCTCGATGCACGCCTTGTCCTTGACGTCGACACAAGGCTGCGCGATGACGTAGGTCACGCTGTCGTTCCTCCTCGATAGGGCGCTGGCGGGCCTCCTCAGGCTCCGCCGCCTGGCGCGCGGGAGCGCGGCGTCGTCGATGCCCGCCCCTAGTATCTCCGTTCCTGGGCATGATCCGAACAGGAGGGGTGAACTGACCTGTGGAAATCTCGGCCGCTGGGCACTTCACAGTCCGTGTCACCGCTGCTGACGTGGGCAAACGAGTCTCCGTACGGCGCTTGAGGGACACTGAAGCGTCGGAGGAGAAGTTCACCGACACGGTGGGTGTTCTCACATCATGGGACGACGGCGTGCTGCTGATCACACAGCGCAACGGCGAGAGCGTCCGGATTCCGGAGTCCGCGCTGGTCGCGGGCAAGGTGGTCCCGGCCGCCCCGGCGCGTCGCCGGGGCCCGTCCGCCACCCACTCCGAGCTGGCGCACGTCGCGTCCCGGGCGTGGCGTCCGGTGGAGAGCGAGCGGCTGGGCGAGTGGGAGCTGAGGGCTGCAGTCGAGAAGGTGCCGCGCGATGGGGGTCCCCCCAGGCGTTCAGCTCCGGGGGAGCGTCCGTGGGGGGCGGTGGCCGGGCGACGGGCGGGCTTCACCAGGCGGGCGAACAGCGTGTCGGCGGCCGGCGATCCCGGGCTGCCCCTCGACGAAGCCCTGGCGGCCGTACGACGCTGGTACGGCGAGCGCGGTCTCCCCGCGTACATCCAGACCGCCACCGGCGCCGAGGGCACCCAGGAACTGCTCTGCGCGGAGCTGGAGCGGCGCGGCTGGGTGCGCGAGGTGAGTGCCGAGCTGTGGATCGGCGCACTGGCGCCGGTCGCCGACCGGGCCGAGGGCACCGAGGTGGTGCTGGCCCGGGAGGCGGACGAGGCGTGGCTGGCGCGGTATCAGCGCAAAGGGGTGAGTGAGGTGGCCCTGAAGGTGCTGGGCTCGGGGCCGTCGGTGTGGTTCGCGACGGTTCCCCCGGACCCCCGGGAGGACGGTGGCGCACCGCTCGCCATCGGCCGGTGTGTCGTGGACGGTCGGTGGGCCGGTTTCGCCGCCGTCGAGGTGGACCCGGCCGCACGGCGGCGCGGGCTGGCCACGGCCGTGATGGCCGCCCTCGCCCGCCGGGCCATGGAGGAGGGCGCCTCGGCGGCCTGGCTGCAGGTCGAGACGGACAACGAGGCCGCTCGGGCGCTGTACGCCGGGCTGGGCTTCTCGGCGCACCACGCGTACCACCACTACCGCGCGCCGGAGGACCCCGCCGGCCCGCCGCACGGATCCTGCTGAACGGGGCAGGTGCCTGTCATGAGTGCCCCCTATCCCCCACCCCCCGGGCGGACCGCCGAGCTGCGGCAGCGGTTCGCCGAGGAGGCGCGGTCCGAGCGGCCCGACCTGTCGGCGCTGTGCCTGCTGCTCGCCGCGCAGGCGGACGGCTCCGTGGACGAGGCCGGCCTGGACGCGGCGCAGGTGGAGCTGGACCGGCTGGCGGGAGAGCTGCCGTTCCGGCCGGGTGGTCCGCACGCGTGGGCGGTGGCGCTGTGCGAGCTGCTCGGCGACCGGTACGGGTTCCGGGGCTGTGCCGCGGACTACCAGCGGCTGGAGTCCTCGCTGCTGCACGAGGTGCTGCGGCGGCGGCGCGGGCTGCCGATCCTGTTGTCGGTGGTGTGGATGGAGGTCGCCCGGCGGGCCGGGGCACCGGTGTACGGGGTCGCGCTGCCGGGCCACTTCGTGGTCGGGCTGGGAACGGCCGCGGAGCAGGTGCTCGCCGATCCGTTCGACGGCGGGCGGGTGCTGACCGGGTCCGACGCCGAGTTGTTGGTGGCCGGGGCGACGGGGGCTCCGGTGGATCCGGCGATGCTGGTGCCCGCGGCGCCCTTGGATGTGGTGACGCGGATCCTGAACAACGTCCGGGCGTGGGCGGCGGCCCGCCCGGAACGGTCGGATGTGGGCTTGTGGGCCGTGGAGTTGTCGTTGCTGCTGCCGTCCCGTCCGGCCCGGCTGCGCTATGAGCGGGCTCAACTACTGGTGCAGCGAGGCGACTTCACCGAGGGCGCGGCCGAACTCGACGCGTATGCCGAGCTGGTGGAAGTGGTGGACGAGACGGCCGCGGACCGGGTACGGCAGCAGGCGCATGCGGCACGGGCGATGCTGAACTGACCGCCTGGGCGGGTCCGTTCCGCTACAGCCAGCCCTTCTCCCGTGCGATCCGGACCGCCTCCGCCCTGTTGCGTACCGCGAGTTTCTGGATCGCCGTGGAGAGGTAGTTGCGTACCGTCCCCTGGGACAGGTGCAGGGCGGCCGCCAGTTCCGCGTTGGTGGAGCCGTCGGCGGCGGCGCGCAGGATCTCGCGTTCGCGGTCCGTGAGCGGATTGGCGCCCTCGGCGAGGGCCGCCGCGGCGAGGGTGGGGTCGATGACGCGTTCGCCGGCCAGCACCTTGCGCACCGCCGCGGCGAGCTGGGCGGCGGGGGCGTCCTTGACCAGGAAGGCGTCGGCGCCCGCCTCCATGGCGCTGCGCAGGTAGCCGGGCCGCCCGAAGGTGGTGAGCACGACCAGCTTGACCGCGGGCAGCTCCTTGTGGACCTGGGCGGCGGCCTCGATACCGGTGCAGCCCGGCATCTCGATGTCGAGCAGGGCGACGTCCACGCCGTGCTCGCGGGCGGCGGCCAGCACCTCGTCCCCGCGCGACACCTGGGCGACGACGTCGATGTCGTCCTCGAGGCCGAGCAGGGCGGCCAGCGCCTCCCGGACCATCGACTGGTCCTCGGCGAGGAGGACCTTGATCGTGCTGCTCATGCCCCGGATATTACGTCCCCGGCGGTGGGCGCGGGTACACGGGCGACCAGCCGGAAACCCCGTCTGCCCCGGCCCGCCTCGAGGGTGCCGCCGGCCTTCTCCAGACGCTCGGTCAGGCCGGTGAGGCCGTTGCCCGGCCCCTTGCCCGAACCGCCCGACCCGTCGTCCTCGACGGCGAGTTCGAGGACGGGGCCGTCCAGGGTCTGACGGCGCAGGACCTCCACGGTGCAGCGTCCGGCACCGCTGTGCCGTACCACGTTGGTGACCGCCTCGCGCAGCGCCCAGGCGAGGGTGGCCTCGGTCTCCTCGGGGACGCCGGCCAGGTCCGGTTCGGCGGGCACCTCGGCGACGACCCCGGCCGCGGTCAGGGCGACCTGGGCACCGGCCAGTTCGGCCGCCAGGCGCGGGCGCCGGTAGCCGGTGACCGCCTCCCGTACGTCCACCAGCGCCTGGCGGCTGACCTGTTCGATGTCGGCGACCTGCTGGGCCGCCTTGTCGGGGTGGTCGGGGAGCATCCGGCCCGCCAGCTCGCTCTTCAGCGTGATCAGGGACAGCGAGTGGCCGAGCAGGTCGTGCAGATCGCGGGCGAGGCGCAGCCGTTCCTCGTTGGCGGCGAGCTGGGCGACGGTGGCCCGGGCCTTGCGCAACTCGACGGTCGTACGGAGGAGTTGCACGACCCCGGTCATGGCGAACCCGATGAGCACGACCAGGACGAGCAGGTTCTGGGCCTCGTCCTCGCCGGCGTGCAGACCGACCAGGAGCATCGTCCCGGCCGTCGCGGGGATCGCCCAGCGCGCGATCCGCAGCGGGAGGGTGGACCCGCAGGCGACGGAGACGTAGCAGTACAGGCCCAGCCAGTGCGCGCCGAGCGTGAGGCTCAAGCCGGTCGCCAGCACGCCGAGGGCGACGAGCACACCGGCGACGCGCCGCGGGGCCATCACTGTGCCCATGTTCCGGAAGACCAGCGCCAGGTAGAGCCCGACGAACACCGCGAGGCCCAGCCAGCCGGCCGTGGTGCCCGCGACGGTGTGGTTCCCGGCGACGAGATCGTGGATGGGCGAGCTGAGGAAGACCAGCCAGACACCGATCCACAACACCTTGCGCAGCAGCATGTCCTTGCGGCTGCTGGGCGACTGCCCCAGAGGGATCGGCGACTCCCTCCGGGGCTCCCCGGCCACCGGGACTTCCGTCATCGTGCTCACGCCTTCAGCGTGTCCTTCCGGTACAGCCAGGCCGCGCCGCCCGCGAAGAGGAGGAAGTAGACGGCGAGGACGGCGATGTCCTGGGTGTGCGGGGCCTGGCTCTGTTCGATCGCCCGTCCGAGGGCAGCGTACGCGTGCGTGGGCAGCCACTTGGCGATGTTCTGCAGCCACTGCGGGAAGGTCGTCGACGGCATCCACAGGCCGCCGAGGATCGACATCCCGAAGTACACGATCATCGTGATGGGGCGGACCGCGTCCCCTGAGGCGACGTAGCCGATGGCGACGCCGAGCGCGGCGAAGACCAGGCTGCCCGCCCAGATGACACCGGTGAGAGCGAGCCACTGCCAGGCGTCCAGTCGTACATGCTTGACGGTCGCGGCGACGATGAACACCACGATGATCGACGGCAGGCTGACCACCGCCGCGCTGGCGGTCTTGGCGAGGACGTAACCGCGCCCGGGCAGCGTGGTGAGCCGCAGCTGCCGTACCCAGCCGCTCTCGCGCTCCTTGGCGATGCGCTCGCTGTTGCCCATCAGGACGGCCGTCAGGGCGCCGAAGGAGGCCATGGAGACCATCAGGTAGGTGGCGACGGTCAGCCCGCTGTCGCCGACCTTCTCGCCCGAGCCGGCGCTGCTCGAGAAGATCAGGTAGATGAACGAGGGGTAGAGCACCGAGAAGAACAGGAACTTCTTGTTGCGCAGGGCGCGGGCCAGTTCGAGCCTGATCAGCGAGTTCATGACTGCTTGGCCTCCTCGGCCTCCGTGATGGCGACGAACGCCTGCTCGAGTCCGAGCCCGGCGACTTCGAGGTTGCGGGGGTAGACGCCCAGGCCGTACAGGGCGTGCACGGTGGCGTCGGCGTCGGTGGACTGGATGCGGACGGTCTGGCCCGATATGTCGATCGCGCCCAGGAACGGCAGGCCGCGCAGGGCGGTCTCGTCGATCTCGCCCTCCAGGTCGAAGGAGACACGGCGGGCGCCCGCCTTGGCCTTGATCTCGGCGGCGGTGCCGTCGGCCAGCAGCCGGCCCCGGTGCAGGACCAGGACGCGGTCGGCGATGGCGTCGGCCTCTTCCAGGTAGTGCGTGGCGAACAGCACGGTCCGCCCCTGGTCGGCCTGCTCGCGCATGGTGGCCCAGAAAGCCTGGCGGGCGGAGACGTCCATGCCGGTGGTCGGCTCGTCCAGGACGATCAGGTCGCTGTCGCCGGCGGTGGCGAGGGCGAAGCGGACGCGCTGGGCCTGGCCGCCGGAGAGCTTGTTGACCTTGCGGTCGGCGATCTGGTTGACACCGGCGCGGGCGAGCACGTCGGTGACCTTGTACGGCCTCGGGTGCAGGTCGCAGGCGAGCCGGACCAGCTCGGCGACGGTGACCTCGTCCATCAGCCCGCCGCTCTGCAGCATGGCCCCGACACGTCCGGCGACGATCGCCTGGCGCGGGCTGGTGCCGAAGACGCTGACCGTGCCGCCGTCGGCCTGCTTGAGGCCGAGCAGCAGGTCGAGGGTGGTGGACTTGCCGGCACCGTTCGGGCCCAGCAGGGCCACGGTCTCGCCCGGGTGCAGCCGCAGCGAGAGCCCGTCCACGGCCCGGGTGCTCCCGTACGTCTTGCTCACCTGATCGAACCCGACCACCGGGGTGCCGGTGGTCGCCGCTGTCGTTGTCATGACGTACATGCTGGCCCCGGCGGCCGGTGCGCCGTCAGTGTCGGCGGTCCCGAGTGCCGGATGACAGATGTCATGCGGCGGGGGGTGACATGACGTGAGGGAGGGGGGGGGGGGGGGGGGGCGCGGCCCCCCCCCCCCCCCCCCCCCCCCCCCCCCCGCCGGGGGGGGGGGGGGCCCCCGGGGGGGCCCGGGGGGGGGGGGGGGGGGGGCGGCGGGCCCCGCGACCGGGTACGGCGATTGAGGACCGGGCAGCGGGGG
>NZ_JBIATQ010000021.1:0-104963 GCF_042891955.1 Streptomyces sp. NPDC001843 | reverse complement strand
TGATTTTTGGCACGCTGTTGAGTTCTCAAGGAACGGTCGCTTCCTTTGTACTCACCCTCTCGGGCTTTCCTCCGGGCTTCCCTTCGGTCTTGCGTCTCCGACTCTATCAGATCCTTTCGGCTCCGATTCCCGGTCGGCGGGCTTGCCGCAGGCCTTCTCGCTTTCGCTCGTCGGCCTTTCGACATTCACTACGTTAGCCGATTCCCTCGCGAACTCATAATCGAGTTCCGCAGCTTCGAATTCGGGCATGCGAGCACGCCGAAAACGTCCCTGCAGAGAGGGAGTCGTAGGTAGTGGGTTGGCCGCTCCGGCTGCTGGCGATTGCCGTACCCGGTTCAGCGGCTCGGGCTACATTACGCACCTCGCCCACCCGAGTCAACTTCGGCGGCGCCGTGGCACATGGGCCCGGTAGGGGCTCACCGTCGGGTCGCCGGCGATCCAGAAGCGCCAGGGATGGACGTCCCCGTTGCCCCCCTCGCCCGCGACTCCGGTGCGTGGACCGTTCCGTACCTGGTCGGAGGGAACGGGGGTCCCGGTGACGATGCGCAGGGGTGTCTCGCCGGTGGCGCAGGCGTCCGTTCCGTCGAGGGCCCGGTCCACGCCCAGGGCCGTGGCGAGGCGGGCCGGACCTTTGGCCAGTTCCTTGTCGTTCCGGGCCGAGAGTCGACGTTTGCGGGCGAGCTCCTCCCCTTCGACGATCTCGCCGGCGCGCAGCAGGACCGCGCTCGCGATGCCGTCGGGGCCGCACACCAGGTTCATGCAGAACCACATGCCGTAGGTGAAGTAGACGTATACATGCCCGGGAGGGCCGAACATCACCTCGTTGCGGGGCGTGCGCCCGCGGTAGGCGTGGGAGCCGGGGTCGTTCATGCCGTCGTACGCCTCGACCTCCGTCAGGCGCACCGCGATCGGGCCCTCCGGGGTCGTGCGGACGAGGACGCGGCCCAGCAGGTCGGGCGCGACCTCGAGGACGGGCCGGTCGAAGAACTTCCTGGGCAGGGGCGTACGGTCCGAGGGCGCGATCATGGCGTACGAGCGTAGTCCAGACGGGTGGATTCCAAGGACTGGTCAAGGATCCCTCCGCTTGTCAGGGTGTGGGCGCGGAACCGGTCGTACGTGGATCGCGTTTCTAGGGATCAAGGATCCGTATCCAAAGGGAGAGTCAATGGCGTTCAAGAAGCTGCTCGCGAGCCTGGGGGCCGGCGGGGCTTCGGTCGAGACGGTGCTGGCCGAGGTCAACGTGGTGCCCGGTGGCGTCGTCCAGGGTGAGGTGCGGATCCAGGGCGGGTCCGTGAACCAGAACATCGAGGGTCTGGCCGTCGGCCTGCAGGCGCAGGTCGAGGTGGAGAGCGGCGACGAGGAATACAAGCAGAACATCGAGTTCACCAAGCTCCGGCTCGGCGGGGCCTTCGAGCTGCAGGCCGGGGCCGTGCACGCGGTGCCGTTCGGGCTGGAGATCCCGTGGGAGACGCCGGTCACGATGATCGACGGGCAGGCCCTCCGTGGGATGCACATCGGCGTGAAGACCGAGCTGGAGATCGCGCGGGCCGTGGACTCCGGTGACCTCGACCCCATCAACGTGCACCCGCTGCCGGCGCAGAAGGCGATCCTGGACGGGTTCATCCAGCTGGGCTTCCGCTTCAAGAGCGCGGACATGGAGCGCGGTCACATCCGGGGTACGCGCCAGCGGCTGCCGTTCTACCAGGAGATCGAGTTCTACCCGCCGTCGCAGTACCGCGGTCTGAACCAGGTCGAGCTGAGCTTCGTGGCCGACGAGCACGCCATGGACGTGGTGCTGGAGATGGACAAGAAGCCGGGGCTGTTCAGCGAGGGCAGCGACACCTTCCGGTCCTTCCAGGTGGGGCTGCACGACTACCAGGGGACCGACTGGGCGGCCTACCTCAACCAGTGGCTGTCCGAGGTGGGCAGCAAGCGCAACTGGTTCTAGGCGTCGGACAACTGGGCAGCCCCGGCCAGTTGGCCGGGGCTCCGCGATGTGGACGGGAAGGGCGGTTGGAAGGGGCTGCGCCGGCCGCGGCGGCGCCTCAGCCGGCCGCCGACAGTGCCGTCATCGGACTGACCCGGGCCGCGCGGCGGACCGGCAGTGCGCCCGCCAGGGCGGTGAGCGTGGACAGGGCGAGGACGACGCCGATGAGCTGGGCGGCGGGGAACTCGAGGGTGTCGACGCCGGAGGCCTTCACCATCAGCCGGGAGTACGGGACGGCGATCAGCAGGCCCATGGCGGAGCCGAGCGCGCCGTAGAGGCCGCCTCGAGCGTCATCGTGGTCGGGTGAGCACACGGATGGCCTCGGACGGCACACACGCCCGTGGGGGCCTAGGCTCGTAAGGCACTGATTTCAGAACCGTTCAGGAGGTACCGAGGTGACCGAGCTCAAGAGGCGGCCGCTCCCCCACGACTTCCACCCGCCCGTGCCCTCGTTCACGGTCACGAGCGAGGACGTCCAGGAGGGGGCGACCCTCAAGGACGCTCAGGTACACGCGGCCGGCAACACCTCGCCGCAGCTGCGGTGGGAGGGCTTCCCGCCGGAGACCAAGAGCTTCGCCGTGACCTGCTACGACCCGGACGCCCCCACGGGCAGCGGGTTCTGGCACTGGGTGCTGTTCGACATCCCGGCCTCCGTCACCGAGCTGCCGGCCGGGGCGGGCGGCGGCAAGTTCGAGGGGCTGCCCGAGGGCGCCGTGCACGCGCGGAACGACTACGGGTCGAAGGACTTCGGTGGTGCCGCGCCGCCGCCCGGCGATGGACCGCACCGGTACGTCTTCACGGTGTACGCGGTGGACCAGGAGAAGCTCGGCCCGGATTCCGACGCCTCGCCGGCCGCCGTCGGTTTCAACCTGCGCTTCCACACGATCGCGCGGGCTCAGCTCATCGGTGAGTACGAGATCCCCGGGAAGGGCTGATCGAGCTCAGCGTTCATGGAACGTTTGCCCGCCTCTGGTCTTGGAATTGATCAGAGGCGGGCAGTTTTTATTGCGTTGTCCATCTCGGCGCGCCCGTCCAGAGTTGATCCAAGCCCGCCGGGGGGTGGGCCGGTGCACATGGGAGGTGGGCTGGATGCGTGACACGCTGGTGCTGAACGCGAGCTTCGAGCCGCTGTCGACGGTGACGTTGAACCGGGCCGTCGTGCTGGTTCTGACGGCCAAGGCCGTCGTCGAGCAGGCCCACCCCGAACTGCGTATGCGCGGCGCCGATGTGGACATACCCGCGCCCCGGGTGATCCGGCTGTGCAGGTACGTACGGGTGCCGTTCCGAAGACAAGCCCCGTGGTCGAGGCGGGGCGTGCTGGTGCGGGACCGGCACCGGTGCGCGTACTGCGGCAGGCGGGCGACGACCGTGGACCACGTGGTACCGCGGGCGCAGGGTGGGCAGGACACGTGGTTGAACACGGTCGCCGCGTGCGCGGAGGACAATCACCGCAAGGCCAACCGGACGCCGGAGGAGGCGGGCATGACGCTGCTCCGGCAGCCGTTCGAGCCGACACCGGCCGACGCGATGCTGTTGGCCTTGGGTCAGGAGGACCTGGGGGCGCTGCCCGAGTGGCTGGCGGCGAGCGCGTCGGCTGCGTAGGCCGTCGCGGCGGTATGTGACCGGGGCCCGCCTTCCTGGTGAAGGCGGGCCCCGGTCACATACCGGTTCAGTCGATCGACGGCTTCTCGCGGCGCTGGTCCGGGACGCTGCCGGACCCGTTGCCGCTGCCGCTTCCGCTGCCGCCCGAACCGCCCGCCAGGGGGCCGAAGTTGCCCATCGCGCCGGACAGCCCCTTCAGGGCGTCGCCGATCTCGCTGGGGACGATCCAGAGCTTGTTGGCGTCGCCTTCGGCGATCTTCGGGAGCATCTGGAGGTACTGGTAGGAGAGGAGCTTCTGGTCCGGGTCTCCGGCGTGGATCGCCTCGAAGACCGTACGGACGGCCTGCGCCTCGCCCTCGGCGCGCAGGGCCGCGGCCTTGGCCTCACCCTCGGCGCGCAGGATCTGGGACTGCTTCTCGCCCTCGGCGGTGAGGATGGCGGCCTGGCGCGTACCTTCGGCGGTGAGGATCGCGGCGCGCTTGTCACGGTCGGCGCGCATCTGCTTCTCCATCGAGTCCTGGATGGAGGTGGGCGGTTCGATGGCCTTGAGCTCCACGCGGTTGACGCGGATGCCCCACTTGCCGGTGGCCTCGTCGAGGACGCCGCGCAGGGCCGCGTTGATCTCCTCGCGGGACGTCAGGGTCCGCTCCAGGTCCATGCCGCCGATGATGTTGCGGAGCGTGGTGACGGTTAGCTGCTCGATGGCCTGGATGTAGCTGGCGACCTCGTAGGTCGCGGCCCGGGCGTCGGTCACCTGGTAGTAGATGACGGTGTCGATGTTGACGACCAGGTTGTCCTGGGTGATCACCGGCTGGGGCGGGAACGGCACGACCTGTTCGCGCAGGTCGATGCGGTTGCGGATGGTGTCGATGAACGGGACGACGATGTTCAGGCCCGCGTTCAGTGTCCGCGTGTAGCGGCCGAAGCGCTCCACGATGGCGGCGCTGGCCTGTGGGATTACCTGGATGGTCTTGATCAGGGCGATGAAGACCAACACCACCAGAATGATCAGGACGATGATGACCGGTTCCATCGTGTTCCCCGTACCCTTCTCCGCCTCGGCGCCTCGGAAGATCTTATGGCTGTTGAAGATCTTGCTGGTCGAGTCTGACAGACCGTAGTGGAACTCGTGAGGTGTTCACCCCAGTTGAGTCCTGCGAGGTCAGATGACGATCGCGGTGGCTCCTTCGATCTCCACGACGTCCACCTCCTGACCCACCTCGTAGGCGCGGTCGGGGTGGAGGGAGCGCGCGGACCACACTTCCCCGGCGAGCTTGATCCGGCCGTCGGAGCCGTCGACCCGTTCCAGTACGACGGCCTGCTTGCCCTTCAACGCGTCGACGCCGGTGACGAGTTGGGGGAGCTGTCTGCCGTGCCGGGCGGCTATGGGCCGTACGACGGCGATCAGGGCGACCGAGACGATGACGAAGGCGAGTACCTGGACCACGACGTCGAGGCCCAGGCCGGCCGCGACCGCGGCCGCCACGGCTCCCACCGCGAGCATCCCGAATTCCGGCATCGCGGTGACCACGAGCGGGATTCCGAGCGCTGCCGCGCCGACGAGCCACCACACCCACGCGTCGATGTCGTTCACACGGTCATGGTAGGGCCGCGGGTCTGCGGCGCACAGGGCGCAAGGGGGGTCAGGACAGGGGCAGGCCGTGCGCGGTCCAGCGGTCGCCGACCTGCTCGACGACGAGCGGGAGTCCGAAGCAGCGGGAGAGGTTGCGGGAGGTGAGTTCGAGCTCCAGCGGGCCCGCGGCGAGGACCTTGCCCTGACGGATCATGAGGACGTGGGTGAAGCCGGGGGCGATCTCCTCGACATGGTGGGTGACCATGATCATGGAGGGGGCGATCGGGTCGCGGGCGAGGCGGCCGAGGCGGCGGACCAGGTCCTCACGGCCGCCGAGGTCGAGTCCGGCGGCGGGCTCGTCGAGGAGCAGCAGTTCCGGGTCGGTCATCAGGGCGCGGGCGATCAGAGTGCGCTTGCGCTCGCCCTCGGAGAGGGTGCCGAAGCGGCGCTGGAGGTAGTCGCTCATGCCGAGGCGGTCGAGGAAGGCGCGGGCGCGCTGCTCGTCGATCTCGTCGTACTCCTCCTGCCAGCCGGCCGTCATGCCGTATGCGGCGGTCAGCACGGTCTGCAGGACGGTCTGGCGCTTGGGGAGCTTCTCCGCCATGGCGATGCCGGCCATGCCGATGCGCGGGCGCAGGTCGAAGACGTCGACCTTGCCGAGGGTGTCGCCGAGGATGGTGGCGGTGCCCTGGCTGGGGAAGAGGTAGCTGGAGGCGACGTTCAGGAGGGTCGTCTTGCCGGCGCCGTTCGGACCGAGGATGACCCAGCGCTCGCCCTCCTTGACCGACCAGGAGACCTGGTCCACCAGAGCCCGGCCCTCACGGACCACGGATACGTCCTGAAGCTCCAGAACATCGCTCATGAGCGCGTTGTCTCCCCTTGCAGTGTGGCCGGTCTCGGCTCTCGCGTACGCCTGTGGCTCGGTCCGCCGCGCCGGTGGGCGCAGCCCTTATGAAATCTACGCCACGCGTGCGGCGGTCCATTCCATCGGTCCGGTCCTTAGGGTGGGGGCATGCTCTCGGAACCACGTTCAGGACGCCTCACCGCTTGGGGAAATGCCCTTTTGGGCGGATTTGTCTCTCCGGATGACGCGGTGCTCGCCATCGTCGGCGACGATGCGGTGCACCGGGTGGAGGGGCTGCCGGGTGAGTCCGCGCCCGTCGGTCTCACACTCGCGCTGGGGCGGCTGCGGGCGCTCGGGGTGAGCGGGCTGTGCGTCGCGCTGCCCCGGCCGGGGCATCCGCTGGGGCTGAGCGGGCCGCCCGAGTTCAATGCGCGGGCGCTGGAGGCCGAGGAGGCGGTGGTCGGTCACGGCGCCGGACTGGGGCTGGTGCCGGAGGTGTACGAGGCGGGCCCCGCCGGGGACGTGCACGTCGAGGTGGTCTGGCATGTGCTTCCGGTGCGGGAGGCTCCGCCGGCCGATGTGCCGTCGCTCGGGGAGGCCGAGCGGGAGCTGGCGGAGGCGTTGCGGGAGGCGACGGAGGTTCTCTCGCGGCTGGACGTCGCCGGGGCGGGGCCGGTGGCGGAGGCGGCGATCGACGCGTACCGGGCTCGTGCCGAGCATGGGCGGGAGGTGTTGGCGCCGGGGTATCCGCCTCGGGCGGTGCGGGTGCTGGAGCTGGCTCAGCGGGTGGGGCTGCTGGTGTCGCTGGCGTACGGCAACGGGCACGGCGGTGCGGTGAGCTCCGCTGAGATGGCGGCTCGGGGGGAGGCGTTGCGGCCTGTCGAGCGGACGGCTCGGCGGGCGCAGGTCGCGGCGTACAACTCCGTTGTGGAGGAGCGGGAGCGGGGGGTGCGGTGACGCGGGGTTTCTTCTTCAGCGGGTTTGCGCGGGCGTCGCTGGGGGCTGCCGTCCCCAGGCCCCCGCTTTCGGCCTGAACGGCCTCGTCCTCAAACTCCCCCACTCTCGGCTTCGCTCGAGCGGGGGACCCCCACGACGGGCCGAGTCATGCCGGTCGGTACCGCGAAGTGAAGCCCCACGAACTGACAGGCCCCCCGGTGCACGCGGGAGGCCTGGGTTCTGGGTGGTGGGGCTCAGTGGTTGACGCCCAGGTTGCCGAAGGCCGGGTTCAGGGCGCCGATCACGTTCACGGTGTTGCCCACCGCGTTCACCGGGACGTGCACCGGGGCCTGGACGACGTTGCCCGAGAGGACACCCGGGGAGTGCACGGCCTCGCCGTTCGCCCACGCGCCGCCGGTGGTGGCGGAGGCCATTCCGGAGCCGGCGGCGATCAGTCCACCCGCCACCATCGTCACGGCCGCCGCCTTCTTCAGGTTCTTCACTTCTGTGTCCCCTCCTTGCGGTCACCGCGGCACTCGCCGCGGCACGCACTGGAGAACGCCGGAGACCGGCGGAGGATGCGCCGTCCGGATGACATTCCCACGACGGTATGAATCTCAGCCCGTCACACCATGACGTACCGCCCACAACGCCGCCTGTGTGCGGTCCGCCAGGTCGAGTTTCATCAGGATGTTCGAGACGTGCGTCTTGACGGTCTTCTCGGAGAGGACGAGGGCGCGGGCGATCTCCCGGTTGGAGCGGCCGTCGGCTATGAGCCCGAGCACCTCGCGCTCCCGCTCGGTCAGTGAACCCGGCCTGCCCTGGCCCGAGTTGGCGTCCTCCTGGGACAGCAGCGCGTCGGCGACCTCCGGCTGGAGCAGGACGTGTCCGGCGTGGACGGAGCGGATGGCGCCGGCGAGGGCGTCGGGGTCCACGTCCTTGTACACGTATCCGGCGGCACCCGCGCGCAGGGCCGGGACCACCGTGCGCTGTTCGGTGAAGCTGGTGACGATCACCACGCGCGCGGGGTTGTCCAGCTCGCGGAGCCGGCGCAGGGCGTCGATGCCGTCCATGCCCGGCATCCTGACGTCCATCAGGACGATGTCCGGCTTCAGTTCCTCGGCGCGGGCGACGCCCTCGGCGCCGTCGGCCGCCTCGCCCACGACCTCGATGTCGTCCTGCACCTCCAGGAAGGTGCGCAGTCCCCGGCGGACGACCTGATGGTCGTCGACGAGCAGCACCCTGATTGCGTCAGCCACCGGGGACCTCCATCTCGATCGTGGTGCCCTTGCCGGGCGCCGATTCCACGGTGAGTCGGCCGCCGGCCCCGCTCGCCCGGTCCCGCATGGAGACCAGCCCCAGGTGGCGGCCCGCGCGGCGGACCGTCTGCGGGTCGAAGCCGCGGCCGTCGTCGGTGACACGCAGCACGGCTCCATGGCCGCACCGGGCCACGGTCACGTCGACGTGCTCGGCGCCGGAGTGCCGCAGGGCGTTGTGCAGGGCTTCCTGGGCGACCCGCAGCATGGCCTCCTCCTGGGCGGCGGGCAGGGCGCGGAAGCCGTGGGCGGCGAACGTCACGCGCGCGGTGTGGGCGCGGTCGAGGACCTGTATCTGGGTGCGCAGGGTGGCGACCAGACCGTCCTCGTCGAGCGCCGCGGGCCTCAACTCCACCACGGCCGCGCGCAGTTCGTCGGCGGCTTCGGCGGCCAGCGCCGCCACCTGTTGCAGTTCGCCCTTGGCGCGGGCCGGGTCGCGGTCGACCAGTGCGGCTGCCGCCTGTGCGGTCAGGCGCAGCGAGAACAGTTTCTGGCTGACCGCGTCGTGCAGCTCGTGCGCGAGGCGGGAGCGTTCCTCGGCGATGGTCAGTTCGCGGCTGCGTTCGTAGAGACGGGCGTTGGTGAGGGCGATTGCGGCGTGCTGGGCGAGGATGGCGAGGAGTTCCGCGTCCTCCTCGGTGAAGCCGCAGCCTCCCTGTGATTCGGCACACGGGGCCTGTGGGGGGTGTCCCCCCACAGGGCGCAGCTTATTCGCCAGGAACAGGGCGCCGATGACCTCGTCGCCGTCCTTGATCGGCAGGCCCAGGAAGTCGGACATCTCGGGGTGGGCGGACGGCCAGCCCTCGAAGCGGGTGTCCTCGCGCACGTCGGCGAGGCGGACGGGCCGGGCCTCGTCGAGCATCGCGGCGAGGATGCCGTGCCGGCGCGGGAGCGGGCCGATGGCCTTCCACTGGGCGTCGCTGACGCCGTCGACGACGAACTGGGCGAAGCCGCCGTGGTCGTCCGGGACCCCGAGGGCGGCGTACTGCGCGTCGAGCAGCTCGCGGGCCGAGGCGACGATCGTCTTGAGGACGTCCCGCACCTCCAGATGCCTGCTCATGGCCAGCAGCGCGGCACTCACCGCGGCGAGGCCGGACCTGGGGCCTTGACTCATGCCCTCACGGTACCGGCGGGGCGTACGGGCGCGGATGGGACCGTCGGCGGCGTCCGCCGGGCCGGTGGAACTAGGTCCGGTGGCGTAGGGCGCGGGGCAGGAGGGGACGGGCGGGGGCAGGAGAGGCGGCAAGGGGCCGAATGCCCTCACGCAGAGCATTGCGCCAGCAACGTGCGGTGAAGACGCTGTGACGCCGATGTGAGCCCGCACATAGGGCGCACATCACGTACGAACGGACATAGGAGAGGGCGTGTCATCCCTGAACGGGACGGATGCTCCAATCTGTCCCGATTTGCCCTTCCCTGATCCACTATGCGGCATCGTACGTCACACCTTTGCCTGCCGATTTTGCGGCCGCTAAGAATTGCCTCCGTCGCTCGGCGCCGTGGGTTTCCGCCCGCGGCGTTCGTGCGGGAAGGAACCGACTCCCGCGGCACGAGAGCGACCTCCGCGCGATTCGAAGAGGTCCATCACCCATGCTCAAGAACCTTCACATCCGTCGTCTCAGTCCGGCCCTGACCAAGCACCTCAGCCCGGCCCTGGCCAAGCATCTGCGTCCGGCCCTGACCAAGCACAACAAGATCGCTATCGCCGGTGTCTCCACCCTCGGTGCCGCCGCCCTCGCCTTCTCGGCGGTTCCCAGCAGCGCGCAGACGGTCACGACGGGCACCCCGGAGGCCGCGCCCCAGGCGGTCTACGGCTCCCAGCGGATACCGGACGTCAAGGGGACCGTGACCGACCAGCTCGCCACCGAGACGGTGAAGGTCGAGGCCATCGCGGCGAAGCAGAAGGCCGCGGCGGACGCCGCGACGAAGAAGGCCGCCGCCGCTGCCGCCGTCAAGAAGGCCGTCCAGGAACGCGCCGCCCAGGAGCGCGCCGCCCAGGCACGTACCGCGAAGGCCGCCGTGAGCCGTTCCACGACGCGCGCCGCCGTGAAGCCGGCCGCCGCGAAGAGCTACGCCAACAACCTGGACGGCTGGATCCGGCACTCCCTGGACATCATGCGGTCCAAGGGCATCCCGGGCAGCTACAGCGGCCTGCACCGCAACATCATGCGGGAGTCCTCCGGCAACCCCCAGGCCATCAACGACTGGGACATCAACGCCGTCAACGGCATCCCGTCGAAGGGCCTGCTCCAGGTCATCCCGCCGACCTTCGCCGCGTACCACGTCGCCGGCACGTCGTGGAACATCTACGACCCGGTCGCCAACATCACCGCCGCGGCCAACTACGCGGCCCACCGGTACGGCTCCATCGACAACGTCAACAGCGCGTACTGAGGTCGGCGCGGACCTTCGACACACGCGGAAGGGCGGCACCCCGTTGCGGGGGTGCCGCCCTGCGTCGTTCCACCGGCTCCGTTACTTGCGCATGACCTCGGGCTCGTGGCGGCGCAGGAAGCGGGCCACCAGGAAGCCGCAGATCACGCCGAGGACGATCAGCGCGACCATGTCCATGGCCCAGACAGCGGCCTGGTGGTCCCAGAGCGGGTCCGTGTTGGTCGGGTCGTCGGTGTTCGGGGCGATGTTGTTGAAGTCCAGCGTGGCGCCGGCGGCGGCCACCGCCCAGCGCGACGGCATCAGGTACGAGATCTGGTTGGCGCCGACGGCGCCGTTCAGGGTGAACAGGCAGCCGGTGAACACGACCTGGATGATCGCGAACATGACCAGCAGCGGCATGGTCTTCTCGGCGGTCTTCACCAGCGAGGAGATGACCAGACCCACCATCATCGAGGTGAAGCCGAGCGCCATGATCGGCACGCACAGCTCGAACAGCGTGGAGCCCCCCAGGACGAGGCCCTTGTCGGGGATCTCCCGGCTGGAGAAACCGATCACGCCGACCATCAGGCCCTGCAGCACGGTGACCGCGCCGAGTACGACCACCTTGGACATCAGGTACGCCGAGCGGGACAGGCCGGTCGCCCGTTCCCGCTCGTAGATGACCCGTTCCTTGATCAGCTCACGCACGGAGTTCGCGGCGCCCGCGAAGCACGCGCCGACGGCGAGGATCAGCAGGACCGTGGTCGCCGTGCCGTTCGGGACGGGCACATGCGTCTTCGGGTTGATCGGGTTGACCAGCAGGCCCTTGTCCGAGTCGATGAGCAGGCTGACCGCGCCGAGCACTGCGGGCAGGATCACCGTCAGTGCCAGGAAGCCCTTGTCGGAGGCGATGACCGCCACGTACCGCCGGATCAGTGTCAGCAGCTGGGAAGCCCAGCCCTGCGGCTTGGGCGGCTTCATCGCCTGCGGCGGAGGCATGGGTACGGCCTGTGGGGCGACGGCGTCGATGTCCGCGGCGTACATCTGGTAGTGCTGCGAGCCCTTCCAGCGGCCCGCCCAGTCGTAGTCGCGGTAGTTCTCGAAGGCGGAGAAGACGTCGGCCCAGGTGTCGTAGCCGAAGAAGTTCAGCGCTTCCTCGGGCGGGCCGAAGTAGGCGACCGCGCCGCCCGGCGCCATCACCAGCAGCTTGTCGCACAGCGCCAGCTCGGCCACCGAGTGGGTGACGACGAGGACCGTACGGCCGTCGTCGGCGAGGCCGCGCAGCAGCTGCATGACGTCGCGGTCCATGCCCGGGTCCAGGCCGGAGGTCGGCTCGTCCAGGAAGATCAGCGACGGCTTGGTGAGCAGCTCCAGGGCCACCGAGACGCGCTTGCGCTGACCGCCGGAGAGGGAGGTGACCTTCTTGTCCTTGTGGATGTCCAGCTTGAGCTCGCGCAGCACCTCGTCGATACGGGCGTTGCGCTCGGCGGCCGTGGTGTCGGCCGGGAAGCGCAGCTTCGCCGCGTACTTGAGGGCCTTCTTGACGCTCAGTTCCTTGTGCAGGATGTCGTCCTGCGGGACCAGACCGATGCGCTGACGCAGCTCGGCGAACTGCTTGTACAGGTTCCGGTTGTCGTAGAGGACCTCGCCCTGGTTGGCGGGCCGGTAGCCGGTGAGCGCCTTGAGCAGGGTGGACTTGCCGGAGCCGGACGGGCCGATGACCGCGATCAGGGACTTCTCCGGGACGCCGAAGGAGACGTCCTTCAGGATCTGCTTGCCGCCGTCGACCGTGACGGTCAGGTGGCGTGCGGAGAAGGAGACCTCACCGGTGTCGACGAACTCCTCGAGGCGGTCGCCGACGATGCGGAACGTGGAGTGGCCGACGCCGACGATGTCGGTCGGGCCGAGCAGTTGCGTGCCGCCCTTGGCGATCGGCTGGCCGTTGACGTACGTGCCGTTGTGCGAGCCGAGGTCGCGGATCTCGAACCGGCCGTCGGGCGTGGCGTGGAACTCCGCGTGGTGGCGGGAGACCTGCAGGTCGGAGACGACCAGGTCGTTCTCCAGGGCACGGCCGATGCGCATCACGAGGCCGAGGGAGAACTGGTGGAACGTGGTCGGGCTGCGGTCGCCGTACACCGGCGGCGCCCCCGCGTCGCCACCGGGCACCTGCTGCGCGTAGGCCTCGTGCGGGCCGCTCTGCTGCTGGGGGATCGCTTGCGGAACCGGCGCGGGCCGCTGCGGCTGCTGCCAGCCGGCCTGCGGCTGTGCGACCTGCGGCTGGGGCGCCTGCTGCGGCGGGGCCTGCTGGGCCCAGCCGGCGCCCACGCCCTGGGCGGCGTACGGCTGCTGCTGGGCGGCCGCCGCCGCGGCGGCGGAGAGGTTCAGGCGCGGTCCGTCGCTCGCGTTGCCGAGGTACACGGCCGAGCCGGGGCCGATCTCCATCTGCTGCGGGATCCGCTGACCCTGTACGAACGTGCCGTTGGTGCTGCCGTGGTCCTCGATGACCCAGCTGCGGCCGTTGTAGCTGACCGTGGCGTGCCGCCAGGAGACCCTGGCGTCGTCGAACACGATGTCCCCCTGCGGATCGCGTCCGAGGGTGTAGGTCCGGGACGCATCGAGCGTCCAGGTCCGTCCGTTTGATTCCAGTACGAGTTCCCGCACTCCGCGCCCCACTGAGTTGTCCCCCGAATTACCCCCAACACAGGGAGTCTAGGGATGTCGAACATCGTGGGGAACTATTTCAGGCTCCGCCCTCTGACCGAAAGTCGGGCCTTGCCAAGGGCACCTAAGGACGCTTCAACTCATCCCGTTGACGGGGTTGAAATCGGGCCGGAGAGTGGTAATCCCACGCGAGGGGGACATGCGCGGCCGCCGGCCGCGCAGCGGATCGGGGGGTCTGCCATGGGTACTGCCACGGGAGTCGGGACCGCGCGGCGCGGCAGCGGGCTGCCGTGGGGTGACATCCTGTTGTCGGCGATCGCCGCCGTGAGTTGGGCGTTGATCGGGATGGCGGGTACGGCCGCGCTCGGGCTGCACCTCTTGAAGGCGGACACCGCGGGCTCGCTGGGGCCGATGACGGCGGCGGTCGTGGCGCTGGGGGCGGGTGGTTCGGTCTCCCCGTCCGGTGACGTGTCCGCGTTCGGTCTGAAAGGTGCTCAGGCCCACACCGCCATCGAGATCACGCCACTCGGGGTGAGCCTGGTCGGTGCGCTGCTGTTGTCGTGGTTCTTCCTACGGTCCCTGCGCACGGACGGAGTTGTCATCTCCCCTGCCGAACTCCTCGCGCGTGCGGGCTCGGTGGTGGCGCTGTTCGTGACGATGCTGGGAGGGCTGGCCTGGGTGGGGCACGACGTCATCACCATCGACGGCGGCTCTCTCGGGCTGGGCAAACTGCCCGGTGCGGGCGGAGGCGGTGGTGGGGTGCGCATTCCCGGCGTCGGCGACCTCGGGGACATCGGCGGGCTGCTGCCCGACCGGCTCGGCGACCTGATCCATGCCAAGGCGGCTGTCGGCTTCACCGTGGACACCGCGCCCACCCTGCTCGGCGGTCTCTGCTGGTCCGCCGGGACCCTGCTGATCGCGCTGCTCGCCTCGCGCCGCACTCCGCTGCCGGGCGGCTGGGAGGCGGTGCACCGGGTGGTCCGGCCGGCGGCTTCGTCCCTCGTGACCGTGCTGCTCCTTGCCGTGGCGGCAGGCCTCGCGGCCGCGGCGTACGCCGCGGTCGGCGACGACCATCCGGGGCGGATCGCGGGCGCGGCGCTCCTCGGGGCGCCGAACGGCGTGTGGCTCGGTGTGCCGATCGGCCTCTTCGTGCCGTGGGACGGCAGGGCGACGGGCGTACTGGCGGGGCTGCTGCCCGACCCGCTGGACAGGTTCCTCGGCGGGGGGCCGGGCCGGCCGGTGACCTTGGGCCGCCTCGCCGACCTGGACGGGCGGGTGTGGCTGCTCGGGGCGGCGGCGGCGCTGTTGATGCTGTCGGCCGGGGTGCTGACGGCGGTGCGGACCCCTCCGGGGGGCGGGCGGGGTGCGGTCGGTTTCGCGGGGCGGTGTGCGCTGCGGCTCGGGATCGCCACGGCGCTGACGCTGCCGTTGCTGGTCTGGCTGGCCGACGTCTCCGTGGACGCCTCGCTGTCCGTGCTGGGCTTCGACGCGTTCGGCGCCGGGGTCGAACTGCACGGGCATCTGGGCACGGCCCTGCTGCTGGGGGCCGCGTGGGGCGCGGGGGCGGGGGCCGCGGGGGCGCTGCTGGCGTGGGCGTTCGGGGGTGCGGGGCGGGGAGCGGCCGCGTTGGCACTGGGTGACGTGGGGAGGGTGCGTGTGTACGGGGACCCGGAACACGCGGGACCTTACGCCCCGAGCACGCCGTACCGCCCGCCGAACCCCGCTACGAACCCGTACCTGCGGCTGCCGGAGGAACTGCGGGGCCGGGAGGCCGGGCCACGGCCACCGGGTGACGCGCGCCCTGCTGCCGTCCCGGGGCCGTACGACGCCGCGCGGCCCCGGGAAGGCGGGCGGGCCGCCGGGCCTGCGCCGGAGGGGCCACCGGCGCCCGGGGACGTGTCCGGCGCCCCGACCGTGGCCGGGCCGATCGCCCCGCCCCCGCGCTCCCCCCGGCGGCCGGGGCCTCGCTCGCGCGACCGGTCCGCGGGCCCGCGGGACGACGGGCCTCCCCCGCCGCCTCCGCCGCCCTCGGCCGGCGAGCAGGAGGGGCGACGCTGAGGACGCGGCGCGGCACCCCCGGAGTGAGGCCGGCCCCGCGGTGGAAGCCACCTTTCTTTCGCCTCACTGCGCCCGGCGGCGCCGCGCTGGGGCGATGGGCGGATGACGGCGGGCATGCCGACTGCCGCCACGGGACCGCGCCACGGCGACTGGACGCTGCTCGGCCTGGGGCCGGCGTGTGCCCGCCGCTGTCCGGACTTCGCGGCCGAGCCGACCGACCTCACCGGCCCGACATGCGCCGTCGCACGAGAGCCGCCGTCTCCCCGCCTCGGCCGGCGATCCCGCCCGGTGGCGGCGCGGCGTCCGCCGGGTGACGCGGACGGGGTCCGGTCGTCGGGGTTTCGCAACCGGAGCGACACCCACTGTTCCCTGTCCGCTAGACGGACCACGCGGGCGGAAGGCACTCGGTGCCGGATACGGTGGACACACCATGAGCGCTTCGCAGACCCCCGCCTCAGTGACCCCCGAGGTTCCCACTCTCCTCGTCAAGATCTTCGGCAAGGACAGTCCGGGCATCACGGCCGGCCTCTTCGACACGCTTGCCGCCTTCCGCGTGGACGTGGTCGACATCGAGCAGGTCGTCACTCGTGGCCGCCTGGTGCTCTGTGCGCTGGTGACGCACCCGCCCGCCGGGCTGGAGGGCGATCTGCGGGCCACCGTGCACAGCTGGGCCGAGTCGATGAAGATGCAGGCGGAGATCATCTCCGGCCGGGGCGACAACCGTCCGCGCGGTCTCGGGCGCTCTCTGGTGACCGTCCTCGGGCATCCCCTCACCGCCGAGGCGACCGCCGCGATCGCGTCCCGGATCGCCAAGACCGGCGGCAACATCGACCGCATCTTCCGGCTCGCCAAGTACCCTGTCACCGCCGTGGAGTTCGCGGTGTCTGGTGTGGAGACCGAGCCGCTGCGCACCGCCCTGGTGACCGACGCCGCGGCGCTCGGCGTGGACGTCGCGGTCGTGTCGGCGGGTCTGCACCGGCGGGCGCAGCGCCTGGTGGTGATGGACGTGGACTCCACACTGATCCAGGACGAGGTGATCGAGCTCTTCGCCGCGCACGCCGGCTGTGAGGACAAGGTCGCCGAGGTGACGGCGGCCGCGATGCGCGGTGAGCTGGACTTCGAGCAGTCGCTGCACGCGCGCGTGGCCCTGCTGGAGGGCCTGGACGCCTCGGTGGTGCAGAAGGTGCGGGGCGAGGTACGGCTGACTCCGGGGGCCCGGACCCTGATCCGGACGCTGAAGCGGCTCGGCTACCAGGTCGGTGTGGTCTCGGGTGGCTTCACGCAGGTCACCGACGACCTGAAGGAGCGGCTCGGGCTGGATTTCGCCCAGGCCAACACGCTGGAGATCGTCGACGGGAAGCTGACCGGCCGGGTCACCGGCGAGATCGTGGACCGGGCGGGCAAGGCGCGGCTGCTGCGCCGGTTCGCCGCCGAGGCCGGTGTTCCGCTGTCGCAGACGGTGGCGATCGGCGACGGCGCCAACGACCTGGACATGCTGAACGCGGCGGGGCTGGGCGTGGCCTTCAACGCCAAGCCGGTCGTCCGTGAGGCCGCGCACACCGCGGTGAACGTGCCTTTCCTGGACACCGTCCTGTATCTGCTGGGGGTCACCCGCGAAGAGGTCGAGGCGGCGGACACGCACGACGAGGGCTGACGGCCCGCGGAACCCGGTCCGCGTATCCGGTCCCCCGCTTACCCGGGGAGGGCCCGCCACCGCTACCCGGGGAGGGCCCGCCACCGCCTCGTGGCGGGCCCTCTGCCGTCACTCCGACGGAGCCCAGTAGTCGACCAGCGTGGCCGTGCCCGGTTCCAGGCTCTTCCAGGACCCGGTGAAGGTCAGGACCGCGAAGGCGGCGGCGGGGAAGCCCCGGCGGTTCATCCGCTCGCGGGCGTCGCCCTCGGCGGAGGCGGCCAGGATGTCGGCGAGTCCGTGCACACCCGGGTTGTGACCGATCAGGATCACGCTCTGTGTCTCGTCGTCGATCTCGTTGAACAGAGTGATCAATTCGCCGGGTGAGGCCTCGTAGACCCGCTCCTCGTAGATGGTTTTCGGCCGCTCTGGGAGCTCATGGACGGCGAGCTTCCAGGTCTCGCGGGTGCGGACGGCGGTGGAGCACAGGGCCAGGTCGAGGTGGATGCCGGAGTCGGCCAGCTTGCGGCCGGCGACTGGGGCGTCCTTGCGGCCCCGCTCGGCGAGCGGCCGCTCGTGGTCGTTCACCTGTGGCCAGTCGGCTTTCGCATGCCGGAAGAGGACAATCCTGCGGGGTTCTGCGACGCTCATGGCACCCAGCTTCGCATGAAACAGGCCATGGGGCGCAGGGAGTTGACATGCGGATTTGCCGACGGGAGGCGCACGGAAGACTACCCACCGCTAGCCGGTGACCAGCCGCAGCACCCGTTCGAGAAGGTGGGTGAGCGCCGGGTCGCCGGTGGCCGCCTGCGCGTTGGCCGGGTTGAGTATCAGCACCAGCAGGGAGACGAAGGCGAGCGCGGGCAGCGCGAGGGCCCACCAGCGCAGCCGGATTTCGACGCCGCCCGTGGTCGCCGGGTGGGGCCGGGTGTGCGTACGGGCCGACATGCTCGCCTCCGCGGGTCTCCGAGTGGTTCGTGGTCCGTGGCCCGCCGCTCGCGGCCACATCTCGAAACTACGGAATCCGCGCCCACCGCCCCATCCGGCGATCCACCCACTTGACCCTGACCCTGGCCCCCTAAGGGATGGTGGGGCTGGCCCCACCATCCCTTAGGGGGGCCGGGCTCACGGCAGGCTCATGGAGAGGCGATGGTGGCGATGATCGCGATGACGACGAAGATGGCGAAGAACGAGCCGAAGACGATCAGCATCTTCTTCTGGCCGTTCTGGGGGTTCGGATCGAGCACAGGCATGCGGCCAGTTTCCCACTCGCCGCCCCCACCGGTCCGGCCGGGGTGAGGTCAGCGTGCCGCCTCGTCCTCCACCGTCCGGTCGCGGCCCGCCAGGACGCCCACCGCCATCTGCGGCAGCATCAGTGCGGCCATGAGCGCGATCGGCAGGCCCCAGCCGCCGCTGCTCTGGTAGAGCACGCCGACCAGGAGCGGCCCGGGGATGGAGATCAGGTAGCCGGTGCTCTGTGCGAAAGCGGACAGCTGGGCCACGCCCGCGCCGGTCCGGGCCCGCATGCCCACCATCGTCAGGGCCAGCGGGAAGGCGCAGTTGGCGACGCCGAGCAGGACGGCCCAGACCCAGGCGCCGCCGGCCGGCGCGAGGTACAGGCCGGCGTACCCGGCGAGGCCGCAGACGCCGAGCGCCAGCACGATCGGTCCCTGGTGGGGCAGCCGGGTGGCCAGGCGCGGGATGACGAAGGCCAGCGGCACGCCCATCACCATGGTGAGGGCGAGCAGGAGTCCGGCCGTGCCCGCGGGGACGCCCGCGTCCCGGAAGATCTGCGCCATCCAGCCCATCGTGATGTAGGCGGCGGTGGCCTGGAGCCCGAAGAAGACGGCCAGCGCCCAGGCCGTACGGCTCCGGGTGATCCGCAGTGCCGGTTCCTGCCGCTCCTGCGGCTCCTGACGCGGCTGCCGTGCGGGGTGCCGGTCGGCGGGCGCCGGCCCCCGGTCCCGTACCAGCGGCAGCCAGGGCAGTACCGCCGCGGCGGCGAGGGCCGCCCACACGGCGAGCCCGGACTGCCAGCCGCCGCCCAGCGCGTCGGTCAGGGGCACGGTCACCGCGGCGGCGACCGAGGTGCCGGCGGCGAGGGCCATCGAGTACAGGCCGGTCATGGAGCCCACGCGGTCGGGGAACCAGCGCTTGACGATGACCGGCATGAGGACGTTGCTGACCGCGATGCCCATGAGGGCCAGCGCGCTGGCGGCCAGGAATCCCCCGATGCTCCCGGCGTACGGCCGTATCAGCAGGCCGCCCGCGATGGCGACCATGCCGGCGCAGACCACGGCCGCGGGGCCGAAGCGGCGGGCGAGGCGCGGGGCGGTGGCGCCGAAGACGGCGAAGCACAGCGGGGGGACGGAGGTGAGCAGTCCGGCGACGCTGCCGCTCATCCCGAGGCCGTCGCGGACCTCCTTCAGGAGGGCGCCCAGGCTGGTGATGGCGGGGCGGAGGTTCAGCGCGGACAGCACGATGCCGGCGACGACGAGCCGCGCCGCCCACGCGCGCGTGGCGGGTGCGGTCGTACGGGGTTCGCCGACGGTGACGCCGTTCCGGGTCGTCGTGCGTGTCTCCTCGCTAGCCATGCCGACCATCATAGAATCATAGGATGATTGGTTGTCCACTTCCGGGTTCCCGGCCGTCGGCCCCCGCATGCGAAGGTGTGCCATGCCTCTGAGCCATCCGCGTCGTTCGGCGCTGTCCGAGCAGGTCATCGCCGAGCTGCGCCACCAGATCACCTCCGGCGAATGGCCGGTCGGCTCGCGCATCCCGACGGAGCCGGAACTGGTCGAGCAGCTCGGAGTCGCCCGCAACACGGTCCGCGAGGCCGTCCGCGCGCTGGCGCACAACGGGCTGCTGGACATCCGGCAGGGCTCGGGCACCTACGTCGTGGCCACGAGCGAGCTGGCGGGCGTGATGCACCGCCGATTCGCCGGTGCCGACCCGCGGCACATCGCCGAGCTGCGCTCCACCCTGGAGTCCGCGGCCGCCAGGCTGGCCGCCGAGCGGCGCACCGAGAAGGACCTCAAGCAGCTCGACGCACTTCTGGTACGGCGCGAGGAGGCCTGGGAGTCGGGCGACGCGGAGGCGTTCGTGGCCGCGGACGCGACCTTCCACCTGGCCGTGGTGGCGGCCTCGCACAACGACGTCATGACGGCGATGTACGCCGACCTGGGCGAGGTGCTGCGGGACTGGCTGCGCGCGGACGTGGGCGCCGAGCTGACGCCCGGGACGCACATGGACCACACCCGGCTCGTGGACGCCGTCCGCGCCGGTGACGCGGAGACGGCCGCCACCGAGGCCGCGAGCTATCCCGTCATGTGCCGTCCGGGGCGGTTCAGCTCACCTTCTGGTGGCTGATCCAGACCGAGCGGACGTCCTTCCAGCACCGGCCCGTCAATCGCACGGTGAGCGCCGGCCCGACGTCGACGGGATCGCCGTCGGTGTCGATGTCCCACCATCGGGCGCACTCGATGTGCAGGCGCACGCGGTCGGTGGCGACGTAGGGGTTGTGGCAGTACGCCACCACGTGGGAGCCGTGGACGGCCGTACGGCACTCCGTCCCGAACAGCGGCGGGAGCGGTGGATTGCCGTGCTTCACGCGCGCGTGCGGCATCGCCTCGTACGGCAGGGACAGCACGAGGGCGACGGCTACGGTCACCGAGGCCAGACCGCGGGACAGACGCACAACGGGACCTCCTCGGCCGTACGGGGGAGGGAATCGCGAGGTGTACGCGTACTCCAGGGTCCCCGTCGCCGCACGTCCACGCCCGGCCGGTGTGCCGAACGGGTGACGCGCGGGCCGCCCGGCGGATCAGCCGGAGACACCTCCTCCTCCCCGGCAGGGCAGGCCCGAGGCCATGGCCCGGACCGGCCCACCCGTGCACCCCCGTCCCCGGCCGCCCTGGCGCCCCGTACCAAGCCGCCGGGCCGTCGGGCCACCAGACCACCCGGCACCGAAGCCACCGACAACCGAGGCCCGCACCCCGAAGGGGCGCGGGCCTCGGACACGGTCGAGCCCAGCGGCAGCGGTCAGGCGCCGATGGCGTGCAGGCCGCCGTCCACGTGGATGATCTCGCCGGTGGTCTTCGGGAACCAGTCGCTCAGCAGGGCGACGACGCCGCGGCCGGCCGGCTCCGGGTCGGCGAGGTCCCACTCCAGCGGGGAGCGGTGGTCCCACACGGACGCCAGCTCGCTGAAGCCCGGGATGGACTTGGCGGCCATGGAGCCCAGCGGGCCCGCGGAGACGAGGTTGCAGCGGATGTTCTGCTTGCCCAGGTCGCGCGCCATGTAGCGGCTGGTCGCCTCCAGGGCGGCCTTGGCCGGGCCCATCCAGTCGTACTGCGGCCAGGCGAACGAGGCGTCGAAGGTGAGGCCGACGACCGAGCCGCCGTTCTGCATCAGCGGCAGGCAGGCCATGGTCAGGGACTTCAGCGAGAACGCCGAGACGTGCATGGCGGTGGCCACGGACTCGAACGGCGTGTTGAGGAAGTTGCCGCCGAGCGCGTCCTGCGGCGCGAAGCCGATGGAGTGCACGACGCCGTCGAGGCCGCCCAGCTCCTCGCCGACGACGTCGGCCAGCCGGCCGAGGTGCTCGTCGTTGGTGACGTCGAGCTCGATGACCTTGGTGGGCTTCGGCAGCTTCTTGGCGATGCGCTCCGTCAGCGTGGGCCGCGGGAACGCGGTCAGGATGATCTCGGCGCCCTGCTCCTGTGCGAGCTTGGCGGTGTGGAAGGCGATGGAGGCCTCCGTCAGCACTCCGGTGATCAGGACGCGCTTGCCCTCGAGGATTCCGCTCATGGTGATCAGTGACCCATTCCCAGTCCGCCGTCAACGGAAATGACGGCTCCAGTGATGTACGAGGCGTCGTCCGAGGCGAGGAACCGCACCGTCGCGGCGACCTCCTCCGGCTGCGCGTAACGGCCGAGCGGCACCTGCGACAGGATGGTGGAGCGCTGCTCGTCGGTGAGCGCCTTGGTCATGTCGGTGTCCACAAAACCGGGCGCGACGACGTTGAAAGTGATGTTGCGCGAGCCGAGCTCACGGGCGAGGGAGCGCGCGAAGCCGACCATGGCGGCCTTGGAGGCGGCGTAGTTCGCCTGCCCCGCGGCGCCGAGCAGCCCGACGACCGAGGAGATGAGGACGACACGGCCCTTCTTGGCGCGGAGCATGCCGCGGTTGGCACGCTTGACGACGCGGAAGGTGCCGGTGAGGTTGGTGTCGACGACCGAGCTGAAGTCCTCCTCGGACATGCGCATCAGCAGCTGGTCCTTGGTGATGCCGGCGTTGGCGATCAGGACCTCGACCGGGCCGTGCTGGTCCTCGATCTCCTTGTAGGCCTGCTCCACCTGCTCGGAGTCGGTGATGTCGCACTTCACGGCCAGGCAGCCCAGATCTGTCAGGGCGGTCGGCGGCTCACCCGAACGGTACGTTATCGCGACCTTGTCGCCGGCGTCGGCGAAAGCGCGGGCGATGGCGAGGCCGATGCCCCGGTTGCCTCCGGTGACGAGAACCGAGCGGCTCAACGGATCACCCTTTCGATAGCGGTCTGACACACCGCCCGAACACCTGGATGACAGGCGGCTTCATCGAAAACCTATCGGTCCGGCCGCGCGCGGGGTGAAGCGGGCACCGACAGTGGCTCGCGCGGGTGACTGTTGGGTTTCTACAGTCGGCCGCCGGGTCAGTCCGTCATTCCGGGGGCGTGGGCGGGCAGCCCCTCTGCGCGCGCCGTCTCGAGCATCCCGGCGGCACGAGTCGGAGCCGCCCGCACATCCTGTCTGCTCATCCGTTCGAGCGGCGCGGCGGGGGCTGCGACACAGGCAGTTGCATCGGGCGCTGCGGGGTGACCGGGCGACGCTGTATTCCAAGGCATCCGGCAGCTGTCCGGTGGATCAAAACTTGGCTGTGCCGGCCTTCTGGTCACGGTCGGTCGGGAACAGATCGAGGAGCCGCAGCATCGCGGGGAGCAGGTCGCTCGTCAACGGATCCGGGGTGTCTTCGTCGATCGCGCCCTCCAGTGCGAGGCTCGTATAGCCGTGCACGAGTGACCACACCGCATAGCTCGGGACCAGCGCGGGTTCCGCACCGTCCGGAAGCTGCGCATCCCGGCCGCGCAGGCCACGGTCCAGGGCGCGGAGCGCCCGGTGCTTCTGCTCGACCAGGTCTGGATCGTTGAAGTCGAACTGGGTCATGCGCCACATGAGGTCGAACAGCGCGCGGTTGTCCCGGGCGAACGCAACATATTCGGCCGAGAGCGCCGCGACCCGCTCCCGGACATCGCACCCGGCGACCTCCACCGCCTCCAGTCGGTCGCAGAGCTGGCTGTAGGCGCGCGTGGCGAGCGCGCCGAGCAGCCCGCGCGCGTCGCCGAAGTGGTGCTTGGGAGCGGACTGCGACACTCCCGCCCGCCGCGCGGCCTCGCGCATGCTGAACCCGGCGACACCGCTCTCGGACAGCACTTCCAGCGCACTGTCGAGCAGCGCCGCGCGCAGATTGCCGTGGTGGTAACGGACGCCGGACCTCGGTTCCTCGCTCATCATCAAGTCCATATCTTGACAGTGAGTAGACCCATCGTAAACTGCTCACTGTCAAGATAAGGCGATCGCTGGGGTGGTTATGACGGACACGGTCCTTGTCACGGGCGTCTCGGGATTTATCGGCGGTCACACAGCGGCAGAGCTTCTGCGGCGTGGATACGCGGTCCGCGGGTCGGTGCGGTCTCCCGCCCGCGCCGCCGAGGTACGCGCCGCGATGGCCCAGGCAGGCGCAGACGACACGTTGTTGGAGATCCTGCAGCTCGATCTGCTGTCGGACGAGGGATGGGCGGCCGCGACCGCGGGCTGCCGGTTCGTACTGCACGTCGCTTCCCCCTTCGTCACGACGAAGCCGAAGGACCCCGAGGACTTGGTCCGGCCCGCCGTACAGGGCACGACGCGGGCGCTCGACGCAGGCGTGGAGCGCGTGGTCGTCACCTCGTCTCTCGCGGCGGTGCAGTACGCCCCGGCGCGCAGAGATCACGTCTTCACGGCATCCGACTGGACCCCACTCGACCGCCGCGGCCTCGGTGCCTACGTGGTCTCGAAGGTCCGGGCCGAGCGCGCGGCGTGGGACATCGCCGACCGACGCGGCGTGCGCGACCGGCTCGCCGTCATCAACCCGGGCGCGGTCATCGGGCCCCTCCTCTCCGAGGACCCCGGAACCTCGGTCTCGGCGATCCAGCAGATCATGGCCGGTGCGCTGCCGATGGTCCCGGACCTGCGACTGCCGTGGGTACACGTGCGAGACGTCGCCGACGCGCACATCGAGGCCATGACCTCCGTAACGGCGGGCGCACATCGCACGATCGTCGCGACCGACCCGTCCTCGCTCATCGACGTCGCCTCGGTGCTCCGCGAGAGGCTTCCCGAGGAGAGCGGCAAGATCCCGACACGGGCGATGCCGACATGGCTCACCTGGGCCGCGAGCGTGTTCGAACCCCAGCTGCGCGACAACCGGTGGATCATCGGCTCGGCGCAGCGCTTCGACCACGGCCCCGCAGAGGCGCTCCTGGCCCGCCCGCTCCACTCGATCCCCGACGCGATCGAGGAAACCGGCCGCAGCCTCGCCGAGCGCGGACTCGTCTGAGGCCGCCCGGAAGCCACACGGTGTGCAGAGCGCCCAGGCCGGGTGATGACTCCGCACCACCTGGACCAGCTCAGTGAGTCGTGGGCAGCGCGAACTCCGCCCACACGGTCTTGCCCGGCCCCCTGCGCTCGTCCACACCCCAGCGCGTGGCGACGGCGTCCACCAGGAGCAAGCCCCTGCCGCCTTCCGCGTCCACGGGGTCCTGGCCGGGCTGCGGGGGCTCAGGACGCCCCGGGTGGGTGTCGGCCACCTCGACGCGTACGACGCCGGCGGGGCGGTCGCAGCGGAGCCGCAGTTCGAAGTCCCGCCCCGGGACGCGGCCGTGCAGGACGGCGTTGGCGGCCAGCTCGGCGACGACGAGGGCCACGGTTTCGGACGCCGGGCTGCCGTACGGCACTCCCCACAGGTCGAGCCGGTGCGTCGTCAGTCGGCGGGCAAGACGCGCTCCGCGCCGGGTCGCGGAGAACCGCTGGACGAACAGACTTACGTTAACGGCCTCTTGGGCTTGCGCTGCTGACATGAAGCCCAGGTTCCGGTTCCCCTCGGCCCGTCGACAGGCACGAAACCCATACAGACCCGCTTGTACCAGTGCACGCTCGTGACGGTCGCCGGGTTGTGCGGGTTGAGCAGATCGGCGTGATCTGAGCACGGGAGGAGCGGCGGCCATGACGGCAGACCACGGCGGAGAACTCTCCGACAGCCTCAAGACCTTCGGCGCGGTCCTGAAGGCGCTGCGGGAGGAATCCGGGCTGACCCAGGAGGAGTTCGCGGCACGTGTGCAGTACTCCCCCGCGTACGTCGCCAAGATCGAGCAGGGCAAGCGGTTCCCTCCGGGGGATCTGCCGGGGCGGGCGGAGGAGGTGCTGGGGCCGGTCGCGGTCAAGGTGCTCGGCGCGGCGGCGCGAAGTCTGACGCGGAGGGCGGGGCTGGCCTCCTGGTTCCTGCAGTGGGCGGGGATCGAGGAGGAGGCGATCTCGCTGTACGCGTATGAGTGCCGGGCGGTTCCCGGGTTGTTGCAGCCGGAGGGGTACGCGCGGGCGGTGTTCGAGCGGCAGCTCCCGCCGTGGACCGACGAGCAGATCGGTCACAAGGTGACGGCAAGGCTGGAGCGCCAGGCGTTGCTCGCCGAGCGGCCGAACACCGCGTTCACGTTCATCATCGAACAGGCCGTCCTGGAACGCCGTGTGGGTGGCGGTTCGGTCACCAAGGCCGTCATCGACCACCTGCTGAACGTAGGCCGACGCACCAACGTCGAGATCCAGGTCATGCCTTTGCAGCAGGAGGATCACTGCGGAGTCGACGGTCAGCTGTACTTGGCCGAAACACCTGGTCACAAGTGGTTCGGTTATACCGAAGGGCATCGGTCCAGCACTCTGATCACCGATCCCGGCGAGGTGAGCGTTCTCCATCAGCGCTATGGCAAGCTGCGTTCCCAAGCCCTGGATTGCCGGGCTACGGTGAACCTGCTGGAACAGATGCGAGGAGCGCTATGAGCACCACCCCTGAGCTGGGCTGGTTCAAGAGCACTTACAGCGGCGGAGACGGGGACAACTGCGTCGAGATCGCCCTGCGCCCCGAAGCGGTCCACATCCGCGACTCCAAGGACAAGGACATCCGCCCCCTCGTCGTCACGCCGACCGCGTGGACGGCGTTCATGGCGCTCGCGGCCGGCTGAGTCGGCACCGCACGGGACTTGCGTGGTTCACTGCTCGCGACGGAGCTCACAGGCGAGCAGTTCGAAGGGATCGCACCCGTGCCCCATGAAATCGACCAAGCATTTCTGGCGCTGCCCCTAAGGGCCCTGGCCGACGCCGCGCTGGCACGCGCGCGGGCGCTCGGGGCCGAGCACGCGGACTTCCGGTTCGAGCGGGTGCGCAGTGCGTCCTGGCGGCTCAGGGACGCCAAGCCCGCCGGATCGTCGGACACCACCGACCTGGGATACGCGGTGCGGGTCGTGCACGGCGGGACGTGGGGTTTCGCGTCGGGGGTGGACCTGACCCTCGACGCCGCCGCCAAGGTTGCCTCGCAGGCCGTGGCCATGGCGAAGCTGTCCGCGCAGGTGCTCAGGGCGGCGGGGTCGGACGAGCGGGTCGAGCTCGCCGACGAGCCGGTGCACGCCGACAAGACGTGGGTGTCGTCGTACGAGATCGACCCGTTCACCGTGCCCGACGAGGAGAAGCCGGCGCTGCTGGCGGACTGGAGCGCGCGGCTGCTGGCGGCGGACGGGATCAACCACGTCGACGCCTCGCTGCTCACCGTTCACGAGAACAAGTTCTACGCCGACACCGCGGGCACCGTGACCACGCAGCAGCGGGTGCGGCTTCACCCGCAGCTCACCGCCGTTTCGGTGGACGAGTCCAGCGGCGAGTTCGACTCGATGCGGACCATCGCGCCGCCGGTCGGGCGCGGCTGGGAGTACCTCACCGGCACCGGCTGGGACTGGGACGCGGAGCTGGAGCGGATTCCCGAGCTGCTCGCCGAGAAGATGCGGGCGCCGAGCGTCGAGCCGGGGCTTTACGACCTGGTCGTCGATCCGTCCAACCTGTGGCTGACGATCCACGAGTCCATCGGGCACGCCACCGAACTGGACCGGGCGCTCGGGTACGAGGCCGCCTACGCGGGCACTTCCTTCGCCACGTTCGACCAACTCGGCAAGCTGAGGTACGGCTCGGAACTGATGAACGTCACCGGCGACCGCACCGCCGAGCACGGACTGGCGACCGTCGGGTACGACGACGAAGGTGTCAAGGGGCAGTCCTGGGACCTGGTGAAGGACGGCACGCTGGTCGGCTACCAGCTGGACCGGCGGATCGCGAAGCTGACCGGGCTGGGCCGGTCCAACGGGTGCGCCTTCGCCGACTCCCCCGGGCACGTGCCGGTGCAGCGCATGGCCAACGTGTCGCTCCAGCCGGATCCGGCGGGGCTGTCCACGGAGGACCTGATCGGGGGCGTCGAGCGCGGTATCTACGTCGTCGGGGACCGGTCGTGGTCCATCGACATGCAGCGCTACAACTTCCAGTTCACCGGGCAGCGCTTCTTCAGGATCGAGAACGGGCGGATCGCCGGTCAGCTTCGGGACGTCGCGTACCAGGCGACGACCACCGACTTCTGGGGTTCCATGACGGCCGTCGGCGGCCCGCAGACGTACGTCCTGGGCGGTGCCTTCAACTGCGGCAAGGCCCAGCCGGGACAGGTGGCCGCCGTGTCGCACGGCTGCCCCTCCGCCCTCTTCAGGGGCGTCAACATCCTCAACACGACGCAGGAGGCCGGTCGATGAGCGCCCGTACCAACAAGCCGCACGAGGTGGTGGAGCGCGCCCTCGAGCTGTCCCGGGCCGACGGCTGCGTGGTGATCGCCGACGAGCACTCGACGGCCAACCTGCGCTGGGCGGGCAACGCGCTGACGACGAACGGCGTCACGCGCGGCCGTACGCTCACCGTGATCGCGACCGTGGACGGCCAGGAGGGCACCGCCTCCGGGGTCGTGTCGCGGTCCGCGGTGACCGCCGAGGAGCTGGAGCCCCTGGTACGGGCCGCGGAGGCCGCCGCTCGCGGCGCCGGGCCCGCGGAGGACGCGCAGCCGCTGGTCACGGACGTGCAGGAGTCCCAGGACTTCACGGACGCGCCCGCCGAGACCTCCTCGGCCGTGTTCGCGGACTTCGCCCCGGCGCTCGGTGAGGCGTTCGCACGCGCGCGTGCGGGCGGCCGGGAGCTGTACGGCTTCGCCAACCACGAGATGGTTTCGACGTACCTGGGGACGTCCACGGGCCTGCGCCTGCGGCACGACCAGCCCAACGGCACGCTGGAAATCAACGCCAAGTCCCCGGACCGGGCGCGCTCGGCGTGGGCGGGCCGCTCCACCCGGGACTTCAAGGACGTCGACCCTGGGGCGCTCGACGCCGAGCTGGCCGTGCGGCTCGGCTGGGCCGAGCGGCGGATCGAGCTGCCCGCGGGCCGCTACGAGACGCTGCTGCCGCCGACCGCGGTGGCCGACCTGCTGATCTACCAGTTCTGGTCGTCGTCGGGCCGGGACGCGGCCGAGGGCCGGACGGTGTTCTCGAAGCCGGGCGGCGGCACGCGCGTCGGCGAGCGGCTGACCGAGCTGCCGCTGACCCTGCGCAGCGACCCGAACGAGCCGGGTCTGGAGTGCTCGCCGTTCGTGATCGCGCACTCCTCGGGCGGCGACCAGTCGGTGTTCGACAACGGGCTGCCGGTCCGGGGCACCGAGTGGGTCGGCGGCGGCCGGCTGGAGCACCTGACGACCACCCGGCACAGCGCGGACCTGACCGGGCTGCCGGTGGCCCCGGCGGGCGGCAACCTGATCCTGGACGGCGGCGAGGACCGCTCCCTGGAGGAGATGGTCGCGGCCACCGAGCGGGGTCTGCTGCTGACCTGCCTGTGGTACATCCGCGAGGTGGACCCGGCGACGCTGCTGCTGACCGGGCTGACCCGGGACGGCGTCTACCTCGTGGAGAACGGCGAGGTCACCGGTGAGGTGAACAACTTCCGGTTCAACGAGTCGCCGGTGGACCTGCTGGGGCGGGCGACGGAGGCCGGGCGCACGGAAAAGACGCTGCCGAGGGAGTGGAGCGACTGGTTCACTAGGGCTGCGATGCCCGCGCTGCGGGTGCCCGACTTCAATATGAGCTCTGTCAGCCAGGGCGTATAACCTCGTAGCTGATTACAAGCCCACTCAAGGAGATACGAGAACCGTGACGGACATCGTCGACGAGCTGAAGTGGCGGGGGCTGTTCGCCCTGTCCACTGACGAGGACGCTTTGCGCAAGGCGCTCGCGGACGGTCCCGTCACGTTCTATTGCGGGTTCGACCCGACCGCGCCGTCGTTGCACGTGGGGCACCTGGTGCAGGTGCTCACCGTGCGCCGGCTCCAGCAGGCCGGTCACCGGCCGCTGGCGCTGGTCGGCGGCGCCACGGGCCTGATCGGAGACCCGCGCCCGACCGCGGAGCGCACGCTGAACGACCCGGAGACGGTCCGCGGCTGGGTCGACAAGCTGCGGGGCCAGATCGAGCCGTTCCTCACCTTCGAGGGCGAGAACGCGGCGCTGATGGTCAACAACCTCGACTGGACCGAGGGCCTGTCCGCGATCGAGTTCCTCCGCGACATCGGCAAGCACTTCCGTGTCAACAAGATGCTCACCAAAGACTCGGTCGCCCGTCGGCTGGAGTCCTCCGAGGGCATCAGCTACACGGAGTTCAGCTACCAGCTCCTGCAGGGCATGGACTTCCTCCAGCTCTTCCGGAGGTACGGCTGCACACTCCAGCAGGGTGGCAGCGACCAGTGGGGCAACCTCACGGCCGGCCTGGACCTGATCCACCGGCTGGAGCCGCACGCCGAGGTGCACGCGCTGGCGACGCCGCTGATGACCAAGGCGGACGGCACCAAGTTCGGCAAGACCGAGGGCGGCGCCGTCTGGCTCGACCCGGAGATGACCACGCCGTACGCGTTCTACCAGTTCTGGCTGAACGTGGACGACCGGGACATCTCGAAGTACATGCGGATCCTGTCCTTCAAGTCCCGCGAGGAGCTGGAGGAGCTGGAGAAGCAGACCGAGGAGCGCCCCCAGGCCCGTGCCGCGCAGCGGGCGCTGGCCGAGGAACTGACGACGCTGGTGCACGGCGGCGACCAGACGGCCGCCGTGATCGCCGCGTCCAAGGCCCTCTTCGGCCAGGGTGAGCTGGCCGGGCTGGACGACCGGACGCTGGCCGCGGCCCTGTCCGAGGTGCCGCACATCCAGGTCGCCGAGCTGGGACCGGTGGTCGACCTGTTCGCCGAGGTCGGCCTGGTGGCCAGCAAGTCGGCCGCGCGGCGCACGGTGAAGGAGGGCGGTGCCTACGTGAACAACGTCAAGGTCGCCGCGGAGGACGCCGTCCCCGCGAAGGAGGACCTGCTGCACGGGCGCTGGCTGGTCCTGCGCCGTGGGAAGAAGAACCTGGCGGCCGTTGAGGTCGTCGGCGCGTGACACCTGCCGGAGGGCGGCTCCCGTGAGGGGAGCCGCCCTCCGGCGTATCCGTGTCAGACCCGCTGTTGCTGCTGTCGCTCCTTCTTCCGGTTGCCCCACAGCGCCATGTAGGCCATGTCCCCGACGGCGACGATGATGATCGCGGCGATCAGCTGGAAGAGGTGCCGGGACCAGTCGATGCCCGGGGTCTCCGCGACGCCGAACGCGCGGGCGATCGCGTTGCCCGCGATGGCGCCGAGCATGCCGAAGATGGTGGTCAGCCAGAGCGGGCTGTGCTGCTTGCCGGGGATGACCGCCTTGGCGATCAGACCCAGCACGAATCCGACGATGATCGCCCACAACCAGCCCATCACTGCCTCCTCGTACGGCTCGACGTGAGCATTACGCCAAGTCTCGGCGGGTCGGACGCATGACGCATGTCGGGTACGGCCGGTGGGCGTACGGCCCCTACGTGGTGCGGCGGAGGCCGTTCGCGGGCCGGCGGGGGGCGACCCGGTCTCGAAGGGGGCCCGATCACGGCGTACCGTGGGTAGCCGGGGAGTGGCTGACACGGGGACGGTGGAATGTGATGCGGAAGCAGCGTGGCGGCGGCAACGTCGAGGTGTTCCGGATCACCGGAGCCCGGACGAGCCTGGCGGAGGACGTGCGCGGCCGGCAGCGCCGGTATGTCATCTCCATGTCGATCCGTACGGTCGCGGTGATCCTCGCGGCCACACTGTGGAACGTCGAACGGTACGTCGCCATCGTGGCCTTGGTGCTCGGCGCGGCCCTGCCCTACATCGCCGTGGTGGTCGCCAACGCGGGCCGCGAGCGGGCGCCGGGGCTGCCGTCGACCTTTGTGACCGTGCCGGTTCGGCCGATGATCGCCGCGCCGCCCGCGGCGGACGACACGCAGGCGGAACCCGTGCCGGAGGACGTGCCGGTGGATCCCCCGACCGGGGTGCGCGGTGAGCGGCGGGACCCCGTGTGACCATCGCGGATGCTCCGCGGGCGGACGTAGGCTCCGCGCCAAGCTCAAGAAAAGCTCAGATCAATCATGCTGTTCCAGTGCCGGGCGACGGCTTGGCCGTGACATACTTCGTACGCGCTCCGCATCCCCCGTCGGAGCGACGGACCGACGCCGGGCAGCTCCCCCCGTGGCTGCTCGGCGTCGCCTTTTTCTGCCGTGTGTGAGAACGAAGCCGTGACTGACGAGACTCCCATCTGCTCCGCCAAGGGCTGCCGTGCCGACGCCGTGTGGGTGCTGGCGTGGAACAACCCGAAGATCCACACGCCGGAGCGTCGCAAGACGTGGCTGGCGTGCGAGGAGCACCGTGAGCACCTGTCCCAGTTCCTCGGAGTGCGAGGGTTCCTCAAGGACGTGGTGAAGTTCGCGGACTGGGAAGCACCCGAAGGGTCCTAGCCGCCGAAGGGTCCTGGCGTCGAAGGGTCTAGCCGCCGATCGCCGACATCGGCCGGTCCGGCTGGACGAACGACGGGTCGTCCAGGCCCGCGCCGGCCTTCTTCCCCCATGTCGCCAGCCGCCAGATGCGGGCGATCTCCTCATCGGGGGCGCCGGAGCGCAGGGCGGCGCGCAGGTCCGTCTCCTCGGTGGCGAAGAGGCAGGTGCGTATCTGGCCGTCGGCGGTGAGGCGGGTGCGGTCGCAGGCGGCGCAGAACGGGCGGGTGACGGAGGCGATGACGCCGACGCGGTGCGGGCCGCCGTCGACGATCCAGCGTTCCGCCGGGGCCGAACCGCGTTCCGCGGAGCCCTCCGGGGTCAGCTCGAAGCGGGTGCGCAGGGAGGTCAGGATGTCGCCCGCGGTCACCATGCCCTCGCGCTTCCAGCCGTGCTGGGCGTCCAGGGGCATCTGCTCGATGAAGCGCAGCTCGTAGTCGTGCTCGATCGCCCAGGCGAGGAGGTCCGGGGCCTCGTCCTCGTTGAGGCCCGGCATGAGGACCGTGTTGACCTTCACCGGGGTCAGTCCTGCGTCGCGGGCGGCCTGGAGGCCCTCCAGGACGTCCTTGTGGCGGTCGCGCCGGGTGAGGGTCTTGAAGACGTCCGGCCGGAGGGTGTCGAGGGAGACGTTGACCCGGTCCAGGCCCGCCGCCTTCAGTGCGGTCGCGGTGCGCCTGAGGCCGATGCCGTTGGTCGTCAGGGACGTCTGGGGGCGGGGCTCCAGGGCGGCGACGCGCTCCACGATGCCCACCAGCCCGGGGCGCAGCAACGGCTCGCCGCCGGTGAAGCGCACCTCGGTGATGCCGAGGGAGGCGACGGCGATGTCGATCAGGCGGACGATCTCGTCATCGTTGAGCAGGTCGGGCTTGGCCAACCACTGCAGGCCCTCCTCGGGCATGCAGTACGTGCAGCGCAGGTTGCACCGGTCGGTCAGCGAGACCCTCAGGTCGGTGGCCACCCGGCCGAAGGTGTCGATGAGCACGTGGGCCCCCTCCCTCGTCGTGGATCACTGCGGTCACTCGTGTGCTGTCACTTGTGAGCCTACGCGACACCACTGACAGCGACACAGGTCCGCTTCCACGAAGTGGGACGCGGCCGCGTCGCAGGTCCCCGATGGGTTTCCGCGACACGGCCGCCGGTACGAGGCTCAGTGGGCCCCGGTCCCGGTCAGGGAGCGCACCTCCAGCTCCGCGTACTTGCCCGCGTCCGGCGCCTCCTTCGACAGGAGGGTGCCGACGACGCCCAGCAGGAAGCCGACCGGGATCGAGATGATGCCCGGGTTCTCCAGCGGGAACCAGTGGAAGTCGACGTCCGGGAACATCGAGGTCTCCTTGCCTGAGACCACTGGTGAGAACAGCACAAGACCGACCGCGGTGACCAGGCCGCCGTAGATCGACCACAGGGCGCCCGAGGTGGTGAACCGCTTCCAGAACAGGCTGTAGAGGATCGTCGGCAGGTTGGCGGAGGCGGCGACCGCGAAGGCCAGGGCGACCAGGCCCGCCACGTTCAGGTCGCGGGCGAGGGCGCCAAGGACGATCGAGACCGCGCCGATGCCGACCGTGGCCCAGCGGGCCGCGCCCAGTTCCTGCTTCTCGGTGGCCTGGCCCCTCTTGATGACGTTGGCGTAGATGTCGTGGGCGAAGGAGGACGACGAGGCCAGGGTCAGTCCCGCGACGACCGCGAGGATCGTGGCGAAGGCGACCGCGGAGATGGTGGCGAGCAGGACGGCGCCCCAGTTGGAGTCCACTCCGCCGAGGTGGAGGGCGAGCAGCGGTGCGGCCGTGTTGCCCGCCTTGTTGGAGGCGACGATCTCGTCCGGTTTGATCAGCGCGGCGGCGCCGAAGCCGAGGGCGAGCGTCATCAGGTAGAAGGCGCCGATCAGGCCGATCGCCCAGATCACCGACTTGCGGGCCGCCTTGGCGGTGGGGACGGTGTAGAAGCGGATCAGGATGTGCGGCAGGCCGGCGGTGCCCAGGACCAGGGCGAGGCCCAGGGAGATGAAGTCCAGCTTGGTGGTCCCGGTGGCGCCGTACTTCAGGCCGGGCTCCAGGAACGCGGAGCCCTTCCCGCTGTTGTCGGCGGCCCTGCCCAGCAGGTCGGAGACATTGAAGTGGAACTTCAGCAGGACCAGGAAGGTCAGCAGCACCGCACCCGCGATCAGCAGGACGGCCTTCACCATCTGCACCCAGGTGGTGCCCTTCATGCCGCCGATGGTGACGTACACGATCATCAGGAGGCCGACCAGCGCGACGATGCCGATCTTGCCGCCGTCGCTGGTGATGCCGAGCAGCAGCGACACCAGGACGCCGGCGCCCGCCATCTGCGCCAGCAGGTAGAAGATCGACACCACGATCGTGGAAGTGCCGGCCGCCGTGCGCACGGGTCGCTGGCGCATGCGGTACGCCAGTACGTCGCCCATGGTGTAGCGGCCGGAGTTGCGCAGCGGTTCGGCGACCAGCAGCAGGGCGACCAGCCAGGCGACCAGGAAGCCGATGGAGTACAGGAAGCCGTCGTAGCCGAAGAGGGCGATGGCGCCGGCGATGCCGAGGAAGGACGCGGCCGACATGTAGTCGCCGGAGACGGCGAGGCCGTTCTGGAAGCCGGTGAACTGCCGTCCGCCGGCGTAGAAGTCCGCCGCGCCCTTGGTCTGGCGGCCCGCCCAGACGGTGATGACGAGGGTCGCGGCGACGAAGACCGCGAACAGGGTGATGATCAGGGGCCGGTGCTCGCTCGCCTCACCGGCCGCCAGCACGCTCTGCTGTGCGATGCTCATGCGCCGCCCTCCATCCGGGACTTGATGGCCTCCGCCTTGGGGTCGAGCTGAGCGGCGGCACGCCGCGCGTACCACCAGGCGATGAGGAACGTGGTGAGGAACTGGGCGAGCCCCAGTACGAGGGCGACGTTGACGTTGCCGGCCACCTTGGTGCCCATGAAGTCGCCCGCGTAGTTGGAGAGCAGGACGTACAGCAGGTACCAGGCGATGAAGGCGATGGTCAGCGGAAAGGCGAAGGAGCGGTGGGACCGGCGCAGTTCCCCGAACTCCGCGCTCTCCTGCACCGCGACGAACTCCTCGGTGGAGGGGAGTTGGAGGTGGGTCTTCGAGGGGGGCGGTGTCTCGGTGGCCACGGGGTCTCCTCGGGTTGCGGACGGTTTGCGGCGGCGGGGGCTCGATCCTGCTCGGGCTCCCCGTCGAAGGTCCACGGCGCCACGCGAGGTCCGGTTCAAGTCCTATGAGTTCTTTCGGAAGTCGTTCTTTACGAAGTCATTGCTGGCCTGCGAGCCGGGGAGATAGCTTCACCCCTGCACCACTCGTCATGTACCTGCCCGAGCATCACCCGTGTCTCGGGCCGGTTTCGTTTCCGGATGACTTTCGGATGATGTGGAGAACCCATGCCTCATCTGCGCACCCGACGTCGGCTCGCGCTCGCCGTACCCGTCGTGCTGTCGCTGACCGCGTCGCTCGGCTTCCTCCCGTCGCCGGTCTCGGCGGCCCCGCTGACGGCTGAGGCGACGCCCGCCGCCGACGGCCCGAGCCTCTCGTACGTCGTCAACACGAGGACCAGCCACCACGCCATCGCGGAGGTGCAGAAGGCGATCATCGCGGCCGGCGGCAGCGTTGTGGTGGCGTACGACAAGATCGGCGTGATCGTCGTCCACTCGTCGAACCCCGACTTCGCCAAGACCATCCGCAAGGTGCACGGCGTCGACTCGGCCGGCGCCACCCGGACCGCTCCGCTGCCCGCCCAGTCGACCACGGACGTCGGCACGCCCAAGGTGCTCAGTGCCGAGCAGGTCGCAGGCGCCCAGGCTGCCGACGGACAGGACCCGTTGGAACCCCTGCAGTGGGACCTGCCCGCCATCAAGGCGGACAAGGCGCACGAGAAGACGCTCGGCAGCCGGAAGGTCACCGTCGCCGTCATCGACACCGGCGTCGACGACACCCACCCGGACATCGCGCCCAACTTCGACCGCGCCGCCTCCGCCAACTGCGTGTCGGGCAAGCCGGACACCACCGACGGCGCCTGGCGGCCCAGTGCGAGCGAGAGTCCGCACGGCACGCACGTGGCCGGTGAGATCGCGGGCGCGAAGAACGGCGTCGGCATCACGGGCGTGGCGCCGGGCGTCAGGGTGGCGGGCATCAAGGTGGGCAACCCGGACGGCTTCTTCTACACGGAGGCCGTGGTCTGCGGGTTCGTCTGGGCGGCCGAGCACCACGTCGACGTGACCAACAACAGCTATTACACCGACCCGTGGTACTTCAACTGCACCACCGACCCGGACCAGAAGGCCCTGGTCGACGCGGTCACCCGGGCCTCCCGGTACGCGGAGCGCAAGGGCGCGGTCAACGTCGCGGCGGCGGGCAACGAGAACTACGACCTGGCGTCCGACTCGATCACCGACCCGGTCTCGCCGAACGACTCCACCGCCTCGGACCGGGTGATCGACCCGCACGAGTGCTATGACATCCCCACCCAGCTCCCGGGGGTCGTGACGGTGGCGGCGACCGGCGCCAAGGGCATCAAGTCGTCCTTCTCCAACTACGGCCTGGGCGTGATCGACATATCCGCGCCCGGCGGCGACTCGACGACGTACCAGAAGCCGGAGCCCCCGGCGACCAGCGGCCAGATCCTGGGCCCGCTGCCCGGCGGCAAGTGGGGCTACATGGCGGGCACGTCGATGGCGACCCCGCACGTCGCCGGTGTCGCCGCATTGATCAAGTCAACGCACCCGCACGCCTCCGCCGCCCTGGTGAAGGCCCTGCTGTACGCCGAGGCCGACGCCACACCGTGCACCGACCCGTACGACATCAATGGGGACGGCAAGGTCGACGCGGTCTGCGAGGGGTCGAAGAATCGCAACGGCTTCTACGGCTGGGGCACGGCGGACGCACTCGCCGCGGTGACCAAGTAGGTGACCAAGTAGGTGACCAAGCGGACGGGCGTAGTGGTGGGCTCATGTGTTGATTGAGTCAATACTGCATAGTGCAGTCATGACAGGAATCAGGTTCGCATGGTCCGCCCTGGGCGGCGACCCCGCCCTTCTCCCGCGGATCACCACTGTCGTGCGGGAAGGCGCGCTCCCGGCGCGCCTTCCCGTCCGGGAGCTGGCCCACTCCTGTGTGGGCGCCTGCGCGCTGGCCGCCGCCGAGCTGGGTGCCCGGCGGGCCGGGCTCGGCGAGGTGCCGGAGGTCCGGGTGGACGACGGGGCGGTCGCGACGGCGTTCCACAGTGAGCGGCATCTGCTCGCCGACGGCCGGGCGCCGGTCGTCTTCGCACCGCTGTCGCGGTTCTGGCGCACGGCCGACGGATGGGTGCGCACGCACGCCAACTACCCGCATCACCGGACACGGCTGCTGGGTGCGCTGGGACTGCCGGAGGACGCGTCCGTGGAGACCGTCGCCGAGCGGCTGGCCGGGAGCGCCGCGCGGGAGACCGAGGAGACGGTGTACCGCGCGGGGGGCCTGGCGGTCGCGCTCCGTACGCCCGAGGAGTGGGCCGCGCACGAACAGGCCGCCGCCGTGGCCGCACGGCCGCTGGTCGAGCGCGGGCGGCTGGACTCGGCACGCGCGCGTGTACTGCCGCCGCTGGGAAACGCCACTCCCCTGCTGCCCGCCGCCGGACTGCGCGTCCTGGACCTGACCCGGGTCCTCGCGGGCCCGGTCGCCACCCGCACGCTCGCCCTGCTGGGCGCGGACGTGCTGCGCCTGGATCCGCCGCACCTTCCGGAGCTGTCCGACCAGCACGCCGACACGGGCTTCGGGAAGCGGTCGGCGACGCTGGACCTCGCCACGGACGGCAGGGTCTTCGAGGAGTCGCTGGCCAAGGCGGACGTGGTGGTCACCGGATACCGGCCGGGCGCCCTGGACCGGTTCGGTCTCTCTCCTCAGGCGCTGGCCGAGCGGCGGCCCGGGCTGATCGTGGCGCAGGTGTCGGCCTGGGGCGCGTACGGGCCGTGGGACGGGCGGCGCGGCTTCGACAGCCTGGTGCAGGTCGCCACCGGCATCGCCGCCGTCGAGGGCTCGGCCGACCGGCCCGGCGCACTGCCCGCGCAGGCGCTGGACCACGGCACCGGCTATCTGCTGGCCGGGGCCGTGCTGCGGGCGCTGACCGAGCAGTCGTACGACGGCGGCGGCCGTTTCGTCCGGCTGGCGCTCGCCCGGACCGCCCGCTGGCTGACGGACGGGCTCGAGCGGGGCTCCGGCGCCGACCTTCCGTACGACGGGCCGGACGCCTGGCTCACCGAGACGGACAGCCGGCTCGGGCGGCTGCGGTACGCACGCCCGGCCGTCTCCTTCGCCGGCGGCCCGGCCGACTGGGCGCGGCCTCCGGTGCCCTGGGGGACGGACCCGGCCCGCTGGACCTGAGCGGCGGGCCGGCGGCCCTCCCTACGCCCCCGCCGCGCCCAGCAGTGCCCCCGCCGCGTAGGTCACGCCCATCGCCAGCGCACCGCCCGCCACGTTGCGCAGGACCGCCCGGCCGGGGGACGCCGCGCCGAGGCGGGCGCTGGTGTAGCCGGTCAGGACGAGGGCGGCCAGGACGGACACCACGGTCACCGGCAACCGCCAGCCGGGCGGCGGGAGGACGATCGCCAGCAGCGGCAGCAGAGCGCCGACGGTGAAGGCCAGGAAACTCGCCCAGGCCGCGTGCCAGGGGTTGGTCAGCTCGTCCGGGTCGATGCCGAGCTCCACGCGCGCATGGGCCCTCAGCGCGTCCCGCGCGGTGAGCTGCTCCGCCGCTTCCCGCGCCACCTCATGGGACAGTCCGCGCTCTCGCAGGAGCTCGGCCAGCTCCTCCAGTTCGGCCTCCGGCTGCTCCCTCAGCTCCCGTCTCTCGACCGCCAGGGCGGCCCTCTCCGAGTCGCGCTGGGTCGACACCGACACGTACTCCCCCGCCGCCATCGACATCGACCCGGCGAGCAGCCCGGCCAGGCCCGCGGTGAGCAGGGCGGCGCGGGAGTCCGTGGCGCCGGCCACGCCGACGACCAGTCCGGCGGTGGACACGATGCCGTCGTTCGCCCCGAGGACGGCGGCCCGCAGCCAGTTAAGGCGGGAGCCCAGTGCGCCGCCGTGGGCCTCGTCATGGGTTGGTTCGGTCACACAGGCGAGGATCTCACTCAGGGTCGTCACCAAACCCGTACCGACGCCCCGCGTGCGAAGACCGGGCTGGTCGCGTCGGCGGGGGGTTCGGGGAGCGGCTCGGCGATCTCCGCCACCGTCGGGCCGGCCTTGGCCGCGATCGGGTCGAGGAGGCCGAGGTCGAAGCCGTAGACGCGGGCGGCGTTGCCGCCGAGCATGGCCGCGAGCTCGCCCTGGGGGACGCCCGCGTAGGCGAGGCGCAGGGCCTCGCGGGTGTAGGGGTGGGTGCCCTCGTCGTGGGGGTAGTCGCTGCCCCACATGATCTTGTCGAGGCCGATGCGGTCGCGCAGCGGGACCTCGTGCGGGCGCATGAAGCTGGCGCCCACGTAGCAGTTGTCGCGCCAGACCTGTGAGGGTGCGGCGCCCATCGCGGAGACCAGGCCCGCGCCGAACTTGGCCTCCGCCGTGGCCGCCTTCGTCCCGGCCGCGACCAGGCGGCCGTGGTAGTAGTCCAGCATGTCGAGGACCCCGGGGATCCATCCCGAGCCCTGCTCGGTCAGGACCAGCCGCAGATCCGGGTGCCGTCGGAAGGCGCCGCCGAAGACGAGGTGCCACAGCGCGCGGTGGGAGAACCAGGTCGTCTCGACCATGAAGACGGCCCGGGCGGCCGGTTCGTCGCCGAGCGGCGGGGACGCCGAACCCGCGTGGTGGTTGACGGGCACGCCGAGTTCGGCGCAGACGGCCCAGATCGGGTCGTACGTCCGCGAGTACAGCTCGGGCAGCCCCGAGCCCGGCGGTGTGCCCGGCAGGAGTATCCCGCCCTTCAGGCCCGCGCCGGCCGCCCACCGGATCTCCCGCACGGCCTCCTCGACGTCGCCCAGCAGGATCTGGCAGACGCCGGCGCGGCGGCCCGGTGCGGCCGCGCAGAATTCCGCCAGCCAGCGGTTGTGGGCGCGCAGGCCCGCCCACCGGCGGTCGAACTCCTCCGCGGTCGGCGTGGGCGCGCTCAGGGAGCCTGAGGGGAAGAACGGCGGGATGGTGTTCGGGAAGACGACCTCCGCGACGATCCCGTCCGCCTCCAGTTCGGCCAGGCGGAGCTCGGAGTCCCAGTTCCGGTCGGCGGAGTCGGCGAGCAGGTCCTCGTAGGGGTTGACGTACGTCGACGCCCAGGCGTCGAAGTCCTCGTGGTAGCGCCGTTCCAGGTACGGCCGGTAGTCGAGGAGGTCGGCGCCCGCGTGGCAGTCGGCGGAGATGACGGTGTAGCGGTCCTCGCCACGGCCCTCGCCGGCGTCCGCGCCACGGCCCTCGCCCGGGGAGCTCACGGGGTCACCCCCAGGGCCGGGAAGTCGTGGCCGGTCAGCCAGTGGCGGCCCACCTCGCGTGAGCGGGCCCAGGACGCCTCGACGGCCGTCTGGTCGTCCGGCTGGCCGAGGTCGGCGGGGGTGGGGCCGATGCGCCGGGCGAGCGGGGCCAGCTTCGTCACGTCGAAGCCGAAGGCCTCGGCCGCCGCGAGGCCGAGCATGCGGCGGGTCTCGCTCACCGGAATGTCGTGGAAGGTGCGGCGCAGCCACGCGCGCGTGTCGGGCCAGGTGCCCTCGGGGTGCGGGAAGTCGCTGCCCCACAGGATGTTGTCCACGCCGATCTCGTAACGCTGGGCCAGTTCACGGCGCTTGGTGTTGGTGGCGCAGACGAACACCTGCCGGTCGAGGTACTCGTGCGGCGGGTGCTTCAGCCCCTGGAAGGGGGAGAGTTTCTTGCCACCGTGCGCGCCGAGGTAGAGGCGGTCCATGAACCACAGCAGGTTCGGCAGCCACCAGCAGCCCGACTCGGCGACGCCGAAGCGCAGGCCGGGGTGGCGTTCGAAGACGCCCGACCAGAGCAGGAACCACAGGGGGCGGGCGGGCCACCAGGTGACCTCGGAGACGAAGATCCCGAGGTGGTCGCCGTACTCGTGGCGCGGGGACGCTCCCGAGTGCGTCAGCACGGGCATCGCGCACTCGGCCGCCGCCGCCCACACCGGGTCGTAACGGCGGTCGTGGTAGGGCTCCTTGTCGACCCACATGGACGGGATCATCAGGGCGCCGAGCCCGGACTCCCTCGCGCGGTGGATCTCGGCGACCACCTGCTCGGCCGGGGCCGTGACGGGCAGCAGGGCCACTCCGCAGTGGCGTTCGGGGTGTTCGGAGACGAAGTCGGCCAGCCAGCGGTTGTGCGCCCGGGCGCCCGCCATGCCCAGCTCGGGGTCCTGGTCGCCGGAGAGGCCGAGGCCCACGCCGAAGGGGGCGGCGGTGCGGCTGTCCACGGCGTCGGCGTCCGGGAAGACCACCTCGGCGGCCACCCCGTCGCCGTCGAGCTCCTTCAGGCGCTGTGCGGTGTCCCAGCCGCCGCGCAGGCCCTCCTCGTTGTCCTGGAACCACTTGTCCGCGAACGCCTCGTTGCGGATGCCGAGCCGGGTCATCTCCTCGCGGCGCCGTTCGCGGCCGGCGAGGAACTCGTCGAAGTCGCGGTGGAAGCGGGCCTCCAGGTAGGGCCGGTACTCCTCGGTGGGCAGCCCGGCGTGGCAGTCGGAGGAGACGATCAGGTACGGGTCCTGGCCGGTCACATCGGCCTCCTAGTCCAGCTTGTCGAGGATGAAGCTCTCGAGGTACGACGGGTTCGCGCGGTCCAGCATCGACCGCGCCCGCGCGCGGATCTGCGCGTCGCTGTGCTCGCTCGGCGGCAGCAGCCAGAACCGGTCGGCGCGGACGCCGTCCACGACGAGGTCGGCGACCTCCTCGACGGGCGTGAAGCTGACCTCCTTGCCGGCCGCGCGCATCGCCGCCTCCCACTGGTCGAGGCTGCGGTACGGGGTCCTGCGGGGCCGCTGCTTGGCGTAGCGGGCGGGTCGGTTGCGGTGCGACTCCCACAGGCCGGTGCGCAGCATGTGCGGGCCGGGGAAGAGCACCGAGGCGCCCACGCGCGCGTGCTCCGCCTTCAGGTGGGCGTACAGGGATTCGGTCATCGTGACGACGGCCGCCTTGGTGACGGCGTACACCGAGGCGGTGGGCAGCGGGGCGATGCCGCCGTCGCCGGAGGAGGTGTTGACGACGTGTCCGGGCTCCCCGGAGGCGAGCATCCGGGGCACGAAGGCCTGGACGCCGTGGAAGACGCCCCACACGTTGACCGCGAACGCCCACTGCCAGTCGTTCGGGTCGTGCTCCCACATGCGGCCCTCGGCGCCCGAGCCGACCCCGGCGTTGTTGCACAGGACGTGCACGGCGCCGTACGTCTCGTACGCCGATTCGGCGAGGTCCAGCACCTGTTCGCGGACGCCGACGTCGACCACGCGCGCGTGCACGTCGGCGCCGTCCGCGCGCAGGTCGTCGGCGGCCTTGTCCAGGGCGGCCTCCTCGACGTCGGCCAGGACCACCTTGAGGCCCTCCGCCGCGAACCGCCGTGCCATGGCGAGGCCGATGCCGCTCGCCGCACCGGTGACGACCGCGACCTGTCCCTCCCTCAGGTCCATCAGAGACTCCCCTGCGAGGTCTCCGGCGGTGCGTCCAGGACCTGACGCGGATCGTCGTAGCGCTGGTGGACGTACGGCAACAGGGCCTGCGGGTCGACCCGTTCGACGACCCGGCCGCGCTGGTCGCTGGTCTTCTCGCCGAGGGTGATCTCGACCAGGCGCAGGACCGGCAGGTCGGCGACGGGGTCGTACATGGACTCGCGCAGGACGACGTCCCCGGTGACGGCCTGGAGCCTGCGCACCTTCTCCTGGCGCACGCAGTGCACCAGCAGCGGGTCGCCGTCGAAGCCGGAACCGTCCACCGCGGGCAGGAACTTGAAGTAGAAGTCGGTCTTGCGTGCCGGTTCGGGCAGGGGCAGGTCGCCGCTGACCGCGCCGCGCACCTCGACGAAGGCGATGCCGTGCCGGGCCATCGACGCGCGCACCACCGGCCCGTCCCGTTCGACGCTCACCTCGCCGAGTTTCTTTGGCTCTCCGAAGACCTCGCGGCCGCCGGTGAGGGCGCGCTCGTGGGTCATCGGCATCACCAGCGGATACCAGCCCTCGGTGCCGTCATGGGCGGCGGCGACCGCGAACGAGCCCGCGCCGAGCGGGTATCCGGGGAGGTCGACCTCGCTGATGTTCACTCGGACGAGCGGGCGTCCGGTCGGTTTGAGCGGGGGTGGCAGCACCGCCGCCACCGCGTCCGGATCGGTCTCCCAGAGGGCCACCACGCCGGTGGACCAGATGTCGGGGAGCTTCGCGCTCGCGGTGCGCGTGGCCGTGACCTCCGCCTCGGTCCGTGCGCCGTACCGTACGCGTGCCATACGCCGTACCCGCCCTTCCATGGGCCGTCAACCGCCGGGCGGCAGCACGGTGGCACCGGCCGGTGAAAAGGTCCATAGCCGCGCACGAGCGGGGCTTGACGGTGCCGCACGCCAACCTCCGGGCGGGGACTGTCAGTCATGGCCCGTATCCTCAGTGACCATGCTCGAAGACGTCACGACCGCAGCGTCCTCCGCCACCCGGTGGCCGACCGCGTATCCCCAGGGATACGCGGTCGTTGACGTGGAGACCACCGGCCTGGCCAGGGACGACCGGATAGTCTCCGCGGCCGTCTACCGGCTGGACGCCCGCGGCGAGGTCGAAGACCACTGGTACACGCTGGTCAACCCGGAGCGGGATCCGGGGCCGGTGTGGATCCACGGCCTGACGAGCGAGGTGCTCGAGGGCGCACCGCTGTTCACGGACATCGCCGAGGAGTTCGCCGCCCGGCTCGAGGGCCGGGTGCTGGTCGCGCACAACGCCGTCTTCGACTGGCAGATGATCGCCCGGGAGTACGCGCGCGCGGAGCGCGAGGCCCCGGTGCGGCAGCGGCTGTGCACGATCGCGCTCTCGAAGGAGCTGGGGCTGCCGCTGCCCAACCACAAGCTGGAGTCGCTGGCGGCCCACTTCGGCGTCGAGCAGCGGCGCGCGCACCACGCCCTGGACGACGCGCGGGTGCTCGCGGAGGCGTTCCGGCCCAGTCTGCGGGCAGCGGCCGAGGGTGGCGTACGGCTGCCGCTGCTGGAGTGCCGACCGCTGACCGAGTGGCAGGACCGGCCCGCGCCGCGGATCGGCCGGCAGGCGGACGGCGGGGGCTACGGCGGATACCGGCCCGGCAGTTGGCGCCCCTCGCGCAAGCGGCCCGCGTGCCCCTATCCCAATCCGGGCCGGTACGAGGCGGGCAAACGCCTCAAGCAGGGCATGCGGGTCGCCTTCTCCGGGGACACCTCGGTCGAGCGCGAGCTGTTGGAGGACCGGGCGACGGAGGCGGGGCTGCACGTCGCGACCAGCCTGTCCCGGCTGACCAGTCTGCTGGTGACCAACGATCCGGACTCGGGCACCTCCAAGGTGGTCAAGGCGCGGCAGTACGGAACGCCGGTGGTGGACGAGGCGGCCTTCGGGCAGCTCCTCGCGGACGTGGAGCCCGCGTCGGAGGACTGATCGTACGGACGGGTGACCGTACGGACGGGTGACCGTACGGACGGGTGACCGTACGGACGGGTGACCGTACGGACGGGTGACCGTACGGACGGGTGATTGTCGTACGACTCGCCCGGCGTCCGCTCGCGCGGGGCGGCGCCCACGGCTCACCCTGTGGCGCATGGCGAGATGCGAAGTGTGCGGCAATGACTACGGTATGTCCTTCGAGGTGCACGCCCAGGGCGCGGTGCACGTCTTCGACTGCTTCTCCTGCGCGATCCACCGCATGGCCCCCATCTGCGAGCACTGCCGGGTGCAGATCATCGGCCAGGGCGTCGAGGTCGAGGGCCACTGGTACTGCGGCGCCCACTGCGCACGCTCCGAGGGGAGGGTGGGCATCGTCGACAAGGTCTGACCCGGTACGAGGTGACCCGGCACAGGGTGTGACCGGTACCCGCCCGCTCGCACCCCGCGACCGAGTTGTACCGTCGTGGGGTGCATCAGTACCGCTTCCTGCTGACCCGCCAGTGGGTGATCCTCACCCTGGTGGCCCTGCTGCTGATCCCCACGATGATCCGGCTGGGCTTCTGGCAGAAGCATCGGTACGAGGAACGCAGCGCCCGTAACCAGCTGGTCACCGAGGCGCTGGCGGCCAAGCCGGTCCCCGTGGAGCGGCTGACGTCCCCCGGGCACGCCGTCACCCGGACCGACCGGTACCGCACGGTCACGGCGACGGGCACGTTCGACACCGCGCGGGAAGAGGTCGTCCGGCGCCGGGTCAACGCCGACGACGAGGTCGGGTTCCATGTGCTCACCCCGTTCGTGCTGACGGACGGCAGGGTGCTGCTGGTCAACCGCGGCTGGATCCCGGCGGACGGGGCGCAGACCGCCTTCCCGAAGATCCCCGCCCCGCCCGGCGGCCGGACCACGGTCACCGGGCGGCTGATGCCCGACGAGACGACGGCGGCCAGCGGCATCAAGGAGATCAAGGGCCTGCCGGACCGGCAGATCATGCTGATCAACAGCAGGGAGCAGGCGAGGCGGCTGGGCGCCCAGGTGCTCGGCGGCTACATCCAGCAGACGGCGCCGGAGCCCAAGGGCGGCAGCCCCGAGCAGCTCTCCGACCCCGGCAAGGAAGACGCGCCGCTGAACTACGCGTACATGATCCAGTGGTGGCTGTTCGCCGCGGGCGTCCCGTACGGCTGGTTCGTCCTGGTGCGCCGCGAGGCCCGGTCCCGGGCGGAGAAGGCCGGGCAGCAGAGCGAGGAGCCGACGCCCGCCGCGGTGTGAGCCCGAGAAGATCACGTTCGAACGGTCACCTTCCCGGCCCAGCGGGCTGATTGCCGCGGTGGCGGGCCGGGAATCCGGAAAGCCGTGCATCCGCGCATCGAGGATTACGCCCTCATCGGTGACGAGCAGACCGCGGCCCTCGTCGGCAGGGACGGTTCCGTCGACTGGCTGTGTCTGCCGCGCTTCGACTCCGCCGCCTGCTTCGCCCGGCTGCTGGGCGACGAGGAGCACGGCCACTGGAGGATCGCCCCCTTGGGCGCCGGGCCCTGCACCCGCCGCGCCTACCGCCGCGACACGCTGGTCCTCGACACCGAGTGGGACACCCCGGACGGATCGGTCCGGATCACGGACCTGATGCCGCAGCGCGACCGCGCACCCGACGTCGTACGCATCGTCGAAGGCCTCTCCGGCCGGGTCACCGTCCGCAGCACGCTCCGTCTCCGCTTCGACTACGGATCGATCGTGCCGTGGGTGCGCCGGTCCGGCGATCACCGGGTCGCCGTCGCGGGGCCCGACTCGGTGTGGCTGCGCAGCGAACCGGCGGTGCGCACCTGGGGGGAGGACTTCGGCACGCACGCGCAGTTCACCCTCGGCGAGGGCGAACGGGTCGCGTTCGTGCTCACCTGGCACCCGTCGCACCAGCCGCGCCCCCCGCTCGTCGACCCGTACGACGCCCTGCGGGCCAGCGTGCGCGAGTGGCGGCGCTGGGCGTCCCGCTGCCGCTACCAGGGGCCTTACCGGGACGCGGTCATGCGCTCGCTCATCACCCTGAAGGCCCTGACCTACACGCCGACCGGCGGCATCGTCGCCGCGGCCACCACCTCGCTCCCCGAGGAACCGGGCGGCGTACGCAACTGGGACTACCGCTACTGCTGGCTGCGCGACTCCACTCTCACCCTCGGCGCCCTGCTCGCGGCGGGCTACCACAAGGAGGCGGAGGCCTGGCGTGACTGGCTGGTGCGCGCGGTCGCGGGCGACCCGGCGGACCTGCAGATCATGTACGGCCTCGCGGGCGAGCGCCGGCTGCCCGAGTTCGAGCTTTCCTGGCTCCCCGGATTCGCCGGCTCGGCGCCCGTACGGATCGGCAACGACGCCGTCCGGCAGCTGCAGCTCGACGTGTACGGCGAGGTCATGGATTCCCTGTCGCTGGCCCGGCGCGCGGGTCTGCCGCCGGGGCCGCACATCTGGTCGCTGCAGGCCGTGCTGCTGGAGTTCCTGCGCTCGGTCTGGCGGCAGCCGGACGAGGGCCTGTGGGAGGTGCGGGGCGGGCCGCGGCAGTTCGTGCACTCGAAGGTGATGGTGTGGGTGGCCGCCGACCGTGCCGTGCGGACGCTGGAGGAGCATCCCGAGCTGCACGGCGACGTGGACGGCTGGCGCGCGTTGCGCGACGAGGTGCACCGGGAGGTGTGCGAGAAGGGCTACGACCCCGAGCGCCGGACCTTCACACAGTCCTACGGCTCGCGCGAGCTCGACGCGGCCGTGCTGCTCATCCCGCGCGTCGGCTTCCTGCCGGCCGACGATCCGCGGGTGGTCGGCACGGTCGACGCCGTCCGCGCCGAGCTCGGGCACGGCGGTTTCGTCCGCCGTTACGACACCGACGACGCGTCCGTCGACGGGATGCCCGGCGGGGAGGGCGTCTTCCTCGCGTGCTCGTTCTGGCTCGCGGACGCCCTGCACATGACGGGCCGGACGAAGGAGGCCCGGGAGCTGTTCGAACGGCTGGTGGGCGTCGCCAACGACGTGGGGCTGCTGTCGGAGGAGTACGACCCGGTGGCCCGCTGCCAGCTCGGGAACTTCCCGCAGGCGTTCAGCCACATCGGCCTGGTGAACACCGCCCTCGCCCTGTTCGGGACCGAGGAGGCAGGATAGAGGCCATGGATCTTGGACTGAAGGACCGGGTGTACGTCGTCACCGGGGCCACCCGCGGCCTGGGCAACGCCGCCGCGCGTGAGCTCGTCGCCGACGGGGCGAAGGTGGTCATCACGGGGCGGGACGAGAAGCGGGTCGCCGACGCGGCGGCCGAGCTGGGCGCGAACGCGGCCGGGGTCGCCGTCGACAACGCCGACCCGCAGAGCGCCGAGCGGCTGATCGCGGCCGCCCGCGAGCGCTTCGGCGGCTTCCACGGTGTGCTGATCAGCGTCGGCGGGCCGCCTCCGGGGTTCGTCGCGGACAACACGGACGAGCAGTGGCGGGACGCGTTCGAGTCGGTGTTCCTCGGTGCGGTACGGATCGCCCGCGCGGCGGCGGCGGAGCTGGAGCCGGGCGGGGTCATAGGGTTCGTGCTGTCCGGGTCGGTGCACGAACCGATTCCGGGACTGACCGTCTCGAACGGGCTGCGGCCGGGGCTCGCCGGGTTCGCCAAGTCGATCGCGGACGAGCTCGGGCCGCGGGGCATCCGGGTGGTGGGGCTGCTGCCGTCGCGCATCGACACCGACCGCGTGCGCGAGCTGGACGGGTTGTCCGCCGACCCCGAGGCCACCCGGGCCGCGAACGAGTCCCGGATTCCGCTGCGGCGGTACGGGACTCCCGCGGAGTTCGGGCGGGTCGCGGCGTTTCTGTTGTCTCCGGCCGCTTCCTATCTGACGGGCGTCATGCTGCCCGTGGACGGGGGTATGCGCCACGGGTTCTGAAGGCGCGTTGTCAACTCACCCTCTGCGCCCTGTGCTTGACCGACCGTAGCCTCACCTCTGCCGGGAGTTCCGCAAGCCCCGCCGACCGGCGCGCGTGGGCCAGCGTCTGCGTCGTCAGGTCGTGGAGGACGGTTCCGGGGTCCACGTCCGGCTCCAGTCGCAGCCGCACCCGCGCCCGCGGAGCGGTGCGGCGGCCGGTCAGCAGGAGACGGGTGTCGGCGACGCCCTTCTGGTGGACCGTGTCGGCGGTCAGGGCGCCCTCCAGGGCACGGCCCCGCAGCAGCGCCGTCCCCCCGTCGCCGGTGTCGACGAGCACGTCGGCGAGCCTACGGCGGCGCAGTACCGCGGTCAGCCACCACAGGGCGAGCAGGGCCAGGAGGGCGAGCGCGGCGAGGACGGCCGGCCACCACCAGCCGGCGTCCCGCCAACGCGTCCGTTCGGCGTCGCTGAGCAGGACGTCGTGCGGGCTCTGGTGGATCCACCAGGAGGGCGGCCGGACACCGAGTCCCACGGCCAGTACCGAGCCGCCGAGAGCGAGCAGCACCAGCCCCACCAGCCCGGTCAGCGTCCGATTGACGGCCCTGAGCACCGCGCTCACCCCTTCCGTCCAGGTCGGCGGACGCGCAGCGACAGCTTGGGCGGCCGGGTCAGGCCCAGGCCCTCGACGGCCGTGGTGAGGGCCGTGTCGAGGTCGGTGCGTACCTCGTCGAGGTCGCGGAAGTGCGAGACCGCGCGGACGTCGGCCTTCCTGCGGCCCATCCGGACCCTCACCGACTGCACGCCCGAGATCTGCACGGCCCGGTCCCGCAGGACCATGGCGGCCGCCGCGCGCTGCAGTCCGGCGCGTACGTCGGGGTGCGGGCGGCGCATCGGCAGCACGTCCCGCAGACCGGGCGTGACCGCGAGCACGAGCAGCCAGAGGCCGAGGGCCGCCGCGACGCCCGCGCCGACCAGCACCCACCTGTCGTCGAGCGGCCGTTCGGCGAGCTGCCGGGCCAGGACGCGACGCCAGCTCATGGCGGGCAGGTGGGCGCGGACGGCCGCGATGTCGTAGAGGAAGACGGCGGCGGCGACGAGGAGCAGTGCCGCGACGATGCCCGCGGGGACGCGGCGGGCCGACCAGAAGCGGCCGTTCCTTCCGCCGTCCGGTACCGGCGGGGCGGCCTCCACTGGTGGGGGCACCTTCTCCATGACCACCGGCAGTCGCCGGGTGGTGCCCTCGGTTCCTCCGGGTTCGCTCATCGCGCCCTCCCCCCGGCCGCGCCCCGCGGGTGCGCCGGGTGCAGCCGTTCGACCCGGACGGCGACCTCCCGGACCGCCATTCCGGCCAGCGCGGTCACCCGCTCGGTGACCTGGTGGCGCACCGCGCGGCAGCGGGCCGGGACGTCGGACGGGTAGCCCAGTTCGAGGTGGACGAGGACGCGGACGGAGTCACGGTGGACGACGACGCCGGTGTAGGGCGGTGCCGCCGGTCCGGGCAGCGGGCCGACCGCCTCGCGTGCCGCCTGTGCCGCGATCTTCGCGACCACCTTGTCGGCGATCCGGAGGGCGCCTCGCTCCCCGGGCGCGACGACGGTCGCCGGCTCGCGCACCTCGCCGGCCGCGCCGCTCATGGCGGTCACCGCCGCCGCTCGCGCCGGTCGTCCCGGGTGCGGAAGAAGTCGCCCGGTTGCAGGTCGCCCTCCAGGAACCTGCCGGCGACGAACCCGACGGCACCCAGGGCCGCCACCAGCAGGAAGGCTCCGAATCCGCCGAAGTACCCGGCGAAGCCCAACGCCATCCCTGCGATCATGCCGACCATGGCCATGCTCATGCTGCGCTCCCTAGCTGGTCAGCCGTGTGTTGTCCGCACCGTCGGCTCCTACTGGATCCGGGGCTCGGGTTCCTCTTCCTCCTCCTCGGGGAGTTTGACGTCGCTCACCGCGATGTTGACCTCGACGACCTCCAGCCCGGCCATCCGTTCCACCGCGGTGATCACGTTCTCCCGCACGGCATGGGCGACGTCGGAGATCGAGACGCCGTAGTCCACGACGATCTCCAGGTCGAGCGCGGTCTGCACCTCGCCGACCTCAGCCTTCACTCCCCGGGTCACCGACTTGGTGCCGCCCGGCACCCGGTCCCGTACGGCGCCCAGGCTCCGCGCCAGTCCGCTGCCGAGGGCGTGCACGCCGACCACGTCCCGCGCGGCCAGCGCGGCGATCTTCTCGACGACCCCGTCGGCGATGGTGGTCCGACCCCGGGTGGCGGGGTCGCCGGTTCCGCGTCGCGCGGTCTGTGTCCTGCGGGCTCCCGGCGTGTCGGGCACCTCGTCGCCGCCCGTGGGACCCGCCGTCCGGTTCTGGTCCGTCATGTCGGTCATGGCCGCATGTCCCTTTCGGTCGTCCCCCTTCGACCACGGTAAGCGTGCTTGCGCCACAGCGCGCCGGGGATACGGCAGGCTGGAGCAATGACGGAGTCATGGACGCACGCGGTGCGGCGGCAGCTGGGGCTGGGACGGCTGCTACCGCTGGGCGGCGCACGGGACGGCGCGTGGATCGCGGAGGCGGCGGCCGGGGAACTGCTACGACGCGCGGCGCGGGAGGTGACGGGCGTGCACCCGGGCCCGCTGCGGCTCGGGCCGGCCGGACCGGAGGGCGCCGAGGAGAGCTCCGTACCCCTGCCGCCGAGCGCACTGCCGCCGGGACCGCTCCGGCTGACCGCCGATTTCGCGGCCACGGCGGCCGTGCCCCTGCCGGACACGGCGGCCCGTCTGCGTCTGGTGCTGGCGCGGGCCGCGGCGGAGGGGATCGGGCTCGCGGTCACCGAGGTGGACCTCAGGGTGACCGATCTGCTGGACGCCGAGGAACCGCCCGCGCCGACGGCGGAGGCGGCGGTGCCGGCTCCCGCGCGGCGGGCCACGGACGCCGACGAGAAGCGTGCCGAGGCGGCCGCCCTCTCCGTGCCCGGCGTGACCCGGCTGACGGGCGCGCTGGGCGGCCTCGGCCGGGCGGTGCACATCGAGGAGCGGCAGGACGGAGCCGCGCTCGCACACCGTCATGTGCGCGTGGAGGTGGCGGTGGACGCCGGCCACCGGGCCCTGGACACGGCCCGGCGGGTGCGTGCCGCCGTCGCGGACGCGCTACCGGATCACCCGACCGTGGCCGTCCTGGTGACGGCGGTGGACTGACGGCGTACGGCTCACTCGCCGACGCCGGCCAGGTCCCGCAGCCGTCGTGCCTGGGCCTGACGCTCGGCGGCACGCTGTTCGTCGTAGCCGCGACCGGCAGCCCCACGCAGCAGGGCCTTGGTCTCCACGACCGCGTCACGGGGCGCGGCCAGCAGCGCGGCCGTGAAGTCGCGGACCGTGTCGTCGAGGTCCGCGACCGGCACCGCGATGTTGGCCAGCCCGGAACTCACCGCCTCCTCGGCCTGCACGAACCGCCCGGTCACACAGATCTCCAGCGCGCGGGCGTACCCGACCAGTTCCACCAGCGGGTGCGTGCCCGTGAGGTCGGGCACGATCCCGAGGCTGGTCTCGCGCATGGCGAACTGCACGTCGTGCGCGACGACGCGCAGGTCACATGCGAGGGCCAGTTGGAAGCCGGCGCCAATGGCATGCCCCTGCACGGCGGCGACGGACACGATGTCGTTCCGCCGCCACCAGGTGAACGCCTCCTGGTAGCCGGCGATGGTCGCGTCGAGCTCGGCGTCGTCACGGCGCGCGAGATCGACGAAGGTCGGCTCGCCCTCGATCCCCTCGGGCGTGAACATCTGCCGGTCGAGTCCGGCGGAGAAGGACTTGCCCTCACCGCGCAGCACGACCACCCGGACGGAGCCCGGCAGCAGCCGGCCGGCCTGGGCGAGCGCCCGCCACAGAGCGGGGCTCTGCACGTTGCGCTTGTCCGGGTTGGTCAGCGTCACCGTGGCGAGCGCGTCGTCGACGGTGAGCCGTACGCCGTCCTGGTCGAGCAGGGGAACGAGTTCCTTGTCGGACGAAGCCATGAGACGCCTCCGATGCGTGCGGTCAGCTAAGTGACTGCACAGTAACCACCCGGCCGATCACCCGACCGACCGGGTGGCCACCATCGAAGCCGATGGGCCGCCCGGATCAGGACGTGGCGGCTTTCTTGCCCCTGGTCGCTCCGCCACGCCCACGGAGCGTGACGCCCGACTCACTGAGCATCCGGTGTACGAAGCCATACGAGCGGCCGGTCTCCTCGGCCAGCGCCCGGATGCTCGCACCGGAGTCGTACTTCTTCTTCAGGTCTGCCGCGAGCTTGTCGCGCGCGGCGCCGGTCACCCGGCTGCCCTTCTTCAGAGTCTCGGCCACCCGTGCCTCCTCATGGGAAGTGCGCTCTGGTCTCCTCATGATCACCCCTCCCGGGCCCGATGGCCACCCATTCGGCAAGGTATGTGAGACACGGTTTTGACGACAGGAGCGCATCCCCACGACCGGAATCGACGATTCCGGACGCGCGTGTCCGTACGGCCGAACGGGTTCTTTCGTGAAGTACCAGGTCAGAGAGGCGCAGCGGCCGACCCCTCGGCGACTGAGGGATCGGCCGCGAAATCGATGTAGGACACACCTCGATACGAGGAGATCTCACACAGATGATGGATCACGGATCGGCCGAATGATCCATACGCAGTGGATCATTCATTCGATCAAGCCAGGGCGACGAGATCCGCGTAGTCGGAGCCCCACAGGTCCTCCACGCCGTCCGGCAGCAGGATGATCCGCTCCGGCTGGAGCGCCTCGACGGCGCCCTCGTCGTGGGTGACCAGCACCACGGCCCCCTTGTAGGTGCGCAGCGCGCCGAGGATCTCCTCGCGGCTGGCCGGGTCGAGGTTGTTGGTGGGCTCGTCAAGGAGCAGCACGTTCGCGGAGGACACCACGAGTGTCGCGAGGGCCAGGCGGGTCTTCTCGCCGCCGGAGAGGACGCCGGCCGGCTTGTCGACGTCGTCACCGGAGAAGAGGAACGAGCCGAGCACCTTGCGCACCTCGACGAGGTCCATGTCGGGAGCCGCCGAGCGCATGTTCTCCAGCACCGTGCGGTCGGGGTCCAGGGTCTCGTGCTCCTGGGCGTAGTAGCCGAGCTTGAGGCCGTGGCCGGGGACGACCGCGCCGGTGTCGGGCTGCTCCACCCCGCCGAGCAGGCGGAGCAGGGTGGTCTTGCCCGCGCCGTTGAGGCCGAGGATGACGACCCTGGAGCCCTTGTCGATGGCCAGGTCGACGTCGGTGAAGATCTCCAGCGAGCCGTACGACTTCGACAGGCCCTCCGCCATCAGCGGGGTCTTGCCGCAGGGCGCGGGCTCCGGGAAGCGGAGCTTGGCGACCTTGTCGGACTGCCGGACGGCGTCCAGACCGGCCAGCAGCTTGTCCGCGCGGCGGGCCATGTTCTGCGCGGCGACCGTCTTGGTGGCCTTGGCGCGCATCTTGTCGGCCTGCGAATGCAGTGCGGCGGCCTTCTTCTCGGCGTTGGCGCGCTCGCGCTTGCGGCGCTTCTCGTCGGCCTCGCGCTGCTGCTGGTAGAGCTTCCAGCCCATGTTGTAGATGTCGATCTGGGAGCGGTTGGCGTCCAGGTAGAACACCTTGTTGACGACCGTCTCGACCAGGTCGACGTCGTGGGAGATCACGATGAAGCCGCCGCGGTAGGTCTTCAGGTAGTCCCGCAGCCAGGTGATCGAGTCGGCGTCGAGGTGGTTGGTCGGCTCGTCCAGCAGCAGGGTGTCCGCGTCGGAGAACAGGATCCGGGCGAGCTCGACACGACGGCGCTGACCGCCGGAGAGGGTGTGCAGCGGCTGGCCGAGCACCCGGTCGGGCAGGTTGAGCGCGGCGGCGATGGTGGCGGCCTCCGCCTCGGCGGCGTACCCGCCCTTGGTGAGGAACTCCGTCTCCTGGCGCTCGTACTGCTTGAGGGCCTTCTCCCGGGTCGCGCCCTGGCCGTTGGCGATGCGCTGCTCGTTCTCGCGCATCTTGCGCAGCAGTACGTCGAGGCCGCGCGCGGAGAGGATGCGGTCGCGGGCGAGGACGTCGAGGTCGCCGGTGCGGGGGTCCTGCGGGAGGTAACCGACCTCACCTGAGCGGGTGATGGTGCCTGCGGCCGGGATGCCCTCGCCGGCGAGGCACTTGGTGAGGGTGGTCTTCCCGGCGCCGTTGCGGCCGACCAGGCCGATGCGGTCGCCCTTGGCCACGCGGAAGGTGGCGTTCTCGATGAGGATGCGGGCACCGGCGCGCAGCTCGATACCGGAGGCGGAGATCACGGACAGACTCCAGAGCGGAGGTAGTGGCGGGCGGGCGGCTGAGGACGTTCCCGCCGTCTAATGCGCGAGGAGAATGGCCATGGGAGAAGTCTAACGGGGCGGGGCAAGCACTTTTTCTGCGTGCGGGTGTTCGGGCCGCCGCTCCGGGACGCCGTTGCCCGAGGGTTTCCGGTGCGGGGCGCTCCGGCCGTGGTCGTCCACCGCCACGACCTGCGCGGTCCAAGGCCTCCATGCGCAGGCTGGGCGTCGAGCGGGGCGCCGGCGTGAGGTGCAGCACGTTCGGGGCGAAAGCCGCACCCGGTCTCGGCCCTGCGATGTCTGAGTGAGCATGACGAGCCTGACGTTCGTGGTCCTGGCCTTCGCGCCGATCCTGGCGCCCTGCGTGGTCCTGGGCGCCGCCGCGGCGCTCGCCCGGCGGGCGTACAAGCGGCTGCCGGGCAGCGGATGGCACCTGCCGAGCGTCACGACGTGCACGCTGGTCGCGGTCATGTCCGGTGCGGCGGCGTTCGGTTCGTACGCGTGGGGTGTGATGTCGGGGTTCTACATCCTGGATCCGGACCAGATGTGTGCAGCACGGGGCGTGGCGGGCGATCACATCGTGACGCGGGAGACGCTGCCGGTCAGTGCGCAGTGCGTCACGGCGGACGGCGTGGGGACCGAGCTGGTGCCGGGCTGGGTGAATCCCGGGATCTTCATGGGGCTCGCGCTGTGCGTTTGCGCCCTCGTGGCAGCAACCTTCGCGGTGGTGCGCCGTCGCGTCCACGGCGACGGATCCGCGGCGACCCGGACGCCCGCTGATCATGGTTGTTAGCCTCGCAGGATGACCGCGATCTTCGACGAGGCCGTCCGTGCCCGGCTGCAAGCCCCCAACATCTGGTACGTCGGCACTGTGTTCCCGGACGGAGCGCCGCAGGTCAGCCCGATGTGGGTGGACCTGGAGGGCGAGGGGGAGCTGATGTTCAACACCTCGGTGGGCCGGGTGAAGGAGGAGAACCTGCGCCGCGACCCCCGTGTCTACCTCTCCCATGCGGACGCCGCCGACCCCTTCGACCGGGTGCAGATCAGCGGCGAGGTGGCCCGCTTCGTCGAGGGCGAGGAAGCGCACCGCCGGATGGACCAGCTGGCCCGCAAGTACCTGGGCAGCGAGCGCTTCGAGTGGCTCATGCCGGGAGAGCAGCGGGTCGCGGTGATCGTGCGCCCCATCAAGGTGCGGCACATCGTCGGGGTGGAACGGTTCCGGCCCGGCGGTCCCGTCCCCGGTTCCTGACCGGCCGCTTGCCACCGCGATGACGAGCGCGAACACTCGAACTGGCCGGCTCGGGCGCTCGCCGGCCAACCGGGGCGCTCGGCCACGAACGGACCGGGGAAGGGAGTGGTGGGCATGGTGGGCACGGGTGGTGGTCGGCCGACCGTTTATCCGACGCTGCTTTACGCGGACGCCAAGGCGGCGATCAGGCAGCTCACGGAGGCCTTCGGGTTCAGCGAGCTCTCGTTGTACGAGGGCGAGGACGGCACGGTGCTGCACGCCGAGCTGGTGCAGGGCAACGGCGGGGTGATGGTCGGCTCCAAGGGCCGGGACGGCGTCTTCGCGGAGGCGATGGGGGACGCGGGCCCGACGGGGGTGTACGTCGTGGTGGACGACGTCGACGCCCACCACCGGCGTGCCGTGGACCACGACGCGGAGATCCTGGTGCCCCCGACCGACCAGCCCTACGGCTCGCGGGACTACATGGCCCGGGACGTCGAGGGCAACATCTGGAGCTTCGGGACGTACGCCCCCGAGATCGGGGCCTGACGCCCGCCCGGTCTCATCCCCCCGTGTGCACCTGGAAGGCAGCCCGCCGCACCGCCTTGGCCAGCGCGGGGTCGGGGTGCGCGGCGGCGAGGGCCACCAGGACCTGCACGGTGCGCGGGTGACCGACCGCGCGGACCTCGTCCAGCAACTGGGGGACGGTGGGCTGGACCGCCGACTCCAGATGGCGTACGAGCAACGGCGCCTCGCCGTGGTCGGCGACGGCGGCGGCGGTGTCGACCCACAGCCAGGTGGCCTCCTCACGGGTGAGGACCTCGTGGGCGTCCTCCGGGTCCACACCGTCGTGCTCGGCGAGCCACAGCAGCGCGTACGGTCTGAGCGTCGGTTCGTCGAGGACGGCGCGCACGTCGGCCTCCGCCGGGGCGCCGACGACACGCAGCGCCTCGAAGGCGAGGCCGCGCAGCAGGGCGTCCTCGCCGCGGGCGGCGTCGATGAGCTCGGTGACGGCGCTGCCGACGGGGCGGGCGGCGAGCCAGGCGCGGTATTCGGCGCGGGCCGCGTTGGGCCGGAGCTGGGAGCAGCCGCGCAGCATGTCCTCGGCGCCCTGCTCGATGTTCCCGGCGGGGCTCTGCGCGGCCACGCAGATCTGCTCGAGCTTGACCCACACGGCCCAGCTTCCCAGCGGGGTGAGCGTGGCCTGGCCGTCGCCGTAGGTGAGGGCGCCGACGGAGGCGAGGGCGTGCAGGGCCCAGTCGAGCAGGGGGGCGAGGTCGGGCGCGGGCTGAGCCGGCCGGGCGGCGGTGGGCGCGGCGCCGGTGACGGGCCGGGGCTCGGGTCCGTAGGAGATCTCGCAGCGCTCGGTGCGCAGTTCGGTGACCCGCTGCTGGAGCAGGTCGAGGAGCTGCTCGACCGGGACGGGGCCGGCGGACAGCTGGAGGAAGGACAGCACCTGGGGCATGGCCGAGACGACCTCGGCGACGGCGGCGGCCTCGTGCTCCGCGGGCTCGGGGTAGGCGAGCGACCAGGCGTCGAAGAGGGCGACCCAGCCGCGCAGGACCGCGCTGTCGTCGCGGTCCCAGGCGCGCAGGCGCCAGCCGGGGCGTGCGCTGTCGCCGTGCACCTCCACGAGGCCGGCGAGGCGGGCGGTGTCCCAGTCCGCCCGGACCTGAGCGGCGGTCAGGCCCAGGTCGGCGGCGGCGCTTTCGGCCGTCGCCGCGGAGAGGGTGGCCTTGCCGTCCGCGGTCGCGCCGTCGCGGCCCGGGCCGAGGGCGGCGTCGGCCCAGTGCGCCACGCGAGCGGCGCCGGCCAGGCGGGATCGCGCCATCCTGGCCAGCTCGGCGGGTGCGGGTGTGCCCTCCGGCGGGCGGGGTGCGGGGCGGCGCGAGCGCCGCTGGTTCATCGCTCGGGGGGCGGCGGCCAGGGGTCGCGGTCGGACGAGTCGAAGCCTGGAGTCGCGCGGGATACGGGACGTCACGGGTGCAGTCTTCCGGTTGACGGTCCGAAAACCCAAACGGAATGTCACGGCGGGCGACGGGGTGGGCCAACGCACGGGCTCCGGCGGGGGCCGAGGAGGGCGGTTCCGGCCAGTGGTACGGCCCTGAACGGTACAGCCGGACGTGGCGTCAGCCCCCGCGTCGCGGCAGCGGGTCGGCACCGCTTCGGCGGTGCTCCCACCGGCGGCGTTCCCCTCAGCGGCATTCACATCAGCGGTGTCAGGAACCGCCGTACGGTCTCCTCGTACCCTTTCGGGTCGGCGTTCCACATCGCCCCGTGCGGGGCGTCCCGCACGGTGTGCAGGGTGACCCGGTCGGCGCGCCGCGCGGCGAGGCGGCGGGAGAACTCCCAGGGGGCCACCACGTCGTCCGGTCCGTGGATCAGCAGGGTGGGCACGCTCAGCCGCGCCGGGTCGGCACTCTCCGCGGCGCGCTCGGCGCGCAGGCCGACGCGGCCCTGGGCGGCCCGGACGGCGAGCGGCAGCAGGAAGTCAGGGGTGCGCCGGGCCGCGGCCAGGGCGCGCAGCGTGGCCTCCCAGCTCAGCACCGGCGAGTCCAGGACGAGGCCGCAGACGCGGTCGCGTGTGGCGGAGTGGAGGGCGGCGCGCAGGGCCATGGTGGCGCCGGTGGACCAGCCGTGGAGAACGACCCGTCGGGCGCCGTGGCGGACGGCGTAGCGGATCGCCGCGTCCACGTCGCGCCACTCGGTCTCCCCGAGGTGGTTCAGGCCGTCCGGCGGGCGCGGGGCGCCGAGGTCGCCGCGGCAGGAGACGGCGAGTACGGGGAGACGCAGACCGTGCAGGAACTCCATGACGTTCATGGGGAGCTCCCGCGTCGTGCCGAGGCCGTGCACCGCGATCACCCAGGTGTCCCGCGCGCCGGGCACGAACCAGGCGGGCAGCGCGCCGAGTTCCCCGGGCACGTCCACGTCGGCGTGGTCGAGGCCGAGGGCGGCGTCCGGGTTGCCGACGTACAGGTTGGGGGTGAGCCACACCTGGTCGCCGGGTTCGAGTGTGCCGTGCGTGACGCGTTCGAGGCGGCGTACGACGGCGTCGGGCGAGGGCGCCGCGGCTTCCAGGACTGTGCCGACGACGGCGTGTGAACCGTCGCCGGCCAGGCCGTAGGTGCCGGGGCGCAGGGAGGCCAGGTCACGGGTGAGTGCGAGCCGGTCCGCGGTCACGGTGTGCACGGTGAGCCGGGGCTCGGTGGGCAGCGGTCTGCCGGGCGCCGCCCTGAGCGCGGCGTCGCTGGCGATCCGGCCGACGGCCACGCCGGCCGCGCCGGCCGCCAGGACCGCGGTGACGGCCGAGGCCGCCGCTGTGACGGTGCGCACGGGTCCAGTGTCCCGGGGGGCCGCCTTACCGGCCAGCGGGAGGAAGGGTCGGGGTGACATGTCCTTCCGGGTTCCAGCGCGGGGCGCCTTTCAATCCCCGTGGGCGAGGACCGGGTGGTGCGCCGTCGCCCCTCACCCCCGCTGGCCGTACCCGCGCAGCTTCTCCCCCGCCGCCGCCAGCTGCTCCGGGGTCAGCAGGGACGGAGTCAGCCCGGGCACGGCGGAGGCCGTCAGCCACAGGCGGCACATCCATTCGAGCTGGGCGGTGCGGTCGTAGGCCTGGTCGAGGCCGGCGCCGTAGGTGATCGTGCCGTGGTTCTGCAGCAGGCAGCCGGAGCGGTCGGCGAGGGCGCGGAGCATGTTCTCGGCCAACTCCTCGGTGCCGTAGGTGGCGTAGGGGGCGACCCGGACCGGGCCGCCGAGGGCGCCGGACATGTAGTGGACCGCCGGGAGTTCGCTCACGAGGGTGGAGACGGCCGTGGCGTGCACGGCGTGGGTGTGGACGACGGCACCGGCGTCGGTGGTGCGGTAGACGGCCAGATGCATGGGCAGTTCGCTGGTGGGGACCAGCGTGCCGAGCACCTGGCGTCCGGTGAGGTCGACGCCGGTCACGTCGTGCGGCGTGAGCCGGTCGTAGGGCACGCCCGACGGTGTGACCAGCACGGTGTCGCCGACACGTACCGACACGTTGCCGGAGGTGCCGACGACGAGGCCGTCGGCCACGGTCCGGCGGGCCGTGGCGACCAGTGCCTCCCAGGCCCGTGACTCCGCCTCGTGTACGCCTCTGCTCTCTTCAGCCATGGCGGTGATCCTGCCAGGGGACCGTCTGACGCGATGTCACTGCGGCGTCACTGCGACGAGGGACAGGCCGGAACCAGTCCCTCCAAAAAGGTGCATAGCGCCATGAATGCTGACGGAACGACCTTGACCGAGACCCGGGCCACGGCGGCCGGCACGGCGACTCACGAGAGGCCGGCCCGATCCGCGGCGCTCACCCCCACCCATGTCCTTCACCAGGCGTTTCTGACACCTCGACGCCTATCCCAGTTCACCTTCCGTTCACTCAGGTTTCCTACGGTCAACCGACCAATGACTTCGAACGATTGCCTGGGTAAATGGAAAGCTTCTCGCTGATCCTCGCGATTGTGGTGGTAACCGCACTCGCGTTCGATTTCACGAACGGTTTCCACGACACCGCCAACGCGATGGCCACCACCATCTCGACCGGCGCACTCAAGCCCAAGGTCGCGGTGGCCATGTCCGCCGTGCTCAACCTTGTGGGCGCTTTCCTCTCCGTGGAGGTCGCCAACACGATCTCCAAGGGGCTCGTCGACGAGAGCGGCATCCGTCCCGAGGTCATCTTCGCCGCCCTGGTCGGCGCGATCCTCTGGAACCTGCTGACCTGGCTGGTGGGGCTGCCTTCCAGCTCCTCACACGCCCTGATGGGCGGTCTGATCGGCGCCACCGTCGCCTCCGCCGGCATGGGCGCCGTCCACGGCGACGTGCTCGTCACCAAGGTGCTGCTCCCGGCGGTCGCGGCCCCCGTGGTCGCGGGCGTGGCGGCGATGCTCGCCACCCGGTTCTCCTACGGCATCGGCAAGAACGCCGACGGCGAGGCCACCCGCAAGGGCTACCGCGTCGGCCAGATCGCCTCGGCCGGCCTGGTGTCCCTGGCCCACGGCACGAACGACGCGCAGAAGACGATGGGCATCATCACCCTCGCCCTGGTCGCCGGCGGCTCCATCGCCCCCGACTCCGACCCTCCCACCTGGGTGATCCTCTCCGCCGGCCTCGCCATCGCGCTCGGCACCTACATCGGCGGCTGGCGCATCATCCGCACCATGGGCAAGGGCCTGACGGAGCTTCAGCCGCAGCAGGGCTTCGCCGCCCAGACCAGCGCGGCCACGGCCATCCTGGCCTCCTCCCACCTCGGCTTCTCCCTCTCCACCACGCATGTCGTCTCCGGCTCCGTGATGGGCGCGGGCCTGGGCCGCAAGGGCGGTGTGGTCCGCTGGTCCACGGCGACCCGGATGTTCGTCGCCTGGGCGCTCACCCTCCCGGCCGCCGCGCTGGTCGGCGCGCTCGCCGAGTCGGTCACCGGTCTCGGTGACTGGGGCACCGCACTGGTGCTGGTCTTCCTCGTGGCCTCCAGCGCCGCGATCTGGAAGTACTCCCGCCGCGAGGTGGTCGACGCGACCAACGTCAACGAGAGCGAGGAGCCGGCCGGCGTGGTCACCACCGCGATCGCCGTCGTTACCCCGCCCCCGGTGGGCGTTCCGGCCGAGGACCTGTCGAGCACGATCCCGTCCCCGGCGACACGCGTCGCCGCCGACCCGGCGACCCCGCCGGCCGCCGCCGTCTGACCCCGGGCACCCGGTTAGAGAAAGCAGTTCCGACATGAAGATCGACTGGGCAGCCCTCGGCTCCGTCTTCGGCGTCAGCCTCGCCGTCACCGTGGGCCTGGTGGCCCTGTTCACCCTCGGCGTCACCGGCCTCTCGCGCCGCGAGCGCGCCGCCGCCCAGGGGGACTCGGCCGCGCTCGCCGTCACCGGCGCGTACGTCTGCTTCGCGGCGTGCGCGGCGGCGGTGGCCTACGGGATCTACCTGATCATGCACAAAGCCTGACCAAAGTGTGATCAAGGCCTGAACAAGGCCTGAAATGGCCTGAGCGAGCACTGCTCAAGCCCTGAGCAAGCCCTGTTCAAGGCATCGAGGCTCCTCCCCGAAGTCCTCGGGGAGGAGCCTTTCGCATGCCGCCGTACCCTCCGCCACCGCGTCAGTGTGGGCCTCAGCACACTCTCCCCGTGCAGGTCAACAGCAAGTTGACGGCCCTTCCGGGGGCGTGGTGGACTTCCGGAGCCATGTACGGCGGCAGGAGAGGAAGCCGGTGCGAATCCGGCGCGGTCCCGCCACTGTCACCGGGGTAGGAAGCCCCGGGAGCCAGGAACTCTCACCGCCGGTCTAGTCGAACCAGGGCGCGGACACCCTGAGTGAGGACATATCGCCATGCTCGCTCGGCCGTTGAGGTACAGCACCAGGTCGCTGCCCGACCCCACGGCCGGCTGAGCCGATGCGTGCCGATCGCGTCTTCGCGTACGGCGCCGCCGCCGGCCTCCTCGGCGACCACCTGCTCGGTGATCCGCACCGCGGGCATCCGGTCGCCGCGTTCGGGCGGGCCGCCGCCGCCGTGGAGCGGGTGCTGTGGCGTGACCACCGGGGGTGGGGCGCCCTGCACACCGCGGTCTGTGTGGGGGGCGCCGCCGGTCTGGGAGCCGTCACCGCCGCGGCCGTACGTCCTTCCCGCAGCGCCTCCGTCGCGCTGACCGCAGCCGCCACCTGGGCCGTCGTGGGCGGGACCTCCCTCGCCCGCGAGGCCCGGAGCATCGGGCGTGCCCTTCAGGCCGGGGACGTCGAGGGCGCCCGGGCGCGGCTGCCGCACCTGTGCGGCCGGGATCCGCAGGCGCTCGACGCCGACGGGATCGCCCGGGCCGTCGTGGAGTCCGTCGCGGAGAACACCTCCGACGCGGTCGTGGGGGCCCTGGTGTGGGGCGCCTTGGGCGGGGTGCCCGGGCTGCTGGGCTTCCGGGCCGTCAACACCCTCGACGCCATGGTCGGGCACAAATCGCCCAGGTACCGGCGGTACGGGTGGGCCTCGGCCCGGCTGGACGACCTCGCGGGATGGCCGGGGGCTCGGCTGACCGCCGCCCTGGCGACCGTGACCGGCGGCGATCCGCGCGGAGCCGTACGGGCCTGGCGGGCCGATGCCGGCAGGCATCCCAGCCCCAACGCCGGGCCCGTGGAGGCCTCCTTCGCGGGGGCGCTCGGCGTGCGGCTGGGCGGAACGCTGTCGTACGGGGGGCGGGTCGAGCACCGGCCGGTGCTGAACCAGGAGGGACGCGCCGTCGCCGTGCCCGACATCGAACGGGCCGTACGGCTCTCCCGGCGGGTCGGTCTGCTCGCGCTCGGCGTCACCGTCGCCGCGCGCGCCGTCGTGAAGGGACGTGGGAAATGAGCGGGGGCCTCCTCGTCGCCGGTACGACCTCCGACGCGGGCAAGAGCGTCGTGACCGCCGGGATCTGCCGCTGGCTGGTGCGGCAGGGGGTCAAGGTCGCGCCTTTCAAGGCACAGAACATGTCCCTCAACTCGTTCGTGACCCGAGAGGGCGCGGAGATCGGGCGGGCGCAGGCCATGCAGGCACAGGCGTGCCGCGTCGAGCCGACCGCGCTGATGAATCCCGTACTGCTCAAGCCCGGCGGCGAGCAGAGCAGCCAGGTCGTGCTGCTGGGCAAGCCGGTGGGCGAGCTGAGCGCGCGCGGCTATCACGGCGGGCGGCAGCAGCGGTTGCTGGGGACCGTGCTGGAGTGCCTGGAGGAGCTGCGGGGCACGTATGACGCGGTGATCTGCGAGGGCGCCGGTTCACCCGCGGAGATCAACCTGCGGCGGACGGACATCGTGAACATGGGCATCGCGCGGAACGCGCGGCTGCCCGTGCTCGTCGTCGGCGACATCGACCGCGGGGGTGTGTTCGCCTCCTTCTTCGGGACCGTCGCGCTGCTGTCGCCCGAGGACCAGGAGCTCGTCGCCGGGTTCCTGGTGAACAAGTTCCGCGGTGACGTCTCTCTGCTGGAGCCCGGCCTGGACATGCTGCAGGGGCTCACCGGACGGCGCACGTACGGTGTGCTGCCCTTCCGGCACGGGCTCGGCATCGACGAGGAGGACGGACTCCGGGTGTCTCTGCGCGGGACCGTCCGCGAGTCGAACACCGCCCCGCCCGTCGGCGAGGACGTGCTGCGGGTCGCCGTGTGCGCGATCCCGCTGATGTCCAACTTCACCGACGTGGACGCGCTGGCCGCCGAACCGGGTGTCGTGGTGCGGTTCGTGGACCGGCCGGAGGAGCTGGCGGACGCCGACCTCGTGGTGATCCCTGGGACGCGCGGGACCGTACGGGCGCTGGAGTGGCTGCGGGAGCGCGGGCTCGCACAGGCCATCAGCTGGAGAGCCGCCGAAGGACGGCCGGTCCTCGGCGTCTGCGGCGGCTTCCAGATCCTCGGCGAGCACATCGAGGACGAGGTCGAGTCGCGCGCCGGTCAGGTCGAAGGGCTCGGAGTCCTCCCCGTCCGCGTGCGCTTCGCCCGCGAGAAGACCCTCACCCGGCCGGTCGGGGAAGCCCTCGGCGAGCCGGTCGAGGGGTACGAGATCCATCACGGGGTCGCCGAGGTGACGGGTGGTACGCCCTTCCTGGACGGCTGCCGGGTCGGCCAGACCTGGGGCACGCACTGGCACGGCTCGCTGGAGTCGGACGGCTTCCGGCGGGCCTTCCTGCGCGAGGTGGCCGCCGCCGCGGGCCGCCGCTTCGTACCGGCGCCGGACACGTCGTTCGCCGCGCTGCGCGAGGAGCAGCTCGACCGGCTCGGCGACCTGATCGAACAACACGCGGACACGGACGCGCTCCTGCGGCTCATCGAGTCGGGCGCGCCACAAGGACTGCCCTTCATTCCACCGGGAGCGCCCGCATGAGCACAGTGCTGTTGTTGTCGACCGCCGACACCGATCTGCTGGCGGCGCGGGCCTCCGCCGCGTCCTACCGGATCGGCAACCCGACCCGGGTGGACGTCGAGGCGGAGCTGCCGTCCCTCCTCGCGGGCGCCGACATCGCCGTCGTACGGCTGCTCGGCGGCAAGCGCGCCTGGGAGGACGGACTGGCCGCGCTGAGGGCCTCGGGCGTCCCGACCGTGCTGCTCGGCGGAGAGGCCGTGCCGGACGCCGAGTTGATGGCCGAGTCGTCCGTGCCCGCCGGTGTGGTGGCCGAGGCGCTGAAGTACCTCGTGGAGGGCGGCCCGGAGAACCTGACCGAGCTGGCCCGGTTCCTGTCCGACACCGTGCTGCTGACCGGTGAGGGCTTCGTCGAGCCGCGGAAGATGCCGGAGTACGGCGTGCACGGCTCCCGCACGTTCCAGGAGAGCCGCCCGACCGTCGGCGTGCTCTTCTACCGCGCCCACGAACTGAGCGGCAACACCGCCTTCGTGGACACCCTGTGCGACGCGATCGAGGCGCGCGGCGCCAACGCCCTGCCGGTCTACTGCGGTTCGCTGCGCGGCGCCGACGCCGGGCTGTACGAGATCCTCGGCCGGGCGGACGCCCTGGTGGCCACCGTGCTCGCCGCGGGCGGCACGCACGCCTCGCAGGCCTCCGCGGGCGGCGACGAGGAGGCGTGGGACATCGGGGCGCTCGCCGAGCTGAACATCCCCGTGCTGCAGGGCCTCTGCCTCACCTCGTCGCACGCGGCCTGGGAGGAGTCCGACGCGGCCCTCTCCCCCATGGACGCGGCGATGCAGGTCGCCATCCCGGAGTTCGACGGGCGGCTGATCACCGTGCCGTTCTCCTTCAAGGAGCAGGGGCCCGACGAGGTGCCGGTGTACGTGGCCGACCCCGAGCGGGCGGGGCGGGTCGCGGGGATCGCCGTGCGCCACGCGCGGTTGAAGCACAAGGCCAACGCGGAGAAGAGGATCGCGCTGGTCTTCACCGCCTACCCGACCAAGCACTCCCGGGTCGGCAACGCGGTCGGCCTTGACACCCCGGCGTCGGCGGTACGGGTGCTGGACGCGCTGCGCGAGGCCGGGTACGGCCTCACCGAGTACCCCGACAACGGGGACGAGCTGATCCACCGCCTCATCGAGGCCGGCGGGCACGACGTCGAATGGCTCACGGAGGAGCAGCTCGCCGCCGCGCCCGCCCGCGTGCCGCTGGCCGACTACCGGGCGTGGTTCGACAAGCTCGACCCGGAGCTGAAGGACGCCATGCTGGAGGCGTGGGGCGAGCCGCCGGGGTCCCTCTACGTCGACGGCGACGACATCGTGCTCGCCTCCCTCCGGTTCGGGAACGTCGTCGTGATGATCCAGCCGCCGCGCGGCTTCGGCGAGAACCCGATCGCGATCTACCACGACCCGGACATGCCGCCGTCGCACCACTACATGGCGGCCTACCGGTGGCTGGAGAACAGTTTCGGCGCCGACGCGATCGTGCACATGGGCAAGCACGGCACGATGGAGTGGCTGCCCGGAAAAGGCCTCGGGCTGTCGCGCGGCTGCGCGCCGGACGCCGTCCTCGGCGACCTCCCGCTGATCTACCCGTTCATCGTCAACGACCCCGGCGAGGGCACCCAGGCCAAGCGGCGCGGACACGCCACGGTCGTCGACCACCTGGTCCCGCCGATGGCCCGCGCCGACACCTACGGCGACCTGGCCAAGCTGGAGCAGCTGCTCGACGAGTACGCGCTCGTCTCCGACCTGGACCCGGCGAAGGCGCCGACCGTGCGCGCGCAGATCTGGACCCTGGTCAAGGCCGCGGAGCTGCACCACGACCTGCACGTGGCCGAACAGCCGGACGACGACGCGTTCGACGAGTTCGTCATGCACATCGACGGCTACCTCTGCGAGATCAAGGACGTCCAGATCCGCGACGGCCTGCACATCCTGGGCGGCGGCCCGGTCGGCGAGCCGCGCGTGAACCTGGTGCTCGCCGTGCTGCGGGCCTCGCAGGTGTGGGGCGGGCAGGCCAACGCGCTGCCGGGGCTGAGGGCTTCGCTGGCGGCTCACTTCGGGCTGGTGGAGAAGGAACTGCTGGCCGAGCCGGGCGCCCCGGTGAAGGTGCCGGCGGAACTGACGGACCTGGTGGAGGGTCCGGCGCGGACGGCCGCCGACACGATCGACCTGCTGGAGCAGCTCTGCCGGCGGATCGCGGAGGGCATGGAGTCCCGGACGTGGGACGTGACGGCAGCGGCCGGTCTGGTGCGCGACGTACTGCGCACCGAACTCCCCGACGCGGTCGCCGTGCTGGAGTTCGCCTGCACCGAGGTCGTGCCCCGGCTGGCGAGGACCACCGACGAGATCGGGCACATCCTGCGCGCGCTGGACGGTGGTTACGTCCCGGCGGGCCCGTCCGGCTCGCCGACGCGCGGGCTGGTGAACGTCCTGCCGACCGGCCGCAACTTCTACTCCGTGGACCCCAAGGCCATTCCGTCACGGCTGAGCTGGGAGGTGGGCCAGTCGCTGGCGGACTCGCTGGTCGCGCGCTACCTGCAGGACACGGGCGCGTACCCGAAGTCCGTCGGCCTGACGGTCTGGGGCACGTCCGCCATGCGCACCCAGGGCGACGACATCGCCGAGATCCTCGCCCTGCTGGGCTGCCGCCCGGTCTGGGACGACGCCTCGCGCCGGGTCACCGGCTTCGAGGTGATCCCCCTCGCCGAGCTGGGCCGGCCCCGCATCGACGTCACGGTCCGTATCTCCGGCTTCTTCCGGGACGCGTTCCCGCACGTCGTCGGGCTGATCGACGACGCGGTGCGGGCGGTGGCCGAGCTGGACGAGCCCGCCGAGTCCAACTACGTACGGGCGCACGCCGACGAGGACACCGCACAGCACGGCGACCGGCGGCGCGCGACCGCCCGCGTCTTCGGCTCCAAGCCGGGCGCGTACGGCGCGGGCCTGCTGCCCCTGATCGACGCGCGCAACTGGCGCTCGGACGCGGACCTCGCCGAGGTGTACGCGGTGTGGGGCGGCTACGCCTACGGGCGCGGGCTCGACGGGCGGGCGGCCCGCGGGGACATGGAAACGGCGTTCAAACGGATCGCGGTCGCGGCGAAGAACGTCGACACCCGTGAGCACGACCTCGTCGACGCCGACGACTACTTCCAGTACCACGGCGGCATGGTCGCCATGGTCCGGCATCTGACGGGCGCCTCCCCCGAGGCGTACGTCGGCGACTCGGCCGTGCCGGACCAGGTGAAGACCCGCACGCTGGGCGAGGAGACGCACCGCGTCTTCCGGGCCCGCGTGGTCAACCCGCGCTGGATGGCGGCCATGCGCCGGCACGGCTACAAGGGCGCCTTCGAGATGGCGGCCACCGTCGACTACCTCTTCGGCTACGACGCCACCGCGGGCGTGGTCGACGACTGGATGTACGAGAAGCTCAGCGCGGAGTACGTCTTCGACGCCGAGAACCGGGACTTCATGAAGAAGTCCAACCCGTGGGCGCTGCGCGGGATCACCGAGCGGCTCCTGGAGGCCGCCGACCGCGGGCTGTGGGCCGAGCCGGACGCCGACACGCTGGAGCGGCTGCGGGCCACCTACCTGGAGCTGGAAGGCGACTTGGAGGGCGACGAGAAGTGAGTACCCCGTTTCCGTTCACGGCCGTCGTCGGCCAGGACGACCTGCGGCTCGCGCTGCTGCTGAACGCCGTGTCCCCGGCGGTCGGCGGTGTGCTGGTGCGCGGTGAGAAGGGCACGGCCAAGTCGACGGCGGTGCGTGCGCTGGCTTCGCTGATGCCTCAGGTGGACGTCGCCTCCGGATGCCGGTTCTCCTGCGACCCCGGCTCCCCCGACCCCGCCTGCCCGGACGGGCCGCACGCCCCGGGGGCGTTCGAGTCGCGGCCGGCCCGGATGGTCGAACTGCCCGTCGGCGCCTCCGAGGACCGGCTGGTCGGGGCGCTGGACATCGAGCGGGCGCTGGCGGAGGGCGTGAAGGCGTTCGAGCCCGGCCTGCTCGCCGACGCACACCGCGGGATCCTGTACGTCGACGAGGTCAACCTCCTCCACGACCACCTGGTCGACCTGCTGCTGGACGCCGCCGCCATGGGCGCCTCCTACGTGGAGCGGGAGGGCGTCTCCGTACGGCACGCGGCCAAGTTCCTGCTCGTCGGCACCATGAACCCCGAAGAGGGCGAGCTGCGGCCGCAGCTCCTCGACCGGTTCGGACTCACCGTGGAGGTCGCGGCCTCGCGGGAGCCGGAGCAGCGGGTGGAGGTCGTACGGCGACGGCTGGCGTACGACGACGACCCGACCGGCTTCGCCGCCCGGTGGGCGGAGGAGGAGGCCGCCGTACGGGCGCGCATCGTGGCGGCGCGGGACCTGCTGCCGTCGGTGCGGCTCGGCGACGGGGCGCTGCGGCAGATCGCCGCGACCTGCGCGGCCTTCGAGGTGGACGGCATGCGGGCCGACATCGTGATGGCCCGTACCGCGACCGCGCTGGCCGCCTGGGCCGGGCGGACCGACGTGCTCGCCGAGGACGTGCGGCAGGCCGCGCTGCTCGCGCTCCCGCACCGCCGCAGGCGCAACCCCTTCGACGCGCCGGGGCTGGACGAGGACAAGCTGGACCAGACCCTGGAGGAGTTCTCCGGCGAGGACGACGACCCCGATCCCGACGGCCCCGGTGGCGGTGGCGGCGGGCAGCCCCCGCAGGGCGACGGCGACCCGCAGGGCGGGGACACCGGCGCCCGCCCCGAGGCCGGTGAGGGCGGGGAGCCGCAGCCTTCCGGCGCCGGGGCGGGTGAACAGGCCCCCGCACGGGCCGCCGAGCCCTTCCGCGCCAAGGTGCTCAGCGTCCCCGGCATCGGCGAGGGTGCCGCCGGCCGGCGTTCCCGGGCACGGACCGAGCACGGCCGTACCACCGGAGCCCGGCGCCCCCAGGGCACGCTGACCAAGCTGCACCTGGCGGCCACTGTGCAGGCCGCCGCCCCGCACCAGCGGGCGCGCGGACGGTCCGGGCCGGGGCTGGTCGTGCGCCGGGACGATCTGCGGCAGGCGACCCGGGAGGGGCGCGAGGGGAACCTCGTGCTGTTCGTGGTGGACGCCTCCGGGTCGATGGCGGCACGGCAGCGGATGAGCGCCGTGAAGGGCGCCGTGCTGTCCCTGCTCCTCGACGCCTACCAGCGGCGGGACAAGGTGGGCCTGGTGACCTTCCGGGGGAAGGACGCGCAGGTCGCCCTGCCGCCGACGTCCTCCGTCGACGCGGCGGCGGCCCGGCTGGAGTCGCTGCCGACCGGCGGGCGGACGCCACTGGCCGCGGGGCTGCTGCGCGCCCACGAGGTGCTGCGGGTCGAGCGGCTGCGGGATCCGGCGCGGCGGGCGCTGGTCGTGGTGGTGACGGACGGGCGGGCCACCGGCGGCCCCGAGCCGGTGGCGCTCGCCGGGCGGGCGGCGCGGCTGTTCGCCGCCGAGGGCGTCGCGTCGGTGGTCGTGGACTGCGAGTCGGGGCCCGTGCGGCTGGGGCTCGCGGGACAGCTCGCGGGTGAGCTGGGCGGCACGGCGGTGACGCTGGACGAGCTGCGGGCGGATTCGATCGCCGGACTGGTGAAGGACGTACAGAGGAGGGCCGCGTAATGCCTCAGGGACAGCCGAGTGTGGTACCGGACGACGGGCTGACGACCCGGCAGCGGCGCAACCGGCCGCTGGTCGTCGTCCACACCGGGATCGGCAAGGGCAAGTCGACCGCCGCGTTCGGGCTCGCGCTGCGCGCCTGGAACCAGGGCTGGCCGATCGGGGTGTTCCAGTTCGTCAAGTCGGCCAAGTGGAAGGTCGGCGAGGAGAACGCGCTGCGGGTGCTCGGCGCCTCCGGCGAGGGCGGCACCGTCGACTGGCACAAGATGGGCGAGGGCTGGTCCTGGGTCCAGCGGGACGATCAGATGGACAACGAGGAGAAGGCCCGGGAGGGCTGGGAGCAGGTCAAGCGGGACCTCGCCGCCGAGACGTACAAGCTGTACGTGCTCGACGAGTTCGCGTACCCGATGCACTGGGGGTGGGTGGACACGGACGAGGTCGTCGACGTGCTCCGGAACCGGCCCGGCACCCAGCACGTGGTCATCACCGGGCGGAACGCGCCGGAGAAGCTCGTCGACTTCGCCGACCTCGTCACCGACATGTCCAAGGTGAAGCACCCCATGGACGTCGGGCAGAAGGGGCAGAGGGGCATCGAGTGGTGACTTCCGTGCCTCGGCTGGTCATCGCCGCGCCGGCCTCCGGCAGCGGCAAGACCACCGTTGCCACGGGGCTGATGGCCGCGCTGACCGGGCGGGGGCTCGCCGTCTCCCCGCACAAGGTCGGGCCCGACTACATCGACCCCGGGTACCACGCGCTCGCGACCGGGCGGGCGGGGCGCAACCTCGACGCGTACCTGTGCGGGCCCGAGCTGATCGGGCCGCTGTTCCTGCACGGGGCGCGCGGGTGTGACATCGCCGTCGTCGAGGGTGTGATGGGGCTGTACGACGGCGCCGCCGGGGAGGGCGAACTGGCGTCCACCGCGCATGTGGCGAAGCTGCTGCGGGCGCCGGTGGTGCTGGTCGTGGACGCGTCGTCGCAGTCGCGGTCGGTGGCGGCGCTGGTGCACGGGTTCGCTTCCTGGGATCCGGAGGTGCGGGTCGGGGGCGTGATCCTGAACAAGGTTGCGTCCGACCGGCACGAGGCCCTTCTGCGGGAGGCGTTGGATTCCGCCGGGGTGCCCGTGCTGGGGGTGCTGCGGCGGGTGGCTCAGGCGGAGACGCCGTCGCGGCATCTGGGGCTGGTGCCGGTCGCCGAGCGGCGGGCTTCGGCGGTGGGGGCTGTTGCCGCGATGGCCTCGCAGGTGGAGGCGGGGTGCGATCTCGAAGGGCTGCTTGCGCTGGCGCGCGGCGCGGGAACGTTGCCCGGTGCGGCGTGGGACGCGGCTGAGGCACTTGGTGTTTCGCCCCCGCCGCCCCTGCCCTGCCCGTCCTCCAGGGGCTCCGCCCCTTCGACCCCGCCAGGGGGCTCCGCCCCCTGGACCCCTCGCGGGGCTTCGCCCCTGCACCCCACCGGGGGCTCCGCCCCCTGGACCCCCGATCGGCCTGAACGGCCTCGTCCTCAAACGCCGGACAGGCTGGGTGATGCCGACCGGCGCCCCAAGGTGGCCGTTGCCCTGGCCGGGGGCCCCGCGTTCACGTTCTCCTATGCCGAGCATGCCGAACTGCTCACCGCCGCCGGAGCCGAAGTCGTCCCTTTCGATCCCCTCCGTGATGAGCAACTGCCGGACGGCACCCGGGGGTTGGTGATCGGTGGCGGGTTCCCGGAGGTGTATGCCGCCGAGCTGTCCGCCAACGAACCGTTGCGCAAGGCCGTCGCCGGGCTCGTCCTGGGCGGGGCTCCGGTGGCCGCCGAGTGTGCGGGGCTGCTCTATCTCTGCCGGGAGCTCGACGGGCAGCCCATGTGCGGGGTGGTGGACGCGTCCGCCCGGATGAGCGAGCGGCTCACCCTCGGGTACCGGGACGCCGTCGCCGTGAGCGACAGTGTGCTCGCCGGCGCGGGGACCCGGATGCGTGGGCACGAGTTCCACCGGACGGTCGTCGAGCCGGGAGCGGGGACGGCGCCCGCGTGGGGGGTGCGCGGCCCCGAGCGGCGAGTCGAAGGTTTTGTACAGCAGGGCGTGCACGCGAGTTATCTGCACACGCACTGGGCGTCCGCGCCCGGTGTGGCCCGTCGGTTCGTGGAGAGGTGCCGGACGTCATGAGCAGCAGGCTGGTCGGAGTCGGGGTGGGCCCCGGTGATCCGGAGCTGGTGACCGTCAAGGGCGTCAACGCCCTGCGTGCCGCCGATGTCGTCGTCGTACCGGTGATGGACACCCTGGAACGCGGGCGGGCCGAGGCGACCGTGTTGCACTACGTACCCGAGGAGAAGGTCGTGCGGGTCGTGTTCGCGCTCAACGAGCGGACCGACCGGGCACGGCGGGAGGCGGCCTGGGACGCGGCCGGCGAGCGGGTCGCCGAGCTGCTGCGGGAGCGCGGGTCGGTGGCGTTCGCGACCATCGGGGACCCGAACGTGTACTCCACCTTCACGTATCTCGCCCAGACCGTCGCGGAGCTGGTGCCGGGGACGGTCGTGGAGACCGTGCCCGGGATCACCGCCATGCAGGATCTCGCGGCGCGCTCGGGCGCCGTGCTCACCGAGGGCACGGAGCCGCTGACGCTGGTGCCGGTCACGGCCGGTTCGGCCGTGCTCAAGGAGGCTCTCGCCGGGCCCGGGACGGTCGTGGCGTACAAGTTCGGGCGGCAGGCCGCCGAGGTCGCCGAGGCGCTGCGGGAGACCGGAAGGCTCGGGGAGGCCGTGTGGGGGTCGGCGCTCGGGCTGGAGAGCGAGTCCATCCGGCCGGCCGCCGAACTCGGCGGTGAGCCGCTGCCGTACCTCTCCACGCTGATCGCGCCCGCGCGGCGCGACGGCGGACGGGGCGGGAAGCTGTGAGAGCGCCGCACTCGTCAGCCGGAGAGGCCGACCACGAGCCAGATGAACGCCACTCCGGCCACCGTGCACAGCAGGGTGGAACGGGCGGGGTGCTCGTGGTGGGCCTCGGGGAGGATCTCCGCGGCGGCGAGGTAGAGCAGCGCGCCGCCGAACAGGCCGAGATAGCCGCCGAGGAACGCCTCCGGGATGGTGAAGAACACGGCCGAGGCGGCGCCCAGCACGGGCGCGCAGGCGTCGGCGACGAGCATCGCGACGGCCTTGCGGCGCTCGTTGCCGTACAGGCTGGTGATGGTGAAGGTGTTGAAACCGTCCGCGAAGTCGTGCGCGATGACGGCGAGCGCGACCGCCGCGCCCATGCCGCCGCCCACCTGGAAGGCCGCGCCGATCGCGACACCGTCCATGGCGCTGTGGCCGACCATCGCGCCCGCGGCCGTGAGGCCCACCTCGGGTGCGCGGTGGTTGTGTCCCTCGGCACCGCCGTGCGCGGCCTGCCGGGCGGCCAGCGTGCGTTCCACCAGGTGGGCCAGGAGGAAGCCGGCCACGAACAGCAGCAGGGCCGCCGGTACACCGAACACCTCGCGGCCGGCCGCGTGCAGCGCCTCCGGCAGCAGGTCGAGGCCGACCACGCCCAGCATCAGGCCTCCGGCGAGGCCCAGGACCAGGTGGCGGCGGTCGGTCACGCGTTGTGCCGTCCACCCTCCGGCCAGCGTCATCAGGAACGCGCCCAGCGCGACGAAGACCGCCATGTGCTCTTGCTATCCGATCGACCCGCGCTCACGCACACACGGCCGTAGCCGCCGTACTCACAGGACTTTGCTCGTAGGACTTGTAGGGAAGGACAGATTCTCATGGCCGATGCCCCCACCGGCAAGGTGACCTTCGTCGGTGCCGGCCCCGGCGCCGCCGACCTGCTGACGTTCCGTGCCGCGCGCGCCATCGCGGAGGCCGACGTGGTGATCTGGGCGGCCAGCCTGGTCCAGGCGGAGGTCCTCGAGCACGCGCGTGCGGACGCGGAGATCCTGGACTCGGCGACCATGTCCCTGGAGGACGTCGTCACCGTGTACGAGCGGGCCCACCGGGACGGCCTGAAGGTGGCCAGGATCCACTCCGGCGACCCGGCCCTGTGGGGCGGCACGCAGGAACAGCTCGACCGGTGCGCCCGGATCGGGATCGCGACGGAGGTCGTGCCCGGGGTCTCCGCCTTCTCCGCCGTGGCCGCCCTCGCGCAGCGGGAGCTGACCATTCCCGAGGTGGCGCAGTCGGTCGTCCTCACCCGGCTGGGCGGTGGCAAGACGCCGATGCCGCCCGGTGAGGAGGTACGCGAGTTCGCCCGGCACGGCACCACCATGGCGATCTTCCTGTCCGCCGCCCGCAGCGGGCAGCTGGTGCGGGAGCTGCTGGAGGGCGGCTACCCGACGAGCACCCCGGTCGTCGTCGCCTACCAGGCGACGTGGCCGGAGGAGCTGGTCGTGCGGTGCACGGTCGGCACGCTGGAGGAGACCGTCAAGGAGCACAAGCTCTGGAAGCACACGCTGTTCCTGGTCGGTCCGGCCCTGGGTGCCGAGGGCACCCGCTCGCACCTGTACCACCCCGGTCACTTCCACGGCTTCCGGAAGGCCGACCCCGAGGCCCGCAAGGCCCTGCGTGAGCGGGGGGCGAGTACGTGATCACGGTCGTCGGCACGGGAACCGGGGCGCCGGTCGACGCGGACGCGGTGGCGGGGGCCGAGCTCGTCGTGGGCGGGCGGCGGCACCTGGACGCGGTGGCGCTGCCCGGGACCGCCGAGCGGATCGTGCTCGGCCCGCTGGCACCCGCCCTGGACGCCATCGGGGAGTACGTCGGCAAGGACCGGCGCGTGGTCGTGCTGGCCTCGGGCGATCCCGGGTTCTTCGGGATCGTGCGGGCGCTGGCCGAACGGTTCGGGTCCGAGCGGCTGGACGTGCGGCCGGGGGTGTCGTCCGTCGCCACCGCCTTCGCCCGGCTCGGGCTGACCTGGGACGACGCGGTGGTGGTCAGCGCGCACGGGCGGGATCCGCGGACGGCCGTGCACGTGTGCCGTGCGCACCCCAAGGTCGCCGTGCTGACCGGGCCCGGCGCCGGACCCGCCGAGTTGGGCGCCGCGCTCGCCCGCAGCGCCCCGGACCGGGTCCTCGTCGTCGCCTCTGCACTGGGCTCGGCGGACGAGCGGATCGAGCGGGTCACGCCGGCCGAGGCCGCGGAACGCGACTGGGGTACGGCGGTGAGCGTCGTGCTGTGCCTGGACGAGACGCGGACGTCCGGTCCCGTACGGACGCTCGCGGGACCGGCCGGCACGGCTGCCGCCGGGTGGGCGCTGGACGAGGTCGACTTCGCCCACCGCGACTCGATGATCACCAAGTTCGAGGTGCGGGCGCTGGCCCTGGCCCGGCTCGGGCCGCGCCCCGGCGAGCTGGTGTGGGACGTGGGCTCCGGGTCCGGGTCCGTCGCCGTGGAGTGCGCGCGGCTCGGTGCCGCCGTCAGCGCGGTCGAGAAGACCGCGGACGGGGTGGCGCGGATCCGTGCCAACGCCGCCGCGCACGGTGTCGACGTGCACGTGGTGCACGGTGCGGCTCCCCAGGCGCTGGCGGGGCTCGACGATCCCGACGCCGTGTTCGTCGGCGGCGGCGGGCGCGAGCTGCCCGGCATCGTCGGGGAGTGCGCGCGGCGGGCCCGGCGCACCGTGGTCGTCGCGATGGCGGCCCTGGACCGGGTCCCGACGGCCCGGGCCGCGCTCACCGAGGCCGGGTTCACCTGCGACGGCGTACTGCTGCAGTCGTCCCGGCTCGCGCCGCTGCCGGGGGACGTGACCCGGCTGGCGGCGACCAATCCCGTTTTCCTGCTGTGGGGAGCAAGAACCCCCGGCCTGCACGAAGGAGTTGCTCTGTGATCGGCCTGATTTCCGCCACCGCGGCGGGGGCGGCCGCGCGCGACCGGCTGGCCGCCGCGTGGCCGGACCGTACGCGCGTGTACGAGGGTCCCGTCGGGGACGCCGTACGGGCCGCGTTCGCGGAGTGCGAGCAGCTCGTGTGTTTCCTGGCCACGGGGGCCGTGGTGCGGCTCGTGGCGCCGCTGCTCACGGACAAGGTCTCCGACCCCGGTGTGGTGTGCGTCGACGAGGGCGGGCGGTTCGCCGTGTCGCTGGTCGGCGGGCACGGCGGCGGCGCCAACGAACTCGCCCGCGAGGTGGGCGGGTTGCTGGGTGCCGAGCCGGTGGTGACCACCGCGACGGACTCCGTCGGACTGCCGGGGCTCGACACGCTCGGGTTTCCGGTGGAGGGCTCCGTCGCGGCCGTCTCGCGGGCCCTGCTGGACGGTGAACCGGTGGCCCTGGAGGCCGAGTCGGTGTGGCCGTTGCCCCCGCTGCCGACGGCGGCGGAAGGGGCGTACACCATCCGGGTGACCGATCGGGACGTCGAGGCGGGCGAGCTTGAGGTGCTGCTGCGGCCGCCGTCCCTGGTCGTCGGCGTCGGCGCCTCCAAGGGCGCGCCCGCCGAGGAGGTGCTCGGGCTGGTCGCGGCCGCGCTGCGGGACGCCGGGCTGTCCGCCAGGTCCGTCGCCGAGCTCGCCACCGTCGACGCCAAGGCGGAGGAGCCCGGGATCGTGGCCGCCGCCGGGCGGCTCGGGGTGCCGCTGGTGACGTACTCCGCCGAGGAGCTGGCGGGCGTCGAGGTGCCCAACCCGTCGGACGCGCCCCTCGCGGCCGTCGGCACGCCGTCCGTCGCCGAGGCGGCCGCGCTGGTCCGGGGCGGCGAACTCCTCGTGCCCAAGCGGAAGTCGGCCGGGAGCCCCGCGATGGCGACCTGTGCCGTGGTACGGCGGCCGGGGCGCGGGCGGCTCGCGGTGGTCGGGCTCGGGCCGGGCGCCCGGGACCTGCTCACCCCGCGCGCCGAGGCGGAACTGCGGCGGGCCTCCGTGCTCGTCGGGCTCGACCAGTACGTCGACCAGATCCGCGATCTGCTGCGGCCCGGCACCCGGATCCTGGAGTCGGGGCTCGGCGCGGAGGAGGAGCGGGCCCGTACCGCGGTCGCCGAGGCCCGCGCCGGGCACGCGGTCGCGCTGATCGGCAGCGGCGACGCGGGCGTGTACGCGATGGCGTCCCCCGCGCTCGCCGAGGCCTCCGAGGACATCGACGTGGTCGGGGTGCCCGGCGTCACCGCGGCGCTCGCGGCCGGGGCGATCCTGGGCGCGCCGCTGGGCCACGACCACGTGTCCATCAGCCTGTCCGACCTGCACACGCCGTGGGAGGTCATCGAGCGGCGGGTACGGGCGGCGGCCGAGGCGGACCTCGTCGTCACCTTCTACAACCCCCGTTCCCGGGGTCGCGACTGGCAGCTCCCCAAGGCGCTCGCCGTCCTCGCCGAACACCGGGAGCCCACGACGCCCGTCGGTGTCGTACGCAACGCCTCGCGGCCGGACGAGGCCGGCCGGGTCACGACACTGGCCGCGCTGGACCCAGCGACGGTCGACATGATGACGGTCGTCACCGTGGGCAACACGGCGACCCGTGAGATCGCGGGCCGCATGGTGACGCCGCGCGGCTACCGCTGGCAGGAGGGTGCATCATGAGCGACTCCGTCGCGGGGCCGGTGAATCGTGTGGTCCACCCGATCGAGGTGGAGTCCTACCGGCGGCTGCGCGCCCGCCTGGACACCTCGCACTTCCCGCCGCTGACCCGGGCCGTGGTGGAGCGGGTCATCCACTCCGCCGCCGACCTCGAGTACGCCACCGACCTCGTCATGGACGAGGGTGACCTGGAGAGGGCGCACGCCGCTCTGCACGCCGGGGCGCCGGTGGTCGTGGACGTCGAGATGGTCGCGGCCGGAATCACCAGGCGGGAGACCGTCTGCCGCCTCAAGGACGCGGAGTCCGGCCCCGGGCTGACGCGTTCGGCGCACGCCGTGCGGCTGGCGTACGACCAGGTCGGCCCGGGTGCCCTGTGGGTGATCGGCAATGCGCCGACCGCCCTGGAGGAGCTGCTGACGCTGGACGCCGATCCGGTGCTCGTCATCGGTCTGCCCGTCGGGTTCGTCGGCGCGGCCGAGTCCAAGGCCGCGTTGCGCGAGAGCGGGCTGCCCGCCGTGAGCAACGTGTCCGAGAAGGGCGGCTCGGCGGTCGCCGCCGCCGCGCTCAACGCCCTGCTGTACCACCCCGTTTCCACTGAGGAGAAGCCGTGACCACCCCGCCCGCCCTGCTCATCGCCGGCCATGGCACCCGGGACGACGCCGGAGCCGAGGCGTTCCGCGACTTCGTCCGGGAGCTGGGCCGCCGCCACCCCGAACTGCCTGTCGCGGGCGGCTTCATCGAACTGTCCCCACCGCCGCTGGGCGATGCGGTGACCGAGCTGGTGGAGAAGGGCGTACGCCGTTTCGCCGCCGTTCCGCTGATGCTGGTGTCCGCCGGGCACGCCAAGGGCGACATACCGGCCGCGCTGGCCCGCGAGAAGGAGCGGCACCCCGGGATCTCCTACACCTACGGCCGTCCGCTCGGGCCGCACCCGGCGCTGCTGAACGTGCTGGAGCGGCGGCTGGACGAGGCGCTCGGCTCCTCGGTGCGCAGGCCGGAGGACCGGGCCGACGTGACCGTGCTGCTCGTCGGGCGCGGCTCGACCGACCCGGACGCCAACGCCGAGGTGCACAAGGCCGCCCGGCTGCTGTGGGAGGGACGCGGGTACGCCGGTGTGGAGACGGCGTTCGTGTCGCTCGCGGCACCGGACGTGCCGAGCGGCCTCGACCGGTGCGCGAAGCTCGGGGCACGGCGGATCGTGGTCCTGCCGTACTTCCTGTTCACCGGGATCCTGCCCGACCGGGTACGGCAGCAGACCGAGGGCTGGGCCGCGGCGCACCCGGAGGTCGAGGTGCGGTCGGCGGACGTCATCGGACCCGAACCGGAGCTGCTCGACCTGGTGATGGAGCGGTACGAGGAGGCCGTCAAGGGCGACCTCAGGATGAACTGCGACTCGTGCGTGTACCGCATCGCGCTGCCCGGCTTCGAGGACAAGGTGGGTCTGCCGCAGCAGCCGCACTTCCACCCGGACGACGAGGACGGCCACGGACACGGGCATCACCATCACGGGGGGCACGCACACAGCCATGCGCACTGAGGACACCGTCACGCGGCAGCACGATCTGCGCCACCACGGGGACGCCGAGGTCCGTGACGACGGGGCCGCGCTGGTCGACCTCGCCGTCAACGTCCGCGCGGACACCCCGCCCGCCTGGCTGCGGGAGCGCATCGCCGGGTCGCTGGCCTCGCTCGCCGCCTACCCGGACGGCCGGGCCGCGCGGGCCGCGGTGGCGGCACGGCATGGGCTGCCGGTGGAGCGGGTGCTGCTGACGGCGGGGGCGGCGGAGGCGTTCGTGCTGCTGGCGCGGGCGCTTGAGGTGCGCCGGCCGGTGGTCGTGCATCCGCAGTTCACCGAGCCGGAGGTGGCGTTGCGGGACGCGGGGCACACGGTCGGCCGGGTGCTGCTGCGCGAGGCGGACGGGTTCCGGCTGGATCCGGCGCAGGTGCCGCAGGATGCGGACCTGGTGGTGATCGGCAACCCGACGAATCCCACGTCGGTGCTGCATCCGGCCGGGGTGATCGCCTCCCTCGCCCGGCCCGGGCGGGTGCTGGTGGTCGACGAGGCGTTCATGGACGCCGTGCCGGGTGAGCGGGAGGCGCTGGCCGGGCGGACGGATGTGCCCGGGCTGGTGGTGCTGCGCAGCCTGACCAAGACGTGGGGGCTGGCCGGGCTGCGGATCGGCTACGTACTGGCCGCGCCGGAGACGATCGGGGAGCTGGAGCGGGCCCAGCCGCTGTGGCCGGTGTCCACGCCGGCGCTGGCCGCGGCGGCGGCGTGCGTCGCACCCCGGGCGCTTGCGGAGGCGGCCCACGCGGCGCACCGGGTGGCGTCCGACCGGGCTCATCTGGTGGCGGGGCTGTCGGCGTTCGCCGGGTCGGGCGTGCGGGTGGTGTCCCCTGCGGAGGGGCCGTTCGTCCTGGTGCGGATGCCGGGGGCGGGTGCGGTGCGGGAGCGGTTGCGGGAGCTGGGGTACGCGGTGCGGCGGGGGGACACGTTTCCCGGGCTCGGGGAGGAGTGGGTGCGGGTCGCTGTGCGGGACCGGGGGACGGTGGACGGGTTTCTGCGGGCGCTGTCCGTCGCGCTGGGGTAGCTGGGGCTCTGCCCCAGGCCCCGCCAGGGGCTCCGCCCCTGGACCCCGGGGTTTCCCACCCACCCGTGACAGCCGACTGAGAAGTGCCCCCACCTGGGGCTCCGCCCCTGCGCGTCGGGGTCGGACGTGGGGGCGGGCTACTCCATCACCGTCCCGTTCAGTACCACGCGCCGCGGTGCCGCCAGGACCCGCACGTCCGTCCGCGGATCCGTCTCGTACACCACCAGGTCCGCCGGTGCGCCCTCCTCCAGGCCGGGGCGGGCGAGCCACTTGCGGGCGGACCAGGTGGTCGCCGACAGGGCCTCGGTCGGGGGGATGCCGGCGGTGACCAGTTCCGCCACCTCGCCGGCGACCAGGCCGTGGGCGAGTGAGCCGCCGGCGTCCGTGCCGACGTATACCGGGATCCCGGCGTCGTAGGCGGCACGCACTGTGTCGTAGCGCCTCTCGTGAAGGCGGCGCATGTGGGCGGACCAGCGCGGGAACTTGGACTCGCCGCCGTCGGCGAGCCGGGGGAAGGTGGCGATGTTGACCAGGGTGGGGACGATCGCGACGCCCCGGGAGGCGAACAGGGGGATCAGGTCCTCGGTCAGGCCGGTCGCGTGCTCGATGCAGTCGATGCCGGCCTCGACCAGGTCGCGCAGCGAGTCCTCGGCGAAGCAGTGGGCGGTCACGCGGGCGCCGAGGCGGTGGGCCTCGGTGATGGCCGCCTCGGCCGCCTCGCGCGGCCAGCACGCGGACAGGTCGCCGAGGTCGCGGTCGATCCAGTCGCCGACCAGCTTGACCCAGCCGTCGCCGCGCCGGGCCTCCTGGGTGACGTACGCGACGAGGTCGTCCGGCTCGATCTCGTGGGCGTAGCCACGGATGTACCGGCGGGTGCGGGCGATGTGGCGGCCGGCCCGGATGATCTTCGGAAGGTCGTCGCGGTCGTCGATCCAGCGGGTGTCGGAGGGCGAGCCGGCGTCGCGGATCAGCAGCGTGCCGGCCTCACGGTCGGTCAGCGCCTGCTGCTCGGCCACGTCCTTGTCCACCGGGCCGTGCGCGCCGAGACCGACGTGGCAGTGTGCGTCGACGAGGCCGGGCAGCGCCCAACCCTCGACGGTCGTCACCTCGAGGGCACCGGCGGGGCGGTCGTAGGAGATCCGGCCGTCCACGACCCACAGTTCGTCGCGGACCTCGTCCGGGCCCACGAGGATCCGGCCCTTCACGTGCAGCACCGCTTGATCGCTCATGTACCGCACCTTAATGAGCTACTGGCTTCCCTTGCCCACCTGGTCCGCGGTCTCCTCCTCCACCTCGGCCCTCGCCGGGTCCAGGAGGCGGGAGAGGAAGTGGCGGGTGCGTTCGTGGGCGGGGGCGCCGATGACCTGGTCCGGCGTGCCGTCCTCGACGATGACGCCGTCGTCCATGAAGACGACCCGGTCGGCCACCTCGCGGGCGAAGGTCATCTCGTGGGTGACGACGATCATGGTCATGCCCTCGTGCGCGAGCATCCGCATCACGGCCAGGACGTCGCCCACCAGCTCCGGGTCGAGCGCCGAGGTCGGCTCGTCGAAGAGCATCACCTCGGGGCCCATCGCCAGCGCGCGGGCGATGGCCACCCGCTGCTGCTGGCCGCCGGAGAGGGCGGAGGGGTAGGCGTCGGCCTTTTCCGACAGGCCCACACGCTGCAGGTTCTCGGCGGCCACCCGTGCGGCCGTCGTCTTGTCCCGGCCGAGCACCCGGCGCTGCGGGAGGGTGAGGTTCTCGGTCACCGTCAGGTGCGGGAAGAGGTTGAACTGCTGGAAGACCATGCCGATGCGACGGCGGGCGGCGTCGATGTCGACGTCGGGGTCGGTCAGTTCGACGCCGCCGACGTGGACCCGGCCCTTGGTGGGTTCCTCGAGGAGGTTGACGCAGCGCAGCAGGGTCGACTTGCCGGAGCCGGAGGGGCCGATGACGCAGACGACCTCGCCCTGGCGGATCTCCAGGTCGATGCCGCGCAGCACGTGGTTGTCGCCGAAGGACTTGTGCAAATCCTGGATCCGGACCTCGGGGGTGCTCACTTGACGGCCTCCTGGGCCTTGGCCTCCATACGGCGGACGACGAAGCCGAGCGGGATCGTGACCAGCAGGTAGCACAGGCCGGCGACGAGGATCGGCGTGGAGTTGGCGGTGGTGCTGGCCAGGTCGCGGCCGAACTTGGAGAGTTCGCGTTCCTCCAGGGTGACGCCGAGGAACAGCACCAGTGAGGAGTCCTTGAAGAGCTGGACGAACTCGTTGGTGAGCGGCGGGAGGATGATCCGGAAGGCCTGCGGGACGATGATCGAGGCCATGGCCCGGGCGGGCGAGAAGCCCAGCGAACGGGCCGCCTCCATCTGGCCCTTGGGCACCGCCTGGATGCCGGCGCGGATCGTCTCGGCCATGTACGCGGCCGCCACCAGGCCGAGCGCGAGGGCCACCTTGCCGTAGGTGCCGCCGATGATCTCGGTGCCGGGGAAGGCCAGTGGCACGGCCACGCCGATGAAGATGAAGATCAGCAGGGCGGGCAGGCCGCGGAAGATCTCGATGTAGATGCCGGCGAGCCAGCGGTAGGGCCCCACGGACGACAGCCGCATCAGGGCGATGACCATGCCGAGCACCAGGCCGACGACGAAGCCGGACACGGTGTACAGCACGGTGTTCTTCAGCGCCAGCGTGATGACGTCCGGGAACATCTGCCGGGCGATGTGGGCCTGCGCGAACTGGTTCTGGAGCTGTCCCCAGTCGGCCGTCACCGCGAAGGCGATCACGGCGGCGACGAACACGGCGTACTGGACGCCCCGCGACAGCCTGCGCTTCTGGCGGCGGGACAGGCCCTTCTTCCTGGGCCGCACCTCGGCGTCGGCGATGTCGATCATGAGGCGGAGGGGGAGGCCGCGGCGGCGTCGTACGGGCCGATCCACTTCTCGTACAGCTTCTTGTACGTGCCGTCGGCCTTGGCGTCGGCGAGCGCCTTGTTGATGGCGGCGCGGAGCTTGGTGTTGCCCTTCTTCACCGTGAAGCCGTACTGCTCGCCGGTGTTGATGTTGTCGACCGTCTTGAAGCGGGCGGCGTTGGCCTTGTCCTTGAGCCAGCCCTGGACCACGGGGTAGTCGATGACGACGGCCTGGACCTGGCCGGTGCGCAGGCCGTTGAGGACCGCGTCGGAGGACTCGAAGGAGACCGGGTCGTAGCCCTGCTTCTTCACGTAGTCCTCGCCGGTGGTCTGCGCCTGGGCGCCGAGCTTCTTGCCCTTGGCCTTGACGTCGGCGAGCGAGTCGATGCCGCTCTTCTTGTCGACGAGGACGGCCTGGGTGGCGTTGAAGTACGGGTCGGAGAAGTCGACGTTCTTCTTGCGCTCGGCGGTGATGGTCATGCCGGCCGCGGCCAGGTCGCACTGGCCGGAGTTGAGGAAGGCGCCCGTCTTGAAGTTCTCGAAGGGCGTGTCGACGATGGCCTGCTTCACTCCGAGGTCCTTGGCCACCAGGTCGACGAGCGAGACGTCGAAGCCCTGGACCTTGCCGTCGATCTCCGACTGGAAGGGCGGGTACGGCAGGTGGGTGCAGGTGGTGAGCTGTCCCGCCTTGACGAGCCTGACCCCGCCGGCGGCGGTCTTCGAGCCGCTGCCGCCGTTGCCGGTGGAGGTGCAGCCGGAGGCGGCGGCAGCCACGAGCACCAGACCGGCCGTCGCGGTGGTGGCGGCCAGGACGCGGGTCCGGCGCCCGGAGGGGGTGTGCACGGGGGGCCTCCCTGTGAGGAAACTTTGGGTTCCGATAATAAGGAAAACTTTGGGTTTCTCAAACCAATCCGATGGCTACAAGGTCGTCCAACCTAAGAAGTCACCGGTCGCGGGTGACCGACTTCGGTTGGTTACGCTCGACTTCACCTGTTCCCCGTGAGCGAAGAGAGCATCACCGTGACCCACGCCTTCCTCGATCTCCCCCCGCTGAGCGCCGCGCGGTTCGCCTCGATCGAGGACCGGGTGGCACGGCTGCTCGACACCCGGCAGGACGTCGTGATCACGCAGGGTGAGGCGCTGCTGCCGCTGGAGGGGGCGATCCGGGCGGCGGCCGGACCGGGCACGACCGCGTTGAACGTCATCACCGGCCCGTACGGGCAGACGTTCGGGAACTGGCTGCGGGACTGCGGCGCCACGGTGCACGACCTGGCGGTGCCCTTCCACACGGCGGTCACGGCGGCGCAGATCCGGGAGGCCTTCGCCCAGCACCCGGAGATCGACTTCGTGTCGCTCGTGCACGCGGAGGCGGCCACCGGCAACACCAACCCGGTCGCGGAGATCGGCGAGGCGGTACGGGAGCAGGGCGCCCTCTTCTATCTGGACGCGGTCGCCTCGGTGGGCGCCGAGCCCGTGCTGCCGGACGCGTGGGGTGTGGACCTGTGCGTGATCGGGGCGCAGAAGGCGATGGGCGGTCCGGCGGGTGTGTCGGCGGTGTCGGTGAGCGAGCGGGCCTGGGCACGGATGGCGGCGAACCCGCGGGCGCCCCGGCGCTCGTACCTGTCGCTGCTCGACTGGAAGGAGCGCTGGATCGACGGCGGCCGCAAGGCGCTGCTGCACGCTCCCGCCCAGCTCGAGATGCTCGCCCTGGAAGCCTGCCTGGAGCGGATCGAGACGGCGGGACTGGAGACGGTGATGGCCCGGCACCGAAGCGCGGCGCTGGCCACACGGGCCGGGGCGGCGGCGCTGGGCGGCGGCCTGGAGCCGTATGTGTACGAGGAGCGGGACGCGGCGCCGGTGGCGACCACGCTGCGGGTGCCGTCGGGAGTGGTGGCCTCGGAGGTGGTCGCCCGTGCCCTGGCGACCGACCCCGCGCTGCCGCTGGCCGCGGGCGGTGGGGCACTGGCCAAGGAGATGATCCGGGTCAACCACTACGGTCCCGACGCGACGGCGGACGCGGTGCGGGCTTCCTTGGCGGCACTGGGCGCCGCGCTGGCCGAACTGGGGCTGAACGTGGACCCGAACGGGGCCCGGCGGACGGTGGAGGACGCCTGGCGGCGGTGAGGCCGGTCCCGGCCGGAAACGAGCGCCGGCGCCAGAGCCCCGTGCCATGATCCCCCGTATGACCCCGGACACGCCCCAGACCCTGCCCGACGGTCGGCCCGTTCCCCTCATGACCGGTGCCGAACGGCCCATGCTGGAGAGCTGGCTGGCCTTCCACCGGGCCACGCTGGAGCTGAAGTGCGCGGGGCTGGACGACGCGCAGGTGCGGCTGGCGTCGGCCGAGCCGTCGTCGCTCACACTGCTGGGGCTGGTGCAGCACCTCGCGGAGGTGGAGCGCAACTGGTTCCAGCGGGTCGTCGCCGGTCTCGACGCGCCGCCCGTCTTCGAGGAGGAGACCGGGTACACCCTCGATCCCGGCCGGGGGATGGACGAGGCGCTCGCCGCCTGGCGGCGCGAGATCGCCCGCGGGCAGGAGGTGTGCGCCGGGCGGTCGCTGGACGACACCGGGAGGATCACCGACGGGCCGTTGACAGGCGTCGAGGTCAGTCTGCGCTGGGTGCTCATGCACATGGTCGAGGAGTACGCCCGGCACAACGGTCACGCGGACATTCTGCGTGAGCGTATTGACGGTGCAACCGGAGCGTGAATTCACGGTGATTTGCTAATTCTTATTTCTGGGTAGCTTTCCCATGTGCTTCTGCCCGCTTTTCCTGGGCGTAAACGCAGTGGTTTGTGAAGCGGGTTACACGGCTGTGACGCATTGCACAGGCTTCCCGGTTTGCCCGTTTCATCCCGGACAAACCGGCACAAATATCCGCCTCGTCGCGCACATGCCCGCGCCCGCGCGATAACACAGGACCCCCACTGAAGTAACCCCGTTCGGCCATGCATTTTTGAATTTCCACCGGTAAATTCAATTCGCATGACTGCCGCACAAGCAGACCTGCTCATCGACCGCCCGGCGGTTGCGGACGGAGCCGCGCTCTGGCGCATCGCCAAGGACTCCGAAACCCTCGACCTGAACTCCTCCTACAGCTATCTGCTGTGGTGTCGCGACTTCGCCGGCACGTCCGCGGTGGCCCGCGGGGCCGACGGGAGCCCGATCGGATTCCTCACCGGGTACGTTCGGCCGGAGCAGCCGCACACCCTGCTCGTCTGGCAGGTGGCGGTCGACGCGGCCCACCGCGGCCGGGGGATCGCCGCCGCGCTCATCGAGTCACTGGCCGCGCGCCTCGGGGCCGAGCGCGGGATCAGCTGGGTCGAGACCACGATCACCCCGGGCAACACCGCGTCCGAGCGGCTGTTCACCTCGTTCGCCGAGCGCCACGGCGCCACGGTCTCCCGCGAGGTGCTCTTCGACACCGGCCTGTTCCCCGACGGGCCGCACGAGAGCGAGGTCCTGTACCGGATCGGCCCGCTCACCTTCTGACCCCCTCGCCTGCCGAACCCCCCACAGACTCCCCCGCACTCCCCCACGCACTTCCCCCCCACGCACCGAGGAGCGATTCGTCGTGACCATCACCCAGCCCGACCTCAGCGTCTTCCAGACCGTGGAGTCCGAGGTGCGCAGCTACTGCCGCGGCTGGCCCACCGTCTTCGACCGCGCGCAGGGCAGCCGCATGTTCGACGAGGACGGCCATCAGTACCTCGACTTCTTCGCCGGCGCCGGCTCTCTCAACTACGGTCACAACAACCCCGTGCTGAAACGGGCGTTGATCGACTACCTGGAACGTGACGGCGTCACGCACGGCCTCGACATGTCCACCAGCGCCAAGCGCGCCTTCCTGGAGTCCTTCCAGAACCTGGTGCTGCGCCCCCGCGACCTGCAGTACAAGGTCATGTTCCCGGGCCCGACCGGCACCAACGCCGTGGAGTCCGCGCTGAAGCTGGCCCGCAAGGTCAAGGGGCGCGAGGCGATCGTGTCCTTCACCAACGCCTTCCACGGCATGTCCCTCGGCTCCCTCGCCGTCACCGGCAACGCCTTCAAGCGGGCCGGCGCGGGCATCCCGCTGGTGCACGGCACCCCGATGCCCTTCGACAACTACTTCGACGGCACGGTCGAGGACTTCCTGTGGTTCGAGCGGCTGCTCGAGGACCAGGGGTCCGGCCTCAACAAGCCCGCCGCCGTGATCGTGGAGACGGTGCAGGGCGAGGGCGGCATCAACGTGGCCCGGCCCGAGTGGCTGCGCGCGCTCAAGGACCTGTGCGAGCGCCAGGACATGCTGCTGATCGTCGACGACATCCAGATGGGCTGCGGCCGTACCGGCGCCTTCTTCTCCTTCGAGGAGGCCGGGATCGTGCCGGACATCGTCACCGTGTCGAAGTCCATCAGCGGCTACGGACTGCCGATGTCGCTGTGCCTGTTCAAGCCCGAGCTGGACATCTGGGAGCCGGGCGAGCACAACGGCACCTTCCGCGGCAACAACCCGGCGTTCGTCACCGCGACCGCGGCCCTGGAGACGTACTGGACCGACGGCTCGGCGATGGAGAAGCAGACCCGGGCCCGCGGCGAGCAGGTCGAGCAGGCGCTGATCGCCATCACCGAGGAGAACCTCGCCGACGTCAAGGAGTACCGCGGCCGCGGTCTGGTCTGGGGCCTGGAGTTCCACGACAAGGGCCGCGCGGGCCGGGTCGCGAAGCGTGCCTTCGAACTGGGGCTGCTCATCGAGACCTCCGGTCCGGAGAGCGAGGTCGTCAAGCTGCTGCCGGCCCTCACCATCACGCCGGAGGAGCTCGACGAGGGCCTGCGCGTCCTCGCCCGCGCCGTCCGCGAGACCGCCTGACCGCCTGACCGCCACCCGGCAGGAAACCAGCAAGGAGGAAGTGGACCACCGTGATCGTCCGTTCGTTCAAGGACATCGAAGGCACCGACCGGCATGTGAAGGCCGCGTCCGGTACCTGGGAGAGCAAGCGCATCGTGCTGGCCAAGGAGCGTGTCGGCTTCTCCCTGCACGAAACGATTCTGTACGCCGGCACGGAGACGTCGATGTGGTACGCCAACCACATCGAGGCCGTTGTCTGCGTCGAGGGCGAGGCCGAGCTCTCCGACCACGAGACCGGGAAGACGTACACGATCACCCCCGGCACCATGTACCTCCTCGACGGCCATGAGCGGCACACGCTGCGCATCAAGGAGGACTTCCGCTGCCTCTGCGTGTTCAACCCGCCCGTGACCGGACGGGAGGACCACGACGAGAACGGCGTCTACCCGCTGCTCACCGAGCCCGAGGAGGTGTGACAACCAGTGACCACCACGACCACCACCACCGTGCCCACCGTCACCGATCTGTACCCGAGCCGTGGCGCCACCGAGGTCGCGACCCCGCGCCAGGACCCGGTCGTCTGGGGCTCCCCCGACACCCCCGGTCAAATCTCGACGGCCGACCTGCAGTCGTACGAGCGTGACGGCTTCCTCGCCGTCGACCAGCTGATCACCGACGAAGAGGTCGCCGTCTACCGGCAGGAGCTCGACCGGCTGGTCAACTCCCCGGAGATCCGTGCCGACGAGCGGTCGATCGTCGAGCCGCGGTCGCAGGAGATCCGGTCCGTCTTCGAGGTCCACCGGATCAGCGAGCTGTTCGCGAAGCTGGTGCGGGACGAGCGGGTCGTCGGGCGTGCCCGGCAGATCCTCGGCTCGGACGTGTACGTGCACCAGTCCCGGATCAACGTCAAGCCGGGCTTCGGCGCGAGCGGCTTCTACTGGCACTCGGACTTCGAGACCTGGCACGCCGAGGACGGCCTGCCGAACATGCGGACGGTGTCCGTCTCGATCGCGCTGACCGAGAACTACGACACCAACGGCGGGCTCATGATCATGCCGGGCTCGCACCGGACGTTCCTGGGCTGTGCCGGGGCCACGCCCAAGGACAACTACAAGAAGTCGCTGCAGATGCAGGACGCGGGCACGCCCTCCGACCAGGCGCTCACCAAGATGGCGAGCGAGTACGGCATCAAGCTGTTCACCGGCAAGGCCGGCTCGGCGACCTGGTTCGACTGCAACTGCATGCACGGTTCCGGCGACAACATCACGCCGTTCCCGCGCAGCAACGTCTTCATCGTCTTCAACAGCGTGGAGAACGAGGCGGTGGAGCCGTTCGCCGCTCCGGTACGGCGACCGGAGTTCATCGGGGCGCGGGACTTCACCCCGGTGAAGTAACCGCCCAACGACCGCCGGGCCGGGGCCTTCTCGTGTGGGACGCGGGGCCCCGGCCCGGTCGTGTCAGGCGGACAGGGCGGCCAGCAGGCGGTCGACGTCCGTGGGGGTGTTGTACAGGTGGAAGGCCGCGCGGAGATTGCCCGCGCGGTTGGAGACCTCGATCCCGGCGCGGCTCAGTTCCGGTTGCCGGTCCCCCAGCCCGGGCACCGACACGATGGCCGATCCCGGCGCGGACACGGGCTCGTGTCCGAGTGCCGCGAGCCCGGTCCGGAAGCGGTCGGCGAGCGCGAGGTCGTGCTCGTGGACGGCGGCCACACCGAGCTCTTCGATCAGCTCCAGGGAGCGGCGCAGTCCCGCGAAGGTGAACAGCGCGTGGGTCAGGTCGAACCGCCTTGCGGAATGGGCGAGTTCGGCGACCGGGCCGTAGCAGCTGTCCCACGGTTCCTCCCCCGCGACCCAGCCCGCGAGCATCGGTGTCAGCCCGCCGAAGTCCTCCGGGACCACGAAGAAGGCCGCGCCGTGCGGGCCGAGCAGCCACTTGAAGGAGACCGAGGCGGAGAAGTCGTAGGCGTCGGCGTCCATCGGCAGCCAGCCGGCCGACTGGGAGAAGTCGACGTAGGTACGCGCCCCGTGCGCCCGGGCGGCCTCACGCAGAGCGGCCAGGTCGGCGATCCGCCCGTCGGCCGACTGGACGGCGCTGACCGCGACGAGCGCGGTGTCCGGGCGGACCGACTCGGCGATCCGCTCCAACGGAACGTTGCGCACCTTGAGGTCGCCGCGGACGTGGAACGGGTTCAGCACCGAGGTGAAGTCGTCCTCGGCGGTCAGGACTTCGGCGCCCGCGGGCAGCGCGGCGGCGATCACCCCGGTGTGCGCGGCGACCGAGGCGCCCACCGCGACCCGGGTGGCCGGGACGCCGGCGAGCCGGGCGTACCCGGCCCGGCAGGCCTCCACGTCCTCGTACAGCGAGGTCAGCGGCCGGCCCTCGGCCCGCAGCAGCGCCGCCTCGTGCAGGGCGGCTACGGTACGGGCGGGCAGCAGGCTGTTGCTCGCGGTGTTGAGATAGGTGCTCTTCGGAGCGAACTCGGCGCGGACGAGGTTCTCGAACGACTTCTCCGTGATCTCCATGAGTCCACTCTGCGACCCGATGAAGTCCTAGTCCATTGCGGATTTGTGCATGGATCCGCTCAGGAACGCTTATACATACGGTCTGAGCTGCGGTTTCTCAGTGCTGCGGCACCGCGCACCCGTCCGGACCACAGGCGTCGGCGTCGGCCTGGTCGATCAGCTTCAGCGGGGAGTGCTCGCCCCATGCCTGGGTCAGCGCCTGGGTGAAGATCTCGGCGGGCTGGGCGCCGGAGACCCCGTACTTGCGGTCGAGGACGAAGAAGGGCACCCCGGTCGCGCCGAGCTGTGCCGCCTCGCGCTCGTCGGCGCGGACCTCGTCGGCGTACGCGTCCGGGTCGGCGAGCACCGCGCGGACGGCCTCGGCGTCCAGTCCGGCCTCGGTGGCCAGCTCGACCAGCCGCTCGTCGCCCTCGGTGAAGACCGACCGCTCCTCGGCGAAGTTCGCCCGGTACAGGATCTGGATCAGCGCGTCCTGCCGGCCCTGCTCCTTGGCGAAGTGCAGCAGGCGGTGCATGTCGAAGGTGTTGCCGTGGTCACGGCCGCGGGTGCGGTACTCCAGGCCCTCGGCGGCCGCCTGCGCGCCCAGGTTGTCCTCGCCCGCCTCGGCCTGCGCCTCGCTCATGCCGTACTTCCGGGTGAGCATGGCGACCACCGGCTGGACGTCGCCCTTGGCCCGGCCGGGGTCGAGTTCGAAGGAGCGGTGCACGACCTCGACCTGGTCGCGGTGCGGGAAGTCCGCGAGGGCCTTGTCGAAGCGGGCCTTGCCCACGTAGCACCAGGGGCAGGCGATGTCCGTCCAGATCTCGACGCGCATGTGCTCTCCAGGTCGTACCGGTGCGGAGGCTCTCTCCGCGCCGGTACATGAACGTTCAAGCAGCTTGGTTTCATTCCCCGGGCCGTACGGCGTACCGCAGGTACAGGTGGTGGTCGCCCTCGGCGGGCGGGTTCTCCGGGTCCGGAACCCAGCCCTGACGGGCGTAGAAGGCCTGGGCGCGGGTGTTGTCCACGTGCACGTCGAGGATCGCGCTGTGTCTGCCGTCGGCCTGCCACTGCTCGACGCAGGCGGCGTGCAGGGCCGTGCCGATGCCCGCGCGCCAGTGGTCGGGGTCGACGTGGAACTGGAACAGCTTGACCACTTCCGCCGGGCCCTCCTCCGGTGTGCGCGAGGAGGCGATGCCCACCAGCCGACCGTCCCGCACCGCGCACAGTACGTGGCCGTCGGGCCGCTCGATGGCCTGCCGCCATCGGGCCACCCAGTCGAAGCCGTCCTCCGGCAGGCCGTCCGGGTAGTAAGTCGACCTGGCCCGCACGTGCAGCTCGGCGATGGCCTCGGCCTCCGCGGGCAGGGCGGCCCTGATCACCAGGGAGTCGGTGTTCGGGTGCGATTCGATCATGCAGCGGAGGACGTGCCCGGGGGCGAGCACGGTTCCCGGCCCGGCTCAGCTCCCGTTCCGAAGGTCTTCCGGCCAGCCGTCCCTGAACTCGATGTGGTCGTACGTCACCACGCAGCCCTCGCCCATCGGCGACTGGGTCATGAAGCCGACCAGCGCCGCGCCGGTCTCCTTCTCCTCGCCCAGTGTGAAGAGCCGTACGAACGTCCAGCGCTCGCCGTCCCGGGACGCGTGGAAGGCGAAGGCCCGGCCGGTGCGGCTGATCCGGAGCCAGACGGAACTGCCGTCCACCGTGAAGGAGTTGGCGTCGTCGGAGTGTCCCCGGGTGACCACCGTGCACACGGTGGGCACGTCCGGGGAGTACTCCAGGCAGAGCTTGGCCCAGGCCCGCTCACCGACATGGACGTAGAGCACCCCCGCGTCGAAGGCGCCGGCGAACCCGACGGTGACCCGCGCGATCAGCTGGAAGTCCCCCTCGGGCGCCCCCAGCAGCCGGGGCGCGTCGGAGGCCGGCTCCAACGCCTCCCCGGTGGGCGGCACGAACCGGTCCTGCCGGGGTCCGGCCCACCCGGTGAGGACTCCGTCCTCGTAGGACCAGTTGCCTTCGGGGCCGTAGGTGCGCAGGGAAAAGGGCAGTTCGGGAAGTTCCATGTCCATCACCAATGTGTCACGGGCCGACTGAACCCACCTAGGGGCGCGGGGCTGTATCGATGTGCGGCTCCGCCGCGCGGGCGCGACCAGCCACAGACGGCCCGCGGTCCGCGAAATCCCGCACCCCCTATGGCGCTACCGCTCCAGCACCCCGTTGAACCGCCGGGGAAGCCCCAGGGGATTGTCGTCGCGAAGCTCAGCCGGCAGCAGCGCCTGAGGCGCCCCCTGGTAGACAACCGGCCGCAGCCACCGCTCGATGGCCGTACCGCCGACGGAGGTCGAGGTAGAAGTGGTCGCCGGGTACGGCCCACCGTGATGCTGCGCGGCCGCGACCGCCACCCCCGTCGGCCAACCATTGACCAGCACACGCCCCGCCAGCGGCGTCACCTCGGCCAGGAGCTGAGCGCCCCGGCCCTCGCCCGCCGCCTCCTGCGCCGAGAGGTGAACCGTCGCGGTGAGGTTGCCGGGCAGCCGGGACAGGACGGCCGTCGCCTCGCCCTCGTCGTCGTACCGGACCACCACGGTGACCGGCCCGAAGCACTCCTCGAGGAGCAGGTCGTACGCCCCCTCCTCGGCCAGCTTGCTCGCCGGCACCGTCAGGAAGCCCGCGCTGACGGTGTGCTCGCCGCCCGCGCCGGGGGTCACCGGGGACTCCACGCCGTCCAGCCCGGCCCGCTCGGCGACGCCGGCGAGGAAGTTGTCCCGCATCCGGTGGTCGAGGAGCACACCGGCGTCGGTGTCGCTGACGGCGTCGGTGAGGGACTTGACCAGGCCGTCGCCCGCCGCGCCGGACGGCACCAGCACCAGGCCGGGCTTGACGCAGAACTGGCCGACGCCCAGGGTCATCGACCCGGCGAGACCGGCGCCGATGGCCTCGGCCCGCTCGGCGGCGGCGGCCTCGGTGACGACCACCGGGTTGAGGGAGCCGAGCTCACCGTGGAAGGGGATCGGCACCGGCCGGGCGGCCGCCGCGTCGAAGAGGGCGCGTCCACCGCGTACGGAGCCGGTGAAGCCCGCGGCGGCGACCAGCGGGTGCTTGATCAGCTCGATGCCCGCCTCGAAGCCGTGGACCAGGCCGAGGACGCCTTCCGGGATGCCGTTGTCCACGGCGGCCCGGCGCAGCACCTTGGCGACCAGCTCGGACAGGCCGGGGTGGTCGGGGTGTGCCTTGACGACGACGGGGCAGCCGGCGGCCAGCGCGCTCGCGGTGTCGCCGCCGGCGACCGAGAAGGCGAAGGGGAAGTTGGACGCCGAGTAGACGGCGACGACGCCCAGGGGCACCTTGTAGCGGCGCAGGTCCGGGATCGGCGGGGTGGCGGTGTCGTCGGGGTGGTTGATGATGACGTCGAGGAAGGCGCCCTCGTCGACGATGTCCGCGAAGGCCCGCAGCTGGTAGCAGGTGCGGGCGAGTTCGCCGGTCAGCCGGACCGGGCCGAGGGCGGTCTCGGCGTCGGCGGTCTCCACCAGCCAGTCCTTGGCGGCCTCCAGACCGGCGGCGGCGGCACGCAGGAACGCCGAGCGGACCGTGCGGTCGGCGAGGGCTCCGCGTGCCGCCTGCGCGGCCTTGACGGCCGCGTCGACCTCTTCGGCTGTGGCCTCCACCGCAACCTGCTCGCGCTGCTTCCCCGTGCGCGGGTCGACACTCCAGACTGGTGCTGCTGCCACCGCAGGTCCCTCCAAGTATTGCTTTCCCAGGCCATCGACCAGGGGCGTTCGATATACTGAACACCGTCTCTGATGATGAATATGCTGTCGGAGACTATATATCGGGGTCTCCGTCCAACGAAGGGGTCAAGGGCGATGTCGGCAGTCGAGACAGGCGGCGGGGCACAGGTCAAGTCCGCTGTGCGCACGGTGGAATTGCTCGAGTACTTCGCCGGCCGGCCCGGTATGCACTCCCTCGCGGCGGTCCAGGAGGCCGTCGGGTATCCCAAGTCCAGTCTCTACATGCTGCTTCGCACGCTGGTGGAACTGGGCTGGGTGGAGACGGACGCGACGGGCACGCGGTACGGCATCGGGGTGCGGGCGCTGCTCGTCGGCACGTCGTACATCGACGGTGACGAGGTGGTCGCCTCGGCCCGGCCGACGCTGGACCGGCTCTCCGACGACACCACGGAGACCATCCACCTGGCCCGCCTGGACGGCACGAACGTCGTGTACCTGGCCACCCGGCAGTCGCAGCACTACCTGCGTCCCTTCACCCGGGTCGGCCGCCGGCTGCCGGCGCACTCGACCTCGCTGGGCAAGGCGCTGCTGGCCACCCACACCGACGAGCAGGTGCGCAAGCTGCTGCCCGAGACGCTGCCGGCGCTGACCGAGCACACGATCACCGACCGGGAGAAGCTCATCGAGGAGCTGCACCAGATCCGGGAGCAGGGCTTCGCCGTCGACCGCGAGGAGAACACCCTGGGCCTGCGCTGCTTCGGCGTGGCGATCCCCTACCGCACCCCCGCGCGCGACGCGATCAGCTGCTCGGTGCCGGTGGCCCGGCTGACCCCCGCCCACGAGCAGATGATCAAGGACGCGCTGTTCGACGCCCGGGACCGGCTGACGCTGGCGACCCGGAGGCTGTGACCATGGACATCGCGCTCCGGGAGATACACGACGGCGATCTGCCGGTGTTCTACCGGCAGATGAACGATCCGGAGGCGGTACGGATGGCCGCCTTCACCCCGGAGAACCCGGCCGACCACGCCTCCTTCGGCACCTACTGGAAGGAGATCCGCTCCTCGCCGGACGTCCTCGTGCGGACCGTCCTGGCCGACGGGGACGTGGTGGGGAGCGCCGCGGTGTACGGACAGCCGGGCTCCCGCGAGGTGACGTACTGGATCGACCGCGCGTACTGGGGGCACGGCGTGGCCACGGCGGCCCTGCGGGAGCTGCTCTCCCAGGTGCCGGAACGCCCGCTGTACGCGCGTGCGGCGGCGGACAACGCCGGTTCGCTCCGGGTGCTGGAGAAGTGCGGGTTCCGGGAGAGCGCACGGGCCCTGGGGTACGCGAACGCCCGTGGCGAGGAGATCGAGGAGGTCGTCCTGCTGCTCTCCTCCTGAGAGGCCACCGCTCCCTTCTGAGAGCCCGATGAGAATGCCGGCGGAAGGGAACGATCGTCCCCGCCCGCTCGTCCTCCTGGTCGGAATGAACAAGACGATCAGGCGGGCCTCCGTCTTCGCGCTGCTGCTCGTACTCACCCTGCTGATCAGGGCGACATGGCTGCAGTTCTACGACGGCAAGAGCCTCGCGGACAGCAAGGACAACCGGCGCAACGTCATCGAGACCTACGCGGAGCCGCTCGGGAACATCATCGTGGCCGGTGACCCGATCACCGGCTCGGCGCGCACGAAGGGCAGCGACCTCGCGTACAAGCGCACGTACAAGGACGGCAAGCTGTACGCGGCGGTGACGGGCTACGCCTCGCAGGCCTATGCGCCGACGCAGTTGGAGGGCATCTACCAGGACCTGCTCAACGGCACGGACAACCGGCTCAAGACCGTCATGGACACCGTCACCGGCAAGCGCGCCGACCCGGGCGACGTGATCACCACGATCGATCCCGACGTGCAGAAGGCGGCGTACGACGCGCTCGGCGACAAGAAGGGCGGCGCCATCGCGATCGACCCGAAGACCGGCAGGATCCTCGCGGCCGTGTCCACACCGTCGTACGACCCGTCGGAGCTGACCGACGCCAACACCGCGGGTATTGCCTGGAAGAAGCTCAACGCCGATCCGGACAAACCGTTGACCAACCGGGCGCTGCGCCAGCCGCTGCCGCCGGGTTCGACGTTCAAGCTGGTCGTGGCGGCGGCCGCGCTGGAGGACGGGCTGTACAAGAACGTGGACCAGGACACCGTCAGCCCGAACCCGTACACCCTGCCGGGCACCACCCGGCCGCTCGCCAACGAGAGCGCCTCCGCGCCCTGCAAGAACGCCCCGATACGCGTCGCCCTGCAGTACTCCTGCAACAACGTGTTCGGGAAGATGGCCGTCGACCTCGGTCAGGACAAGGTGAAGGCGATGGCCGAGAAGTTCGGCTTCAACGACGACCAGCTCGACGTGCCGGTGCGGGCGTACACGAGCGTGTATCCCTCGAACATGGACAAGGCGCAGACGGGTCTATCGGGCATCGGCCAGTTCGACGTCACGGCCACGCCGCTGCAGATGGCCATGGTGTCGGCCGCCATAGCCGACGGCGGCAAGCTGGTCTCGCCGCACATGGTCTCGCAGATCACCGACGGCGGCGGGGACGTGCTGAAGAACTACGACGACAGCGCGGAAAGCAAGGAGATCATCAGCTCCTCGACGGCCGAGCAGCTTCAGTCGGCCATGCGGACGGTCGTGGAGCAGGGCACCGGTACGAACGCGAAGATCCCCGGTGTGACCGTGGGCGGCAAGACCGGTACCGCCCAGCACGGCGAGAACAACAGCAAGACGCCCTTCGCCTGGTTCACCTCGTTCGCCAAGTCCGGCTCGGGCAAGGAGGTCGCCGTCGCGGTGATGGTGGAGCAGTCGAACGCGGCGCGGTCGGAGGTCAGCGGCAACGGACTGGCCGCACCGGTGGCGAAGGCGATGATGCAGGCGGCGCTGAAGAACTGAGCCCCGCGAAGGGGCGGCTCGGCGGAGGGGCGGATCCCCCGGGGGACCGCCCCTCGTCTCACTTGACGCCCAGGATCTGCTCCACCGGGTCGATCGCGAAGTACACCAGGAACAGTGCCGAGACTCCCCACAGCAGCCAGTTGACCTCCTTCGCCTTGCCCAGCACCGACTTGATGAGGACGTAGGCAAGGAAGCCCGCGCCGATGCCGTCGGTGATGGAGTACGTGAACGGCATCGCGGCGATGGTGAGGAAGGCCGGGATGGCGATCTCGTACCTGTCCCAGTCGATGTGCTTGACGTGCGTCATCATCAGGAAGCCGACCGCGATCAGGGCGGGCGCCGCGGCCTGGAGCGGGACGATGGTGAGCAGCGGGGTGAGGAAGAGCGCGAGCCCGAAGAGGCCGCCGGTGATCAGGTTGGCGAAGCCGGTGCGGGCGCCCTCGCCGACGCCGGCCGCGGACTCGATGTAGGCGGTGTTGGAGGAGGCGGAGCCGATTCCGCCGGCCACGGCGGCGGCGCCGTCGATGAAGAGGACGCGGCCGATGCCGGGCACCTGACCCTTCTCGTCGAGCAGTCCGGCCTCCGCGCTGATGCCGACGATGGTACCCATGGCGTCGAAGAAGTCGGACAGGATCAGGGTGAAGACCAGCATGACCGTGGTGAGCACCCCGGCCTTGGCGAAGCCGCCGAACAGGCTGAAGTGACCGACGAGTCCGAAGTCGGGGGCGGCCACGATCTTGTCGGGGACCTTCGGGGTGGTCAGGCCCCAGCTCTTGATGTCGGCTACGGCGTTGATGACGATGGCGAGCACCGTCATGGTGACGATGCTGATCAGGATCGCGCCCTTCACCTTGCGGGCGAGCAGCGCGATGGTGAGCAGTACGCCGAGACAGAACACCAGGACCGGCCAGCCGGTGAGCCGGCCGACGGCGCCGAGTTGTACGGGAACGGTGGTGTTCGCGGCGTCGGGGATCCGGCTGACGAACCCGGCGTCGACGAAGCCGATGAAGGCGATGAACAGGCCGATGCCGACGCCGATGGCCTGCTTGAGCTGCTGCGGGATGGCGTTCATGATCGCCTCGCGCAGTCCGGTGAGGACCAGCACGCAGATCAGGATGCCCTCGAGGACGACGAGGCCCATCGCGTCGGCCCAGCTCATCAGCGGGGCGAGCTGGAAGGCGACGACCGCGTTGAGACCGAGGCCGGCGGCGATGGCGAGCGGGAGGTTGCCGCCGACACCCATGATGATCGTCATCACACAGGCCACCAGGGCGGTGGCGGTGACCAGTTGGCCGGTGTCGAGCGTGTGGCCGAACTTGTCCTTGGCGCTGCCCAGGATGATCGGATTCAGGACAAGGATGTAGGCCATGGTGAAGAAGGTGGCGAAGCCGCCGCGTATCTCCCGGCCGAGGGTGGACCCTCGTTCGGAGATTCTGAAGTAGCGGTCGACACTGTTCGCCGCGGGTGGCGCGGCGCTCGGCCGGCCGGCCACCTTCTGCGTCTCGGACATGGGGCTGCTCCCTGTTGCCTGATGAGCGGTCTGCGGATGCTGGCTGGATTGTTCCCTCGTTGAACCTCTTCCAGGTTTTCTCCGTGTTACGGAATCGGGCGCCGACCGGTCACACGGCGTTCGACCCCCCGCACGAGCCGCGCAGTTGACCGCTGCTACGCTTCCCCGTCTCGTCCCGGTCACCCCCGGTCAGCCACATGTCATTTACATGACACGCACAGAGAGGTACCCGTGGGCACAGTCGTCGACGACGCCGCCTCCGAGGAGTTCCACGCCTTCTTCGAACGGCACTACGCGGAACTCTCCCGTCTCGCCCACCTTCTGACGGGTGAGTCGGACGCCGCGGACGACCTGGCCGCGGACGCGCTGCTGGCGCTGTGGCACCGCTGGGACCGGGTGCGCGCGGCCGATCACCCGGTGGCCTACGCCCGGGGTGTCGTCGCCAACCTCGCCCGTACCCGCATCCGCAGCGCGGTGCGTGAGCGCCGCCGGATCGCGCTGTTCTGGTCGCACCGCGAGGAGAAGACCGAGAACCCCGACGTGGCCGGCGTGGTGGACGTGCAGGGGGCGCTGCGCAGGCTGCCGTTCCGCAAGCGGGCGTGCGTCGTGCTGCGGCACGCGTTCGACCTGTCGGAGAAGGACACCGCGCTGGCCCTGGGGGTGTCGGTGGGTACGGTGAAGAGCCAGACGTCGAAGGGAATGGCCGAACTGCAGCGGTTGCTCGGCGGCGAGAGCGCTCCGCAGAAGGTGCACGCTGCCATGGCGCGCGGCGGCGAGACCGGAGGTAGGAACCGATGAGGCAGCAGGACGTGCACGACGAGCTGCGCGCCCGGCTGCACGCGGCGGCCGAGGCGCACGAACCCGACCGGGCACGGATGCTCGCCCGGATCGAGCGGGGCATGGCCGCCGGGGGCCGCACCGGCCACCGGGCGACACTCCCGCCGGTGTTCGGCTGGTTCCGGGTGGTCGGCGCCACGGCCGCGGTGGCCGGTGTCCTCGCGGTCGGCGGGTACGCGGTGGCGTCCGCCGTGAAGGACGACGCCCCCGCACAGCAGACGGTCGCGGTCTCGCCGACGCCCACTCCGTCACCGGACGCCACGTCGAGGCCGCCGGTCCACTCGTCGGCCCCGACGGCCGGTTCGAGCCGCGCCGCACCGCCCTCCCACCGGGCGAGTCCGTCCGCGACCCCGGCGCCGAAGGCCTCGGCCACGACTCGGGCGCCCACCGCCCGGGGCACGCAGGACGGCCCGTTGTGGTCGGACGGCTCGGTCGACCCGCACAGCAACGACTTCTGGGCCCAGAGCAACCTCACCCTCAAGACGTCGAAGCCGCTGACCGCGCTGACCGTGCGGTTGAAGGTGGCGCAGACGGGCGGTGTGTCCACCACGGGCGCCTGGCGCTCCCTGCCGGAGGCCGACTTCACGCAGACGGTGCGGGAGAAGAACGGCTTCCTCGTCTACACCTGGGTGTTGAAGGAGGGCCGGACGGTCCCCGCGGGCCAGTGGGTCTTCGCCGGTCAGTACGACCACGAGCGCGGCGGCCGGGACGCGAAGGACGACACCTACACCGCAACGGGCACCGCGGGCGGCGCGCAGTACGCCGTGCAGGGCGATTTCGCGGCGCACGGCTCGGGCGACGGCGACTCCTGAACCGAGCCGAGAAACAACCACGTGTTCGACAACCGTGTGTTCGTTTTCGGCGTCTGTACAAGTGGCGGCCTGAGCCCCCCTCGGCCGTACGGCCGGCCTGAGCCCCCCTCGGTCGGCATGAGAACGCCCCGCCGGTGACGACCTGCGGGGCGTTCCTCTGTCACCCGTCACACGGCGGATGCCGTCGGCGCCTCTTCCCTTCCCTGACTGGGCGGGCTGACCGTTCCGCCGTGAGCGGCCAGGGCCTGCTCCAGGCGCCGGATGTGGTAGTACTGCACCCGCGTGGTCCTCTGCAGGGCCATCACCGCGCCGAGGAACTGGTCCATCTCGGCGGCCCGCGTGAGGATGTCGTCGGGCACGTTCTCGTCCCGCAGGCAGGCTTCCGCGTCCTGGCTCAGCACGGCGTGTGCCCAGCCTCGGGTGATCGGCTTGAACAGGTCGGGATGGTTGGCCACGATCCGGGCCCGGATGGCGAGGTCGTTCTCGGCGGCTTCCACGTGCAGTCCGGTGTCCTTGTTGCGCGCCCCGAACAGCGGTTCATGGATGTGGTACGCGTCGAAGCCGTGCTCGGCACAGCCGATCCAGAAGTCCCAGTCCTCTCCGGCCCGCATCTTCTCGTCGTACCCGCCCACGGTCTGCCACGCCTCACGGCGGTACAGCGAGCAGTAGAACATGATCAGTCGCTGGAGCAGCAGTTCCCTGCTGTAGGCCGGAAGGGGCATCACCTGTGGCGGAAGATCGTCGTCGGTGAAGGTGAACACGTCGGTCGAGGCGATGGCGACCTGCGGATCGCTGTCGAGTGCCGCGACGGTCTTCTCCAGCATCGTGGGCGCGATCATGTCGTCGGCGTCCAGGGGCAGGATGTAGCGGCCGGCGGCGGCCTCGATCCCGGTGTTGCGCGCGGCGGAGACCCCGGCATTGGCCTGTCGGAGCAGTCTGATGCGCCGGTCGGGGTGGCGGGCGATCAGGCCCTCGGTCACCTCGACCGTGTTGTCGGTGCTGCCGTCGTCGACGACGACCAGTTCCCAGTCCTCGAATGTCTGGGCGAGAACGCTGGATACGGCGTCGGGCAGGTAGCGGGCGTAGTCGTGGCACGGGACGACCACCGAAACCACGGGATCGGATCTGTGGGGCATGCGCCGTCTTTCGCTTCGGAACGAGAACGGGACCGGGAACGGGAACGGGAAAGGGACAGGACGGGTGCCGGCGGCCCCCCTCAGGTCCTGCTGCACGGCCGTGTCGCAGTGGACCCGCCGGACACCCCCTAGCCCTCGAAGGGGAACCAGTGCCCGTGGTGCCCGTAGTCGCAGAACGTGAGGTTGGCGACGGGTGCGCAGCAGTGGTGGTGGTAACCGGTGATGGTCATGTTGCCGATGGGCGTGCAGCAGTGGATGTAGTCGGTGATGGTCATGTTGCCGATGGGCGTGCACGGGTGCTCGTACCCGGGGGTGACGGCGACGCCGCCCATCGCCTGCTCCTGGTGCCCGGAGGTCGCCGACGGCGCGAGCGAGTCCGAAGCGGTGGCTGCGGCATAGGCCGCCTCTGCGCCGTTCAGCAGTCCGGCGGTGGCCAGTGCGGCGGGGAGGGCCAGCGAGGATAGGACACGGGCTTTCACGGTGGGGCCTCTCTGTCGAGGGTGGGGTGCCCTGCGAGACCGGTGCGTTCCGCGACCGGTGCAGTGGCGCCACCGTAAGATTTGCTTACTTTCCGTGTCAAAGATATTACTCCGAGTGATTGAGTTGGGATGAGAGCCGGACTGAGTCGGTCGGTCGGTGTCAGGACGGGGACATGGCCCCGACGCCCGCCGGCTCCGGGACGTGGTGCGGGTGCAGCACTTCGAGGTCGGGCAGGGCCCAGCAGGCGGTGCCCATGTCCCGGGCCATCGCGGCCAGGCCCTCGGTCTCGATGAGGTGCTGGTACGGGAAGCACGGGAAGTTCAGGCCGTCGCGGTGGAGGTCGGCGCGCACCAGCAGCGCCGTGCCGCCCACGGAGTCGACGCGGACCAGCCCCTGTCCACGCAACTCGTCGAGGTAGGTCCGGCCGAACCCCTTGGGGGGCTGCAGGATGCCGTCGCGAAGCCATGGGGCCCAGTTGAGCGTGCCGGCCCTGCGGTGGAGGACGAACGTGTTGAGGTCGTACGTGGGGCCGCCCGCCGTGGTGGCACAGTGCGGGACGACGATGTCCTTGCGCGCTCCGAGGAGACGCTGGATCAGGTCGGCCGGGTAGTCGGTGACGTCGACGTCGAGCCACAGCACCCACTCCTCGTCGACAAGGGCCCGGGAGAGCAGGTGGTTGCGGGCCTTGGCCAGCACCGACCGGCGCCGGCGCTGAACGCCCGGCTCCCAACGGGCGCCCTCCAACTGCAGGCCGAAGTCGCGATGCACCACAGTGACCCGCCGGTACTCCGCCTGGAGACCGGGCAGGACCTGCCCGAGCAGCTCGCGTGTCGTGTCCCTGCTGTCGCCCTCCAGCAGGCCCAGGGAGATCGACTCGCGTGGGTAGTCCAGGGTGCGAAGGCTCTCCAGGTAGCGGGGCAGGAACGCGGCCGCGTCCTTGGCGGGGGTGAGCACCAGCACCCGTGGCCGCTCGCTCGCGGGGCCCGGGGCCGGCTCTGCGGTCGTCCTCGGTCCCTGGACGCAGGCCAGGGCGGCGGGGCCCGTCTCGGCATGGACGACGTCCTTCGGCTCGATCGGCATCCGGGCCGCCATGGCCCGCAGTCGCTCGGCGTAGGCCCCGGGTTCGGCCCAGATCTCGGTCGCCACGTCGAAGTGCTCCGCGAAATGGGACTCGTCGAACGTGTTGTTGCCGTGACACACATAGGTGTACAGCTCGGGCGCGTCGACGGACACCACCCGGCAGCCGCGGACCACCCCTTCCGCCACCGGCGTGTCCTCGCCCCGGCGCAGTGCCGGGTAGCGCGGCAGCCGGTCCTTGGCGCACACCATCGACCCCTCCCAGACGCGCGCGCAGGAGATCGCGAGCCTGCGCCTGGCGGGCCACCACAGCCGTTCACGGGCGAGGAAGCAGGCGTCGGCTCCCAGCGCGAGAATCGCCGCCATCTGCGTCTCGACCCGCTCCGGGTCGTACAGGTCGTCGTCGTCCCACTGGCACACGTAGGGCCCGGTCGCCCGGTCCACCGCCTCGTTGCGCAACTCGCCCAGCGTCCGCCCCTCCGGGGGGAGCCGGTGGTGCCGGATCCGGGGGTCGCCCTGCTCGCGGATGTGCCGTTCGAGGGCGTCGTCCGTGCCGTCCTCGACGACGACCAGTTCCAGGTTCGGGTAGGTCTGCGCGCGGAAGCACCTGATCGCGCGACGGGCCGTCGACGAGCGGTCCTTGGTCACCATCAGGCATGACACCGTCGGCGCGGGCGCGCCCGAGGCCCAGCGGCGGCGTTGCGCATCGAGGCTGAGCGTGCCGTCGGCGAGGGGGTGCAGCTCCTGGCTCGCCCAGAACGGGAACCGTTTGCCGACGGACGGCCGTGGGCCCGCGGGGGTCCGCTCGCCCACGGAGGTCCGTGCGCCCGCGGGAGCGTCCGCCACCCAGCTGCCGGACCAGTGGTGCACGGCGTAGGCGCGTTCGTAGTCGGCGTTCTGAGGGCCGAACAGTTCTGCGGCGTACGGGCTCACCTCGGGGTAGAGGACCTCCGGACCGAGGACCGTGACCGAGGCGGGATCCGGGGCGCTGTCGACCGCCCTGGTGAGGAAGAAGGGGCCGGTGGCGTCGAGCGCGCTGGGCGATCTGTGGGAGCCCACCAGCTGTTGGTGCACGTGCGCCCAGAAGGGGTGGGCCGGCCGTGACGCGATGAAGGCGTTGCCGACGATACGGCCGAATCCGCGCTGGCGGGCCAGCAGCAGCCGTGTGTGCGCCTCGGGTTCGCAGCCGAGGACGAGTTCCCGCCCGTCGAGGAGGTCGTCGACGGGCCTGAGGCACTCGAAGTCCATATCGACGTAGAGCCCGCCGAAATGGTCGAGCAGGAAATAGCGAATCGCGTCGGCCCGCATGATCGCTTCTGGATAGCCGTCATATACGGGCAGGAACCACGGATAGTGTTCCTGGAGGAATGCGCGATTGTCCGCGTCGGTCCACAGACGGTATGCCCAGCCAGGATGGCGCCGACGCCAGGAGTCGGCCCACGCCGCCCATTCCGGGGGCACATCGGTGTCTTTCCAGGTTTGGTGGATCAAGGCGGGAATGTTCTGCTCAATCCGCATTGGGACAGTATGCCGATCGGCCGGGGCAAAGGGTTTTCCCGTGGAACCGCCGTCAGAACAATCACCCGCGCGGCCCTCAGCGTGGTGAAGCCCGGCGTCGGCGGCATTGCCGACGCCGGTGACCGTGTCGCCTAGTACTGCAGCCGCAGTTACGGGGGTCGGTGGCCGCGGCGGCGGTAATGGCTGATCCGGGCTCGGTGTTGGTGGCGTCGCCGCCAGTGTGACCAGTG
>NZ_JBIATQ010000020.1:0-113330 GCF_042891955.1 Streptomyces sp. NPDC001843 | reverse complement strand
CACTGGTCACACTGGCGGCGACGCCACCAACACCGAGCCCGGATCAGCCATTACCGCCGCCGCGGCCACCGACCCCCGTAACTGCGGCTGCAGTATTAGGGGTCCGGTAGATCGCAACGTAGTCCGGAGCCAGCCCCATGTAGTCGGTCCACGCCAGCGGGTTCGCCACATAGGTGGACGGATTCGGTGCCGGAGTCAGGCCGAGCGGGTCCGGGGTGAGGTACCGGGCCGCTTCAGGGTCGTAGTGACGGAAGTAGTTGTAGTGCAGGCCCGTTTCGGGGTCGTAGTACTGGCCCGGGAAGCGTAGGGGCGTGTACGCGGTGCTGTTGGCAGCCCATGCCGTCGTCCCCCACAGGGTGCTTCGGGTGCGCCAAGCGATGTCGCCCTGTTCGTCGATGAGTTCGTTCGGTGTGCCGATCAGGTCGGTGACGATGGCGAAGAAGCGGGAGTCGATCTCCTCTTGTGGGGCCTCGGCCGCGGTGATGCGTTCCGTCTGGGACAACGGTCGTAGGCCTTGGTGGTCCCAGGTGAGGGTGACCGGGTTGGGGAGGTCGGGGGACGTGGTGGTCTGTTCGCAGAGGGTGGTGCCGTCCCAGGTGAAGTCCACCCTTTCCAGCACCGTTTCGCCGTCCTCCGCCAGGCGGAGTTTCGCCGTGCGGCGGCCCAGGGGGTCGTAGGTGTAGCGCCAGCGGGTGCCGTCGGGGGTCACTACCGAGGTCAGGCGGTCCTCGGTGTCCCATTCGTAGCGCCAGGTGTCCGGCTTGCGGGAGAGGCGGGTCTTCTGGCGGAGGGTGACGCGGCCCAACGCGTCGTGTTCGTAGCGGACGTTGCCGGCCCGGGTGATGCGGGTGCCCACGTAGGAGCGCGGTCCCGTTGCCTCGCTGCCCGGGTGGCCCGGCGGCCAGGACGCTTGGGTCTGGTTGCCTGCCTCGTCGTAGGCGTAGCGTTCCGTCCACCCGGCCGCGTGGACCGCCGTCACCCTGCCCGTCGCGTCCAGGTCGAAGCGTCGGGAGCCGGACAGGTGGTCGTCTATCCCGGTCAGGTTGCCGTCGGCGCGGTACGTGTACGTCCGGTGCTGGACGGTGCGGCCCTCGGCTCCGGTCACGGACTGGGTGGTCAGGCGGCCCAGGACATCGAAGGTGTGCTGCAACGCGATCGTTCCGCCGATGTGGCGGGTCAGTTCGCGGCCCGCCTCGTCGTACGTGAAGTCGATCGCCCGGCCCGATGCCACCATGTCTGTGCGGCGCCCGCAGGCGTCGTACGACCAGGTGGTCCTGGCCCCCGTGGGTGTCGTACGGCCCGTTCTGCGGCCCACCGCGTCGTACGCGTAAGTCAGCGTTCGACCGTTGACCCTCTCCGAATGCAGGCGGCCGTAGCGGTCGCGCAGCAGAGACAGCGTCGTACCGTCCGGGCCCGTCGCCTGCGCGAGCTGGTCGGTCAGGTCGTAGGCGTACGTCGTGACCTGGCCCGCCGCGTCCTTGCGGAGCACCTGACCCAGCTCGTTGCGCTCGAAGGAAACCGCCTCGCCGAGCGCGTTCCGCCGTCCGACAAGGCGACCGGCCGCGTCGTACGCGTACGTCAGCGTGCGGTCGTCGAAGTCCGTCTCCGTCACCAGGCGGCCGGCCGCGTCGTACGCGTACGTCCACGTCAGGCCCTGCGGGTTCGTGACCTCCGTCAGGCGCAGTTCCGTGTCGTGGGCGAACTCGTAGCGGACGCCGTCCGGGCCCGTCCGTGCCGCCAGCAGGTCGAAGTGGGTGTACTCGTAGCGGGAAACGCCGCCCAGAGGGTCGGTGTGGCTCGTGCAGTTGCCCTCGCCGTCGTACGTCCACGTCTCCGTCGTGCCGTCGGGAGCCGTGCGGCGGGTCAGGTGGCCCTCGGTCGACCATTCCAGCTGCGTTGTCGCGCCGGTTGGGTCCGTGATCGCGGTCGGGCGGCCGAGAGCGTCCCTTTCGTAGCGGGTCACCGCGCCCAGCGGGTCCGTCTCCTCGACCGGCAGGCCCGCGCGGTCACAGACGATCGTGGTCGTGTGTCCCAGCGGGTCGGTCACGGATGTCAGGTGGCCCGCCTGGGTGTACGTGAAGCGCGTCGTGCCGCCCGCTGGGTCCGTCAGCGATGTGCGGTTGCCCCGCTCGTCGTACGTCTGGCGGATCACCGTGCCGTCCGGGTTCACCACCTTCACCGGCAGTCCCAGGCCGTTGTACTCCGCCCTCGACTCGCGGCCGTCAGGGCGGACCACCCGCGTGAGGTTGCCCGCGTCGTCGTACTCGAACGTCGTCGTGTGGCCCAGCGGATCCGTTGTGGAGAGCAGGCGGTTGTAGCGGTCCCGGTGGTAACGGGTGGTCGCGCCCAGGGGGTCGGTCTCAGCGACCACCTGCCAGGCTTTGTTGACCAGGTAGCGGCGTGTGTGGCCCTCGCCCGTCGTCGCCGTCGTGGTCCGCAGGCCCGTCGTCGGGTCCGGCTCCCCGTACGTCAGGCAGAGGGCCATGTGGCCCTCCGCGCCGCCCTCCGCGACGCAGCGGTCCCGGTCGTCGTACTCGTAGGTGTAGTTGCGGTCGTTCGTGTCCGTCCAGGACGTGATCCGGCCCGCGTCGTCGTACGTGAAGCGAAGGGGGAGGCTGGAGGAGTTGATGACCTCCGTGAGGTTGCCGTCCGTGTAGGCGAAGCGTTTCAGCTCCTCGCCTGTGGCGGCCAGGTGGTACGCCGTGACGCGGCCCGCCTCCGTGGTGATGCGGACACCCTGGCCGGCGCTCGTGAAGACGCCCAGTGGAGTGCCCTCCGCGTCGTACTCGAACGTGATCCAGTTGCCGTTGCGGTCGTCTATCTGTTCCAGGATGGCCAGGTCGGTACCGCGATCGACGAGGTGCCAGGTGCGCTGGGTCCGGGGGTCGGTGATCGTGTAGCCGTCGGCCACGCGGTCCAGAGGCAGGCGGGGGCCGTGGCTCGCCAGGGTCGGGACGCCCGGTGCCGGATGGGGATACGACAGGAGCAGGCCGTCCTCCGTGACGAAGACGACCCCCTCCGCATCGATCTCCAGGCGCTGGTCCAGGGTGGACGACCAGGACGGGCCGAACCAACGGCCCAGGTGGTAGCCGGACTCCACCCGCCGGGTGAGGACCAGCGGCAGCGCACCAGGGAGAACGACGTCCGTCTGCGGCAGGTACATCTTGCCGGTGGCGAGGTCGATCGGGTCGGTGCCCTTGCTCTCCACCGCTTCACCCTCTCGGGAGGGTTGCTGCGGGTCCCCGTTCACTCGGTCCCGCGCCGCGGTCCCGGCGGCGTCCTCCGTCCCCGCCCGTGCCTCCCGGCGTGCCGCCGCTTCCGCCGCCTGGCGGGTCAGGCCCGCTTCCGCGGCGTCGCGGGCGAGGCCCGCCTCCATGCCGATGCCGTCGGTGCCGACCAATTGCGGCAGGAGGCGTCCGCCGAACTCGGACGGGTCCTTGCGGAACTCGTCCAACATGGTCTTCGCGGCCCGGTCGGGGTGGGAGGCGGTGGAGACCAGGCCGGACAGCGTCATGCTGACGTTCTGCATGTACGCGGCCGGGTGGGTGATGTTGTAGGGGTCGGTGGGGTTCAGGCCGCGGGCGAAGTTCACCAGGCCGGCCGTGCCCTTGGCGACGCCGCCGACGAAGTGGGTGAGTTCGGTGCCGGCGGCCTGCGAGCCGTCGGTGAAGTCGTTGACCAGGCGGTCCAGGGGCGGGGGCTCGGCGGGCGCGTGGGCGAGTGCGGCTTTGACCTTGCCCTGTGCTTCGGAGGCGGCGGTGTTGCGCTGCTTGCGGGCCTCGGCGAGTTTCTGGGCGGCGGCCTTGATGTCGGCCTTGCCCGGGTCGTGGAACGTCTCGGGCTTCGGGCCGGGGTCCTGGTTCGCCTTGATCTTGGCGTTGTAGGCGTCGACCTTCTTGTTGTAGGCGTCGACCGCGTCCTTGGACGCCTGCACACCCTTCTTGTAGAGCTCGACGGCCTCCTTGGCCTGGCCTTGCGCCCACTTGACGGTGTCCGCGTACGACTCCAGCGCCCCCGCCGCCGCGTCGCACGCCTCGGCCGCCTGCGCCCACTTGGTGGGGTGCACGCCGAACTTCTCCCGGAAGGCGTCACCGCCCTCCCCTTGCCAGCCGGAGGAGTCGACCTTCCTCAGCCCGGAACTCACCTTGTCGAACGCGCCGTGGAAGTCCTTCAGGTGCTTGGCGCTCTCGCGGATCTTGCCGGGGTTGCCGTGGACGAGTTCGTTGGGCTCCTCGGTCTGGCCGAGCTGCTGCTCGCCCGGGGTGGCACCCAGGTCGGAGGCGATCTCGTCGCCCCAGTCCTCCACACTGTCGGCCCAGTCGTGCGCACCGACGTAGTCCAGGCCCTCGCCCACCTTGTCGGTGGCCCAGTCGACGCCCTCGCCGAGCTTCTTCTTGCCCGCGTCGTAGAGGTCCTCGGCCCCGCCCAGCAGCGAGTTGGTGATGTCTCCGATCCCCATCAGCCCTCGCCGCCCTGCTGCCCGGCGGCCCCGGCGCCCCCGGCAGCCTCGGCCCGGGCCTCGGGGGAGGGGCCGAAGGTGTTGTCGAGGTACTGGTCGTACTCCTGGTCCGAGACACCGAACGCGCCGTGCAGGTTCTCCGGGTTGATGCCCAGCGGCCCGGCGGTGCTGGAGGTCATCACGTCCCGGCCCGCGTCCTTCCAGCCCTGCTCACTGTTGGCCAGCGCCTGATCGAAGGAGGCCTTGCTGTAGTCCACGTCCCCGCCGAACGCACCGGACTTGGCGATGTCCCCCCAGCCCATCTTCTCCACCTCCTCCTCGGAGGCGTACGGATTGCCGATGGCCGCGTTCTCGACGACCTTGAAGGTGCCCTTCACATACTGGTCGTTCTCGTAGTACGTGCCCGCCGCCAGGCCCGTCCTCACAGCGAACCCGTTGCCCTCGTTGATCAGCGAGCGCACGCCCCACTCCCAGCGCTCGCAGAACGACTTGAACTCCCCCCTCAGCCCCTCATGGCCCAACTCCAGCCCGGACAGGGCGATGTCGCTGAAACCGCGCCCGGCCCCGGCCTCCCCGACCATGCCGAGCTCCTTCAGCTCACCCAGCGCATCGGTCAGCCCCTTGGCGATCAGACCGAGCCCGTCGGTCGCCAGATCCTTGCCGCCACCGCTCATGCCCCGTCCCCCGACTCCGCATCGATGTCGACCGCCGCCCCGTCCGGCACGATCCCCCGCACCGGCGGGAACAGTGCGTCCTCGCCCGCACTGCCCACGTCGAGAGCCACCCCGCACGGCACGTCCACGGCCGGCACCGCGGCGTCCAGCAGGCGCGCTCCGAGTCACCGCTGGTACGCCCACTCCCGGTCGCCCTCACCCCTCGCGAGCGCGAAACGCGCCAGGGCATGCTCGTGGGAGAAGGCGTAGATCCAGCGGATGCCGCCGAAGTCCGCGGTCAGAGGGGCGCCGTTCTCCGCGTCGAGGGGAACGAGTACGGCCGCGCGCCGGAACCCGCCCAGCAGGACGGCGAACTCGCGGCGCCTGCGCGCGACGGCGTCCGTGGCACCGGTGGAGGGTGCCGAGGGATCGGGCGAAGTGGTGCGCTCGGATGCCTCCGGCCCGGTCGGCTCCGGCTGCTCGGCGCGGGCCAGGTCCACGTAGTCGTACAGCCGGGATCTGGGTATTTGTGCCGTCGAGTCGGTATCGCCCCCGTGTTCGGACATGCAACGGATCATCACATCGGCGGTTTGTCGACTGCAAGGCAGTACGTGCCCCCGCCGTTCGGATACGGCCGCGAAGCGGCACGAATCCCACCCGCAGTTGGCCTGATGCTTAACCTGCCCCGATTTGGCGTGAGTTGCGCAAAGACAGTTACCGCCCAGCTATCCAAACGCTGTTCTCCGCTCACGTAGCCGTGGTTACAGTGCTCACGAAGTCACGCAATGAAGTCGGGCCAACCAGGGCAGTAACACAGCCCGGGCCGACGGGTGTGAAGAGCGGGGAGCTGCGCGTGCCAACTGCCATTGCCGTGACCAGCGCCGACATGGCGCTGCCGCCGCAGGATGAGCGGACCGTGCCCGCGGTCGTGCTGCGGGATCTGGACCAGCGGCCGATCGAGGACGCCCTGGCCGAACTCCAGGCGCTCGTCGAGCAGCACGGGCACGTCATCGTCGTGTCGTCGCGGGCCGTCCCCGAAGGGGTGACCCGGCGGCTGCACACCCTTCGCTCCCTCATGGAGAGCGACCGCATCGCCCTGTTCCGCCCCGAACTGCCGCCCCTCGGCATCGCCGTCCTCGCCCGCCAGTTGCGCCAGCTCGCCTCCTGCGACCTCAGCCCGGGCGTGCTCGCCTCCGCCGGTCGGTTGCTCACCCACTACATCCACGCCGGGGCCGTCCTCGGCTCCGTCGCCAGGCTGGACCGCGTGCCGGTCGACCTCAAGGCGCACGCCAAGTCCTGGATGCCCGGCAGCCAGTTCGCGGTGGTCGCCCACCCAGAGCCGCAACTGGTGCGGGTCGGGCCCGACGCCACCCTGAGCGGCCCGGAGTTCAGCACCTGGATGCTGGTCGCCAAGGGGCAGTTGCAGTCCGAGTGGGTCGGGGGAACGCTGGCGAAGTCGTGGGGCGTGCACGGTCTGCGTGAGGCCCCGCTGCCCGCCGAGTCCCCGGCCTGGTGGGGGACCGGCAAGGTGATCGAGTTCTGCAGCCATCTCGCCGACCTGTCCGTCCTCTACCAGTTGGTCACCTCGGTACGGCGGGGCAGCTGCCACTGGTGCGGCATCGACGTCATCGGCGACCGCTGCGTCTTCTGCTCGGCCAGCCCGCCCGTCCACGAGCCACCCGCCCCCCGGGCCCTCGAACAGCACACGCCCGCCTGACGAAGCGCCACATGACGTACGCAGCAACGCCATCGCTCAGTCCCGACCCCGCTCGACCGATTCCCCCAATGAGGTTGCACGGTTCATGAACTCCCGTCAGCGCCGCGGCGTGATACTCCTGATCCTGTCGGTCCTGTGCGCCCTCGGCGCGTTCGCCGGCGTGCTCTCCGTAGTCCACGACGTGCAGTCCAAGGTCGGTCCCGAGGTCACCGCGTACCAGGTGCGGTCCAAGGTGGCGCCCTACGCGCCGCTGAACCCGGGCCAGTTCGAGCAGATCAAGATGCCAAAGCGGTGGCTGTCCTCCAACGCCGTCACCAGCCTCCGCCAGATCGAGGGCAAGATCGCGGTGACCACCCTGGAGAAGGGCTCGCTCCTGCAGACCGACATGGTCGTCGACCAGCCCGCGCTCCAGGCCGGCCAGCAGGAGGTCGCGATCATGATCGACGCGGCCACCGGAGTCGCCGGCAAGATCACCCCGGGCTCCCGGGTCAACGTCTACGCCACCTTCCAGGGCAAGAAGGAGGGCGACCCCGACCAGTCGAAGATCATCGTCACCAACGCCCGGGTCCTCGACGTCGGCCAGATCACCGCCCTGGAGCCCGACAACAAGAACCAGCAGCAGCCCACCGACGCCGTCCCGATCACCTTCGCGCTGTCCACCGTCGACGCCCAGCGCATCACGTACGCCGAGTCGTTCGCCCAGCGGGTCCGGCTCGCCCTGGTGGCCCCCGGCAGCCAGACCACGGTCCCCGACAAGGACCGCACGTACGAACTCGCGACGGACAAGTGAGAGGCGCCCCGCATGCCCACCAGGATCCTCCCGGCGGTCGGTGACGCGGACGCGGTCCGGTCCCTCACCACCCTGCTCAGCCAGCTCCCGGACGCCGAACCGCTGCCGCCGGTCACCGACTCCACCCAGCTCGTCGACACCCTTGCCCGGCTCGCCGCCGAGTCCGTCGACGAACTGCCCGAGGTCGTCGTCGTACACGAACGCATCGGCCCCGTCCCGGCCCTGGAGCTGATCCGCGAAGTCGCCCTGCGCTTCCCGGCCGTCGGCGTCGTCCTCGTCACCTCCGACGCCGGCCCCCACCTGTTCGCCGCCGCCATGGACTCCGGCGCCCGCGGCCTGGTCACCCTCCCCCTCGGCTACGAGGAACTGGCGATGCGCGTCCAGGCCGTCGCCCAGTGGTCCACCGGCGTACGACGCCATCTCGGCCACGGCGCGGACGTGGTCAGCGGCGCCGGCGGCACCGTCGTCACGGTCAGCGGCGCCAAGGGAGGCGTCGGGGCCACCTTCGCGGCCATCCAACTCGCCCTCGCCGCCCAGGCCTCCGGCCGGAGCACCGCACTCGTCGACCTCGACCTGCAGACCGGCGACATCGCCTCCTACCTCGACGTCCAGTTCCGCCGCTCGGTCGTCGACCTGGCCGCCATCAACGACATCTCCCCGCGCGTCCTCGCCGACGCCGTCTTCCGCCACGAGACGGGGCTCGCCCTGCTGCTCGCGCCCGGCGAGGGCGAACGCGGCGAGGAGGTCACCGACCGCGCCGCCCGCCAGCTCGTCAGCGCCCTGCGCTCCCGTTACGAGGTCGTCGTGGTCGACTGCGGCGCCCAGCTCAGCGGCGCCGGCGCGGTCGCCGTGGAGATGGCCGACACCGCGCTGCTGGTGACCACCCCGGACGTGGTCGCCGTCCGCGCCGCCAAGCGGACGGTACGGATGTGGGACCGGCTGCAGATCCGCAAGGCCGAGGAGACCACGGTCGTCGTCAACCGTCACTCGCGCAGTACGGAGATCCAGCCGCCCCTCGTCCAGCGCATCACCGGCACCGCCGTGGCCCGCACCACCGTCCCGGCCAACTTCAAGGAGCTCCAGGCCGCCGTGGACGCCGGACGGGTCCACGAACTCGACGCCAGGAGCACGGTGAAGCAGGCCCTGTGGGCGCTCGCGGGGGAGGTGGGGCTGGTCAAGGCCGCCGAGGGCGGTCGACGCGGCCGTGCGCGGGGGGACCGGGGGTCGGTGGGCTTCCGGCGCCGGAAGGAGGCGGGCGGGTGAGACGGAGAGCGGACCGGACGGCGGACGACCGGGGCCAGGTCAGCATCGAGTTGCTCGGCATGACCCCGCTGATCGTGCTGACGCTGGTGCTGATGTGGCAGTGCGTGCTCACGGGGTACGCCTACACGCTTGCCGGGAATGCCGCGGACGAGGGGGTGCGGGCGGGGACGGCGGTGCCTCGGGGGGAGCGGCAGGGTGTGTGTGAGCAGGCGGCGCTGAAGGATCTGTCGGCCGCATGGCGGGACGGCGCCAGTTTCGACCAGTGCGATGGGACCGGCTATGTGACCGCGGACATCCGTCTGAAGGTGCCGGTCCTCTTCCCGGGTTCGATCGACTTCCCCGTCACGGTGCACGGGCACGCCAGCACCGTGGAGGAGGTGAAGGAGTGACATGCCGTACCGCCGTGAACGTTGCCGCGATCGGGGCCAGGTCGCCATCGAGTACCTCGGGTTCGTCCCGATCCTGCTCCTCGTCGGAATGGCCGGCTTACAGATCGGGGTGGTTGCGTACGCCGCAGAGCAGGCCGGTACGGCGGCCCGGGCGGGGGCTCGTGCCGCCTCACTGCAGCCGGGCTCCGCCCAACAGGCGTGCAGCGAAGCGGTCAGTGGTGGGCTCGACGTGCATTGTGAGGAAGCGCCGCAGGGCGACTCCGTCGAGGTGACCGCCAACGTCAGAATCCCCTCGATCGTGCCCTTCTGGAAGTTCGGCACCGCCCAGAAGACGGCCACCATGCCGCTCGACCACAAAGCCCAAGGAGCCCCCGCCCCATGAGTCTCCGCGCACGCATCAACACCCCCGAGGAGCACGGCAGCCGGGGCGAGGACGGCCATCTGGTCGCCTCCTACCGGGCCAAGCTGCTGGAGGAGATCGACCTCGCGGAGATGAGCTCGCTGGCCGCCGCCGAGCGCAGGGCGCGGCTGGAGCGGGTGCTCGGGCACATCATCAGCCGTGAGGGCCCGGTGCTTTCCACGGTGGAGCGCGGTCAGTTGATCCGCCGGGTGGTCGACGAGGCACTCGGCCTCGGCATCCTGGAGCCGCTGCTCGAGGACGCGTCGATCACCGAGATCATGGTGAACGGCCCCGACGCGATCTTCGTGGAGCGCGGCGGCCGGGTCGAACAGTTGCCGATCCGCTTCGTCTCGCAGGACCAGCTCATGCAGACGATCGAACGGATCGTCTCGACGGTCAACCGGCGCGTCGACGAGTCGAACCCGATGGTCGACGCCCGCCTCCCCTCCGGCGAGCGCGTGAACGTCATCATCCCGCCGCTCTCCCTGACCGGCCCCACCCTGACCATCCGGCGCTTCCCGCGCTCGTTCACCCTCCAGGAGCTGATCGGCCTGGGCTCGCTGGACGAGCACATGGTGTTCCTGCTGGCGGGCCTGGTGCAGGCGAAGTTCAACATCATCGTCTCCGGCGCCACCGGCACGGGCAAGACGACTCTCCTCAACGCGCTCTCCGGTCTGATCCCGGCGCACGAGCGCATCATCACCATCGAGGACTCGGCCGAACTCCAGCTCCAGCAGTCGCACGTGGTCCGCCTGGAGTCCCGCCCGCCGAACGTCGAGGGCAAGGGCCAGGTCACCATCCGGGACCTGGTCCGCAACTCCCTGCGCATGCGCCCCGACCGGATCGTGGTCGGTGAGGTCCGCGGCGGCGAGTCCCTGGACATGCTGCAGGCGATGTCGACGGGCCACGACGGCTCCCTCGCCACCGTGCACGCCAACAGCGCCGAGGACGCCCTCACCCGTCTGCAGACCCTAGCCTCCATGTCCGACGTCGAGGTCCCCTTCGTGGCGCTGCACGACCAGATCAACAGCGCCGTCGACGTCATCGTCCAGCTCACCCGGTTCGCCGACGGCGCCCGCCGCATCACGGAGATCGCCGTCCTGGACAGCCACGGCGGCGAGCCCTACCGCCTGGCCACCGTCGCCCGCTTCGACGCCCAGCCCATGACGCACGACGGCCGGGTGCACGGCGCCTTCCAGTACTTCCCGCTGCCGCGCCGCACCGCCGACCGCCTCTACATGGCGAGCCAGCCGATACCCCAGGCCTTCGGCGTCGCCCACACGCTGGACCAGCTGACCACCCGAGAAGCCAGGTAGGCCACCCCCATGGATCTCCACACCCTCGTCAGCCTCACCACCGGCATCACCCTTCTGACCTGTGTCCTCGCGGTGCTCGGCCTGCACGCCTACGCGTCCGGCCGGGCCCAGCGGGCGGAACTGGTCGACCGGCTGACGTACACCGGCCAGGTCACCGGCACCGGCCGCCGGCGCCGCTTCCGCAACCTGGACCGCCGGCTGCGTGGCACCGGACTCGGCAAGAAGCTGGAACTGCGGCTGGCGGCGACCGGCCTGGACGTCACCCCGGGCGAGTTCTTCGCGTACATGCTCGCCACGGTGGCCGCGCTCTGGCTGATCGGCCAGGCCACCCTGGCGCCCTTCTTCGGCCCGCTCGCCGGACTGCTGGGCGTCTGCGCGGCGTGGCAGTTCCTCAACTGGCAGCGCCAGAAACGCATCGAGCGCTTCATCAACCAACTCCCCGAGCTCGCACGCATCCTGGCCAACGCCACCCAGGCCGGCCTCGCCCTGCGCACCGCCATCGGCATGGCCGCGGAGGAGCTGGAGGCCCCGGCGGGTGAGGAACTCGCCAAGGTCGCCGACCAACTGGCGATCGGTCACTCCATGGACGACGCCCTCGGCGAGCTCGCCGACCGCCTCCCGTCCCGTGAACTGGTCGTCCTCGTCACCACCCTGGTCCTGTCCAACAGGGCGGGCGGACAGGTGGTCAGCGCCCTGCGCAACCTCACGGAGACCCTTGAGGAACGCAAGGAGACCCGGCGTGAGATCCGCACCCAGCTCTCCCAGGTGACCATGACCTCGTACGCCGTCCCGGTCCTCGGCGTCGGCGCCCTGTTCCTGATGAACGGCGTGAAGGACGGCGCGCTCGACCGCATGACCGGCTCGCCGATCGGCCAGGCCTGTGTGCTCATCGCCTTCGCCCTGTACGCGATCGGCTTCGTGCTGATCCGCCGCATGAGCCGAATCGACGTCTGAGGATCTGAGGAGATGACCGACGGCATGGCTGCCTTGCTCCTCGCGCTCGCCATGGGCATCGGCGTCCTGGGCGCCTTCATGGGCATCCGCATGTACCGGGCTGACGCCAAACTGCCCAGCGACCTCGCGCTGGCCCTGGAGGTCGGCTCTACCCGCACCGGCGCCGCGAACTCCGTGGTCGACCGCATGGGCATGCGCTACGCGCCCACCGTGCTGCGTCTGATGGGCCCCAAGCTGGTCGCCAGGTACCGCCGCAAGATCGACCTCGCGGGCAACCCCGGCGGCCTCACCATCGACCGCTACGCGGCCCGCCGCGCGGTGTACGGGGCTCTCGGCGGCGTGGGCTTCCTGGTCTTCCTCCTCCGCGGCCAGTGGTTCGTGGCACTGCTCCTGCTGGCCTTCGGCGCGTTCTGGACGGAGGTCGGCATCTGGTCCGCGATCCGCATCCGCAAGGACGTCATCGAGCGGACCCTCCCGGACTTCCTGGACGTCCTCGCGGTCGTGGTCAGCGCGGGCCTCGGCTTCCGCCAGGCACTTGACCGCGTGGCATCCCGGTACGAGGGACCCTGGGCCGACGAACTGCGCATCACCCTGCGCCAGATGGACCTCGGCATGAGCCGCCGCGAGGCCTTCAGGGAACTGCGCCGCCGCAACGACTCGGAGCAGGTGGCGATGTTCGTCACGGCGCTCCAGCAGGGCGAGGAGCTGGGCGCCCCGATCGTCGACACCCTGGTCGCCCTCGCCAAGGACATGCGCCGCACGGACGCCCAGAACGCCCGCCGCAAGGCCGCCCGCGCGGTACCCCGGGCCACTCTGATGATCACCACCTTCATGGTCCCGGCCACCATGCTCCTCCTCGCCTCGGGCCTGCTCCTGGGCTCCGGTGTGGACTTCGGCTCGATCACCGGGAAGTAGAGGGGGTGGGGTGATGGCCATGGCGACGACGAGGTGGCGGGTGGGACCGGTCCGGCGGTGGCGGGCCGCCGACGGCGACGAACTCCGACCGGAGCCACCCGCCCCCGAGAAGCTCCAGCTCCGCGCCCTGCAGGCCATGTGCCGCCAGGTGTTCGGCTTCCGCCTCGCCATGATCGCGCTGGCCGCCCCCGCGGCCCTGGTCAACGCCGCCCCGGGCATCGGCGTCCGCCTGGTCGGCGCGGCGGTCGTCGTCACCTTCATGGTGTCCTACGTCCTGTTCAGGGACTGGGAACGCTTCGGCCCCCTCCTCCTACGCCACCCCAGCCTCCTCGCGGCCGACACCCTGACCGGCTCCCTGCTCCTCATCTCGGCCGGCCCGGACACGACCCTCGCCTACGTCAGCGTCTGCACCCCGCTCCTCGCGGGCCTGGTCTACAGCTGGCGGGGAGCGGCGTGCTTCGCCTCCCTCCAGTCCCTGATCCTGCTCCTGGTCCACGCCACGCTGAGGGGACATCAGGACGCCGAACTGGCCGAGTCGTTGCTCCTGCCCGGCCTGTGCGTCATCACGGGCGCCGTGGGCTCGACACTGCGCAACCTGATGCTCCGCTTCGGCACGGCCACCCAGGCCCTGACGGAGGTCCAGGCCCGCCTGGCGGTGACGGAGGCCGTGAACGCCGAACGCGCCCGCCTGGCCCGCGAGATGCACGACTCGGTGACCAAGACCCTCTACGGCGTGGCCCTGGCCGCGGACGGTCTCGCGGCCTCGGCATCGGCGGACCGCAAAGACCCCGCCGTGCTGCGTGCGCAGGCGGAACTGGTGGCCCGGTCGGCGCGTAGGGCGGCGGCTGAGGCCAGGGAACTCCTCACCGACCTCCGCCGGGAGAGCGACCCCGTCGACGGCACGGACGTACTGACGGAACTGGCCGCGCAGACCGAGGACTTCACGGCCCGCACGGGCATCCCGGCGACGTACCGGTCCCCGGTCGGCCTCGATATCCCGCCGATCCCCCCGGCGGTGGCCCGCCAGCTCCTCACGGTCGTCTCGGAGGCCATGGAGAACGCGCACCGCCACGGTTCACCCACCCAGGTGCGCGTGGAAGCGGCGGTCGACGGCGACGACTTACTGACCCTGACCGTCTACGACGACGGTCGCGGCCTGCCACCGGGCACCACCCTCGACCACCTGCGCCGTACGGGTCACTTCGGTGTCGTGGGCATGATCGAACGGGCTGAGTCGGTGGGCGCCCGTATCCGTATCGGCCGGGGTGACCATCCCCGCGGCACGGAGGTCCGCCTGGAACTCCCGCTGGCGGCCCTGACCCCCGTACCGTCCCAGGACGCATGAGAGGAGGCACCCGATGCCGCCGAATCCGAACTCGCCCTTGCGCATCGTGGTGGCCGACGACAACCCGGTGGTCCGGGCCGGCCTCACCGCCCTCCTCTCCGGCCGGGAGGACACCACGGTGGTCGCCGAGGCCGCCGACGGCCGCGAGGCCTGCGCCGCGGCCCGTCTCCACCGCCCCGACGTGATCCTCCTCGACGTCCGCATGCCCGGCGTGGACGGCCTCACCGCCCTCCCGGACCTGGTACCGCTGGCCCCGGTCATGATGCTGACGTACAGCCATGAGTCGGAGACGGTGCGGGAGGCCGTGCGGCTGGGGGCGGTCGGCTATCTGGTCCACGGTGAGTTCACGGTGGAGCAACTGGTCACAGCGGTACGGGACACCCGGGCGGGCCGGCCGCACTTCACGCCGAGCGCGGCGTCGGCGCTGGCCGCGGGGCGGTTGTCGTGCCCGCCTGCATCTGCACATGCGACCATGCAACTTCCTGCTGTCCCACGCCAAATAGCCCGATCGGGTCTTTCGCAAGTGCAATCCTATGTGGGACATTCAACGAGGTCGCAGTTCCGACTGAGCACGAGGGAGGCGGAGATCATGGACCTCATCGCGACGGGCATGAACAACCAGCAGATCGCCGCCGCGTGCTTCATCAGCGAGAAGACGGTCAAGAACCACATCAACCGCATCTTCGCCAAGCTCCAGAGCACCAGCCGCTCCCAGGCGGCCGCCAAGTGGCTGGGGGTGGCGTGAGATGTGGCGGGATTGGGCCCAGGGGCCCTGTGGTGGGTGGGGCATTCGGCCTTACGGTGCCCGGGTCGGTAGCGAACCCGGAGGGGAACACCATGAGCGACCTGATGCTGAAGACGGCCGTGGCGACCAAGGTTCGCGTCAACGGCTGGAAGAACACGACCGCCGAGGCGCTGCGGCGCCGGGCGGGCGACGGGGGGCAGACGGCGGTCGAGTATCTGGGGATCATCGCGGTGGTGGTGGCTATCGTGCTGGCGGTTACGGGGACCAGCATCGGTTCTGCGATCCTCGACAAGATCATGGCGCAGATCAACAAGATCGTTTAGTGCGCTCACGTCGTTACGACGATGCAGGGCAGGCCTTCCCCATCTACATCACAGTGGTGGCAGGCCTGCTCTTTCTCGCGTTCGCTTACCTTGCGGTGGGTCAAGCGGCGGTGAACCGGAACGGTGCCCAGACCGCTGCGGATGCGGCGGCTCTGGCGGCGGCCCAGAGCGCGCGGGAGCAGTTTGCGGCCAAGTGGGTGGAGGACGTGCTCGACCCGACCAAGTGGCAACGGGACCTGCATGGGGAGGTGGAGATCGATCCCAATCTCCCACGCTTGCGGGCCGACCAGCTCGCCGGGCACAACGACGCTGCTGTAACCCGCTACGGCGCTCCCGACCCGTTGACCTATGAGGTCGATGCCAAGACCAACAAGCGCGTTGGAGACTCCGTCGTTCCTGGCACGGAGAACTTGCAGTCAACAGCACACGCGAAAGCCGTGATAGAGCCCCTGTGCAAGCCGCCAGAGGATGACGCCCACAGCGATGCACTGCCACTGCTGACCTGCAAGGACGGGAATACCTGGGAGCCGGACCCCGACGATCTCACGAGTCTTCCAAAACCCGAGGACCTCTTCGACGTCCACCTGGCCGCCTAACATGCGAACGACGATTAAGAAGGAAGCAGAGCGATGAGCGTTCGGTTCACTGCGAAGGCCCGCAGGGGGATGGTCGCATTGACCGTTGCGGCCGGTCTGGCTGTCGGTATGGCGGGCTGCGGCGGGGGCGGCAGCGAGGACAAGAAACCGCAGACCTCGCCGTCCGCCTCGAAGGACACCGGATCGAAACCGAGCGCTCAAGAGGGCAAGTCGGACACGCCGTTGGCCGAACTCAAGGGACAGGGTGGCCTACTTCTCCAGATCACCTCTGCTGAACGGGACTCAGGTGGCTTTGTTACGGTGAACGGCGATCTGAAGAACGACGCGTCCCAGTCGCTGGTCATCCCGTCCGCTCTACGCGGCGATGAGACCGAGATTGTGCAGCACGGAACGTCGCTCGGCGGTGCCACCCTGGTGGACGCCAAAGGGAAGAAGCGCTACTACGTACTGCGGGATACAGATGGCCGGCCGCTGACGACCACTGGTCTCACCTCGATTCAGTCCGGTCAGACCATCCCCGTCTTCATGCAATTCCCCTCGCCCCCCGCAGGTACCTCCGAGGTAACCCTCCAACTACCCACCTTCTCCAGCGGCACGATCCAGATCTCCGGGTGAGCCCCCCGTGACCACAACCCGCCACCACCTCCCCCTCGCCGTGACCACCGCCGCCTTCCTCCTGCTCGCCCCCACAACGGCCCGCGCCGACGACACCAGCCCCAGCGTCCCCCCGGGCACCGAACCCTCCGCCTCAGCCCCGGTGAAGGTCGACCCCACCGACCCGGACCTCAAGCTCCCCGAGGGCGCCACCCTCGCGGATCCCAAGGTGCTGGACATCAAGTCGGTCGTCGAGGACCAGAGCGGGGACGAACGCCGCGAGGACACCAACGCGGACGTGAAGTTCGCGCTGCAGGCTGAGGTGCTGTTCGGCAAGGACAGCTTCAAGCTGAGCAACGACGCAAAGTCCCGCATCCAGGCCATCGCGGACGAGATCAAGAAGCAGAACGCGACCCAGGTCAGGGTCTTCGGCTTCACGGACAACCTGGGCTCCTCGGCCCACGGCGACGTCCTGTCGAGGCAGCGTGCCAACGCCGTGCAGGGCGTCCTCGACCAGGATCTGAACGACGCGAACATCACCTTCGAGGTACGGGGCTACGGCGAGCAGTACCCGATCGCGGACAACTCGACCGAGGAGGGCCGCAAGAAGAACCGCCGGGTGGAGGTCAGCTTCCCGCGCTCGGGGTAGCAGCCGGGCCTACAGGAGGTGGTCGGCCTTCCCGGCCTTGATCTCCAGGATGAGCGTACGGAGCGCTTCGCGGCTGTCGGTGACGAAGTCCTCCTCCTGCCCGGCGGCGGCGATGTAGGCGTTGCCTTGGGGGTCGGTGCCTATGCGGAAGCAGTTGTTGCCTTCGGCGCAGAAGGGGTCTTCCCAGGTGATGTCGGTCATGGCGGCTCCCTCAGAACTCTCGGGCGCGGAATCTCGGGGGATGACCGGGCGGTCACCTACAGCAGATGATCCGCCTTCCCGGCCTTGATCTCCAGGATGAGGGTGCGGAGCGCTTCGCGGGTGTCGGTGACGAAGTGCTCCTCCTGCCCGGCGACGGCGATGTAGGCGTTGCCTTGGGGGTCGGTGCCTATGCGGAAGCAGTTGTTTCCCTCGCCGCAGAAGGGGTCTTCCCAGCTGATGTCGGTCATGGTGGCTCCCTCAGAGTTCTCGGGCGACAGTCCGGACGAGGTCGCGGGAGGCCGCCGGTGACAGCGCCGCGTCGTCCATCCAATCCAAGTGGGCACGGTACTTGGTGAGCTGTGCCTCGGCGCCGGTGAATTCCGGACCGTGCGCGGAATCCAACTGCACGGTGTCCAGTTGGGGGACGATTCCGTCGGCATACAGCAGAGCGTGGCCCGCGCCAGGGAAATCACCCACGTTGCTGGGAATCACCCGGACATCGATGGTCTCGCGTTCGGACTGGGCGGCCAGGTGTTCCAGTTGGCGCCGGGTCGCCTCGGCGCCGCCGTACGGCATGCGCAGCGCGGCCTCATGGACGTACGCCACGTAGGGAAGCGGCTCGGCCCGTTCGAACACCTGTTGCCGCTTCATGCGGTGGTCCACCCGCAGTTCCACTTCCAGCCGGGTCAGGGCGGGGAGTACGGCAGCGAAGACGGCACGGGCGTACTCCTCGGTCTGGAGCAGCCCGGGTACATGCATCACCTGGGCCGTTCGCACTCGCGCGGCGTGCCACTCCAACTCCGCGATGTCCAACAGGCCGGCGGGCAGGGTGCCTCGGTAGTGCTCCCACCAACCCCGCGCCTTCTCGTCCGCCATCGCGGCCAGTGCTTCGACATAACGCTCGTCGGCGCAGTCATAGTTGCACGCGAGGGTGCGCACGCGCTCCGCCGAGAAGGGGCGGATCCCCGACTCCATGTTGGACAGCCGGGTCCGATCGATGCCGAGCAGTCCAGCGGCGTACTCCGTAGTGGCTCCCGCCGCGAGCCGCATCCTCCGCAACTCGGCGCCCAGCCGCTTCTGTCGCTCCGTCGGTGCGCTTCTCGTCGCCATGCCACCCCTTCGCCTGCCATGCGGTCGCCTCAGTCTGCCGGTCCACAGGTCAACGGTCCAACTCTCAAGGGGGTAATTATCTCCGAATAAGTGGACAACGTGACTCCTGCACTCCTACATTCAGTGACGGGCCGAACACGGCCCGGCGCCCCCCGGAAGCGCATCGCGCGAGCCTGCCCGCAACCTCCTGCCCTGGGAGGGGCGGGCCGCGTCAGGGAGACAGGCCACCGATCGAGGCGTCAACGCAAACCGACGACAAGGAAGTCGCCGCCATGCCCGCACACATGACGTCCTGCCTGGTCCCGCACTCCGCGGACCTGCCCCCGACGCCCTCCACCCCCGAAACCCTGGCCTACAGCTTCACGCTCCCCGCCTCCCCGCAGACTCCCGCGATCGCCAGAACGGCGGTCCGGACGATCCTCCAGGTCCACCACCTCGGGGAGCTCACGGATCCCGCCGTACAAGTGGTGAGCGAACTGACCGCATGCGCCTGCCGTTTCACCCCCTCCGCCGACATCTACGTATCGCTGCGCTACCGCGACGCCGCCCTCCGCGTGAGCCTCTTCGACGGCCACCCCCGCCACATCAACCCCCGCCTCGCCACCGCCTGCGACAGCCGCCGCCGGGCGGCGCTGCGGGTGCTCGCCTGCGTGGTCAGGGCATGCGAGGGCGACTGGGACTTCGGCGAAGCCCGCGAACCGGGCGGTGGCACGCGCATGTGGGCGGTGCTGCCCCGAACCGCAGCGAGTGCGTACCTCAGGACCTGACGTGTGCGATTGGAGGGAATGTCTCACGCCGAGACTTCCCCACCTGCGGATTCACCGACTGAGCCTGGCACATACCCACCAATTGCCACGGCCGCAGGCGTGTCAGTCTCCCTCGGCCCCGAGGTCGGCCTCCACCGCCACCCGCACCCCCACCCGAACCCCCCACCCCTCCATCGCCCCCGCCTCCGCCTCCAGCACATGCCGGGCGCGCAGGCGGGGCAGGCCCAGGCGGCCGGGGCGCATGGTGCGTACGGCGACGACCTTCAGTCGGCGGTCCAGGTAGGCGACGTCGATGGGTATCCGCATGCGGAAGGTGTGCACGCTGCCGGCCGGGGACAGGAGCATGGCCCCGTTCAGGGAGTCCCGGCCCAGCAGGCCCTTCGTCCGGGCACGGTAGGAGGCGGCGATCTCCAGGGGGATGCCGGCAGTGCCGCCGTCGCCCAGAACCGTGAGCCTGCCCCGCCCGTCCCGCCAGCGCCCCATGGGGCCGACCGTACCCAAATCGAGTTGTGGCGTATGCCACCGACGGGCTACGAAAGGCGCATGACTGCTCTCGGCGCCGTTTTCCGTCCCCAACTCCCCCCGGAGCGACTCCGATCCGTGGCCCGCATCGCGGACTCCACGGGGCTGGAGGAACTCTGGCTGTGGGAGGACTGCTTCCTGGAGGGCGGGATCTCCACGGCCGCCGCCGCGCTCGCGTGGACCGAGCGGGTGCGGATCGGGGTCGGACTGCTGCCCGTGCCGCTCCGGAACGTGGCCATCACCGCGATGGAGGCGGCCGCGCTGCACCGGATGTTCCCGGGGCGGGCGATCGTCGGCGTCGGCCACGGTGTGCAGGACTGGATGGGGCAGGTCGGCGCCCGCGCCGAGTCTCCGCTGACGTTGCTGAGGGAGCATCTCGAGGCGCTGCGGGCCCTGTTGGGCGGGCAGCGGGTCAGCGTCGACGGACGGTACGTGAAGCTCGACGGCGTCGCCCTCGACTGGCCCCCGGACGGTGCCGTCGAGGTCCTCGCCGGTGCCACCGGGCCCCGTACGCTGCGGCTGACCGGTGAGGCCGCCGACGGCACGATCCTCACGGCCGCCACGCCCCCGGACGGTGTACGCCGGGCGCGCCGGCTCATCGAGGAGGGCCGGGAGAAGGCGGGGCGTGCCGGGGCGCACAAGGTCGTCGTCTATCTCCTCACGGCGACCGGGCCCGGCGCCGCCGACCGCCTCCGTGCCGAACTCGTCGCGGAGGGACTGGAATCCGTCCCGGACCTCGGGGTCGCCGGGGACGCGGCAGCCGTCGCGGACGCCGTGCGGCGGCTCGCGGACGCGGGGGCCGACACGGTGGTCCTCCAGCCGACGGGGGACGAGCCGGATCCCGAGGGCTTCGTACGGTTCACCGCCGAGGAGGTCCGGCCGCTCCTGCCGTAGCGCGGCAGCCGTTGTCAGTGGCCCCGGCCACACTCGTCGCCATGACCGAGAAGCACGAAGACATCGCGCTGCGAGAGGTGGCCGACGCCGACCTCGAGTGGTTCCTGGCGTACGAGCACGAGCCCGAGGCCCTCCTGCGGTCGCGGTTCACGCCCCGGCCGCGGGAGAGGTTCATGGCCCACTGGCGCGAGAGCGTCCTCGGGGATCCCGACTGCCTCGTGCGGACCGTCACCGTGGACGCCGAGGCGGCCGGTCATGTCGTGTCCTGGTGGGAGGGCGACCGCCGCTTCCTCGGCTACTGGCTCGGACGGCCGTACTGGGGGAGGGGCGTAGGCAGTCGCGCGCTGACACTCTTTCTCCAGCAGGAGCGGGTGCGGCCCCTGTACGCCGATCCCTTCTCCGGGAACACCGCCTCCGTACGCCTCCTGGAGAAGCGCGGCTTCCAACGCGAGGGCACGCTGCGGCACGGTGACGACGAGCACGTGCTGCTGGTGCTCCGCGAAACGGTGGCGCGGCGGTAGTGGCCACCTGTCATCCACCCGGAGTTTCCACATTGTTATCGACCGCGACTCGCATCCGTGCGGCCGGTCGACTAAGTTCAGACCAAGGTAATTCGCGTAAGCAAAGCTGCGTGAGTGGTGCCGCGCAGCGGAGGGGGCTGCGCGGTGCTCGAATCCCGTCAAGGGACGCGTCAAGCGGCCGTTCGCGACCGGGTCGCCCGTCGGGGGGATGGGGGAGACAAGTGGTCGAGTGGGTCTGATGAGGGCCTAAATCCTCTGGATCCACCCGTAAACGGCTCGTTTGCCTGGGAATCGGCTGCGTTTCGGCTGTTCGAACCCCTTGAATGAAGCGTTCCGCGCTCACCGCCGCGTCGCCGGGCGACTTCGGAGAGTAGTTGTGAGGCGCGGATGCACGCATTCGCCCTTACGAAGGGTTATGGTGGAAGCCCCCCCCTCGGGCCGGTCCGTCTCCCCCCCCACGGACCGGCCCGTTTTTCTTCCCACGGGGGCGGCCTCGCAAGCGGTCTTCCGGCGGGTTCCCAAGCGGCCTCCCGGTGGCCTCCCAAGGGCGGGGCCCGGGGGCAGGAATCCACCGCCGAAGCCCCGCAGGGGTAGGCTGCGCCCGCGGGGACCGCCACACCGGAGGGGCTGACGAACACGTGAACCTGCGCGACAAGCTGCGCAGTCTGCTGGTCAGGCTGTACGCACGCCGGGTGGAGGGCCACCTGGACCACGCTCAGGTGCCCAAGCACATCGGGGTCATCATGGACGGCAATCGCCGGTGGGCGAAGGCCGCCGGCTCCAGCACCGTCCACGGCCACCGGGCCGGTGCCGAGAAGATCGAGGAATTCCTCGGCTGGTGCTCCGAGACCGACGTCGAGGTCGTCACGCTCTGGCTGCTGTCGACGGACAACCTCGACCGGCCCAAGGAGGAACTCGTTCCCCTCCTCGGCATCATCGAGGACGTCGTGCGCACGCTGGCCGCCGACGGCCGCTGGCGGGTGCACCATGTCGGCACGCCCGACATCCTGCCCTCCCAGATGCAGAGGACGCTGAAGGAGGCCGAGGAGGCCACCGCGCACGTCGACGGAATACTGGTCAACGTCGCCATCGGCTACGGCGGCCGCCAGGAGATCGCCGACGCGGTCCGCTCGATGCTCCACGACGCCCAGGACAAGGGCCTGTCCCTGGAGGACGTGGCCGAGTCCGTCGACGTCGACATGATCGGCCGTCACCTCTACACCCGCGCCCAGCCCGACCCCGACCTGGTGATCCGCACCAGCGGTGAGCAGCGGCTGTCCGGATTCATGCTGTGGCAGACCGCCCATTCGGAGTACTACTTCTGCGAGGTCTTCTGGCCGGCCTTCCGCAAGGTCGACTTCCTGCGCGCCCTGCGCGACTACGCCGCACGTCATCGGCGTTACGGCGGCTGATCCGAGGGAACCCGACCCCAGGACGTACCCCCGGGGTGAAAGGCGCTCGTATACCCCATTTCGAGCGGGTGTAACAAGGAGTTCACCGGCGCGCTGTCCCATGCTCTTGCATGGCGCCGCTTGTTCGAGGGCATAAGCCAAGCAGGTCGACACCCGAACCACGGGCGTCGCATCTCAGCGGACGGCTCGGGGCCGTCCGCCCGGGAGGCCCTTTGCACCAGCCCGACCGTGCGGTCACAGCACGGACGCAGCCGCGGAGGGCCGGTTCTCGGCCCGCCACGCGCCAGGGCCGGCTACCGGCCCGACTGGTTCCCGCCCACCCGGCCCAGTCTCACTTCGTCGCTCCCCGACCTCATCCGAGGGGGTACGTCCTTCCGTGGTGACCAGCACAAAGCGCCACAAGCCAGACCGGCGCACCTATGTTCTCGACACCAGCGTCCTGCTGGCCGACCCGAACGCCCTCACCCGGTTCGAGGAGCACGAGGTCGTGCTCCCGATCGTCGTGGTGACGGAGCTGGAGGCCAAGCGGCACCATCCCGAACTCGGCTACTTCGCCCGGCAGGCCCTGCGCCTGCTCGACGACTACCGGGTGAAGCACGGTCGCCTCGACGCCCCCATCCCGATCGGGGAACTCGGCGGGACCGTCCGTGTCGAGCTCAACCACTCGGACCCCAGCGTTCTGCCGACCGGCTACCGCCTGGGGGACAACGACTCCCGCATCCTCGCGGTCGCCCGCAACCTGCAGGCCGAGGGGTACGACGTCACCGTCGTGTCGAAGGACCTGCCCCTGAGGATCAAGGCGTCCTCCGTGGGGCTCCTCGCGGAGGAGTACCGGGCCGAACTCGCCATCACGGACTCCTCCGGCTGGACCGGGATGTCCGAAGTGACGCTGCCCGGCGAGCAGGTGGACATCCTCTTCGAGGAAGGCCACGTGTACGTGCCGGAGGTCTCCGAACTCCCGGTGCACACCGGTCTGACGATCCAGTCGGAGCGAGGCAAGGCGCTCGGCCGGGTCACCGCCGAGGGCAACGTCCGGCTGGTGCGCGGCGACCGTGAGGCGTTCGGCATCAAGGGCCGCAGCGCCGAGCAGCGGATCGCGCTCGACCTGCTCCTCGACCCCGACGTCGGCATCGTCTCGATGGGCGGCCGGGCCGGCACCGGCAAGTCGGCGCTGGCGCTGTGCGCGGGCCTGGAGGCGGTCCTGGAGCGCCGTCAGCACCAGAAGGTGATGGTCTTCCGTCCGCTGTACGCGGTCGGCGGGCAGGAGCTCGGCTATCTGCCCGGCTCCGAGGCCGAGAAGATGAGCCCCTGGGCCCAGGCGGTCTTCGACACCCTCTCGGCGGTCACCAGCCGCGAGGTCATCGAGGAGGTCACCGCGCGCGGGATGCTGGAGGTCCTGCCGCTCACCCACATCCGCGGGCGCTCGCTGCACGACGCGTTCGTGATCGTGGACGAGGCGCAGTCACTCGAACGGAATGTCCTGCTGACCGTTCTGTCCCGAATCGGCGCCAATTCACGGGTCGTTCTGACCCATGACGTGGCGCAAAGGGACAATTTGCGCGTCGGTCGCTACGACGGCGTGGTCGCCGTCGTGGAGAAGCTGAAGGGTCATCCGCTCTTCGCGCACGTCACGCTGACGCGGTCCGAGAGGTCCCAGATCGCCGCACTTGTGACCGAAATGCTCGAAGAGGGTCACATCTGACCCGAGTGACCAACATGGGTGACTGACCAGCCAGTTGGCGCCGTCCGGCAAAAGGCCGAGAGCCTAGCCGGGCGGCGCCGTCGTGTGTGGCCGTTTCTGGAAATCCGCTGGACCAAACCGGATGTGAGCTTTCACACGCAACTCGGAATTGCCACCCGGCGTCCGGTTACGGCAGAGTCTCATTCCTGTCAGGCCCCGCATACGACACACCTGTACCCCCAGCGGTACGGCAACACCGGAACACCACGTCCAACTCCATAGCGATGTCGTATGCCGCCCGAGCATCACACGGCACTCCCCAGCGGGGAGTTGTCCCACCGGGCCCGTGCCTCCCGTGACCCCGCAGTTGGGAGGCCAGTGTCAGGGGCACGATTGCGTCCGCCAGGGTCACCGAAGCGGGCGATGCTGGAAGGAAACCGTGTGAGCCGGATTTCGGTCCGGGGATTCGCAGTGGCCTCGGCCACCGCGGTCACCGCCGTCGGAAGCGTCGTCGGAGTTGCCTCGGGCAGCGTCGCGCAGAACAACGACGCCGAGCCGACGGCTGCCGACACCACGCTTCTCGCCGACCTCCCCGCGGGTCAGCAGGCCCAGGTGCAGACCGCGTCCCTGACGCAGCAGGCGGACACCGCGGCCATCGCGGCGGACGCGAGCGCCAAGAAGGACGCCGAGGAAGCTGCCCGCAAGGCGGCCGCCCACACGGCGATCCAGAAGAAGGCGGCCGCCGAGCAGGCGGCCAAGGAAGCCAAGGAAGCGAAGGCGGCCAAGGAGCGCGCCGAGACGAAGTCCGCGGCCAGCCGTGACGACGTCCGCGACGCATCCAGCTTCCCGGTGCAGAGCTCCTACACCGTCGCGCAGGTCCAGGCGATGGCGCGTCAGATCGTGCCGGCCGGGCAGTTCCAGTGCTTCAGCAACATCGTGGACCACGAGTCCACCTGGAACTACAAGGCGGTCAACCCCTCCTCGGGCGCCTACGGTCTCGTCCAGGCCCTGCCCGGCTCGAAGATGTCGTCCGTCGGCGCCGACTGGCAGACCAACCCGGCCACGCAGATCAAGTGGGGCCTCAACTACATGAACGTGCGTTACGGCAGCCCGTGTGACGCCTGGTCGTACTGGCAGGCCAACGGCAACTACTGATCGGTCCACACCGGTTGCGGTGCTTCCGGAACGACATCTCAACCTTGTGCAGCCCCTCCCCGTCCTAGGGTGAGGGGCTGCTGCCCTGTACGGTCGGACACGACGACTCCAGAGGGGAGTGGTGAGGCGTATCCGGGGACGCGGGGGAAGAGGACGGATCATGTCACGAGTGCCAGTGTGGCTCGGCAAACTCGGTGCAGGTCTCACCGAGGTGAGCGGGCGCCTGGACGAGCGCCGCGCCGAGGTGGAACGCGAGAACGACCCTGATCCCTCGCACACCCCGCCGGAACCCTCCGCCTCCGGCCCCGCCGCCGACTCGAACCCGGCGCCGGTCGCACGCAGGGCCGCGCCCCCGGCCGGCCCGCGTCCCGACCCCGCCGAGGCGGTGCCCTGGGGGGTGCGGGTGGCGGCCGAAGCCGGCTGGCGGCTGCTGGTCCTCGCCGGCACCCTCTGGGTCCTGATGCGGGTCATCAGCGCGATCCAGCTGGTGGTGTTCGCCTTCGTCATCGCCCTGCTGGTGACCGCGCTGCTGCAGCCGACGGTCGCCCGGCTCACCCGTCGCGGAGTGCCGCGCGGCCCGGCCACCGCGCTCACCGCCATCAGCGGGTTCGTCGTCATCGGGCTCATGGGCTGGTTCGTGACCTGGCAGGTCATCGAGAACATCGACACGCTCTCCACCCAGATCCAGTCCGGCATCGACGACCTGCGGGACTGGCTGCTGAAGAGCCCGTTCCACGTCACGGACAAGCAGATCAACCAGATCGCGAAGAACCTCCGTGAGGCGATCGGCGCCAACGCCGACCAGATAACGTCCGCGGGCCTGGAGGGCGTTCAGGTCATCATCGAGGGCCTCACCAGCATCCTGCTGGTGTTCTTCTCGACCCTGTTCCTCCTCTACGACGGCAAGCGCATCTGGGAGTGGTTCCTGAAGCTGGTGCCCGCCGCGGCCCGCCCGGGTGTGGCCGGCGCCGGTCCGCGCGCCTGGCGCACCCTGACCGCCTATGTGCGCGGAACGGTCCTGGTCGCCCTGATAGACGCGGTCTTCATCGGCATCGGCATCTACTTCCTCGACGTGCCGATGGCTGTCCCGCTGGCCGTCTTCATCTTCCTGTTCTCGTTCATCCCGCTCGTCGGCGCCGTCGCCTCCGGCGCGCTCGCGGTGATGGTGGCGCTGGTCACCCAGGGTGTCTTCGCGGCCGTCATGACCCTCGCGGTCGTGCTCGCGGTCCAGCAGATCGAGGGCCACGTCCTGCAGCCGTTCATCCTCGGGCGCGCGGTCCGCGTCCACCCGCTGGCCGTCGTCCTCACGGTCGCGGCAGGCGGCATGGTGGCCGGCATCGGCGGCGCGGTGGTGGCCGTACCCCTCGTAGCGGTGACGAACACCGTGGTGGGGTACCTGCGCGCGTACTCGGCGGAAGCGGTCGCACGACAGAGCGAGCCGTCAGCCGTAGAAGACGACCATGGAGCCGAGTAGCAGCGCGGCCGAGGCCGCGACAGCCGGAATCCGGTAACGGCCCCACGCGGCGAGGGCGAACGAGGAGGACCAGGCCCCGCCCATGAGGGCGACAGCCCACCAGCCGGCCGTCGCGTGTGCGGCCGCGAGGGGGACCGGCGCCAGCACGAGCGTCGGCGGGATGACGGCGAGCCGCGGCCGGATGCCCAGCCTCTTGTACACGACGAGCAGCACGATCAGGGAGGCCGTGAACAGGAGCGGGACGGCTGTCAGCCCCCATCCGGTGAAGCAGAGGCTGTCGGTCGTCCGGCAGATCCGGTCGCTGCGCTGCTCGGCCCATGACAGGTAGGCCGCGGAACCGGCGGCCAGAACCGCTCCCGTGACGGCGGTCCCCAGCACCCGCGGCAGGACAGGTTGTGGTTCCGCGGGCTGTGGTTCCGTGCCGGAGGTGCTCACGTCCTGCAGCCTTTCAGGCGCAACGGCCGGGTGCCTGAGTACGGATACTCAGGATGCGGGCCCCGGCCATGTGGGTACCTTCCCGGCCTCCGACGCAGGGTGGAACCCGAGGTTGTGGTTCCACACCGCGGTGAACCGGTTCTCCACGTAGACGGGGCTGTCGTCGTTGACGGTGCTCTTCTGGCCGTCCTTGTGGACCTCGTTCCACTTGATGGGTGCACGACGGCCCCCGCCCATCGGATGGGCGGGGGCCGTCGTGCACATGGGGCGGGTTACTCGGCCGGCTCGGCCATGACCGCCTCCGCGTCGAGCGTCACGCCGACCGCCTGAACCACCGAGGCGATCTTGAACGCCTCCTGGATGACCTCACGGTCGAGGCCGGCCTTGCGCAGCACCTGCTCGTGGGAGTCGAGGCACATGCCGCAGCCGTTGATGGCGGAGACCGCGAACGACCAGAGCTCGAAGTCGACCTTGTCGACCCCGGGGTTGCCGATGACGTTCATCCGCAGGCCCGCCCGCAGGGTGCCGTACTCGTGGTCCGACAGCAGGTGACGGGTGCGGTAGAAGACGTTGTTCATCGCCATGACCGCCGCGGCGGCCTTCGCCGCCGTGTAGGCCTCCGGCGTGAGGTTCGCCTTGGCCTCGGGCTCCAGCTCGCGCAGCACGATCGGGGAACGGGAGGCGATCGCCGTCGCCAGCACCGTGCCCCACAGCTGCTGCGCCGGCAGGTCGGAGTTGCCGATGACCGAGCCCAGGTTGAGCTTCAGGTCCTTGGCGTAGTCCGGTATCCGGGACTTGAGGGAGTCGAGCGACATGTCAGATCACTCCCCGGACAGCAGCTTGACCGGGTCGAGCGTCTCGTCGCCCTTGCTCCAGTTGCAGGGGCACAGCTCGTCCGTCTGCAGGGCGTCCAGCACCCGCAGGACCTCCTTGGGGTTACGGCCGACCGAGCCCGCCGTCACCATGGAGAACTGGATCTCGTTGTTCTGGTCCACGATGAAGACCGCGCGCTTGGCGAAGCCCTCCTCGTCCTCGATGCCCAGCTCGCGCATCAGCTCGTGCTTGGAGTCGGCCATCATCGGGAAGGGCAGGTCGCGCAGGTCGTCGTGGTCCTTGCGCCAGGCGTGGTGGACGAACTCGGAGTCACCGGAGAAGCCGAGAACCTGGGCGTCGCGGTCGGCGAACTCCTCGTTCAGCTTGCCGAACGCGGCGATCTCGGTCGGGCACACGAAGGTGAAGTCCTTGGGCCAGGCGAAGATCACTTTCCACTTGCCCTCGTAGGTCTTGTGGTCGATCTTCTCGAACTCCTTGCCCTTCTCCAGGGAGACACAGGCGGTCAGTTCGAACTCGGGGAACTTGTCACCGACAGTGAGCACACGCTCTCCTTGCAGCGAGGGAAACATCCGGATTGCGGGTGTTTCCCATGGGTTGGACGATCTTCATGTTGGCACAGGCGGCATTGATTCGGGAAATAGCTACACTCGGTCGGGTTGATCGGAGGTGGCTATCAGTGACCATGGGCAGCGGTAAACGGCGCCGGCCCAGCCTTTCCCAACTGCGCGCGTTCGCCGCCGTGGCGGAGCACCTGCACTTCAGGGACGCGGCGGCGGCCATCGGCATGAGCCAGCCCGCGCTGTCCGGTGCGGTGTCGTCCCTCGAGGAGACCCTCGGGGTCACGCTCCTCGAGCGTACGACGCGCAAGGTGCTGCTCTCACCCGCCGGTGAGCGTCTGGCCGTACGGGCGAAGGCGGTGCTGGAGGAGGTCGGGGCGCTGCTCGAGGAGGCCGAGGCGGTACGGGCGCCGTTCACGGGCGTGCTGCGGCTCGGGGTCATCCCGACGGTCGCGCCCTATCTGCTGCCCACCGTCATCGACCTGGTCCACGACCGCTACCCGGACCTCGACCTCCAGGTCCACGAGGAGCAGACCGCCAACCTGATCGAGGGGCTGACCAGCGGTCGGCTCGACCTGCTGCTCCTCGCCGTTCCCCTCGGCGTCCCCGGTGTCACCGAACTGCCCCTGTTCGACGAGGACTTCGTGCTCGTCACCCCCCTCGATCACTGGCTCGGCGGCCGGGAGGGCATACCGCGCGAGGCCCTCAAGGAACTCAACCTGCTCCTCCTCGACGAGGGGCACTGCCTGCGCGACCAGGCGCTCGACATCTGCCGGGAGGCGGGGCGGGAGGACGCCCCGGTCACCACCACGGCGGCGGGTCTGTCGACCCTGGTCCAGCTCGTCGCGGGCGGACTCGGCTGCACCCTGCTCCCGCGCACCGCCCTCAAGGTCGAGGCGACGCGCAGCAACCAGCTCCTCGCGGGATACTTCGCCGAGCCCGCCCCGAGCCGCCGGATAGCCCTCGCCATGCGCGCCGGCGCGGCCCGCGGCGCGGAGTACCAGGAGCTCGCGGCCGCTCTGCGCGAGGCGTTGCGGCCGCTGCCCGTACGGGTCCTGGGGGAGAGGAGCTAACGCCCGCCCCGCCGCACCCCGCCCCGTCGCACGTCACTCCGTCCGCAGCCCCTCGGGCCGCATCAGCCGCAGCAGCGGCGGCAGGCTGAGCAGGGTCACCGCGAGGACGACCGCCGCGCCGGCGCCGGTCATCGACAGGACGCTCGCCCAGTCGACGCGCACGGGTGTGTCCGTCATACGGAGCAGTACCGCGCCGAGCGTCAGGCCCACCGTGGAGGCGAGCAGCAGGCCGAGCGCGACCGGGACGGCCGTCTGCCACAGGACGGACAGGCTCAGCGTGCGGCGGCGGGTGCCGAAGGCGATCAGCGCGGAGAGCAGCTTCTTGCGCTCGCGCAACTGCTCCAGCTGCGACACCAGCAGGCTCGCCCCGATCAGCGCCAGCACGCAGACGGCGCCGACGAGCAGACCGGTGCGGATGGAGGTGAACCGGGCGGAGCGCTGGCCGGCCGACCACACCATGGCGTCCGCCAGCGGGGAGAGCTGCGCGGTGGTGTTGCGCACGTACTCCTCCACATCCGGCACGGACCTGTCCAGCGACAGGTAGACGTGCTGGTACAGAGTCCCGGCCGCTGCCGCGGGCACCGCTCCGGTGGTCATCATGATGCCGACGCGCCGCTCGTTCGTCGGGTCGACGATGGACCGGGCCTGCTTGATGTGCGGGGGCACGGTCCAGGCGATCTCCTTGCCTCGCGTGCCGTCGTACGACGCGTCGAAGTACAGTGTCCGGCCGGGACGCGCGAGCTTCGACGTGTTCCTGCTGTCGTCGTCGTCGCCTCCCTCGAGGACGAAGACGTCACCGTCCCGGCAGGACGGCAGCTCGGCCACCTCGCGCAGCGCGTCGCAGTCGCCGACGGTGAGTGGGCTGGAGGTCTCGGGATTCCTGCGCGTGGTCGCGAGATCGCCGCCGGCCAGGGCGCTGGCCTTGCGCACGCCCTTGGTGTCGGCGAACTTCCGGGCTGCCACGTTCATGTGGACCCCGGTCGGCACGAACACCTCCATCTGGGCCCGTGACAGGTCGTTCGTCGAGCGCTTGGTGTACTGGCTGTCCACGCCGGCGAACAGCATCTGCAGGGCGATCGCCCCGGCCACCGCGACGGCGATGCCGTTGACCATGCGTGCGGCCGTTCCGCTGCTCAACTGCAGTCTTCGTACGGCAAGTTGCCAGGCGACGCTACCGGAGCCGAGCCGGGCGACGACCGTCTCCACCACCCACGGCAGCAGCGCGGTGACTCCGACCAGCAGCAGGATGACGCCACCGGCGACCAGGTAATTGTTGAAGTTCCCGTTGTCGTGGCCCTTTCCGAACATCGGGTAGAGCATCCCGAGCCCGGCCAGCGGCAGCAGCAGCCGCCACCACAGGCGCCGGCGGGCCGGTCGTGCCGTACGGACCACGCCCAGCGGCTCGATGACCACCCCGCGCAGCGCGAACAGCGTGACCGCCACGGCCGCCGCCGGGACCGTGACCGCGACCAGGGCGGCGAGCAGGGGGGAGGGGTTGAGGTAGCTGGGGAAGACGCTGAAGTCCATGATCTCGACGGAGCCCGTCGCCTCACGGCCGATCAGGAAGAAGACCGTGCCGAGGGCCAGGCCGAGCAGCGCACCCGCGAGGGCCTCGCCCGCCGCGATCCGGCGGACCATCCCGCTGTCGGAGCCGACCAGCCGCAGCGCGGCCAGCCTGCGGTCGCGCCGCTCGCCGCCGAACCGTACGGCCGCGGCGATGAACACGGCGACCGGCATGAGCAGGACGACGAAGACGACGAGGGTGAGCAGGAGCAGCACCGGGTCCGACTCCTGCGGCGACGGGTGGGGGTCGCCGTAGCGGTCGATACGGGCCACCTCGGAGTGGTCGATCTTCGTCGCGAGCCCCTTGACGCCCGCGTAGTAGAAGAGCTCGTGGGAGCCGACCAGCCCCCTCTCGCCGATGGTGCCGGCGATCCGGTACGGCAGCCGTTCCCGCAGCAGTTTCCCGCCGTCGGAGGCCAGCAGCGACTTCAGCGCGGGGGAGACCACCATCTCGCCGGTCGCCGGGTACTTCTCCACACCGGGCGGCAGCGGCGCGCGCGCCCCCTCGGGCTCCACCAGGCGCCCGTGGACCTCGCTGTCCCGGAACTCGGAGTCCCTGTCGCTGATGACGAGGGTGTCGTCCGCCTTGGGTATGGTCTTCTGGTTGAACGTGTAGTCCAGCCGCGCCTCCTCACGCTCGTGCCGCACCGTGAGCGCGTTCGGTATCGCCGTCGTCATCAGCAGCAGCGCCACGCCGAGCCCGACGCCGACGCCCGTCAGCAGCATCCGTACCCAGCCCTCGCGTCCGCCGGTGACGGCGAACCGGGCCCCCATGGCCAGATCCCTGGACCACTGACGCACGTTCATATGGCGCGCTCCATGTCGCGCGACTTGCCGTCCCGGACCACGATCTCGCGGTCGGAGTAGGCGGCCACCCGGGCCTCGTGCGTCACCAGCACCACGGCCGCGTTGGTCGACCGGGCCGCGTCCGTCAGCAGTTCCATCACACGCTCGCCGTTGAGCGAGTCGAGCGCGCCGGTCGGCTCGTCGGCGAACAGCACCCGGGGATCGGTGACGAGCGCCCGTGCCACCGCGACCCGCTGCCCCTGTCCGCCGGAGACCTCGCCGGGCCGCTTGCCCTTGAGGTCGTCGACCTCCAGCCGCTCCATCCAGGTGAGCGCGGTGCGCTCGGCCTGCTTGCGGGACGTGCCGTTCAGCCGCAGCGGCAGCGCCACGTTCTCCACGCAAGTCAGCTCGGGCACCAGCTGGCCGAACTGGAAGACGAACCCGAACTCGCTGCGCCTGAGCGCACTGCGCTGGGCGTCGCTCATCGTGGCGAGCTCCCGCCCGTCGTAGAGGATCGAGCCGGAGTCGGGCGGCACGATCCCGGCGAGACAGTGCAGCAGTGTCGACTTTCCGGATCCCGAGGGGCCCATCACGGCGACGACCTCGCCCGGGTGGATGGAGAACCCGGCGCCGTCCAGGGCGAGGGTCGGACCGTAGGCCTTGCGGAGGTCCTCGGCGGCGAGCAGGGAGCCAGGGGGAGGAGTCATCGGGTTACCGCCTCACGGAGCTTGTCGAGGCGCGCGGCGGTCAGCTCCAGCCAGCGCAGGTCGGCCTCGAGGTGGAAGAGGGCGTGGTCGCAGATCAACTGGTCCGCGAGGTCGCCCCGGCGCTTGCGGTCGGTCAGGATCCGCATGCCGCGCAGATGCTCGGAACGCTGGGTGTCGAGGATGTCGGCGGCGTTCCGGTGGGTGAGCAGCGCGAGCACGACCTTGGTGTACAGGGTCGACTGGAGGTACGGCTCCGGCTGCTCCGGCGTCGCCAGCCACCGCTCCACGTCGGTGATGCCGGCCTCCGTGATCGCGTACCGCTTGCGCTCGGGCCCGTCGCCCGCCTCGATCCCGTCGACCTCGACGAGGCCGTTCTTCAGCAGTCGGGACATCGTCGAATAGACCTGGCCGTAGTGCAGTGGCCGGTCGTGACCGAACTTGTCGTCGAAGGCCCGCTTCAGGTCGTAGCCGTGGCGCGGGCCGGACTCCAGGAGCCCCAGAAGGGTGTGACCGATGGACATGCCCGCACTCTACACACGGTGTATACGCGGCATGTATACGCCGAGTGTGTAGCTCGTGGCGGGCAGTGCAGCCCTGCAGGTGGGGGTTGATTGTCACGGTTCTGCTACACGGCGGGAACGGGCTCTTTCCGGGGACTTGGCTGTTCGGAGCAACCCTGCGACCCCGTGGACCGTCGGTTCCCTTGGGGGGAGTACTGGTTGCCCCGCGATGGCGTGCTGATTGTCACGTCCGTAAAAGAGCGGATCGTATCTCCTTTGTCATATAGAGCGGTGTTAGCTTTCAGAGCTGACCAGAGACGGAAGCGAGCGTAGGGATTCATGGGACGAGCGGAAGAGAGACGAGCGCGACAGCGCGGTGGCCGCCGCGCGGCGCCCAAGCGCCACCGCTCGCAGCCCACGGTGAACGCCCAGGCCGTGACGGACGCCCAGCCGTCGGCGAACGCGGAACCCACGGCGCACATCAGCCGGGCCGCGGCGAGAGGCAGGGCCGCCAAGCCCGCCAAGCCCGCCAAGGGCCGGATACGCAGGCTGTTCACCTGGAAGAAGATCCTCGGCACGGTCCTCGGACTGTGCCTGCTGGGCATCGCCGGGTTCATCGCGCTCTACCTGTCCGTCGACATCCCCGCGTCGGCCAACAAGCTCGCGCAGGGCGAGAGCAACGTCTACAAGTACAGCGACGGCAAGATCCTGGCCCGTGACGGCGCGATCAACCGGGAGTCCGTGGACCTGTCGAAGGTGCCCAGGAAGGTCCAGCTCACCTTCGTGGCGGCGGAGAACAAAAGCTTCTACCACGACAACGGCATCGACCTCCGGGGCACCGCCCGCGGCCTGCTCAACACCCTGTCCGGCAAGGGCAAGCAGGGTGGTTCGACGATCACCCAGCAGTACGTCAAGAACTACTACCTCGACCAGGACCAGACCGTCACGCGCAAGCTGAAGGAACTGGTCATCTCGTTGAAGGTGGACCGCGAGGAGCACAAGGACGACATCCTCGCCGGCTACATCAACACCAGCTACTACGGCCGCGGCGCCTACGGCATCCAGGCCGCCGCCCAGGCCTACTACGGCGTCGACGCCGAGAAACTCAGCGTCCCGCAGGGCGCCTACCTCGCCGCACTGCTCCAGGCGCCGAGCCAGTACGACTGGCAGGCCGCCACCCCCACCGGCAGGAAGCTGGTGCAGGCGCGCTGGAACTACGTCCTGAACAACATGGTCGAGGAACACTGGCTGGACGCCGCCAAGCGCAAGGCCATGACGTTCCCGAAGCCCAACGAACCCAAGGGTGACCCGGGCCTGAGCGGCCAGAAGGGCTACCTGGTCGCTCTCGCCAACACGCAGCTGGAGCAGCAGCTGATGAAGAAGGAGGACCTCTCCCAGTCCGACGCGGAGGCGAAGATCCGCAGGCAGGGCTGGACCATCACCCTGAACATCGACAAGAAGAAGCAGGCCGCGCTGGAGCAGGCCGTCAAGGTCCAGCTGAACAGCAAGCTCGACCCGAAGAAGCGCAAGGTCGACGACGACGTCCAAGCCGGGGCCGTCTCGGTCGACCCCAAGACCGGCAGGATCGTCGCCCTGTACGGCGGCCGGGACTACCTCAAGCACTTCTACAACAACGCCACACGCAGGGACTACCAGCCCGCGTCGACGTTCAAGCCGGTGATCCTCGCCGCGGCGTTGGAGGACAACGCGAAGACGCAGGACGGCAAACCGATCACCCCCGACACGGTCTACGACGGCACCAGTGGCCGCCAGGTCGTGGACAACGGCACCAAGGTCGGCTTCGGCCCGCCCAACGAGGACAAACAAAGCTACGGCCCGATCACCGTCCAGCGGGCGATGAACCTGTCCGTCAACTCCGTCTTCGCGCAGATGGGCGTCGACGTGGGCATGAAAGAGGTCATGTCCACGGCGAACAAGCTCGGTATGGACACCAAGGGCATGCAGGCGGTGCCCGCGCAGACGCTGGGCTCCATGGGCGCCAGCCCGCTGGAGATGGCCGGGATCTACGCCACCTTCGACAACCACGGCACGAAGGTGACACCCACCATCGTCAAGTCGGCCGAGAAGAAGGGCAGCGAGATCGAGATGCCCGACCCGATCGGCAGCGAGGTGCTCAGCCGGACGGCCGCCGACACGGTGACCTCGGTACTGACCGGCGTGGTCGACGACGGTACGGCCAAGAGGTCCGTGGCGGACAACCCGCTGCGCGACGGCCAGCAGGTGGCCGGCAAGACGGGTACGTCGGACAACAACAAGTCCGCCTGGTTCACCGGCTACACACCCGACCTGGTCACCTCTGTGGGCCTGTTCGGCGAGGCCAAGAAGGGCGGCGCCCAGGTTCCGCTGTACCACGCCGGCGGCGAGCCACGCGTCAACGGCGGTACGTTCCCGGCGGAGATCTGGGCGGCGTACACCTTCGGCGTCACGCAGAAGGCCAAGTTCGACCTCGACACCACGCAGGGCGCGGCGGTCGAGCCGACGAAGAGCCCCACCCACTCCCCGCCGCCGGCCCCGAGCACGTCCGCGCCGCACAGCTCCGCGCCGCCGTCCTCCCCGCCCCCGTCGTCCTCGTCACCGTCGGCACCGCCGAGCAGCAGCCCGCCGCCGTCGTCCGAACCTCCGTCGTCATCGCCACCGGCGAGCCCGTCGAACTCGGCGACGACGCCCGACAACCCGGAAGACCCGATCAACCCGCTCAGGCGCAGCGGCCAGTAGCGCGAGGAACGCGAAAGGGCGCCCGGTGGGAACCGGGCGCCCTTCGCTCTGTCTCGGAGGAGACCTCAGGTCCGGTTCAGCTCGAACCAGACCACCTTGCCGGTGCTCAGCCGGGTCGCGCCCCAGCGCCGGGCCAGCCGGTTCACCAGGTACAGGCCGCGCCCGCCCTCGTCCGTGGCACGCGCCTGACGCAGCCGCGGCAACTGGGGCACGTCGTCGCCGACCTCGCAGCGCAGCACGTCGGTGCGCAACAGCCGCAGGGTGACCGGGCGGGAGGCGTAGCGCACCGCGTTGGTGACCACCTCGCTGACCAGCAGCTCGACCGAGTCACTGAGCTCCTCCAGGCCCCAGCGGGCCAGCGCCCGCCGGGCCAGCCGGCGGGCCCGGCCGGGGGCCGCGTCCTCCGGCTCCAGGAACCAGTACGCCACGTCGCTCGGCGCGATCCCGTCGAAACGGGCGGCGAGCAGCGCGATGTCGTCGTCCCGGTCGCCCGGACCGAGCATGTCGAGCACCTCGTCGCACAGGGCCTCGAGCGGCGGCGGATGGTCCGGTCCGGTCAGCTGGGCGGTCGCCGCCAGCTTCTCGCGCAGTTGCTCTATGCCGGTCCACACGTCCCTCAGCCGGGACTCCACCAGTCCGTCGGTGTAGAGCAGCAGCGTGGCCCCGGCCGGCGCGTCCAGCTCGACGGCCTCGAAGTCGACGCCGCCGACGCCGATGGGCGCACCCGCCGGCACCCGCAGCACCTCGGCCCGCCCGCCCAGATGCAGCAGGACCGGCGGCGGATGACCGGCGTTGGCGATGGTGATCCGGTGCGAGACCGGGTCGTACACGGCGTACAGGCAGGTCGCCATCCGGTCGGTGCCCAGGCGCTGCGCCTGCTCGTCCAGGTGGTGCAGCACCTCCTGCGGGGGCAGGTCGAGCCCGGCGAGGGTCTGCGCGGTCGTCCGCAGCTGGCCCATGATCGCCGCCGAGGTCATGGAGTGGCCCATCACATCGCCGACGACGAGGGCGACCCGGCTGCCGGGCAGCGGGATCGCGTCGTACCAGTCGCCGCCGACCCGTGCGGTCTCCGCGGCCGGCAGATAGCGCGAGGCCAGCCGCACACCGGTCGGGCGGGGCAGCGTCTCCGGCAGCATGGTGCGCTGCAGCTCGTCGGCGATGTACGCCTCGCGGCCGTAGAGCACCGCCTTGTCGATGCCGAGCGCGCTGTGCGTGGCGAGCTGGGCGGCGACCAGCAGGTCGTCGGCCTCGAACGCCAGCCGCTCCGTGCGGCGCAGGAACAGCGCGGCACCGATGACCCGGCGCCGGCCGCGCAGCGGGGCGAGGATCGCGTGCCGGCCGTCGGGGACGAGCGACTCGCCGCCCTCGCCCAGCAGCTCGGGCAGCGCGGCACGGGCGGCGGGCGAGTCGGCGAACACCGGACGCACCCCCCGCAGCACCTCGTTGAGCGCGCCGCCGGGCCGCACCTCGCACAGCTCGGCGGTCACCGACGACAGCTCCGGGAGCTCGCCCTCCGCCGCCGGCGCGGGCAGGAAACCGCCCTCGGTGTCCCGTTCCTCCGGGATCCGGTCGGTGCGGCGCAGCCGCAGCAGCACCGGCCCGGTCGGACGTTCGTCACCGATCGGCAGCGGGTCGCGCAGATAGACGAGGATCGCGTCCGAGAACGTCGGCACCGTGGCCCGGCACAGGCCCATCACGATCTCGTCGAGATCGAGACCACGGGCGATCCGCCGGGTCGCGGCACCCACGAAGCGCAGCCGGTCGCCGTCCCGCCGCATGGGAAGCGGCCGTCCCGGCGGCAGTCCCCGCCCGGTACGGCGTTCCTGCCCGCCGGAACCGTCCTGCTGCTCGGCGACCGGCTGGAGAGGGATGTGCTCGGCCGCGGGCCGCGGGCGGTGTGTGTCCGGTTCCGCCGCGGAGGGCTGGGCGTGCTCGGGGCCGTTGACTGGAAGCTCCTTCCCCTTGCCGCAGGGCGTCGTGGTACCGGGCGAGGAGGGCGTCTCGCCGGCGCGGGCCTGTGCGGGTAATGCGGTGGGGCCGAGCGTCGTCGGGGTATGCAGGAGCGCCCCGCGGGGCTCCGCGGGGGCGACGCCCGCCTGGGGGCGCTCGTATGAGGTCGGCTGCTCCGTCACGCGTGTCGAATCCATCCGTCCGGGGCCGCGCGTCGTGCACGCAGTTCGTCCCGCAGAAAACCCGATACCCGGAATACGTGCCCCGGGAACGGAAATCCCGCGTGGTCAGCGGACGGCCCTGTGCCGCCGGACCGTCTCGGGCCCGCGGTGGTGGTGCCCTCGTACCACTCGCTCACGTCCTGCCGCCCCTCGGTGACATTGGGTCAAGCCCGGTACGCGCCCCGGGAGTTGTGTCGGATCCTCCTTACGGAGGACGATCCTACGGTTGTGCACCGGGGGCGCATCAAGGGTCTCATGAGGACACGTGCGCGGGCGTACGGTCCCAGTCCTCCGGCAGTGACGGTACCGCCCAGGACGGATCGGGGCGCCAGTGCGGCCAGCCGTCCGAGAACGGCGGGCCCCAGGCGCGGATCACGTCCACCGCGGCACGCCCCGCCGCCCGCACCCGTTCGGCGAGCCGGGCGTCCATCAGACCGTCCCGCTGGGCCTGCGCGAACTCGTCCTCGTCCCGCCAGTGCCAGCTCCGGTCGGGGTGCACGGAGATGTCGAGGAAGTGGTCCTCGGAGTCGACCCCGCCGTCCCAGCGGGCCAGCGGTTCCTCGAGATTGACGTACCAGTTCTTGAACTGCCAGCCGGGCTCCCAGAACAGCCAGACCGACCAGGGCTCACCGGGCCGGGCCAGCTTCAGCACACCCGTCCCGAACCACCGGTCGCGCTGTACCGAGCGGGGCTTGGTGTAGCGCGACCGCAGCGGCTCCAGGTGCACGGGCGTGCCGTCGGCGAGCACCGGGCGCACGCACTCGGTGCCCGGCGCCAGCCACACGGCGAGCAGTTCCTCGTCGTCCCGGACGACGGTCACGGGGCGCGCGATGTGGAGGCGGTCGCCGGCGTTCTCCCGGTACCGCCACAGGATCTGACTCCCGGGCGCCCAGAAGGCCGTACCACCGGCCGTAGTGCCACCCGCGTCCCCGCGGTCCACGCGTCTCACCGCTCCACCGTCTGCCATGCACAGATATTAGGTGCCCCAGGCATACGACGCCGCGTCATGCGTCACGGTTCCGGCCGGTCGGCGCGAATGGTTCCCGGCCCGTCACGGATGCGTCATACGCAGGACATCCAGCGCCTCGTCCAGTTGCTCCTGGGTCAGGTCGCCGCGTTCCACGTAATCGCTCTCCTCCATCACCTGTCGGATCGTCTTACGTTCCGACAGGGCCTTCTTGGCCACCTTCGCGGCCTCCTCGTACCCGATGTACCTGTTGAGCGGGGTGACCACGGAGGGCGAGGACTCGGCGTACTCGCGGGCCCGGTCGCGGTGGGCGACGATGCCGTCGACGGTCCGGTCGGCGAGCAACCGCGTGACGTTCGCCAGCAGCCGGATCGATTCCAGCACGTTCTTGGCGATGACCGGGAGCATGACGTTCAGCTCGAAGTTCCCGGCGGCGCCGGCCGTGGCGATGGTGGCGTCGTTGCCGATCACCTGGGCCGCGACCATCAGCGCCGCCTCCGGAATGACCGGGTTGACCTTCCCCGGCATGATGGAGGAACCGGGCTGGAGGTCGGGCAGCGAGATCTCCGAGAGTCCCGTCATCGGGCCGGAGGACATCCACCGCAGATCGTTGGCGATCTTCGTCAGCCCCACCGCGATGGTCCTGAGCTGCCCGCTCGTCTCCACGATCCCGTCCCGGGCGCCCTGCGCCTCGAAGTGGTCGCGCGCCTCGGTGAGCGGCAGCCCGGTGGTCCGGGCGACCTCCGCGATCACGGCGGCGGAGAAACCCTGCGGGGTGTTGATGCCGGTCCCGACGGCGGTACCGCCCAGCGGCAGCTCGGCCAGGCGCGGCAGGGAGGCGTTCAGCCGCTCGACGCCGTACCGCACCTGGGCGGCGTACCCGCCGAACTCCTGACCGAGGGTCACGGGCGTGGCGTCCATGAGATGGGTGCGCCCGGACTTCACGACGTCGGCGAACTCCTCGCTCTTGCGGCCGAGCGCGCCGGCGAGATGTTCCAGGGCCGGGATCAGGTCATGGGTGACGGCGGCCGTGGCGGCGATGTGGATGGAGGACGGGAAGACGTCGTTGGACGACTGGGACGCGTTGACGTGGTCGTTGGGGTGCACGGGCCGGCCCAGCCGCTCCGTCGCCAGCGTGGCGATGACCTCGTTGGTGTTCATGTTGGACGAGGTCCCCGACCCGGTCTGGAAGACGTCGACCGGGAAGTGCTCGTCCCACTTCCCCTCGGCGACCTCCTTGGCGGCCTCCTGGATCGCCTCGGCCACGTCCTTGTCGAGCACCCCCAGTTCGGCGTTCACCTTCGCCGCGGCGCCCTTGATCCGGGCCAGCGCCTCGATGTGCGCCCGTTCGATCCGCTGCCCGGAGACGGGGAAGTTCTCGACCGCGCGCTGGGTCTGTGCCCGCCACTTCGCGTCGGCGGGGACACGGACCTCGCCCATGGAGTCATGTTCGATCCGGTATTCGCTCATACCTGTTACAGCGTTCGCGGCGGTGACGATGTTCCGCCCCGTCCGCCACCCGGGTGGCCCATGCGCCTGCTGTGACCCAGCTCTCACCGCGGCCGTGCAGCAGACGAGGGGGCGTCCACGTCGAGGAGGGGTGACAGGAAGGGAGGAGCGTGTGGACACGGACTTCGACGGCTTCGTCGCCGCCCGGTCGGCCGCGCTGTTCCGGGGAGCTCTCGTCCTCACCGGCAACCGTGAGGCGGCGGAGGACCTGGTCCAGGAGACCCTGGAGCGGGCCTGCCGCAAGTGGCGCAGGATCTGTGCCAAGGACGCCCCGGACGCCTACGTGCGGCGGATCATGGTGAACCTCGCCAACGACCGCTGGCGGCGCTTCCGCCGTACGGTTCCGCAGGCGGACGGCCCCGACCGGGTCGCCCCGGGGGACGAGTACGGGCAGGTCGACAGCAGGGACCAGTTGGTCCGGGCCCTGCAGCAACTGCCCATGCGGATGCGGACGGTCGTGGTACTGCGGTACTTCCACGACCTCTCGGACACCGAGATAGCCGCCGACCTGGACATCTCGCCGAGCACGGTGAGGTCCCAGCTCACCCGGGGGATCGAGAAGCTCAGGGGTCAGTTCCCCGCACTCTCCGACCCTTCGTCGCGACAGCCACAGGGAGGGCTCCGATGACTTCGTACGATGCGCGGCCCTCTGGCTGCACCCCATTCGAAGAGGAACTGGTGAACGCTATGAACCGTTACGCGGACTCCGCCGAGGCGCCCGAATTCGACGCGCCCCAGATCGTACGCCGCACCCGCCGCAGGCGGACCGCCGGCATCGCCGCCGTCGCCGCCGCGCTCATCCTGGGCGGCGGGGGAACGGCCCTGGCCACCTCGGTCGCCGGCGGCTCGCACTCCACGCCGAGCAGGCCGGCCGAGGCCAGGAACCACGACGCCGCCACCGTGCTGTTCGGTATCGACGACGGCAGCGACAAGCCCCTCCCGATCGACTTCTACGGCTGGGACCTGAAGGGCTTCAAGGCCTACATGAACAAGACCCAGATGAAGCTCGGCACGGTCTCCAAGCGGCCGGTCACGGGATGCAGGCCGAACACGATCCTCGCGGTCAGCCCGCACACGCCCAAGATCGTCAAGTCCGGCTACACGATCAACGTGGTCCTCTGCTCACGCTGACCTGAGACGCCCGCCCCTGCGCCAATCAGGGGCGGGCGTCCGTCCTCTTGGCCCGGTCCGGGCGGTCCAGGCTGCTGGGGCTCCGCACCCAGACCCCCGGCCTGTGCCCACCCACCACCCGTCCCGCCCAACTGGAAGGCGCCGTCACCGAATTCAGCCCGTCCGGCGTTCGAGGAGGGGGCGGCCGCCGAGGCCGAAGCGGGGGCCTGGGGGCGCATCCCCCAGCGGGGTCGAAGGGGCGGAGCCCCCGGGGACGGGAAGGCAGGGGCGGCGGGGCGAGAACCATTCCCCCGCCGCACCCGGGGCACTACGCCAGCCCAGGCCCCCGCACCGGAATCGACGTGAACGTCGGCTGCGGCGCCGGGTCCTGGAAGAAGTCGTTGCCCTTGTCGTCGACGACGATGAAGGCCGGGAAGTCCTCGACCTCGATCTTCCACACGGCCTCCATGCCGAGCTCCTCGTACTCGACGACCTCCACCTTCTTGATGCAGTCCTGGGCGAGCCGCGCCGCCGGCCCGCCGATGGAACCGAGGTAGAAGCCGCCGTGCGCGGCACACGCGTCGGTGACCTGCTTGCTCCGGTTGCCCTTGGCCAGCATCACCTTGGAACCCCCCGCCGCCTGGAACTGCTCGACGTAGGAGTCCATACGGCCGGCCGTGGTCGGCCCGAAGGAACCGGACGCGTAACCCTCCGGGGTCTTCGCGGGACCGGCGTAGTACACCGGGTGGTCCTTCAGGTACTGCGGCATCTCCTCACCCGCGTCCAGCCGCTCCTTGATCTTGGCGTGCGCGATGTCGCGGGCCACGACCAGCGGGCCGGTCAGCGAAAGCCGCGTCTTCACCGGGTACTTGGTGAGCTCGGCGAGGATGTCGTCCATCGGCTGGTTGAGGTCGATTCGGACGACGTCACCGTCGGACTCGAGGTGCTCGTCCGTCGTCTCCGGCAGGAACCGCGCCGGGTCGGTCTCCAACTGCTCCAGGAACACACCCTCGGCCGTGATCTTCGCGACGGCCTGCCGGTCCGCGGAGCACGACACCGCGATGGCGACCGGGCAGGACGCCCCGTGCCGCGGCAGCCGCACCACCCGCACGTCGTGGCAGAAGTACTTGCCGCCGAACTGCGCGCCGATGCCGATCTTCTGCGTCAGCTCGAAGACCTTCTGCTCCAGCTCCTTGTCCCGGAAGCCGTGCCCCAGCTCGGAGCCCTCGGCCGGGATCTCGTCCAGGTAGTGCGCGGATGCGTACTTCGCGGTCTTCAGCGCGTACTCGGCCGAGGTGCCGCCGACCACGATCGCCAGGTGGTACGGAGGACAGGCGGCCGTGCCCAGCGAACGGATCTTCTCCTCCAGGAACTTCATCATGGAGGCCTCGTTCAGGACGGCCTTCGTCTCCTGGTACAGGAACGACTTGTTGGCGGAGCCGCCGCCCTTCGCCATGAACAGGAACTTGTACGCGCCGCCGTCGGTGGCGTACAGCTCGATCTGCGCGGGCAGGTTCGAGCCGGTGTTCTTCTCCTCCCACATGGTGAGGGGAGCCATCTGCGAGTAGCGCAGGTTCAGGTTCAGGTAGGCGTCGTAGACGCCGCGGCTGAGGGCCTCCTCGTCGCGGCCCTCGGTCAGCACGTTCTGACCGCGCTTGCCCATGACGATGGCCGTGCCGGTGTCCTGGCACATGGGCAGCACGCCCGCCGCCGCGATGTTGGCGTTCTTCAGCAGGTCGAGCGCGACGAACTTGTCGTTGCCCGACGCCTCGGGGTCGTCGATGATGCGGCGAAGCTGCGCGAGGTGGGCCGGGCGCAGGTAGTGCTGGATGTCGTGGATGGCCTCCTCGGCCAGCTTGCGCAGCGCCTCCGGCTCCACCTTGAGGAACGTCCGCCCGTCGGCCTCGAAGGTGGAGACACCCTCGGAGGTCACCAGCCGGTACGGGGTGGTGTCCTCTCCCTGGGGGAGCAGATCGGTGTACGCGAACTCAGGCATCTCAGCCCATTCCTCACTCTGCGGACGTCGGCCCGCCGACGTTGGCGGGCGCCACCAGCGTAGAACCTGGCTCCGACGGTGGACCCGTGAGGTCGGACTCAGTCCGCCACGCCGAGGTTGTCCACACTCCGAGGGCCTGTCCGGCAATTCCCGCCTGCCCCGTGACGCCTGGCACGCACGCTCCGGCGCCATGCCGATCGCACGCTCTCCCACGCTCGAACCAGAGCTCGCGCGGGGGCCCCCATCGCCGCCACAGGGCCCGCCCTTCGGGCGGACGGCGGGAATTGCCGGACAGGCCCTAGTCGCGATCTATCGCGTTTCGGTACGCTGCTGCCGTGGACCTTCAGAAGCAGGCTCGACAGCAGGACGCCGGGCAGCGCGTCGCGGAACTGCGCGCCTCGGACGCCGATCGTGACCGTATCGCCGACATCCTGCGCGAGGCCCTCGCCGAGGGCCGGCTGAGCGCGGACGAGCACTCCGAGCGCGTGGAGGGGGTGCTGAACGCCAAGACGGTGGGTGAGTTGGAGGTCTTCATACAGGACCTGCCGGCGGCCCACGGCCGTCAGGCACCCCCGGCCTACACGCCTGTGCCGCCCCGCCCGGCCGCCGGTGCGATACCGGCCGAGGCCGATGCCACCGTGGTGGCGGTGTTCAGCAGCGCCGTCCGCCGGGGCCGTTGGCGCGCCGGGCGCCGACTGCACGCGTACGCCGTTTTCGGCAGTGTCGAGATCGACCTCAGCGAGGCGATCTTCGAGTACCAGCAGGTCGTGATCAAGGCGGTGTCGGTCTTCGGCAACGTGGAGATCCGAGTCCCGGAGAACGTGTCGCTGCGCGGCACCGGCGGTGGCGTGCTCGGCAACTTCGAGGTGGACACGCTGGATTCGGTCGAGTCCGACGCCCCCGTCATCTATGTGGACGGATGGGCCGTGCTGGGCAACGTGGAGGCGCGGCCGAAGCGCGGCAAGCTCGTCGCGGACATCCTCGACCGCGTGCAGCGCAAGGTGGACAAGGGTTTGCGCAAACACCTGGACCGTTGACGGTCGCGAAGGCAACCGAAACGGAACGTTTCGGTCCTTCGACAGCGGGCGCACAGGGTCGTGAACCAGCCGCCGCGCTCCCAGGGCCGGGAACGCAGTGCATAGGCGCGCGCACAGCGGGTAGGGCTTGCTGCATCGTCTCTCGCTCGCGAAGCCGTCGTCAGGAGTAGACCGTGCTGCAACCGCCGCATTCGTCCCTGCAGGTAGCTGCCGTTCCGGCCCAGCGGGTGCCAGTGCGGGACAGGGACCAAGACGCACCCTGGCATACCGAGGCGGTGTGCCGGCGCGACGAGGCAGGCCTGTTCTTCGCCCCATCGAAGGAACCCACCGCCGCCCGGCTGTCCCGGGAGGAAGCGGCCAAGCGGGTCTGTGCGCGCTGCCCGGTGATGGTCGAGTGCCGCGAGCACGCGCTGCTCCAGCCCGAGCCGTACGGCGTCTGGGGCGGTCTCACGGCCGCGGAGCGACGCGTGGTCCTCGCCCGGCGCCGTCGCCGCGACATGGAGCTGAAGAAGGCGGCCCGCGCGGCGAGCCGCATAGCCGCGGCGGGGTAGCCCCCGCTCACGCCTACGCGAACGGGGCGCCCCCTCCGCACCGGGAGCGCCCCGTTCGCGTACTGCCCCGGGGCTGCCCGCCCCGCTGCGGCCTCCGCGTCCTGTCGGCTACTTCGCCCTGTCGAAGTCGATCGCGCTGTAGGCCCGCAGCTTGCTCAGCCGGTGCTCGGAGTCGATCTTGCGTACCGTCCCGGAGCGGGACCGCATCACGATCGACTCGGTCAGCGCGGTCTCCGGCCCGTACCGCACACCGCGCAGCAGTTCACCGTCGGTGATACCGGTCGCCACGAAGAAGACGTTCTCCCCGGACACCAGGTCGTCGGTCGTGAGGACCCGGTCCAGGTCGTGTCCGGCGTCGATGGCGCGCTGCCGCTCCTCGTCGTCCTTGGGCCACAGCTTGCCCTGGATGGTGCCGCCCAGGCACTTCACGGCGCAGGCCGAGATGATGCCCTCCGGCGTGCCGCCGACACCGAGCAGCAGGTCGACGCCGGTGCCCTCGCGCAGCGCGTAGACGGAGCCGGCCACATCGCCGTCGGAGATGAGCTTGATGCGCGCACCGGCCTCCCGGACCTCCTTGATCAGGCCCTCGTGCCGGGGCCGGTCCAGGATGACGACGGTGACGTTCTCGGGCGTGGACTTCTTGGCCTTGGCGATCCGCTTGATGTTCACGGCCACGGGCGCGTCGATGTCGACGAAGTCCGCGGCGTCGGGGCCGGTGACCAGCTTGTCCATGTAGAACACGGCGGACGGGTCGAACATGGCACCGCGCTCGGCGGCCGCGAGGACGGCGATCGCGTTGGGCATGCCCTTGGCGGTGAGCGTGGTGCCGTCGATCGGGTCCACGGCGATGTCGACCTCGGGTCCGGTGCCGTCGCCGACGTGCTCGCCGTTGAAGAGCATCGGGGCCTCGTCCTTCTCGCCCTCGCCGATGACGACGACACCGTTCATCGACACGGTGGAGACGAGGGTCCGCATGGCGCGCACCGCGGCGCCGTCGGCGCCGTTCTTGTCGCCGCGCCCCACCCAGCGGCCCGCGGCCATCGCCGCGGCTTCGGTCACCCGGACGAGCTCCAGGGCGAGGTTGCGGTCGGGAGCCTCGGCGGGAACATCGAGCTCGGACGGCAGATGATGGTTTTCGGTCATCGGAGCGCACCTTTCTGATACGACGACGGCCGGATGAGGGTGTTGGCCCCGACTCTAGCGCCAGACAGACAAAATGAGCAGGGGACCCCACGGATGAGCGGGCCGGGCACCTGCGACGATAGAGGGCGTGGCAGGCATGAAAGGCAAGCAGAAGACGGTCCGGGACATGATCCTCTCCCTGGCCGTGATCGGGCTCGCGGCGGGAGTCATCTATCTCTTCGTCCCGCACGACGACCACGCTCCCGACCTCGAACGGGTCGACTACCGGGTCGAGCTGCTCACGGCGCGCCGCGCCGCGGACTACCCGGTGGCCGCGCCCGAGGGCCTGCCCAGGACCTGGAAGGCGACGTCCGTCCGCTTCCAGGGCGACCATTTCGACCGCTGGCATCTGGGTTTCCAGAATCCCGGTGGTCAATACGTGGCGGTGGAGCAGTCGACTCAGAAGCGCGCCGACTTCGTCGACACCGCGAGCCAGGGGGCGAAGGCCACCAAGGTGACCGAGCGGATCGGCGGCCGCACGTGGACGCGCTACACCGGCGGACGCTACGACGCCCTCGTCCTCCAGGACACCCCGGGCTCCACGACGGTGGTGGCGGGCACTGCGTCGTTCGCGGAGCTGACGAAGATGGCCGAGGCGCTGAAGATGGCGTGAGCCGCCGACATGACGACAGGCCCCCGGCGAGTGCCGGGGGCCTGTCGTATGTGTGCGGGGCTCAGACGGTGGTGACGACCTCGTCGTAGGCCAGGCGCGGCGAGCGCGGGTAGGAGGCGTTCTCGCCAGGCTTGCCGATGTTGACGACCATCAGCGGGGTGTGGTCGTCGTCGAGGAACTCCTTGCGGACGCCCTCGGCGTCGAAGCCGGTCATCGGGCCGGCGGCCAGGCCGGCGGCGCGGACGCCGACGATGAAGTACGCGGCCTGGAGGGCGGCGTTCATTCCGGCGGAGCGCTCACGTACCGGGCGCTCGCTGAAGAAGGCGTCCTTGGCCTGCGGGAAGGCCGGGAACAGCGTCGGCAGCTCCTCGTGGAACTCGTTGTCCGCGGAGAGGATCGCGACCAGCGGCGCGGTGGCCGTCTTGGGCCGGTTGCCCTCCATCATGTGCTGCACCAGGCGCTCGCGGGCCTCGGGGGAGCGGACCAGGGTGATGCGCAGCGGGGTCTGGTTGAAGGCGGTCGGGCCGAACTTGACCAGGTCGTAGATCGCCTGTACCTGCTCGTCGGTCACCGGCTCGTCGGTGAAGGTGTTCGCGGTACGGGCCTCGCGGAAGAGCAGGTCCTGGGCGGCGGGGTCGAGCACGAGGGACATGGCTGAACTTTCTCCAGATGACGTCGGGATCCGGCGTGCCGGACCGGCTGACGGCACGACCGTACGACAGAGAAGTTCAAAGTTCAACAAATCGCGGAGTTGCGTGATCCACTTAACAGCCCGCGTCCCGCGCCTACTCCCCCTGCTGCCGCTCCTCCTCGGCCAGCGCCGCGTCCAGCCGGGCCCGGGCCCCGTCCAGCCACCGTCGGCAGACCTTGGCCAGCTCCTCGCCGCGCTCCCAGAGCGCGAGGGACTCCTCCAGCGTCGTACCGCCCGCCTCGAGCCGTCGCACTACCTCGATCAGCTCGTCCCGCGCCTGCTCGTAACCGAGCGCCTCTTCCACCTTGCTGGTCATCCACCCACCCTATGTGTCCACTCGTACGGAGAACTCGCCCTCGGCGACCCGCGCGCGCAGCGCCTCGTCCGCCGCCACCTCGCCCGGGTCGCGCACCACGTGGCCGTCGGCCTTCTGCAGCACCGCGTACCCGCGCTTCAGGGTCGCGGCGGGGGACAGGGCCACCACGCGCGCGTGCGTGTGCGTCAGCTCCGAGTCGGCCCGGTCCAGGAGATGGCCGAGAGTGCGCCGGCCGCGGTCGACGAGGGACGTCACCTGGTCGGCACGCTCGTCGACCATCCGGTGCGGATCCTCCATGCAGGGCCGCGCGAGGGCGTGCGCGAGCCCGCGCTCCTCGCGCTCCACCAGCGCCGTCGCGCACCGCCGCGCCCGGTCCCGCAGCTGCCGCACCCGCTCCAGCTCCTCGCCGACGTCCGGCACGACCTTCTTGGCGGCGTCGGTCGGCGTCGACGCCCGCAGGTCGGCGACGTGGTCCAGCAGCGGGTTGTCCGGCTCGTGCCCGATGGCCGACACCACCGGCGTACGGCAGGCGGCGACCGCCCTGACCAGCTGCTCGTCGGAGAACGGCAGCAGATCCTCCACACTGCCACCGCCCCGCGCCACGATGATCACGTCGACGGCGTCGATCTCGTCGAGCTCCTTCACCGCCTGCACGACCTGCGGGACGGCGTGCACACCCTGCACGGCGACATTGCGCACCTCGAAGCGGACCGCGGGCCAGCGGTGCCGGGCGTTCTCCAGCACGTCCCGCTCCGCCGCGGACGCGCGCCCGCACACCAGGCCGATGAGCTGCGGCAGGAACGGCAGCGGCTTCTTCCGCTCCGGCGCGAACAACCCCTCGCCCGCCAGGGTCTTCTTCAGCTGTTCCAGCCGGGCCAGCAGCTCGCCGACCCCCACGGGCCGTATCTCGGCGGCCCGCAGGGACAGCTGTCCGCGCGGGGCGTACCACTCCGGCTTGGCGAGCACCACGACCCGGGCACCCTCGCCGACCACGTCGGCGACGGCGTCGAACACCTGCCGGTAGCAGGTGACGCTCACCGAGATGTCGTACGAGGGGTCCCGCAGCGTCAGGAACACCACCCCGGCCCCCGGCCGGCGCGACAACTGGGTGATCTGCCCCTCGACCCACACCGCGCCGAGCCGGTCGATCCAGCTCCCGATGAGCCGCGAGACCTCGCCGACGGGGAGCGGGGCGTCCGCGGACGTGTTCACAGCCATGCGCCCGAGCGTAACGGCCGGTACCGACAACCACCGAGGGCGCGGCTCCGCCCGGGGACGGCACGATCTTCGCCCCCCGGCCGCGGCCTTACGATGGATGCCATGACTGCTTCGCCTGGCCGCCGTGTCCTGCTCGCCGCCCCCCGTGGCTACTGCGCGGGCGTGGACCGCGCCGTGATCGCCGTCGAGAAGGCCCTGGAGCAGTACGGGGCCCCGGTCTACGTCCGGCACGAGATCGTCCACAACAAGTACGTCGTGCAGACCCTGGAGAAGAAGGGCGCCGTCTTCGTCGAGCGGACGGAGGAGGTGCCCCCCGGCAACATCGTGATGTTCTCCGCGCACGGTGTCGCCCCGGTCGTGCACGAGGAGGCCGCCCGCGGGCGCCTCGCCACCATCGACGCCACCTGCCCCCTGGTCACCAAGGTCCACAAGGAAGCCGTCCGGTTCGCGAACGACGACTTCGACATCCTCCTCATCGGGCATGAGGGCCACGAGGAGGTCATCGGCACCTCCGGCGAGGCCCCCGACCACATCCAGCTGGTCGACGGCCCCGAGGACGTCGCCAAGGTCGAGGTCCGCGACCCGTCCAAGGTCGTCTGGCTGTCCCAGACCACGCTCTCCGTCGACGAGACGATGGAGACGGTCGACGCCCTGAAGGAGAAGTTCCCGCAGCTCATCTCCCCGCCGAGCGACGACATCTGCTACGCCACGCAGAACCGCCAGCTCGCCGTGAAGCAGATGGGCGCCGAGGCCGAGCTGGTCATCGTGGTCGGCTCCCGCAACTCGTCCAACTCCAAGCGGCTCGTCGAGGTCGCCAAGCTCGCCGGTGCCCGTGACGCCCACCTCGTGGACTTCGCGAGCGAGATCGACGAGGCCTGGCTGGAGGGCGTGACCACCGTCGGCGTCACCTCCGGCGCCTCCGTCCCCGAGGTCCTGGTCGAACAGGTCCTCGAGTGGCTCGCCGAGCGCGGCTACGCGGACGTCGAGATCGTCAGGGCGGCCGAGGAGTCCATCACCTTCTCCCTGCCCAAGGAGCTGCGCCGCGACCTGCGCGAGGAGGCGGCCGCCCTGGCGGCGGAGCGGGGCGGTTCCGGAACCACCGAAGGGTGACCTGCCCCCTCCGGAACATGACAGTCCGCCGTACGTCGTAGCGTGGATCCATGCAGATCTTCGGTGTGGACATCGGCGGATCCGGGATCAAGGGCGCTCCCGTGGACCTGGAGAGGGGCGACCTGGCCCAGGAGCGCCACAAGGTGCTCACCCCGCATCCGGCGACGCCGGACGGGGTGGCCGACGGCGTCAAACAGGTGGTGGAGCACTTCGGCTGGACGGGCCCGGTCGGGCTCACCTTCCCGGGTGTGGTCACGGGCGGGGCGACGGTGCGTACGGCGGCGAACGTCGACAAGAGCTGGATCGACACGGACGCGCGCGCGTTGTTCAGCGAGCGGCTGGGCGGCCTGCCGGTGACCGTGGTCAACGACGCGGACGCGGCGGGCGTCGCCGAGATGGCGTTCGGCGCCGGCCGGGGCCGCCGCGGCACGGTCGTCCTGCTCACCTTCGGCACCGGCATCGGCAGCGCCGTCTTCGTCGACGGAGTCCTCGTCCCCAACACCGAGCTCGGCCACCTGGAGCTGCACGGCCACGACGCGGAGAAGCGGGCCTCCAGCAAGGCGCGCGAGGACGAGGACCTCTCCTGGGAGAAGTGGGCGCACCGGGTGCAGAAGTACCTCGCCCACGTCGAGATGCTCTTCTCCCCGGAGCTGTTCGTCATCGGCGGCGGCGTCAGCCGCAAGGCGGACAAGTTCCTGCCCCTCATCGAGGGCGTCCAGGCGGAGATCGTGCCCGCTCAGCTGCAGAACAACGCGGGGATCGTGGGAGCGGCGATGCGGGCGGCGAAGGACGTGCAGGAGGCCGCCCCGCTGTCGCCGTGAGCCCTCAGCCGGTACGCCGCCGCAGGGCCCGGCGGCGCATCAGCCGTGCTCTGCGGGCGAGCACGATCACCCCGGCGACGAGCGTCCCCCCGTACAGCCAGCCCGCCTGAGTGGCCAGCGCCGTCACCAGCCCCATCACCCGGCCCCCCATGCCCCCGCTGCTCTCCGCCACCGGGACCAGCCCCACGGCGAAGGCGATCGGCGCGACCACCGGCGCGGTCATCAGGTCGCCGCCGCGCACCCACAGCGCGGTGACCACGCACACCGGCAGGAACAGCACCCCGTACACCGTCAGGGAAGCCCCGAACAGCAGCTGGTCGAGGCAGCCCAGCAGGAACATGGCCGCGCCGCCGAACAGCCCCCCGCCGAGTCCGGTGAGCCGGGGGTTCGGCAGCGGCCGTCCTGCCGGTGCCGGTCGTGCCGCCGACCGCGGCGCTTGTGCCGGCCGTCCCTGTGCAGGCCGCCCCTGTGCCGGCCGCCCCCCGCGTGGCGCTCCCGGCCCGGGCCGTCGCTCGTCCGCCTGGCGGCGCCTGGCCTGGGGTGGAAATGCCGTCGGTGGTGAACCGCGTCGCGGTCCGTATCGTTCGGGTGGCGTCCTGTGTTGCTCCATCGGACCAACCTAGGTCGGTTTATGTGCCGAATAGCCCACCTGACACGCCGTTGGACAGAGCTTCTGCGGACGTTCGACGCGGCCGTCGGGCGGTCGCCGGGACGCCGTAGACTGGTGGATCGGCCAGTCCAGTCCCCTGGCCCCTCACCCCTGGCAGCCTCTGGCCCACTCACGTACGGGAAGTCGCAACGTGTCGCTCACGATCGGAATCGTCGGCCTGCCGAATGTCGGCAAGTCGACCCTGTTCAACGCCCTGACCAAGAACGACGTGCTGGCGGCCAACTACCCGTTCGCCACGATCGAGCCCAACGTCGGCGTGGTCGGTGTCCCCGACCCCCGCCTCGCCGAGCTGGCCTCGATCTTCAAGTCGGAGCGGATCCTGCCGGCCACGGTCGACTTCGTCGACATCGCGGGCATCGTGCGCGGTGCCTCCGAGGGCGAGGGCCTGGGCAACAAGTTCCTGGCGAACATCCGTGAGTCCGACGCGATCTGCCAGGTCATCCGCGCCTTCAAGGACGAGAACGTCGTCCACGTCGACGGCAAGGTCTCGCCCAAGGACGACATCGAGACGATCAACACCGAGCTGATCCTCGCCGACCTCCAGACGATCGAGAAGGTCCTGCCGCGCCTGCAGAAGGAGTCGCGGATCAAGAAGGACATCGCGCCGAAGGTGAAGGCCGTCGAGGAGGCCAAGGAGATCCTCGAGAAGGGCGACACCCTCTTCGCGCACGGCATCGTCCAGGGCACCGAGCGCAACGAGCTCCTGCACGACCTGCACCTGCTCACCACCAAGCCGTTCCTGTACGTCTTCAACGTCGACGAGGACGAGCTGGTCGACGAGGACTTCAAGAACGAGCAGCGCGCCCTGGTCGCCCCCGCCGAGGCGATCTTCCTCAACGCCAAGCTGGAGGCGGACCTCGCCGAGCTGGACGAGGACGAAGCCCTCGAACTCCTGCAGTCGGTCGGCCAGGACGAGCCAGGCCTCGCCACCCTCGCCCACGTCGGGTTCCGCACCCTCGGCCTCCAGACCTACCTCACCGCAGGCCCCAAGGAGTCCCGCGCCTGGACCATCAAGAAGGGCGCCACCGCCCCCGAGGCCGCCGGTGTCATCCACACCGACTTCCAGAAGGGCTTCATCAAGGCCGAGGTCATCTCCTTCGACGACCTGGTCGAAGCCGGCTCCGTAGCCGAAGCCCGCGCCAAGGGGAAGGCGCGGATGGAGGGCAAGGACTATGTGATGCAGGACGGGGACGTGGTGGAGTTCCGCTTCAACGTCTGATGGGACGTGGACGAACGGCCTGACCCGCGAGAAAGCAGGTCAGGCCGTTGCGCGGTCCGCAGCTGTCCGAACCCGGAGCAGCTACGTTTCGTGGACCGTGGAGCGGTGTCCGACGTGACGGCCCACACCGCCGGCTCCCCGTTGTCGGTCGCGTGGACGACACGGTGGTCGCCGACCCGAAGGCGGCGGCGCTCAGGCCTTCTGGACGTCGGGCGATGGCCAATGCAGGCCGACCCGAGGGTTGACGTGATGCAGGAGCGCGGGCCCGCGATGGTGAGCGGTCACGTAGGTCTGGTCCAGCTCGCTCAGTGTCGACTGCCCCGGGAAGCCTAGCCAGGGCCCCGGCAGACAACGTTCGCCCCGTCGCGGCGCCCGGCACGCTCCCCCAGAGGGGGTGCCCTCACCCGCCGCACCGGCCGAAAGCCCATGCACATCCGGTACGAGGACTTCCGGCAGGCACTCCCCCAGCCTTCGGCCGGGGGAGCCCCCCTCATCGCCTGCCCCAGGGTTGATCACATCGGTCGACGGTCACCCATCGCATCGCGTCGAAGGACCCACCGGGGTAGTTCTTGGCTTCGATCCAAGAACTACTCTCTCGAAACGAATACGCGAACCTGTTTCGGTTGTCCGGCCGTAAACGTCCGATCAGCTAGAGACTCGGCAACTTCAGCCAGTACTGAGCATGCGTCCTCGAATTCTTCGGGAGAGTCCCTGAAGAAGCGCGATGAGTCTTCCCAAATGATCGCGATCTTCTCATCATCGGTTGACGAGATCCCGCCCCACAGGGAATCTGAAAGCGCGTCCAAGCTGCGCGAGCTCACCACCGGGGGATCCAGCGGAAGTGCCGCGCGAACGGCATTGAAAAATGCCGCACGCCCGGAACCGCCAGCAGTAGTGATGGTGTACACACGATAATCCTGCTGGGCGACGCTACTCGCAAGAGCATGCAGTTGATCGCCATGGACCCACGTGAGCCCTGACTCAAAATCTTTCATACACGATCACCGAACCTGAACAAATGCCGGGTCTCCGGAATCGCCATAGTGAGTCCATGTGTAGTACGTCTCACCCGTCTGGTCGTTGCGAACCACGCGAAGCGGACCGGCTCCGGAGGTTCCAGGAGGCGGTTCTACACGGTACTCGAGATAGGGAGAGCTGTCCCCTTGCCCACCGGGCAACTTCCCTTCTCGATTTCTGAATGGAATGCCCCACCTCCGCGCAGTTGGACCTGTGGGGACTGTTCCTGCGTCGATATGGCTCAACGTGCGGTCAAGAGCGGCTTCTTCTGCTGGAGGGAGAGACCCGGGAGCAATCCGCGCAACAGTGCAGGAGGAATTGTGCACCAGGAGCGGTGTAGCCCCTGCCAGCACATAGTAGGTGTGAATGTCGTCGACGGTGAGGTTGTACGTGCGGATGTGCTGGTCGAAGGCGTGGTTGGCCTGAACTCGGGCGGTGGCGCCGTCTGTGCTGAGAAGAGTGGTGCCGGGTGCGAGGTCGTGGGCCTTGACCCACTGGTGTGCTGAGGGGCTCCAGAAGGGGTGCTCATAGGTGGCGGTGAGTTTCCGGGGGCCGTCGGGGGTGGTGATGGTGAGTTCGTCGAAGTGTTTGTCGCCGTCGGTGATGATGAGACGGCTGACCTTACGGGGCGCGGTGCGGCCGGTGACCGGATCGGTCGCCACGACGGTGTCGCCAGGGCGGATGGTCTCGATGTTCTGCGGGCCGTTGTGGGCCATGAGGACCTTGGTGCCTGCCGGGAAGCACTGGCTGCAGCTCTTCACGGACCGCTTGAGGCGGAGGTCCTCCAGCGCTTCCATGCCGCGTTTGAGGAACTTGAACTTCGAGCTGAGGAGTAGGTCCTCGCCCAGTTGGAGGCAGGCTGTGGGGTCGCCGCCCTTGCAGGCGTCGAGTTGTCCGAGGCCGAGGAGGTCCTTCTCGAAGGTCCAGAGCTGTTTGGTCGCGGCTTCGACGGCGGGGCCCTGGGAGATGATCTCGCAGAAGACCTCGTTGTGCTGGCACCAGTGCGCCGGGTGTTCGACGGCGTCGCAGCCGAGGATGCCGCACCGGTAGCGTGCCGCGGCCTGGCTGCCGGCGTCGTTCGCGGCGGCCTTGCGTTCGGCTTCCTTCTTCTCCACGGCCGCCTGGAAGGCGTCCTTGAAGGCCTGGTCGGCGGCCTTGGCGTCCTTGCCTGCTGCGAGTTCGGAGGCGCGGGCCTGTTCGCCGGCGGTGTAGGCGGCGGATGCCGACGCCTGGGCCCACTGGGCGGAGCCGGCGGCGTCGAGAGCGGAGGTGGCCGCGTCGCTCGCGGACCGATCGGCGGAGGCGGCCGCCTTGGCGGCGGTGCGGGCGGAGGCGGCCGCCTGGTCGGCGGAGGCCTGGGCGTCCGTGGCGGACTTGGCCGCCTGGTCGGCGTAGCCGTGGGCCTTCGTGGCGGCGGTGTCGGCCTCCTTGGCCCAGTGGGCGGCCTCCTGTACGGCTTTGGCCGCTGTGGCGGCGGCCTTGTGGGCGTCGGCGGCGTTCTTCTGAGCGGTGGCCGCCACACCGGCGGCGTCCGCGATCAGCTGCGCGATCTGCGCGGTGTGGGTGGCGCCGAGGAAGTCCTGGCGCTGAGCCTTGTACTGGCCGACCTCGATGAACCGGTCCAGCAGCTCGTCGGGGCCCTCCAGAGCGATCCGGGCCGTGGACTTCACCTGCGGGCCGCCGCTGTCGATCAGCTGGGCCGCGCGGACCCGTTCGTCCTGGGTACGGGCCTGGTACTGGCCGGTGGTGAGGAACTGGCGGAGCTTCTGCGGGTCACCGGAGTCCAGTGCGGCCCGGCCGGTCTGCTGCACCACCGGTCCGCCGGCACTGATGACCTGCGCGATGGCGACCCGGAAGTCCTGCGCCCCGGCCTCGTACTGGCCGGTGGCCAGGAACGTCGAGACCTGGTCGTCGCTGCCCTTGAGGGCTTCTGCGGCGGCACTGCGCACGGAGGCCAGAGAGCTCTCCTCGGCCAGCGTCTGCACGCGGTAGCGGTCGTCCTGGTGGGCGGCCTGCGCACGGCGGGTGGTGAGGTACTCGACGACGTCGCTGTCGGTGCCGGTCAGGGCCGTCTCTGCGGCGCCCTTGCTCCAGGGCCCGCCGGTCTGCATCGTGGCGAGGGCGACCTTGCGGCCGGCCGGGACGAGGGCCTTGGGGTCGGCTCCGGGCTGAGCGGCCTGCGCCGCCAGACTCTTGGCCTGCTCGTCGGTGTTCTTGACCCGCTGCGCGGCTTGAGCGTCCGCGGCCGCTTGCTGGTCCTGCTCGGCCTTGAGGTCCTTGGCCTGCGCGATACCGGCGTTGGTCCGCTCGGTCAGCTCCTCAGTCTCGATCCTGACGGCGGTCTGATGGGTTTTCTGGGCCTTGGCGACGGCCGCGGTCGCGGCGTCGGCCGCGTCCTGCGCGGCCTTGGCGTGCGCTGCGGACTGCTTGGCGGCAGTGGCGGCTTCGCCGGCATGCTTGGCCGCCTCGTCGGCGTCCTTGGCGGCGTTGTCCGCATGCGTGGCCGCAGCGTTGGCCGCGGCCTCCGCGTCACTGGCCGCTCCGGCCGACTCAGCGGCAAGTGCTGCCGCGGCGTTGGCGGCGCGGTTGGCCTCCTGCGCGTGGCGGTGGGCCGCGGCCGCTTCGACACCGGCTTCGGATGAGTGGATACCGGCCTGGTTCGCGTAGTCGTTGGCCTGGTCAGCGGCATCGGCGGCGGCGTCGGCGTTGCTGCCGGCGTCGGCGGCGGCCTTCGCCGCATTGCCGGCGTCGGCCGCCGCATTGCCTGCTTGCTTGGCCGCATCCGCCGCCAGGCGTGCGCCCTTGGCCGCGGTGCGGGCGTCGTCGGCCGCCTTGCGCGCCGCGGAGGCCTTGCCCGCGTCCGTGGCCGCGTCAGCGGCCGCGCTCTGGGCACGGGAGGCGGCCTGCGCGGCGCCGACCGCTGCCGAGGCGGCCTGCTCCGCGGCGCTGGCCGCCAGCCGCGCACAGTTGTTCGCGGCGGCCGCGGCGTCGATCGCTTCCTGCGCGGCCTCCGCGGCCTGCTTTGCGGCGGAGGCCGCACGGCCGGCCGCCGAGGCGGCGTGCAGGGAGTCGTTCTTCGCGGCCTGCGTCTCGGCCGCGGCCTTCTGCGCGGCCTCCTTGGCCAGCTTCGCCGCCGCCACCGCACGCGCGGAGGCATCCTTGGCCGCCTTGGTCTGCGCCGCCGCCTTGGCGCCTGCCTTCGTGGCCTGCGCCGCCAACTGGGCTACGCTGGCGTGCTCCTGGTCGCGGGCGCGCGCCACGTACTGGCCGACCTCCAGGAACTCGTGGATGTCGTCCGCCGAACCGTTCAACGCGATCCGGCCGGCCGCCGCCACGTTCGAGCCGCCCGCACCGATGATCTGCGCGACCTCGACCCGCTCGTCCTGTGCCCGCCGGTCGTACTGACCAGTTGCCAGGAAGTCCTTGATGTCGTCGGGCGTTCCGTCCAGCGCTGCCCGGCCCGACTTCTGGACCTCCGGACCACCCGCATCGATGACCTGCGCAACCCGGACGCGCTGATCCTGGAGGAATGAATCCTGCCAATCCTCGTCCAGAAAGTCCTCGAGGTCGTCCTGCGTTCCCTCCAAAGCCTTGCGGGCGGCCTCCTGCAGACTCCGCCCGCCCACGCTGGCGAGCTGGGCCACGGCAACGCGCTCGTCCTGGAACCGGACATCGTTCGCCGTGCTGAGGAAGTGCTGGACGTCTTCTTCGTCGCCGGTCAGGGCGACTTCCGCAGCGGCCCGCACCTCCGGCCCGCCCGTCGACCACAGATCGAGCACCCGGGCACGGTCGGTCACCTCTTCGGTGACAGCACTACCGCCCGGAGTACCGTCGGCCTCCGCACGGGACGCGGCGCTCCCGAGCAGACCGACCATGAGCGCAAGCGGCAGCAGACACAGAAACAGCATCCGTGCCGCATGCGCGATCCTTCTCACCGCGATGCCCGCGGCTTCTCCAGTTTTCAACGGTCTCTCATATCGTCTGCATCAGGTGGGGTTGCTCCGGACATGTCCGAGCAGGTGGCGATCCAGGGGGCTCGCTGTCCGGTGAGTCAGCCGACGGGTGCGAGCTGGATTTCGGTGTGCAGGCCCCTGGCGTCGACGCCGCTGAAGTAACTGACGTGTCCGTCGTTCCAGCGGACGAGGATGTCGTCGGCGGTGGTGTCGCCGGTGAGGGCACCGGCGGTGATCGCGGCCGCGTTGGTCCAGTACGACTTTTCGGGTCGGATCTGGATCTCGCCGGGCAGCTTGCCGGTCATGCCGGAGTAGATCGTGGTCTCGCCGTCAACCCAGCGCACCAGCAGGTCGTCGGTGTTCTTGCCGGTGAAGGATCCGGTGGTGAGCTGGGTGGCATGGGTCCATGTGGTGTTCTTGGCCACGACCTGGGTCTGCTTCTTCAGGCCGTTGACCGACAGGTCGCTGAAGAGGGAGACGTGGCCGTCCTTCCAGTCCACCAGCAGGTCGTCGCGTCCGCCGCCCGTGGTGAAACGCCCGCCGGTCAGCAGCCGGGCGTCGTCCCTCCAGGTGGCGTCCTTCGCCGGGGCGAGCTGCTTCTCGCCGTGGAAGCCCTTGGCGTCAACGGTGTTGTAGAGGGTCATCTCGCCGTCGGACCACCGCACCACAACCCCGTCCGTGGTGCCGCCGGTGTTGACACCGGTCACGTCGGCGGCGTGGGTCCAGATGCTCTTCTCGGGCTCGAGCTGGTACTCGGCGGAGAAGGGGTGGGCGGCATCCTTGCCGTCGCCGCCCTGGTAGAGGGTGACCTCGCCGTCGTCCCAGACGACGATCACGTCCATACGGCGGCTGCCTCCGACGGGGCTGGTGTAATGGCCGGCCGTCATTTGTACGGCGTGCTTCCACGGCGCGGCCGCGAAGACGGGGGCGTAGGTGACCTGTTGGACCCAGGTGGCCAGGTCGTCGACCCGGGCGGCGACCGCTCCGGTGCGGGTCTCGGCCGCATCGGTGCCCAGGCACCCCCCCTGCCATGACAGGCTGCTGACCCCGACGACCGCCCCGGTGGTGCTCAGCAGCGGGCCGCCGGTGTCGCCCTTGCAGATCGCCGCGCCGTCGGACTTGCCGACCAGATCCAGGGTGGTGGCGGCGGTGTTCTGCACGGTGAAACCGGCCGCGTGGACCTGGTCGGGCACCCACTCCTGATGCGTACGCCCGAACCCGGCGGCCTGCACCTCGTCCCCGGCCGTGGGCGCGCTGCCGGTCACGGACAGCGGGGTGACGCCGGTGACCGGCTTGGCCAGTTGGGCCAGCACCACGTCACGGTCGGTGCGCGGCACCAGATTCACCACCTGCTGTGCGCTGGCGCCGACAGCGGCCGTGGTCTTCAGCTTCGGGGCACCCGGCTGCACAGCGGCGCCCTGGGTCTCCGCGAAGCAGCTGGCGGCCGTCAGCAGCCACTGCTTGGCCACCAGTGTGGCCGAACAGCCGCGCTGTCCGCCGATGTCGAGTCGTGCGGTCGCGGCGGCAACGGAGTCGGGGGCCTGCGGACCCGATACGGCGGTCGCGGGGACGGTGGTCAGGGCCAGGGCGGTCAGGGACGTGGCGGCGAGTACGCTGCCGGTCCACGCCATGCGCGGACGAGAGCCGGACATGAAGTTTCCTCGTGATCGTGCGAGAGCGGGAAAGGGAGGGGCGGGCCGGCCGGTCAGCCGGTGACGCGCAGCTGCAACAGGACGCTTGGTGCGCCGCCGGCGGCCCCCTCACCCACGCTCTCGTAGCCGTTCTTGTCCACGGTCACCGTCTTTGCCGGCGCGGTGGGATCGGCCTGCGGCCTGAGGTCGGCGCTGATGGGGTGGTCGGTGGTCTCCAGAGCGAAGACACGCGGGAGTTCGAGGCTGAGGTAGCCGCTCTTCGCGTTGGCCTTGAAGCAGTACGCGCCCTGCGGGTCGCCGCTGGGGCCCTGCACGGTGAGGACCTTGATCTGCTGGGCGGAGTCGTCGCACGCGGCGAGGGTGATGTGCCCGTCACCCTTGATCAGTTTGATGCCCTGCGTCTTCTGGATCTGATCCGCGTTCGGGTACGCGTAGTCCTCCACTGCCGAGGGAGGCGTGGCCCCCGCGGATCCCCCGGTCGGCTGCGGGTCGGCGCTGGCGAGCGCCTGAGCGCCCGCGAGCGCCAGGGTGGCAGCAGCCCCCGCGACGGCAAGCATCCTGCGTATACCAGGAGTCACCCGTATTCCTTTCCAGGCACGGATGACGGCATGACGAAATAACATCTGCAGCCCCCCGTGCACACAGACGTAAAGCAAAAATAAGTGGTCGAGCGCGACCCTAAAACGCCATCAGGCCCTAAACAATGTGATCATCACCACGGGAAATTCATGGAACCTGCGTAGTTGCTTCGCAATGAGGCGCCGGGTGTCGCGTCCAATAGTGCTGCAGCCTGCATCTCCTGCAGCGGAGCATTATGGTTTCATCATGAACAAATGAAGGAAAATCTTACTCAGCGCTAACCTTGCTCTTGCATTTGCGCCCACCGGCGACAACTCCGCTCTCAACGCGCGGTCAGGTTGCCGGCTGCTGCGGGCTCGAGCCCGCAGCTCGAAGATGAACCGCTGATCCTCGCGGAGCATGACCGGAAGCCGCCTCGCCTCCCGATCGAGGCGTCGAAGCTCGGCCTGCTGCCCTTGGACAGGGCGCACCGGTCGACGTCACACATGGCAGCGGTGCCGTACGCCCCGCTGCCGGTGCTGTTCACCCGGGCGTGGGAGGGCGTAGCCCCGTAAGGGCGGAGGATGTCCGAACGCTCGGAGCGGTCCGCGATGTCATGATCGGTCGCCCCGTACACGGATGCCGAACGGCCCCCTCGGGGGCCGTTCGGCAGGGCGTTGTGTGAGGCTCAGGGGTGATCGGGCTGCTGTGCCGGAGGCACTCCGCCCCCCTCTCCTCCTCCCTTGGCGCCCTTGTCCGTGCCGTGCGGGTGACCGCTCGCGCCACCGTCCGCCTGGCCCGCCTTCACCTGGCGGCTGTCCTCGGGGGTGGCGGCACCCTTGTCGTTGCGCCGTAGTTCAGGCTGCTGTGGATTGGGCATGCGCCGGACCTCCTCCTGGTGGTTGTTGCTCTCGGCGGCGTCCGGGTTCCCAGGCGGCCCCGGGTGACGCACGGCGCACGCGATCCGGGCCGCGCCGCCCGGAGGCAATCCATAGGTCAGGCGGGTCGGGGCGCGTTCGGGGGCGGCGCCGCATCAGCCGGAGCTGTTGCCCCACAGGGAGCGGTCGGTGCTCTTGACGCTGGGGACGCCGCCGTAGGTGCCGCCGTCGGCGGTGACGAGCGGGGCGGAGAGCTGGTCCTCCAGCAGGCCCTTGCGGATCTGGACGATGGTGCTGTCGTGGTCGGTCCTGCCGGGCTTGAACGTCTTCCCGTCGATCGCGGCCTTCAGGTAGTACAGCGCGTACTTGGCGTAGAGGTCGACCGGCTGTGACACGGTGGCGTCGATGTTGCCCTTGGTGATGTCCCTGAGCTCCCTGGGGACGCCGTCGTTGGAGACGACGAACACGTGCCGCTTGTCCTTCGGACCGCTCAAGAGGCCCTGCTGGTGGAGCACTTGGAGTGTGCCGGACAGGGCCAGGCTGGACTGCGTGTAGATGCCCTTGATGTCCGGGTGGGCTGTCAGGTCCGCCTGCAGCTTCTGCGCGGCGACGGCGCCGTCCCAGTTGGTGGTCTCGCCGAACACCGTGATGCCGGGGTAGTTCGCCTTCATGCACTCGTCGAACCCCTCGGTGCGGTCGCGCCCGTTGATCGAGGAGAGGTCGCCCTCCAGCATCACGACCTTGCCCTTGCCGCCCAGTTCGGTGCCGAGGTACTTGCAGGCCTTCTCGCCGTAGGCGCGGTTGTCGGCGCGGACCACCATGAAGACGTGACCGGTGTCGGGGCGGGTGTCGACGGTGACGACCGGGATCCTCTTCGCCTGCAGTTGCGCCAGGATCGGCGCGATCGCGAAGGTGCTCTGCGGGGCCATCGCTATGCCCCTGACGTGCTGGACGATGAGCGTCTGCACGTTGCCGCTGAGTGTGGCGAGGTCGTTCTGGGAGTTGGTGGTCTTGAGCGAAAGGCCGAGCTGCTTGGCGAACTCCGGCGTGTACCTGATGTAGGAGCTCCAGAAGTCGGTGTCCGATCGCGGGTAGTCGACACCGACCAGCGGCGGGTCGCCCGACGCCGCCACGGTGCCGGTACCGTCGCCGCAGCCACTGAGCAGCGCCAGGGCGGAGAGGACGGAGGCGGCGGAGCAGAGGACGGTTTTGAGCCTCATCGGTACTTCCTCGCGCTGGGCCCGAAGCGCGTGCCGTCTACTCACTGGGATGGCGGCGGGCTCACTCGGCCGACAGATACGTCAAAATACCCGTTCATCCAATATACGCGGGCAATCCGTGCGCCTCGCGGCGGCGATCACCCGCGCCCGTCCTCCAGTGCGCCGAGCAGTTCGGTGAGGGCCGGCAGCGCCTCCGCGATGGCCTGTCGGCTGTCCGGAGCGAGCTCGGCCAAGGCGCGCCGCAGCGCGTCGGTGCTGACCCGGTCGTAGCGGCTGAGCAGGTCGAGGGCGCGGGGAGAGGCCGCGAGACTCGCGGTGCGGAGATCGGTCGACGACGGTCGGCGCTCGACCAGCCCCGATGCCGTCATGACCCGGACCAGGTTGCTGACCGTCGAGGGGGCGACCCGCAGCCGGGCGGCGGCCTCGCGCGGAGCGAGCGGGCCGGCGTCGGACAGGACCCGCAGGAGTTCGATCTGTGCCTCGGGGAGGTCCGGGAGGTCCTCCGCGCGGCGGGTACGCAGCAGTACGGCCCGCCGCAGTGGCCCGATCAGGCGGCCGAGATCAGTCGCGGTGTCCATGACCTCATCATGCCGCAGCAGTCTATTTTGCTACAAAATAGTTTTGTGGCAAAATGAATGGGTCGCGCGCCGCCGCGGCATGCAGTGCAGCAAGGAGGTACCCGAATGACCAGCAACGGAGCGCACGAGACCACCGTCCAGAACCCCGTCCCGCCGCAGGAGCTCTCCGGGATCGTCGGTCACCGCTTCATCTACACCTATGCCAACGGCTGGCAGTACGAGATGTACGTGAAGAACGCGACCACCATCGACTACCGGATCCACTCCGGCATGGTGGGCGGCCGATGGGTCAAGGACCAGCGGGTCGATCTCGTCCAGCTGGACGACGACCACTACAAGGTCTCCTGGAACGAGCCCACCGGTACGTCGGTCTCCGTCAACGTCATGCCCGGCAAGCGACGCCTGCACGGTGTGATCTTCTTCCCGCACTGGGTCGAGGAGCACCCCGAGCGCACCGTCCTCTACCAGAACGACCACCTCGACGAGATGCGCGCGTACCGAGACCAGGGCCCGACCTACCCGGTCTGCGTGGTCCCCGAGTTCGCGAAGATCACCCTCTTCGAGTTCGTCGGCCCCGACGACGAGACCGTCATCGCCACGGCCCCCGGAGACCTCCCGGAGGGATGGTCCGACCGCACCGACTGACGGGGGTGCGGCCGATGGCTCAGGCTCTCCGCCGGATGTCGTTCAGATACCCGACCGGATAGAGCGTCGGCTCCGTCACCCAGCCCGCCACCAGTACCAGCCGCGTCTCCCGATCCACGGCGAGGAAGGCGAAGGGGCGGTCGAGGAGGGCGCGGACGACGGTGGACTCGTAGCGGTACTGGGGCGGCCCCGAACCGGCGACCGGCATCAGCGCCGTCACCGAGGCGGCGCGGAAGCCCTGGGCGCAGAACTGCGCCACCGCCGACTGTCCGGCCGCGCCGATGGCGAGCGGGTCGGCGCTGACGCCGGGGAAGTGGCCGTACCGGGTGTCCTGTGCCGTCGTGAGGCCGAACAGACGGTGCTGGGCGAGCAGGTCGTGGTCCGTCCGCACGTCGAACGCCACCGTCGTCACGTCGAGCGTCGTCGGCTCCGGGGAGACGGTGGGCTGCCGCTCGACGTGCAGGCCCGGACCCACGTGCCCGTACGGCAACTGCCCGCCCCCGGTCACCGTCAGCGTCCGCTCCACGACGGCCACGCCCGCGCGCAGCACCTGTCCCGGGGTCATCCGCTCCTCGCCGAGCACGAGATGGACGTCGAAGCCGTTGTCACCGGGCACCTTCAGGGCCGTGACGTGACCGTCGGGGGTGCTCGCCACGCCGATCCGGTCGGGCCGGACGCCCCGGCGGTGCAGGCCCGTCAGGTAGCGGCCCTGCCAAGGCCCGGCCTTGAGGCGCAGCAACTGCTCGTCGAAGGGGCGCGGCCAGTCGGTGCGCAGTGTCAGGGCGCCGGCGATGACCATCCTGGCGTCCTCGGTCAGCGCGACCGGCATACGCTCCACGAGCCCTCCGGTCCGCTCGACCGTCCAGGCGTCCAGGGCCTCCTGGTCGGCCGGCAGGTCGCCGCTCAGCACCCCGTGGGAGCCCGCCGGCAGCCCCTCCCGCCACTCCTGCCGCAGCTCCAAGGTCCGGTCGGTCCACAGGCCCAGCGCGGAGTCCAGCCCGGGCATGGCGCCCATCGAGGCGAGCAACTCCCGTGCCGCCCCCGCCGCCTGTTCGGCGGGCAGCCCGAGGGCCTCCGCCAGTTCCGCCCGTGCCGGGCCGGCGGCCCCGTCGGCCAGGAAGGCCAGCAGCGGCCAGACGCCCGCCGCCGAAAAGACCGTGCCGCCGTCGGCGGCCCCCGCCCACCGGGCGGTCAGTGCGTTGACCGCATGCACAGCGGTCGTCGCGCTCACTCGTTCTCCCATGCGCCGCTGTGCAGGGGGGTCTCGGGGAACGGCAGCGGATCCGTCACCCAGCCCGCCGCGAGGACCAGCCGCGAGTGGCGGTGCAGGGCGAGGAAGCCGAAGGGGCGGTCGAAGCGCGCGTCGATGGTCGTCTTCACGTGGCGCAGCTTCGGTGGGCCGCCGCCCGCGACGGCGGCGAACCCCGTCACCGCCGCCGCTTCGAAGCCCAGCGCGCCGAACCGCGCCATCGCGGACTGTCCGGCCGACCCGAGGGCGAGGGGCGGGCTGTCGCTGACGCCCGGGAAGTGGCCCTGCCGGGTGTCCCGTGCCGTCGTCAGGCCGAACACTCGGTGCAGCGCGAGCAGGTCATGGTCCGCCCGGACCTCGAACGCCGCCGTCGTCACGTCGAGCGACGGGGGCTGCGGGGCCGAGCAGCGTTCCCGCACCACGCTCAGTCCCGGGCCCACGTCCCCGTACGGGAGTTGCGGGCCGGGCACCACCGGCCACCGGCGTGCCAGCAGGTCCACGCCCGCGCGCAGCACCTGACCCGGGGTCATTCGCTCCTCCCCGAGCAGGAGGTGGACGTCCAGGGCGTTCGTACCGAGGACCTTCAGCTCGGTGACGGAGCCGTGCGGTGTCTCCGCCACGCCGATGCGGTCCAGCACGGCGGTCGAGCGGACCAGTCCCAGCCGCTCGGGCTCGGCCCACGGCTCGTGGGCGGTCTCCAGCGGCACCTCGTCGAAGGGCATGAGCCACCGCGTCCGCATCGCCAGCGCGCTCGCCAGCACCAGCTCGGTGTCCTCAGTCAGCGGGACCGGCATGCGGTCGACGAGCTCTCCGGTGCGCTTGGCCGCCCAGGCGTCAAGCGCCTCCCGGGTGGCGGCGAGGTCGTGGGTCAGCACCCCGTGGGCCTCGTCGGGCAGCCCCGCCGCCCACTCCTCCCGGAGCTCCACCGTCCGCTTGGTCCACAGGCCCACAGCCGTGTCCAGCCCGGGCATGGCGCCCATCGAGGCGAGCAACTCCCGTGCCGCCCCCGCCGCCTGTTCGGCGGGCAGCCCGAGGGCCTCCGCCAGTTCCGCCCGTGCCGGGCCGGCGGCCCCGTCGGCCAGGAAGGCCAGCAGCGGCCAGACGCCCGCCGCCGAGACCACTGTGCCGCCGTCCGCGGCCCCCGCCCACCGGGCGGTGAGCCGGTTCACCCCCTGGACCGTCGCACTCGCGACCCGCATTCCGCCCCCATCAGTCGCGCGCTTACGATGCGCCCAGCCGTACGTCAGTCCAGTCGTCGGTTCTCAGCTGTGGTCCCCAGCTGTGGTCTCCCAGCTGCCGGTTCAGCGCTGCCGCCGCCCCGACCCCAGGAGCACGGTACCCGTGTCCATACCTCCGCCTCCCGGCCCCCACCAGCCCGAGGGGCCCTACCAGCCGCCGTCGCCGTACTCGCCGTACCCGCAGGGTCCTTACGGACCGCAGCCCCAGGGGCCCTACGGACCGCAGACCCCCTACGGGCAGCCGCCGTACCAGCCGTGGGCGCAGGGGTACAGCCCCTACAACCGTCCGGCGGCGGTGAACGGGCTCTCCATCGCCGCGCTCGTGCTCGGCATCCTCTGCTTCCTGCCGGGTGTGGGGCTGGTGCTGGGGCTGGTGGGGCTGGCGCAGATCAGGAAGCGGGGGGAACGCGGGAAGGGCATGGCGATCGCCGGCTGCGTGCTGTCCGGGATCGGGCTCGCGCTGTGGGCGCTGGCGCTGGTGACGGGCGGGGCCGCCGAGTTCTGGAAGGGTTTCGAGGACGGCGCGCGGGACGGGGCGGGCATCTCACTGGTGAAGGGCGAGTGCTTCGACGCGCCCGGCGGTTCCCTGCAGGGCGAGACGTATGACGTCGACAAGGTGCCCTGTGCCGGTAAGCACGACGGCGAGGTGTTCGCCTCCTTCGAGCTCGCGGGCGGCGGGCCGTACCCCGGTGACTCCTCCGTCAGGGGCCGGGCGGACGACCGCTGTTACGGACTGCGGGACAGCTATGCGATGGACGGTTGGGCCGTTCCGGACGACGTCGACGTCTACTACCTGACGCCCACCCCGGACAGCTGGGCGCTGGGCGACCGCGAGGTCACCTGCGTGTTCGGCAACACCGACGAGAAGGCCGGCCTGACCGGCTCGCTGCGCAACGACGAGACCGTCCTCGACGCCGACCAGGTCGCCTACCTGAAGGCCGCGCACGTCCTCAACGCCGCCCTGGACACCGCGCCCGACGCGGAGTACGTCGAGGACGACCTGCCCGGCCACAAGGCGTGGGCGCGCCGCGTGGCGGCGGCCCTGGAGAAGCAGTCCGGGATGCTGCGCGGGCACGACTGGCCCACGGGCGCCGAGAAGCCGGTCACCGCGCTGGCCGGTGATGTCGACGAGGCGCGGACGGAGTGGGCGAAGGCCGCGAAGGCCGCCGATGCCGACGTCTTCTACACGCACTACGACAAGGGCTTCAAGCTCATCGACCCGGACCGCACGGTCACCGCGCGCAAGGCTCTGGGGCTGGCCACCACTCCACCGCCCTCGGACGACACGGGTCTGGAGGTGTGACGCGCGCTATAGCGGGGAGAAAGTGCCTGCGTAAAGCACTCACCAGGCGGATGTCATCACATCGAGTGATTCTCTGGCCTTTGCTTGCGCGGCACAACCCACCGTTGCCACGCTGTTGCTGTCTGTACAACCTGATGGGAGCGGCCCGTGACTTTCGGTGAGCAGCCGGCGTACCTGCGTGTCGCGGGTGATCTCCGCAAGAAGATCGTCGACGGTCTGCTGCCGCCCCACGCCCGCCTGCCCTCCCAGGCCAGAATCCGCCAGGAGTACGGCGTCTCCGACACGGTCGCTCTCGAGGCGCGCAAGGTGCTGATGGCCGAGGGGCTGGTCGAGGGCCGCTCCGGCTCGGGGACGTATGTGCGCGAGCGGCCCGCGCCCCGGCGTATCGCCCGCTCCGGCTTCCGCCCGCCCGCCGGGGCCACGCCCTTCCGGCAGGAACAGGCCGATGCCGCCGCGCGCGGCACCTGGGAGTCCCGCAGCGAACAGGCCGAGGCGAGCGTCGCCATCGCCGACCGGCTCGGCGTGCGCCCCGGCGACCGGGTGATGTGCACCAAGTACGTCTTCCGGGACGCCGGTGAACCGATGATGCTCTCCACCTCCTGGGAGCCGCTCGCGGTCACCGGCCGCACCCCCGTCATGCTGCCCGAGGAGGGCCCCCTCGGCGGCATGGGCGTCGTCGAGCGGATGCGCGCCATCGACGTCATCGTGGACAACGTCACCGAGGAGGTCGGCGCCCGCCCCGGCCTCGCCGAGGAGTTGCTCACCCTGGGCGGCGTGCCGGGCCATGTGGTCCTGGTCGTCCAGCGCACCTACTACGCCTCCGGCCGCCCGGTGGAGACCGCCGACGTCGTGATCCCCGCCGACCGCTACAAAGTCGCGTACCACCTGCCAGTGAAGTAGCGCACACCCCCGGGGCAGTTGCACGGCCCGCCCGCTCGACGCCCGCACGTCCGCGAGCCATTGGGATTTCGCCGTTTTCGCAGGTGGTACCCAATGTGTCGGGCACCCCGTCAAATCGACGCATCGAAGCGCACGGACGGCGCATTCGTCATCGTGCGCCCCCTGCGTTCTGGCCGGTTGCGTACCTGTTGGTGAAAAGTCGTATTCGCTGCGTGAAGGTTAGGCGTACGCTCGCGCATATGCGTACTGCGGTTTCCTCAGCGGGCGGGGCACGGCGGGAGCCGGGGACGGGAGACGGCCGGGTGAGGGCCGGAAGAAGAGGTGGGGTGCGATGAACGACGTCAACGGCACGGTCTCGCTGCCCTGGCTCGTCATACGACAGGACGACAACGGCAATCGCTACCGCGTGGGCCGGTACGCGACACGCGCCGAGGCACAGAAGATCGCCGACAGCCTGGACGACCGCGGACACAAGCAGATCTACTGGGTCGAGCGCATCGGCCCCAACGGAAACGGCTCCCGCGGCTGACCTCCCGGAGGCTCACGTAGGCTCCGGCGCATGACGGAACGGATCGTGGTGGTCGGAGCCGCCCTGCTCGACGACGGCCGCCTGCTCGCCGCGCGCCGCAGCGCGCCCCCCGAGCTGGCCGGCCGCTGGGAACTGCCCGGCGGCAAGGTGGAGCCCGGGGAGTCGCCCGAGGACGCCCTGGTGCGCGAACTGCGCGAGGAACTCGGCGTCGAGGCCGAGGTCGTCGAGCGCGTACCGGGGGAGTGGCCGCTCAAGGCCCCGTACGTCCTGCAGGTGTGGACCGCCCGCCCGCGCACCGGTTCTCCGGGCCCCGAGCCCCTCCAGGACCACGACGCACTGCGCTGGCTCACGCCGGACCGGCTCTGGGACGTGGACTGGCTCGATCAGGACGTCCCGGCGGTGCGGGAAGTGGTCGCACATCTGCTGTGACCCCTTGCTGTGCCCCCTGCAGTGCCCCCGAGCAGGAGCCGTCAGAGGTCACACCGCCCTCTCCAGGGCGGTACTCGGCACTGGATATCGGGTATGTGCCCATTAACCCCACGAAACAGGACATGGGTGGGCTTGCTGGCCTGGGAAGTGATCGGCGTGATCGACACCGATGGCGACTGCGCCGAGTGGACCTTTCCCGAGGAACCGGGCGCCGTGCGCGCCGCCCGTGCGGCGGTCCGCGACCAACTGCGCGGCTGGCGCCTCGACAGCCTCGCGGACCTCGCGGCGCTGCTGGTCAGCGAGCTGGTGACGAACGCCCTCCGGCACGCCACGGGCCCCGTCGGCGTACGCCTGGTCCGCCCCGCCGAGCTCGGCGACACCCTGCTGGTGGAGGTCTCCGACCCGCTCCCGGACCCGCCGCACGAGCGCGCCCCACGCCCCGACGAGGAGAGCGGCCGCGGTCTCCAACTGGTCGCCGGCTCCTCGCGCCGCTGGGGCACCCGGCCCGGAGACACCGGCAAGACGGTCTGGTTCGAACTGGCGGTGCCGGGATGAGCCCGGGCGTGCGCGCCTGAGCCCGAGGTGCGCCCGCGCGTACGCGCCCGAGCCCGGGCCGCGGATGCCTGTACACGCCGGATGGAGCCGTACAGACGCCGGTTCGGTCCCGGACGGTTGCCGTCCCACGTGATTCGACGACGTGTTGCCTGGTTAGAAGACTGGAAGTGTTGTCACGGCCCGGACCGAAAACCACCGGGAACGTGCTGTGATCGTGAACACCGTGTTGTGCGGCGCCGTAGTGCTGGATACTGCGGGCAGCCGCAGCCGGTGACCGGTGCCGGTGCGGTGAGCTGGAGGGGACGGTTCGCGTGAGCGAGATACCAGCGAAGGCCACGGAGTCCGAGGACCCGTCGGACGGCGCGAGGACCAAGGCCGCGGACGAGCGGCCGTCCGGCGACGCCATGTGGCAGAGCAGTCCACCCGGCTCCATCTACGACTACATCAAGGTGGCGTCCTTCTCCATCAGCCCCAAGGGGCTGGTCGACCAGTGGAGTCTGCGTGCCGAGCAGCTCTTCGGCATTCCGGCCGAACGCGCCATCGGCATGGACCCCGTCGACGCCTTCATCGACCCCGATCTGCGCGAGCGCGGTCAGCGGAAGATGGCCGAGATACTCGACGGGCGGGAGTGGACCGGGGTGGTCCCCTTCCGGATGCCGGGCACGGCCGACGGGGAGTGCGGCCGGGAGGGCCTCGCCGAGGTCTATGTGATGCCCACTCGCACTGCGGAGGGTGACAAGGCCGCCGTCTGCATCGTCGTCGACGTCCGCACCCTGCGCAGCATCGAGACCGATCTCGCCGCCTCGCAGGCGATTTTCGGTCAATCTCCGTTCGGTTTCCTTCTGATCGACACCGAACTGAGGGTCCGTCGGGCCAACGAGCAGTTCGCCAACACGTTCGGTGGCACTCCCGACGACCACCGTGGCCGCGGCGTCCACGACTACCTGCTGCGGGGCGAGGCCGAACGGGTCGCGGCCACCCTGCGCCGGGTCCTGGAGACCGGCAACTCCATCACGGACATGCACGTCACGGGCTTCGTACCGGGCTCCGAGGAGCGGCGGCACTGGTCCATCAACCTCTACCGCGTGCACAGCGGCAGCGGCCGGCCGATCGGTGTCGCCTGGCTCGGCACCGACATCACCGCCCGCCGGGACGCCGCCCGCGAGGCCGCCGCGGCTCGGCGCAATCTCGCCCTGCTCAACGAGGCGGGCGCCCGCATAGGGAACTCCCTCGACCTCGAGACCACCGCCCGCGAACTCCTCGACGTCGTCGTCCCCGGCTTCTGCGACCTCGCCACCGTCGACCTCTACCAGGGCCTCCTCGTCGGCGACGAGACCCCGCCCGGGCTCGCCGACGGCAGCGCGGAACTGCGCCGCGTGGCCTTCGCCAGCGCGGTCTCCGACGCGCCCTTCGTCGGCGGCGGCAAGCCGGTCGCGGTCGGCGCGGTCCACCACTACCCCTTCAACTCGCCCTGCGCGGACGCACTGCGCACCGCCCGGCCACAGTCCGTGCCCGCCGAGGACGGCGGCCTCGTCCAGTCCACGCTGGCCGTTCCGATGGTCGCCCACGACACGGTCGTCGGACTCGTGCAGTTCGCCCGTACGAAGGGCAGCGAGCCGTTCGGCGACCGCGACCGGGACCTGGCCTGGGAGCTGGCGGCGCGCGCGGCCGTCTGTATCGACAACGCCCGCCTCTACCGCCGCGAGCACGAACGGGCGTTGATACTGCAACGGTCCCTGCTCCCGCCCGGCGACCCGGAGGCCTCCGGCCTGGACATCGCCTGCCGCTATCTGCCGGGCAACGCGGCGACCGAGGTCGGCGGCGACTGGTTCGACGTCATAGAACTGCCCGGTGCGCGGACCGCGCTGGTGGTCGGCGACGTGATGGGCCGGGGACTGCGCGCGGCGGTCGCGATGGGCGAACTGCGCACGGCGGTCCGCACACTGGCCCTGCTGGACCTCGAACCGGCGGAGGTCCTCGCGGCGTTGGACGAGATCGCCCGCGGCCTCGGCACTCCCGGCGGCGTCCAGCAGGCCACCCGTACGGCCCGCCAGCCCAGGGACGCCGACCTGTCCGAGGTCTATCTCGCGACCTGCGTGTACGCCGTCTACGACTCGGTGACCAGGCGGTGCACCTTCGCCAACGCGGGTCACCTGCCGCCGGTCCTGGTGGAACCCGGCGAGGACGCGCTGATGCTGGACGTGCCGCCCGGCATGCCGCTGGGCGTGGGCGGCGAGCCCTTCGAGGAGGTGGAGGTCGAACTCCCCGAGGGTGCGCTCCTGGCGCTCTACACGGACGGGCTGGTCGAATCCCGTGACCATCCCCTGGACGAGGGCCTGCAAGCCTTCGTGGGCGCGCTGACCGATCCCTCCCAGCCGCTGGAGGACGTCTGCGACCACGTCCTCAACACCCTCGACACCCACCACGGCGAGGACGACATCGCGCTGCTGATGGCCCGTGTCCAGGGCCTGCCCGCCGAGTCGGTCGGCGACTGGACCCTGCCGCGCGAGCCGCGCAGCGTCGGCCGTGCCCGTGAGTACGCGCGCGGCCAGCTGCTCAGCTGGGACCTCGAGCCGCTGGTCGACACCGCCGAACTCCTCGTCAGCGAGCTGGTGACGAACGCGCTGCGGTACGGGGAGGGCGAGATACGGCTGCGGTTGCTCCTGGACCGCACCTTGGTCTGCGAGGTCTGGGACTCCGGGCTGGTGCAGCCGCGCCGGCGCCGTGCCCGTGACACCGACGAGGGGGGGCGGGGGCTGCAGCTGGTCGGGCTGCTCAGTGCCGCGTGGGGCTCCCGCCGGACCCCCCGGGGCAAGACGGTCTGGTTCGAACTGCCCCTGCCCGACGGGGGGGCCGGTCTGACGGACCCGGCGGAAGCCCTGCTGAGCCTGTTCTGAGCGGCCGGAGCCGTGTGCCGGCCGCAGGCTGAGGCCCGGGTTCCCTCGCCCCCGCCGCCCCTACCCTTCCCGCCCCCAGGGGCTCCGCCCCTTCAACCCCACTGGGGGCTGCTGCCCCCAGCCCCCCACGGGGCTCCGCCCCTGCACCCCGCCGGGGCTGCGCCCCTGCACCCCGCCGGGGCTGCGCTCCTTCGCCCCCGCCGGGGGCGGCGCCTCTTGGTCCCCCGCGGGGCTGCGCTGCTTCGCCCCCGCCCGGGGAGCCGTGCCCCCTGCACCCCGCCGGGGCTGCGCCCCTGTATCCCGCCGGGGCTGCGCCCCTTCGCCCCCGCCGGGGGCCGCGCCTCTTGGTCCCCCGCGGGGCTGCGCTCCTTCGCCCCCGCCGGGGGCGGCGCCTCTTGGTCCCCCGCCGGGGCTGCGCCCCTGCACCCCGCCGGGGCTGCGCCCCTGTACCCCGCCGGGGCTGCGCCCCTGTACCCCGCCGGGGCTGCGCCCCTGTACCCCGCCGGGGCTGCGCCCCTGTACCCCGCCGGGGCCGCGCCCCTGTACCCCGCCGGGGCTGCGCCCCTGTACCCCGCCGGCCTGAACGGCCTCGTCCTCAAACGCCGGACGGGTCGGATTCGGTGGCCGCGCCTTCCAGCCGACTCGCATGGGTGGTGGGTGGGCATAGGCCCGGGGGTCTGGGGGCGGAGCCCCCAGGGGGCCACTGAGGCAGCTCTAGGCCCTGAAACGTCCTCGGGTTTCCGGGCCGCCGAAACCCGCCGGGGGCCCCGCGTCGGGGTCCTCGGCGAGGAGGATGCCGCCCAGGACGGCGCCGCTGAGCCCGGTGGTGGTCTCCCCGGCGTAAGGGGTCCCGTGCGCGCGGACGTCGCGCTCGGCGAGGTCACGGGCCTCGCGGGCGAGCTGGTCGGCCAGGGCGAGCCCGGGGCCGCGGCCGGCCAGCAGCCGGGCGGCCTCCGCCAGCCGGGTACGGGCCTCGGCCCCCACGGCCCCCCGGTGCGTGCCGACGAAGTCGTCCGCGGCATCGACCGCGCCGCGGGCGACGAGCAGCGCCGCCGCCGACACCACTCCGGTCCGGCCGCCCCCCAGCGGCTCGACGGCCCGCGCTATGTGCCGCAGGGCGTCCAACGGGTCGTACGGCCCCCCGCCGGTCAGCTCCCTGCGTACGGCGGCCAGCGCGCCGTCGGCCCGGGCGATCCGCGCCCGCAGCTCCCCGGCGGGAACGTCGGCCGGCCCGCCCCCGCGGGCGGCCGCGATCGCCGACTCCGCGCCGGTCAGCGCCGCCGGCACCAGTCCCGCCGCCTCCCGCACCCCGGCCGCGAGCCGCTCCACACCGGTGACCAGGACATCGGCCTGGGCGATGGCCCCCTCGGCGGCGCGCAGATGGCGGGCCGCCCGCTCCAGGTCACCAGCATCGGCCGTCTGGCGGCACGCGTTGAGGTGACCGGTGGCGAACACCAGCCGGTCCTTGGCCTGTTCCAGATACCCCGTCACCGGCTCCACGGTCGACGCGGCGAACCGCCCGCCCAGTCCGCCGAGCGTCACCGCCGCGCCGCCCGTCCGCGCCGTCAGCTCCCGGAACCGCCCCTCGGCGACCTCCAGCGCCTCGCCCACCCCCTCCGCCAGTGCCCGCAGCCGGTCGAATGCGGGCGTCTCGGCGTCCAGCCGTCGCCCGGCCTCCGCACACCGCCCCACGACACCCACCAGCGCCTGCCGCCGGGCCACCTCGTCCTCCGGCACCCCCTGCTCGTACCGCCGCCGTATCGCGAAGGCGGCCGCCAGCTCCGTCTCCGCGGCCCGCAGCGCCCGTACGAACGGCTCCACCGCCGTCGCGCCGAACCGCGCCTCGGCGAAGGAGAGTTCCTCACGGCTGGTGCGCACGCTGTCGTCCGCGACGACCAGCGCGGTCCGCGCCTGCCGCTCGAAGTCACCCCCCGTCGGCACGGGCGGCCGGACGGACACCACCCCGGGCGTCGTCCGGGTCCGGGCCCGCCGACTGCGCCGTACGTACCCGTACGCGGCCAGTACCCCCGCCGCGCCCACCACCACGAGCGGCAGCAGCAGATCGGTGGCGGACGTCTCGTCCCGGTCCGCGGCGCCGGCGGCCACGACCGGCCCGGCGTGGGCGACGGGAACCGGATCTTGGGCGCTGATCGTCATCCCCGGCAACAGCAGCCACACGAACCCCGCGACCCCGCCCAGCACGGCGTGCGCCACCCGCACGGCTATGTGCGACGTGGCGTTCCGCGGCCGGCCCCGGATCAAGGTTGACGTCACATTTCGGAGCGTATGGGCAAGTAAGGGGCACCGCGACCGGTGCGACCGGTGCGACCGGTGCGACCGGTGCGACCGGTGCGACCGGTCGGGGGACGGGGACGATGAGGACGGGGAGCACGGGGATGGACGCGGAACCGACGCAGGAACGAACCCAACCGGTGGCCGTCGACGGCGAGGACGTCCCACAGGGTCCGGAGGACGTCCCGCAGGGCCCGCCCGCCCCCGGCACCGGACGGAGGAAACGCCGCTGGATACGCCGCACGGCCCTCGCCCTGGCCCTGCTGTTCCTCTTCCCCCTCCTCACCGCCGAGGTCGCCCTCCGCGTCAACTACACCGGCGACACGGCCGACGGCACGTACACCCGGGGCAAGGACGCCATCTGGCTCGGCCACGCCTGGATCGACGGCAGGAAGGACGACCAGGACGTCAAAAACCTCGCCCGCCGCCTGCGAGGCACCGGCATCCGCGACCTGTACGTCCATTCCGGCCCCCTGGAACACGACGGCACCCTCCCCTCATCGGACTACCCGCGGGCGCGTTGGCTGATAGCCGCCGTCCACCGGGAACTGCCCGGCGTCCGGGTCCAGGCCTGGCTCGGCGACGTACTGGCCACCGAGTCCCCGGACGGCATGCGCCTGGAGCGCGCGGCGACCCGGGCCGCCGTCGTCCGCTCCACCCGCGAGATCCTCGCCGCCGGTTTCGAGGGCGCCCACTTCGACCTGGAGCCGCTGCACTCCGGCGACCACGACTACCTCGACCTCCTCGACGACCTGCACCGCGTCACCCGTGATCACGACGCCCTGCTCTCCGTCGCCGCTCACCAGATCGACCCGCTGCCCGCCTTCCACTCCGTCTGGGGCGCTCTCGCCGGCCACCCCAAGTGGTGGTCACAGGCGTACTTCGGCCAGGTCGCCCGCCGCGTCGACCAGATCGCCGTGATGTCGTACGACACCATGCAGCCGCTGCAGAGCCTGTACGGCGGATACGTCGCCCAGCAGACCTCCCTGGCCCTGGAGGTCACCCCGCCCTCCACCGACCTCCTGATGGGCCTGCCCTTCTACCACGAGAACCGTTTCGGCCACTGGAACCACGCGGAGACCGTCCCCGCCGCCGTCCGGGGCGTCCGCCTGGGCCTGTCCCGTACCGACGCCGACCGCGCCCGCTTCGGCGTGGCGCTGTACGTGGACTTCGCGGCGACGGCGGACGACTGGAGCGCGTACCGGAAGGATTGGGTAAACCATTAACGTCCGGGGCCGCCGGCAGGTGGGATGCTGATCGTCATGCACATGTACCTGGAGGTCGTCGGCGCGCTGCTCGTGACGCTGATGGCGGGGTTGGGGATCGCGGCCGTCACGACCGGCTGGGTGATCCCGCTGGGCCGGCACCGGATCCTGCGGCCGAAGCTGTGGGGCTACGGCCAGTTGATGGGCGCGGTCGGTGCCTCCCTGTGGATGTTCCTCGGGGTGTTCCGCGCCCGGTTCGACACCCTCCCGCTCATCGGCTGGTTCGTGTTCCTGGGGAGCCTGTTGGTGGCGAATCTCGCCCGGCGCCCCGGCCGTACCCCCTCACTGCCCCCTACGAACTCCGCCTCCTGATCTTCGACCCCAGCCACACCAGCGGGTCGTACTTGCGGTCGACGGCACGCTCCTTCAGAGGGATCAGCGCGTTGTCCGTGATCTTGATGCCCTCCGGGCACACCTCCGTGCAGCACTTGGTGATGTTGCAGTAGCCGAGACCGTGCTCGTCCTGGGCCGTCGTCTTGCGGTCCAGGCCGGCCTCGGCGGCGGCGTCCAGGGGATGCATGTCCAGCTCCGCGACCCGCATCAGGAAGCGGGGCCCCGCGAACGCCGTCTTGTTCTCCTCGTGGTCACGGACCACATGGCAGGTGTCCTGGCACAGGAAGCACTCGATGCACTTGCGGAACTCCTGCGGCCGGTCCACGTCCTCCTGCATCATCCGGTACTCGCCGGGGGCGAGCCCGGGCGGCGGCACGAACGCCGGAACCTCCCTGGCCTTCTGGTAGTTGAAGCCGACGTCCGTCACCAGGTCGCGGATCACCGGGAAGGCGCGCAGCGGGGTGACGGTGATCGTCTCCTCGCGGTCGAAGACCGACATGCGCGTCATGCACATCAGCCTCGGCCGCCCGTTGATCTCCGCGGAGCACGAACCGCACTTGCCCGCCTTGCAGTTCCAGCGCACCGCCAGGTCCGGCGCCTGGGTGGCCTGGAGGCGGTGGATGATGTCGAGCACCACCTCGCCGTCGTTGACCTCGACCTTGAAGTCCTCCAGGCCGCCGCCCCCGACATCACCCCGCCACACCTTGAAGCGGGCCTCGTAGCTGCTCACTCGTACAGCTCCTCTTCGGCGAGGTACTTGACCAGCTCCTCCTTCTCGAAGAGGGCGAGCAGGTCGGGACGGATGGGATCGGTGGTCTCCCGGGAGAGCGTGATCTGGCCGCGGACCGGGTCCGTCGCCGCGAGTCCGCCCGTGGGGTCGGTGAGCCGGCACAGCAGGTTGATCCGGCGCCAGTCGCGCTCCATCGCCGGGCAGTCCTCGCGGGTGTGCCCGCCGCGCGACTCCGTGCGCTCCAGCGCCGCCCGGGCCACGCACTCGCTGACCAGCAGCATGTTCCTCAGGTCGAGGGCGAGGTGCCAGCCCGGGTTGAACTGCCGGTGTCCCTCGACCCCGGCCCGCCGCGCCCGCACCCGCAGTTCCCCGAGCTTCTTCAGCGCCTGCTCCATCTCGCCCTCGCGGCGGATGATGCCGACCAGGTCGTTCATCGTCTGCTGGAGTTCCTGATGGAGGCCGTACGGGTTCTCCGGCGGCCCTCCGGCCGGTTCCGCGCCCTCGGCCTCGGCCGAGAAGGGCCGCAGCGCCTCCGCCGCCGCCGCGTCGACCTGGGTGTCGTCCACCGGCGGACGGGCCGCGGCCAGGGCCGCCGTGTACTCGGCGGCGTGCCAGCCCGCCCGGCGCCCGAAGACCAGCAGGTCGGAGAGGGAGTTGCCGCCGAGCCGGTTGGAGCCGTGCATGCCGCCCGCGACCTCACCGGCCGCGAACAGCCCCGGCACCCCGCGCGCCGCCGCCGTGTCGGAGTCGACCGCGATGCCGCCCATCACGTAGTGGCAGGTCGGCCCGACCTCCATCGCCTCCGCCGTGATGTCGACGTCGGCCAGCTCCTTGAACTGGTGGTACATGGAGGGCAGCCGGCGCCGGATCACCTCGGCCGGCATCCGCGTCGACACGTCCAGGAAGACGCCGCCGTGCGGGGAGCCGCGGCCCGCCTTCACCTCCGCGTTGATCGCCCGCGCCACCTCGTCGCGGGGGAGGAGTTCCGGAGGGCGCCGGTTGTTGTCCGGGTCCTCGTACCAGCGGTCGGCCTCGTCCTCCGACTCGGCGTACTTCTCCTTGAAGACGTCCGGGACGTAGTCGAACATGAACCGCTTGCCGTCGGAGTTCCTGAGCACCCCGCCGTCGCCCCGGACGGACTCGGTGACCAGGATGCCCTTCACCGACGGCGGCCAGACCATGCCCGTCGGGTGGAACTGCACGAACTCCATGTTCAGCAGCGGCGCCCCGGCGAGCAGGGCGAGGGCGTGCCCGTCGCCGGTGTACTCCCACGAGTTCGACGTCACCTTGAAGGACTTGCCGATGCCGCCGGTCGCGATCACCACGGCGGGGGCCTCCAGGACGAAGAAACGGCCGGTCTCACGCTCGTAGGCGAAGACCCCGGAGACCCTGGTTCCGTCTTTGAGTACCCGGGTGACCGTGCACTCCTGGAACACCTTCAGCCGGGACTCGTAGTCCCCGGTCTCCCGGTGGTCCTCCTGCTGGAGCGCGACGATCTTCTGCTGCAGGGTGCGGATCAGCTCCAGGCCCGTGCGGTCGCCGACGTGTGCGAGGCGCGGGTACTCGTGGCCGCCGAAGTTGCGCTGCGAGATCCGGCCGTCCTTCGTACGGTCGAACAGGGCGCCCCAGGTCTCCAGCTCCCACACCCGGTCCGGTGCCTCCTGGGCGTGCAGCTCGGCCATCCGCCACTGGTTGAGGAACTTGCCGCCGCGCATGGTGTCGCGGAAGTGGACCTGCCAGTTGTCGTGCTCGTTGGCGTTGGCCATCGCCGCGGCGATGCCGCCCTCGGCCATCACCGTGTGCGCCTTGCCGAACAGCGACTTGCAGATCACCGCCGTACGGGCACCCCGCTCACGTGCCTCGATGGCGGCCCGCAGTCCGGCGCCGCCCGCGCCGACCACGACGACGTCCCACTCCTGACGGTCGACCACGGACATCAGAAAGCCTCACTCAGCTAGAAGAAGCGCGGATCGTCGAAGACCCCGGACGCGACCAGGTAGACGTAGAAGTCGGCGAGCGCCACGCTCACCAGCGATGCCCAGGCGAGCTGCATGTGGCGGGCGTTCAGCCGTCCCACGAACTGCCACATCCGGTAGCGGACGGGATGCCGGGAGAAGTGTTTGAGCTTGCCGCCGACGATGTGCCGGCAGGAGTGGCAGGAGATCGTGTACGCCCAGATCAGCACGATGTTCGCCAGGAAGACGAGGGTGCCGAGGCCCATGTGGCCCCAGCGGTAGTGCGGGTCGCGGAAGGACAGCGCGGTGTCGTAGGTGAGCACCCCGGCGACCAGCAGGGCGGCGTAGAAGAAGTACCGGTGCAGGTTCTGCAGGATCAGCGGGAAGCGCGTCTCACCGGTGTAGCCGCGGTGCGGTTCGGCCACGGCGCAGGCCGGCGGCGACGCCCAGAAGCTGCGGTAGTACGCCTTGCGGTAGTAGTAGCAGGTCAGGCGGAAGCCGAGCGGGAAGATCAGGATGATGATCGCGGGGGAGACGCCCCACCAGCCCCCGAAGACGTCGGCGTTCGGGCCCGCGTGCATGGTCCGGCAGTTCTCCGCCAGACAGGGGGAGTAGAAGGGCGAGACGTACGGCGCCGCGTAGTAGTCCGCGTTGGCGAACGCCCGCCACGTCGAGTAGACGACGAAGGCGAACAGGCCGGCCGCGGTGACGGCAGGGGCCAGCCACCAGCGGTCGGTCCGCAGGTGCGGGGCGGCGATCGCGGCGCGCGTGCGGGTGCGTACGCCGCCGCTGTCGGGTTGGGATTCCGTACCAGTGGCCAAAGCAGGGCTCCGCTTCCATCGGCTCCGGTCGGGTCAGGGTGCGTGCCGGTCGCGGGCGCCGAGACCCTCGTCGTCCGAGTCCGTCCACAGGGTGACGTCGTACGGGGTGTCGGAGATGGTGACGAGGTCGGGCCGGTTGGCAGCGGCCGGAGCCGCCGCCGCGTCGCGCAGCAGCGCCACGCTCTCGCGCAGGTGGTTGGCGTCCGTCCGGACCCGGCGGATCTCCAGGCCACTGCTGCCGAGCTGCTTCTCCAGCCGTCCCAGCGACCGGTAGAGGTCGTCTAGGCAGCGCTGGACTGACGTCAATTCGTCGTGCACGGACATGACTTGCCCTCACTTCCACGGGTCCCGCGGGCTCTGCGGCAACGTTCATGCGCCTGCGAGTGTTGCGCGTCACACCTCGTGATGTGAAGAGACGTGCACCGATTGGCCGGGGGCGTGCGGGTGCGTCCTGCGGGTGTGTTGCGCCGCACGGGTGGGCTTACTGCGCGCGGCCGCTGTGTCGCCGTCTGTTGCCGGATCCTTTCCTCTTCAGTGGGTGCATAGATCTGATCAGCTCCATATACCGACAAACGTGATCATAACCCCCGCGGCTCCCGGAGGTAAGCAGAGATGTCCCACGACGGCGTCGGACTGCGCGCGGCCATGCGCTCGGTCGCCTTCCTCACCGCGGGCGCACTCGCGGTGCCCCTCATCGCCGGCTGTGGTTCCGACGAAGAGGCGAGCACCCCGCTGGCCGGGCAGGACATCGCCCCCGTGGCCCGCGCCCAGGTCGCCGACGGCGGCACCCTGCGCTGGGCCGTGGACGACGTGCCGGAGACCCTGAACACCTTCCAGGCCGACGCCGACTCCGGCACCACCCGGGTCGCGCAGGCGGTCCTGCCGTCGATGTTCCGCCTCGACGCCAAGGGCCGCCCGGTGCGCAACCCCGACTACCTGGAGTCCGCCAAGGTCGTCGAGACCGAACCCCGCCAGGTCGTCCTGTACCGGCTCAACCAGCAGGCCGTCTGGAGTGACGGCCGTGAGATCGGTGCCGCCGACTTCGCCGCCCAGTGGCGTGCCCTGTCCGGCAAGGACAGCGCCTACTGGACCGCCCGCAACGCCGGATACGACCGCATCGCCAAGATCGAACGCGGCGCCAACGACCTCGAGGTCCGGGTCACCTTCAGCCGCCCCTACGCCGACTGGAAGTCGCTGTTCTCCCCGCTGTACCCGAAGGACGTCATGGGCACCCCCGACGCCTTCAACGACGGAGCCCGCCGCAAGCTCAAGGTCACCGCCGGCCCCTTCAAGGTCAAGGACGTCGACACCGCGAAGAAGGACGTCGTCCTCACCCGCAACCCCCGCTGGTGGGGCCACCCCGCCAAGCTGTCCGAGATCGTGCTGCACGCCGTACCCCGCGACAAGCGCGCCGCCGCGCTCGCCGACGGCAAGGTGGACCTCGCCGACGTCGACCCCGCCGAGGCCCAGCGCATCGACCTGGCCACCCGCGCCAAGGGCACTGGCACGCCCCTGATGGGCCCGGGGCGCACCGCCGCGAAGAAGCTCCGCGAGTCCGTCACCACGTATCTGCGCCGGCAGCAGGGGCTGCGCGACTTCGAGGTCCGCAAGTCCCTGGAGCCCGCCTACACCCAGCTCGCCCTCAACGGCTCCGAGGGCCCCCTCGCCGACGAGCGGGTCCGCCGCGCCGTCGCCCACGCCATCGACCGTGCGGAGCTCGCCAAGGCCGTCCTCGGCCCCCTCGGCCTGCCCGCCGCCCCCGTCGGCAGCCACCTCGCCCTGGCCGGTGAGGCCGGCTACACCGACAGCAGCGGCGTCCTCGGCGGCCAGGACACCGCCGCGGCGCAGGCGCTGCTCGCGGACGCCGGGTGGGTGCTCGGCGGGCCGGTCAAGGAACAGAAGAAGGCCGACAAGGCGGCCGGCCCCGAGCGCAAGAAGGGCGACGAGTCGCAGGGCGGCGACGACGGCGCGTACATCGTCGGCGAGGACAACAAGGACGTCCGCGACCACCAGGACCACACCGGGAGCGACGGGGGCGACAAGCACCTCGCGCAGGACGGCAGGCAGCACACCGGCAAGCAGGGCGGCGCGCAGGGCGCGTACGCCCCCCAGGGCACCGCCGCCCCCGCGGGCGCCGCGGCCGGAGCGCTCGCCAAGAACGGCAAGGCGCTGATCCTGCGCTTCGTGATCCCCTCGGGCCCCGGCTCCGAGGCCCTGCGCACGGTCGCCGACCGGATCTCGCAGATGCTGCGCAAGGTCGGCATCCGCACCGACATCACGAAGGTCCCGGACGACAGCTTCTTCAAGGACCACGTCGCCTCCGGCCAGTACGACCTCGCCCTGTACTCCTGGCCGTCCACCCCCTTCCCCGCCACCGACGCCCGCCCGATCTACGCCAAGCCGGTCGCGGCCGCCGACGGCTCCCTGAACGTCGAGCAGAACTACACCCGGGTCGGCACCGACCAGGTCGACCAGCTCTTCGACCAGGCCGCCGCCACGCTGGACGACGACGAGGCCCGGGACCTGATCCGCGAGGCCGACTCCCGGATCTGGGCGGCCGCCGCCTCGATCCCCCTCTACCAGCGGCCCCAGCTCGTCGGCGTCCGCAAAGCCCTGGCGAACGCCGGTGCCTTCGGCTTCCAGACTCCGATCTACGAGGACATGGGCTTCCTGAAGAAGGGAGCGAAGGCCTCCGGCGGTAAGGCGAGTGCATCTGCGAGTGCGAGTGCCTCTGCGAGGGCGACCAAGGAGTAGGGGGCGGGCGCCTTGGTCGGGTGCGGGTGCGTGGGGGCTTGTCGCGCCGTTCCCCGCGCCCCTGGGTAGGTCATCTGGACGCCCATCACAGGCCTGAGCTGCATAGACGTACCCGCAACCCCGAACCCCCCGAGAGCCCCGTACCATGGGGTGTGGCCGTGGCGTGTCCAGCCCGGCAGGGCCCGCGCAAGACAGACGTCCGCGCAGGGCGATCCTCACACTCCGGGAGTACGGCAACCTATGGCCACGCGCCACGACATCCGCAACGTCGCCATCGTCGCCCACGTCGACCACGGCAAGACCACCATCGTCGACGGCATGCTGAAGCAGGCCGGTGCCTTCGCCGCCCACCAGCTCGATTCGGTGGACGACCGCATGATGGACTCGAACGACCTGGAGCGTGAGAAGGGCATCACGATCCTCGCCAAGAACACGGCGGTGAAGTACCACCCCAAGGACGGCGGGGACCCGATCACGATCAACATCATCGACACCCCCGGCCACGCCGACTTCGGCGGCGAGGTCGAGCGCGGTCTGTCGATGGTCGACGGTGTCGTGCTGCTCGTCGACGCCTCCGAGGGCCCGCTCCCGCAGACCCGCTTCGTGCTGCGCAAGGCCCTCCAGCAGCGCCTGCCCGTCATCCTGTGCATCAACAAGACGGACCGGCCGGACTCCCGCATCGACGAGGTCGTCAACGAGACCTACGACCTCTTCCTCGACCTGGACGCGGACGAGGAGCAGATCGAGTTCCCGATCGTCTACGCCTGCGGCCGTGACGGCGTCGCCTCGCTGACCAAGCCGGAGGACGGCACCGTCCCGGCCGACTCCACCAGCCTGGAGCCGTTCTTCTCCACGATCCTGGAGCACATCCCGGCCCCGACCTACGACGAGGCCGCCCCGCTCCAGGCCCACGTCACCAACCTGGACGCCGACAACTTCCTCGGCCGTATCGCGCTGCTGCGCGTCGAGCAGGGCGAGCTGCGCAAGGGCCAGACGGTCGCGTGGATCAAGCGCGACGGGTCGATCAGCAACGTCCGCATCAGCGAACTGATGATGACCGAGGCGCTCACCCGCAAGCCCGCCGAGAAGGCCGGCCCCGGTGACATCTGCGCCGTCGCCGGCATCCCGGACATCATGATCGGCGAGACCCTCGCCGACACCGAGAACCCGGTCCCGCTCCCGCTGATCACGGTCGACGAGCCCGCGATCTCGATGACCATCGGCACCAACACCTCCCCGCTGGTCGGCCGCGGCGGCACCGGCAAGGGCGCCGACGCGAAGGCGGCCGTCAAGGACCGCAAGGTCACCGCCCGTCAGGTCAAGGACCGCCTGGACCGCGAGCTGATCGGCAACGTCTCCCTCCGGGTGCTGGAGACCGAGCGTCCGGACGCCTGGGAGGTCCAGGGCCGCGGTGAGCTGGCGCTCGCCATCCTGGTCGAGACCATGCGCCGGGAGGGCTACGAGCTGACGGTCGGCAAGCCGCAGGTCGTCACCAAGGACGTCGACGGCAAGGTCTACGAGCCGGTCGAGCGCATGACGATCGACGTGCCCGAGGAGCACATGGGCGCGGTCACGCAGCTCATGGGCGTCCGCAAGGGCCGCATGGACAACATGTCGAACCACGGCTCCGGCTGGGTGCGCATGGAGTTCGTCGTGCCCTCGCGCGGTCTGATCGGCTTCCGCACCGAGTTCCTGACCCAGACCCGCGGCACGGGCATCGGCCACTCCATCCACGAGGGCTTCGAGCCCTGGTTCGGCACCCTGCAGACCCGTAACAACGGCTCGCTGGTCGCCGACCGCGCCGGTGCCGTCACCGCGTTCGCGATGACGAACCTGCAGGAGCGCGGTGTGCTGTTCGTGGAGCCCGGCACCGAGGTGTACGAGGGCATGATCGTCGGCGAGAACTCCCGCTCCGACGACATGGACGTCAACATCACCAAGGAGAAGAAGCTCACCAACATGCGGTCCTCGACGGCCGACGTGGCCGAGTCGATCGTGCCGCCGCGCAAGCTGTCGCTCGAGCAGTCGCTGGAGTTCTGCCGCGACGACGAGTGCGTCGAGGTGACCCCGGAGGCCGTCCGCATCCGCAAGGTCAACCTGGACGCCCGCGACCGGGCCCGCGCCGCCAGCCGCGCCAAGCACGGCTGACGACCCGTCGGCACACAGCCCGAAGCCCGGGTGCCCCTATGGGGGCACCCGGGCTTCTTTTCAATGGTCTAGGCGTCAGTCGTGACCGAACCGAAATTCACTTGACGGTGGTCGCCGTCTGCCGCATGCCAGATAGTGAGGTCACTGTGCGGAGGCGGGGGGCATCGAACCGTGACCAGTTCTACCGACATCGAGGGCGGGCCACCGGTCGTCGTCGACGGTGCACCAGGGCCGCAGACGAAACCCGGCGCCGCCGAGTTAGCCGGCCGGTCCCCCGGCCAGATGATGTGGATCCGCTACAAGCGCGACCGGACGGGAGTGATCTCGGCCTGTGTCGTCGGCTTCTTCTTCCTGATCGGGCTGCTCGCCCCACTGATCTCCAAGCTGTACGGCAAGGACCCGTACACGGTCTACGCGGACGAACGCCCCGAGCTCTTCGACAGCGCGGGTGTGCCGGTGCGGCCCAACGGCGGCATCAGCGGCGAGTTCTGGTTCGGCCTCGAACCCGGCAACGGCTACGACGTCTTCACCAAGCTCCTCTACGGCATCCGCACCTCGCTGATGATCTCGGTCGCGGTCACCGTCGCGGTCGTCGTGACCGGGATCCTGCTCGGCGTCGCCGCCGGCTACCTGGGCGGGAGGGCCGACTTCGCCATCGGCCGGCTGATCGACTTCCTGCTCGCCTTCCCTGCCCAGCTGTTCTTCATCGCGAGCATGCCGGTCGTGGTCTCCCTGTTCGTCAGCCCCCGGGACGAGACCCCGACCTACGTCCGGGTGGTCGCCCTGATCCTCGTCCAGTGGTTCCTGGGCTGGATGAGCCTCGCCCGCATCCTGCGCGGCACCTCACTCGTCCTGCGCGAGCGGGAGTTCATCGAAGCGGCCAAGGTCAGCGGCGCCTCCCCGTGGTGGATCATCCGCAAGGAGGTCCTGCCCAACGTCGTCACACCGCTGCTGGTGCAGTCGACGTACTTGCTCCCCAACTTCGTCACCGCCGAGGCCGGGCTGTCCTACCTGGGCGTGGGCATCGTCGAACCGACGCCGGACTGGGGCCAGATGTTCGCCAAGGCGTCCACCGAACTCGTCATGCAGAACGACATCACCTACATGTTCTTCCCCGGCATCTCGATGATCGTCTTCATCGTCGCGTTCAACCTGCTCGGGGACTCGGTCAGAGACGCCTTCGACCCCAAGACCGCTCGCTGACCTACGAGTTGTGGGCGTCCTCGCCCGGGCAACGCATGGCACTTCCTTCGCACTGTTGACACACAGATGGGTGGAAACCGAGTGATGAGCAAGGGCGGACGCCGCGCATACGCCGCACTGTCGGTGCTCGCGGCCGGGACACTCGTGCTGGCCGGCTGCAGCAAGGGCGGCAGCCACACCGGCGACAACAGGAAGCAGGACCAGGAGAACGCCAAGCGCCAGCAGGCGTCCATCAAGTTCGGCGACGCCGTGGACTCCCAGGGCCCGGCCCCCGCGGTACCGGGCGCCAGGAACGGCGGCACCATCAGCGTGCCGAACCGCGACAGCCTGGCCCACCTGGACCCGGCCCAGATCTACGTATCGAACGAGAGCCAGGTCGCCCAGCTCTTCCACAGAGGGCTCACCGGCTACAAGGCCACCAGCGACGACGGCTCCAGCCACGAGGTCGTCGGCGACCTCGCCACCGACGCCGGCACCACCACGGACGGCGGCAAGACCTGGAAGTACACGCTCAAGGACGGCATCAAGTTCGAGGACGGCTCGCCGATCACGTCCAAGGACGTCCGCCAGACCTTCGAGCGCCTGTTCGCGCCCTTCATCAACACGGGCCCGGCCTACATCCAGCAGTGGCTGGCCGACACCCCGGGCGCCGACTACCGCAAGCTGCTGCCTGACGGCCCGTACAAGGGCAAGCACCTGCCGAGCAGCGTCCTCGAGACGCCGGACGAGAAGACCGTCGTCTTCCACTTCAGGACGGCACACCCCGACCTGCCGTACGCCCTGGGCCTGGTGGGCTACTCGATCGTCTCCCAGAAGGGCGACACCAAGGAGAAATACGACAGGAAGCCGCTGGTGACCGGGCCCTACAAGATCCAGTCGTTCAAGTCCGGCAAGTCGATGGTGCTCGTGAAGAACCCCCAGTGGGACCCGAAGACGGACCCGCTCCGGCACCAGTACGTCGACCGGTTCGACATCACGTTCAACCAGCAGTACGAGGACTCCACGAAGGCGCTCATCGCGGACAGCGGCGGCGACCGGACCTCCGTCAGCTTCCAGAACTCGGTCGACGCGGGCAACCTGGCCAAGGTGCTCGGCGACCCGAGGATGAAGTCCCGCACGGTCAGGGGCTACCAGCCGTTCGTCGGCCAGATGAACATCAACCTCAGCCACCCGGCGATGAAGGACAAGAAGGTCCGCGAGGCCATCGCGTACGCCCTGCCCGTCTCCGCGTTCCAGCGCGCCTACGGCGGCGCCGACGCCATGGAGCTCCCCGGCGGCCTCATCGGCCCGACCGTCAGCGGCTACGACCCGGGCTTCGACCCCTGGGGCAGGAAGAAGAAGCCGGCCGGTGACCCGGACAAGGCCAAGAAGCTCCTCCAGGAGGCCGGCAAGGTCGGCATGAAGCTGACCTTCGGTTACATCAACTCCCAGGAAGGACAGTCGTACTCCACCGCCATGGCGGCAGGGCTGAAGAGGGCCGGCTTCGACGTCCAGCGCCAGGAGATCCCGGCCGAGTCGTACTACGACCAGGTCGGCAAGATCAAGAACAACTACGACATCTTCAACACCAACTGGTCCGCCGACTGGCCGTCCGCCTCGACCGTGATCGGGCCGCTGTACGACGGTCGGACGATCGCCGACGGCGCGTCGAACTACTCGCAGATCAACGACCCGAAGGTCAACAGCGAGATCGACCGCATCAACGGGATCACCGACCCGGTCAAGGCCGCGGCCGAGTGGGAGAAGCTCGACAAGTACCTCGTGAAGGACGTCATCAACGTCGTACCGACCGGCTACTTCAAGCAGGTCCAGATCGCCGGCTCCGGGATCGGCGGCCTCGCCTACGACGACGTCATCGCCGGCATCGACCCGCGTCGCCTGTACGTCAAGTAGCCCCCGCCCGACCGGTGCCCGGCGTCCGCCCGTCTCGCCGCGGGCACGCCGGACACCGCCCGGTCCGCCGACGCCTGAGAGCTGCCACTGCCATGCTGCGCTTCCTCGTCCGCCGGTCGCTCGGCGCGCTCGTCATCCTCTTCCTGCTGAGCATCGTCACGTTCCTGCTGTTCTTCGGAATGCCGCGCGACCCCGCACTGCTGATGTGCGGCAAGGGATGCACGCCTGCCAACCTCCAGAACATCCACCACGTCCTCGGCCTCGACAAGCCGATCCCGGAGCAGTACGGGATCTTCCTGCACAACGTCGTGCTGGGCAGCCACGACTTCGCCCAGGGGCCCTGCCCGGCGCCCTGCTTCGGCTACTCGTACCACACGAACGAGCAGGTCTGGCCCACCCTGATGGACCGGCTGCCCACCACCGTCTCCCTCACCATCGGCGGCGCCGTCTGCTTCCTGATCCTCGGTCTCGGCACCGGCCTGGTCGCCGCCTGGAAGCGCGGCACACTGATCGACAAGAGCTTCACGGCCGGGGCGATGGTGGTCAGCTCGATGCAGATCTACTTCCTGGGCCCCCTGGCCCTGGCGATCCTCGTCTACCACACCCACCTCCTCGACAAGCCGGCCTACAACGACCTCACCGCCGACCCGGTCAGCTGGTTCACCGGACTGATCCTGCCCTGGGTGGTGCTGTCGACGATCTTCGCCTCGCAGTACACCCGTATGGCACGCTCCTCGATGATCGAGCAGCTCCAGGAGGAGCACGTACGGACCGCCCGCGCGAAGGGCATGTCCCGCCGGTACGTCTTCTTCCGCTACGCCTGGCGCGGCTCGCTGATCCCCATCGTCACCATCTTCGGCATCGACCTCGGCTCCCTGCTGGGCGGCGCCATCATCACCGAGTACACCTTCGGCCTTCCGGGGCTCGGCCGGCTCGCCGTGGAGTCGGTGTTCTTCAGCGACCTGCCTCTGCTGCTGGGGGTCATGCTGTTCTCGGCCACCATGATCCTGCTGTGCAACATCGTCGTCGACGCCTGCTACGCCTTCATCGACCCGCGCGTGCGGCTCTCCTAGGCCACGAAATGGAGCCACTGCCGTGAACACTGTGACCAAGGAGGCGGGAGCCCCCGTCCCCGCCGACGCGGGCGTCTTCCTGTCGGTGCGCGACCTGCACGTCAGCTTCCGGACCGAGGACGGGATCGTCCGGGCCGTCGACGGACTCTCCTTCGACCTCGAAAGAGGGCGCACACTGGGGATCGTGGGGGAGTCCGGCTCGGGGAAGTCGGTGACGAACCTGACGATCCTGGGCCTGCACAACCCGATGTTCACCACCGTCGAGGGCGAGATCCTGCTCGACGGACAGGAGTTGACGACCGCCCGGGAGTCCGAACTGGAGAAGCTGCGCGGCAACAAGGTCGCGATGATCTTCCAGGACCCGCTGACCGCGCTGTCCCCGTACTACACGGTGGGCCGTCAGATCGCCGAGCCGTACATGAAGCACATGGGCGTCTCCAAGAAGGCGGCCTGGGAGCGGGCGGTGGAGATGCTCGGCCGGGTCGGCATCCCCCACCCCCGGCAGCGGGCGAAGGACTACCCGCACCAGTTCTCCGGCGGCATGCGCCAGCGCGCGATGATCGCCATGGCGCTGGTGTGCGACCCGGACCTGCTGATCGCCGACGAGCCGACCACCGCACTGGACGTGACCGTGCAGGCCCAGATCCTCGATCTGCTGGGGGACCTCCAGAGCGAGTTCGGATCGGCGATCATCTTCATCACGCACGACCTCGGGGTCATCGCCGACATGGCCGACGACATCATGGTGATGTACGCGGGCAGCGCCATCGAACGAGGAGCCACGGACCAGGTACTGCGTGCGCCCCGACACCCCTACACCTGGGGCCTGCTGAACTCCATGCCGCGCCTCGATTCGGACCCCGGCGCACCGCTGTCACCGATCCCCGGCACCCCGCCCTCACTGCTCGCCCCGCCCCCGGGCTGCCGCTTCCACCCCCGCTGCGCGTTCCAGGACCGGGTGGCGGGTAGCGGCCGGTGCGTCGGGGAACGCCCATTGCTGGGGCCGGACCGGGCCTCGGCCTGCCACCTGACGGCGGAGCAGAAGCGCGCCATCTTCATCGACGAGATCAAGCCCCGGCTGGGCTAGGGCTCTAGGCATTGGAGGACACCGGCATGAGAGAAGACCTGGTCCTTCCTGCCCCGCGGGAGTCGGCCGCCGGGGCGGACGGGGAACCCCTGCTGGAGGTCACCGGGCTGACCAAGCACTTCCCGGTCAAGGGCGGGTTCCCGATCCGGCGGACGGTGGGTCATGTCCAGGCCGTGGACGGCATCGACCTGACGGTACGGGTCGGGGAGAGCTTCGGCCTGGTGGGGGAGTCGGGCTGCGGCAAGTCGACGACGGGCCGGCTCATCACGCGGCTGCTGGAGCCGACCAGCGGGACGATCTCGTACCGCGGCAAGGAGATCAGCCACGCCACGCGCAGGCAGTTGGCCCCGATCCGGTCCGAGATCCAGATGATCTTCCAGGACCCCTACTCGTCGCTGAACCCGCGGCAGACCGTGGGCCGGATCATCACCAACCCGATGGAGATCAACGGGATCGAGCCGGAGGGCGGGCGCGAGAAGCGGGTCCGTGAGCTGCTGGAGATCGTGGGTCTGAATCCCGAGCACTACAACCGTTTCCCGCACGAGTTCAGCGGCGGCCAGCGCCAGCGCATCGGCGTGGCACGGGCCCTGGCGCTGGAGCCCAAGCTGATCGTCGCCGACGAGCCGGTGTCGGCCCTCGACGTCTCGATCCAGGCGCAGGTGGTCAACCTGCTCCAGGAGGTGCAGCGGGAACTGGGCATCGCTTTCCTCTTCATCGCCCATGACCTGGCCGTGGTCCGCCACTTCTCGCAGCGGGTGGCGGTGATGTACCTCGGCAAGATCATCGAGGTCGGCGACCGGGACTCGATCTACGCCCGGCCCCGGCACCCCTACACGCACGCGTTGCTGTCGGCGGTTCCCGAAGTGGACCTGACGGGCGAGGAGTCGGGCGGGCGTGAACGCATCCGCCTGGCCGGTGACGTCCCGTCCCCCATCTCCCCGCCGTCCGGCTGCCGTTTCCGCACCCGTTGCTGGAAGGCCCAGGACAAGTGCGCGGCCGAGGAGCCGCCACTGGTCCAGATCACCGGCAACGCCCCCGGCCACCTCACGGCCTGCCACTTCCCGGAGGAGCCCACGACCGGGGCACGCGACGAGGACATCGTCCTGGACCCGGCACTGACGGCGCCGGAGGATGCGGAGTGATCCTGTGTCAGGGAAAAAGCCTGGCAGACCAGTTGATCAACCTGATAGCTTCCAGCTGTCCGTGACACCGTCGCAGGAGGTGAGACCCATGAACGCTGTATCGACGTGGGTGCTCCCCCTTCCCGTCACGGCCGGCGACTGACGTAGGTGTCGCCGGGAGCGCCTCGACAACAAGGCACTCCCGAAAGGCAACACCTGTGTCCTCTCTCAAGTTCACCGCCGAGTCGTTCTCGAACGGCATCGTCGAGCGCGACTTCACCCTGGGCGACGTCCCCGGCGTCCTCTGGTCCCCGGCCTCCGGCGCCACCGGTCGCGCCCCCCTGGTCCTGATGGGCCACGGCGGCGGCAACCACAAGAAGCACCCGGCGATGTCCGGCCGGGCCCGGCTCCTGGTGACCGGCTGCGGCTTCCACGTCGCGGTCATCGACGCGCCGGGTCACGGCGACCGGCCGCGCACGGAGCACGACGAGGCGGAGATCGCCGAACTGTTCCGGGCCAGGGCGGCCGGCGAGCCAGAGGGCCCGGTCGTCGTCCGCTACAACGCCCACCTGGCGGAACAGGCCGTCCCCGAGTACCTGGCGCTCCTGGACGCCCTCCAGGAGCTCGAGGAGATCGGCACCGACGGGCCGGTCGGCTACTGGGGCATCAACATGGGCACCGCGATCGGCATACCGCTGGTGGCGGTCGAACCCCGGATCACAGCCGCGGTCTTCGGCCAGCACTGGCCCGACGTCCTGGCCGAGAAGGCGAAGCGGATCACCGTCCCGATCGAGTACGACATGCAGTGGGACGACGAGCACATCTCCCGCGAGGAGGGTCTCGCGCTGTTCGACGCCTTCGCCTCGAAGGAGAAGTCGCTGCACGTGAACTCGGGCAGGCACAAGGAGCTGCCCCGGTTCGAGGCCGACAGCGCGGTCCGGTTCTTTGCCCGTCACCTCGGCGGAGCGGTCACCGCGTCGGCCTGACAGGGCCTGGGACACGGCGAAGGCCCGTGCCTGGGGAGGCACGGGCCTTCGTCCGCTGGGAAAAGGGGGTGTCGTCAGCCCGCCGTCTCGGCGTCCTTGGCGAGGCGGGGCGCCGGGACGGTGTCCGCCGTCTCCGGGTAGTGGCAGGCCGTCATGTGGCCCGGCTTGTTGCCCTCGACCTGGACCAGCGGCGGGGCCTCCGTCGCGCACTTCTCCGTCGCCTTCCAGCAGCGGGTGCGGAAGCGGCAGCCGGAGGGCGGGTTGATCGGGGACGGCACGTCGCCGGTGAGCCGGATGCGCTCCCGGCCCGGGGCGTCCTCGTCCACCGTCGCCTCGGGCACGGCGGACAGCAGGGCCCGGGTGTAGGGGTGGCGCGGGTTGCCGTACAAGTCCTCGCGGTCGGCGATCTCGACGATCTTGCCGAGGTACATCACCGCCACGCGCTGCGAGAAGTGCCGCACGATCGCCAGGTCGTGCGCGATGAAGACGAACGCGATGCCGAGTTCCTTCTGCACCTTCTGCAGGAGGTTCACGACCTGCGCCTGGATGGACACGTCGAGCGCCGACACCGGCTCGTCGGCCACGATCAGCTTGGGATCCAGCGCCAACGCCCGCGCCACACCGATGCGCTGGCGCTGACCGCCCGAGAACTCGTGCGGGAACCGGTTGTAGTGCTCGGGGTTGAGACCCACGATCTCCAGCAGCTCGCGGACGCGCTTCTCGCGACCGCCGGCCGGGTTGATGTCGTTGATCTCCATCGGGCCCGCGATGATCTTGCCGACCGTGTGCCTCGGGTTCAGGGAGGCGTACGGGTCCTGGAAGATCATCTGGATCTCGGATCGGATCGGCGCGAGCTCCTTGCGGCCCGCGTGCGTGATGTCCTGGCCGCGGTAGGAGATCTTGCCGGCGGTCGGCTCCAGCAGGCGGGTGATCAGCCGGCCCGTCGTCGACTTGCCGCAGCCCGACTCGCCGACCAGGCCCAGGCTCTCGCCCTCGGAGACCTGGAAGTCGAGCCCGTCGACGGCCTGGACCGCGCCGACCGTTCGACGGATCGGGAAACCGCCCTTGATCGGGAAGTGCTTGGTCAGCCCGGAGACGTCCAGGAGGGGAGTGGTGCTGCTCATGGTGGTGAAATCCCGTCTCGTGTACGTCAGATGGCCTTGCTGGCGGCAAGGTCGGCGAGGAACTCGCGGCGCTGGTCGTCGGTCAGGTGGCAGGCGTTGCCGCGGCCGTCCACGATCTCCAGCAGCGGGCGCTCGGTCGAGCACCGGTTGCCCTCCACCTTGTCGGCGAAGGCGCAGCGCGGGTGGAAGCGGCAGCCGGAGGGCGGGTTCAGCAGTGAGGGCGGCGAGCCCGGGATCGGGTTCAGCGGCACGTCGACGGGGCCGTCCAGACTCGGCATGGAGCCCAGCAGACCCCAGGTGTAGGGGTGCTGCGGCGAGCGCAGCACCTCCTCCTTCGTCCCGCGCTCCACGCACCGGCCGCCGTACATCACCAGCACGTCGTCCGCGATGTCCGCGATGACGCCCAGGTCGTGGGTGATGAAGATGATCGCGGTGCCGAACTCCCGCTGGAGGTCCTTGAGCAGGTCCATGATCTGGGCCTGAACGGTCACGTCGAGGGCCGTGGTCGGCTCGTCGGCGATCAGCAGCTCGGGGTCGCAGACCAGCGCCATGGCGATCATCGCGCGCTGGCGCATACCGCCGGAGAACTGGTGCGGGTAGTCGTCGACCCGGACCTCCGGCTGGGGGATGCCCACCCGCCGGAGCATCTCGATCGCCCGCTCCCGGGCGGCCTTCTTCGAGGCGCCCTTGTGCTTGCGGTACACCTCGGCGATCTGGGCGCCGATGGTGTGGTACGGCGACAGCGAGGCCAGGGCGTCCTGGAAGATCATCGCCATCTTGTTGCCTCGGAGCGTCTCCAGCGTCCTCTCCGGGGCGCCGTTCAGTTCCTGGCCGTCCAGCTCGATGGAACCCTCGACCTGGGTGCTGTCCGGGTTGTGCAGGCCCAGGATGGTCAGGTTGGTGACCGACTTGCCGGACCCCGACTCACCCACGATGCCGAGGGTCTTGCCCCGCATGAGGTCGAAGGAGAGGCCGTCGACGGCCTTGACGGTGCCGTCCTCGGTCGAGAAGTGCACCTTCAGGTCCTTGACGGACAGGAAGGGCTGCGAATCGGTGCTCGTCACGGGGACGCTCCAGAGGGGGGTGATGCGGGGTTGCTGTCGGGGGCGGGCGGGGTCAGGCGAGCCGGATCCGCGGGTCGATCAAGGCGTAGCAGGCGTCGACGACGATGTTGGCGATGACCACGAAGGAGGCGGTGAGGACCATGACGCCGAGGAGCATGGGCAGGTCGTTGGTGAACACGGACTTCACCGCGAGCATGCCCAGGCCCTGGAGGCTGAAGGTCTTCTCGGTGATCATCGCACCGCCGAGCAGGACGCCCATGTCGATGCCGAAGATGGTGACGATCGGACCCATCGCGCCGCGCCAGGCGAAGCGGAAGAAGACGTTGCGGCTGGACATGCCCTTGGCGCGGGCGGTGCGGACGTAGTCCTCGCTGAGCGTCTCGACCAGCTGGGAGCGGGTCATACGGGTGTAGTTGGCGGTCCAGATCAGCGCCAGGACCAGCCAGGGCACGAGCAGTCCGGTGAACCAGGTGCCGGGGTTGTCGGTGAAGTTGTTGTACGCCGGCTGGTCCAGCACGTGCCACTGGTAGACGAGGAAGTACAGGGCGACCGGGCCCACGAAGTAGATCTGCATCGACGAGGCGATCAGCGACGAGGAGCTGGCGATCTTGTCGACCGCCTTGCCCTGCTTCACCGCGGCGAGCATGCCGGTGCCGATGCCGAAGATGAGGAAGACCACCGAGGAGCCGACGGCCAGGGAGAGCGTCGTCGGGAAGCGGTCCAGGACCGTCGCCAGGACCGGCTCGCGGTTGACGAAGGAGTAGCCCAGGCAGGGCGCGTTGCAGTGGCCGAAGCCGGTGAAGTCCCGTCCGACGAAGATCGCCTGCAGCCAGTGCCAGTACTGGACCGGCAGCGGGTCCGAGATCCCCATGTTGTGCTTGATCAGGTTGAGCGTCTCCGTCGTGCAGAGCTTGCCGCAGGCGATCCGGGCGGGGTCGCGCGGCACCGCGTAGAAGAGCATGAACGTGATCGCGCTGATGATGAACAGCGTGATCACGGCGCCGAGGATTCGGCGGACGAGGAAGCGAAGCATGGGGGTTGGCTTTCCTGGGAGGGCCGTCGTACGGAACGGGCCGGGCCGGGGTCACCGGGGACCCGGTGGACGAGCCGAGGGTGGGGCGGCCGGCGGCCGCCCCACCTCTCAGGTGATTGATCAGGCCTTGACGTACATCTTGTAGAGCATGCAGCCGTCGAACTGCGGGTCCATCTTGACGTTGCCGAGCTTGGAACCGTGGAGGTACAGGCGCTTCATGTAGACGTCGGGGATGAACGAGGCGGTCTCCGTGACCTGCTTGTCCAGGGCACCCCACATGGCGTTGGCCTTGGTCTGGTCGGTCTCCAGGGTGGCGGCCTTGATCGCGGCGTCCACGGCCGGGTCCTTCAGGTGCGAGTAGTTCTGCGCACCGTCGGCGATGACCTTGCTGTCGAACGTCGGCTGGAAGACCGAGTAACCGGTCGGCCAGTCCGCGGACCAGCCGCCCCAGTAGACGTCGTACGGGTTGTCGATCTTGCCCGTCTGGTCGTACCAGGTGGTGGAGTCGATGCCCTTGGTGACGACGTCGAAGCCGGCCTCCTTCAGGGCGTTCTCGATGACGACCTTGATCTTGGCCTGGGTGTCGTCCTGCTGGTAGGCGTAGACGACCTTGGTGCCGAGCTTGCCGGCCTTCTTCAGCATCGCCTTGGCGGCCTTCGGGTCGCCCGCCGGGTTCTTCAGCTTGCCCCAGACGTCCTGCGACTTGTAGCCGGCGACGAGCGGGCTCATGAAGCCGGTCGCGTACTCACCGCGGTGGATGCCGCCCTGCACCTGGCGGATGCCGGCCGTCGGCCAGGCCTTGATGAGCGCCTCGCGGACGGACTTGTCCGTCATCCGCGTGGTGTTGATGAAGTAGACGCTGACGCCGCTGCTCAGACCCTCGAAGTAGCGGTCCTTGGCCTCGGTGGTGGCCTTCTGGATGCGCTCCTGCGGGACCGTGCGCCAGGAGACGGCGTACTGGTCGTTGCCGGAGTCGGCGAGCAGACGGTCGGCGGCCGTCAGCGGCTCGATGCCGAAGGTGAAGTCGAACTCGTCCGGGTAGGCGTTGCGGATCGGGTCCGTGCTCGCGTCCCAGTGCTCGTTGCGGACCAGGACCATCGACTTGTCGGTGACGTGCGACTTGACCTTGTAAGGACCGCTGGAGACGGGCTTCTTGTCGTAGTCCTGCTTGGTGTCCTTCTTCACCGGGGTCGGCGCGTAGGAGTGCATCGCGACGACGTAGTTGAAGTCCGGACGCGGCTCGGAGAGGTGGAAGGTGATGGTCTTCCCGCTCGTCTCGATCGACTTCAGGTGCTTGCCCTTGTAGGGGCCGGGGTACGACTTGCGGTAGTTCGAGGTGCCCGTCAGCCACGTCTGGACGTAGATGGCGCCCTCGGTGATGAAGCTGGCGAAGGCACGCTCGAAGCCGTGACGGACGTCGTCGACGGTGATGTCCGTGCCGTCCTCCCACTTGATGCCGTCCTTCAGGGTGAAGGACCAGGTCTTGCCGCCGTCCTTCATGGTGCCCACGTCGGTGGCGAGGTCACCGACCAGGGTCATGTCGCCGTTGTCGGCGACCTTGTAGCCGGTGAGGCAACGGGAGAGGACCATCGCGGCCAGCGAGTTCCACGCGTAGTAGATGCGCTGCGGGTCGAGGTGCGAGAAGTCGTCGTCGTTCAGCAGGTAGACCTTGCCGCCCTTCTTCGCACCGGAGACCTCCGGAGCCGGGCCCTTGGAGTCCTCCGCGGTGCCGATCTTGACCGTGGCCGTGTGGGCCTTGGCGGCCTCCTGCTTGCCACCGCCGTTGCTGTTGGAGTCACCGCTGCTGCACGCGGTCAGCACGGAGCCCGCCGCAGCGGCGACACCGGTGGCTATCAGGAAGTTTCTGCGCGAGAAGGACATCGCAATCCTGCCTTGGAATTGGGTTGATGAGAGGGTCCGGCACCCCGGCGGCGTTGCCGGGGTCCTGAAGAGGGCCGGATCAGCGCTTGGTCTTCGGGTCGAGCGCGTCCCGTACCGAGTCGCCGAGGAGGTTGAACGCCAGGACGAAGATCACCATCGTGAGACCCGGGAAGAGCAGGTACGTGATGTCGTCCTGGTAGTACTTGGCGGCGTTCCCGATCATGACGCCCCAGTCGGGGGTCGGGTCCTGAAGACCGACGCCGAGGAAGGCCAGGCCCGCCTCCGTCGTGACCATCAGGGGCAGGGTGAGCGTCGCCTGGATCAGGATCGGCGTCCAGAGGTTGGGCAGCAGCTCCTTGAAGATGATGCGTGCCGGAGACGCGCCCGTGACCTTGGCAGCCTCGACGAACTCCCGTTCGCGCAGGGCCAGTACCTGACCGCGCAGCAGTCGGGCGATGGAGGCCCAGCCGAAGGCGGTGAGCAGCAGGATCATGGTGACCACGATGAGGCTGGTGGGCGTGTTCTCTTGGCTTGACACGAACAGCGCGAGCACCACGGGGGTGAAGGCCACGAAGAACAGCTGCTGCGGGAAGGCGAGCAGGATGTCGATGACCCGGCCGAGGAACCAGTCCGTCTTGCCGCCGACGTAGCCGGCGGTCACGCCGACCACCACACCGAGGACCACGACGAGGAGCGTGATAGCGGTGGACAGCAGCAGCGAGTTCCGGATCGCGTAGAGCAGGAAGGTGAAGACGTCGCGGCCGAGCTGGGGGTCGATGCCGAACCAGAACTCGCCGTCGATGCCGCCGTTCGCCTTCACCGGGAAGCCGTTGTCGCCCAGCAGCCCGGGCGTGTTGAGCCCGTACGTGTCGTACGGGTTCTTCCCGTACACCTTCGCTATGAGCGGGGCGGCCAGCGCGACCACGAAGAAGAAGATCACGATGAACGCCGAGATCACGCCGGTGCGGTCCCGCTTGAAACGAAGCCAAGCCAGCTGTCCCGGGGACCGGCTCGCGTTGCCCTTCGAGTCGGGAGAAGTGGTCGACTTCTCGACAGTCTCGTCGGTCACCTCGAGCGGGGCAGCCGCAGATGGAGTTGGGGGGGTCATGGTGCTCCTGGCCCAGGGAGGGTCTGATGACTCCGCAGGGCACTCCCCTACGGGCTACGCCGGACTTTTTCAACGCAATTCATTCAAGGTCAATAAATTCTCGGGCGGCTTGGCTTTCTCTTTACCTTATTTGCCCGTACTTGACCATTCCGTAGCTACGCGGGTAGCGCGCTGTGATCGAACCGTGCTTCACATCGGACCAAAGGGGCGAACGGGTCAATCAGTTCGATATGCGGACACCTGTGTGTCGAAATACGTACATCGACCGGTCGCAATCCAACGTTTCGGCATCGTTACGCGGAGATCCATTGCGTGCCCCGTGTGCGATCACCGAAACCACCTATTCGGGGCTGTGGGCATCCGGATGCTCTGTCCCCCTAAAGGGTTCATGACGGTGGGTCAGACAGCCGTTGTGAGGCTTATCTGTTGATATGGACCGGTAAGTGACCGGAATCCACGGAGGAGACGGCCCATGCGCGTACCCACGCACGCCCTACGGGCCGCCTGCGCGGCGGTGGTGGCGCTCGCCGCGACGGGCTGCGGGGGCAGCGCCAGCGGCAGCAGCGACGGCGCGGTGCTCAGTTCCTCCTGGGGCGACCCGCAGAACCCCCTGGAGCCGGCCAACACCAACGAGGTGCAGGGCGGCAAGGTCCTCGACATGATCTTCCGGGGCCTGAAGAAGTACGACCCGAAGACCGGCGCGGCCCAGGACATGCTCGCCGAGCGGATCGACAGCTCGGACTCGCGGAACTTCACGATCACGGTCAAGGACGGCTGGACCTTCTCCAACGGGGAGAAGGTGACCGCCAAGTCCTTCGTCGACGCCTGGAACTACGGTGCGAGCCTGAGGAACAACCAGCGGAACGCCTACTTCTTCGGCTACATCCAGGGCTACGACAAGGTCCACCCGGACAGCGGCTCACAGAGCGCCGACACGCTCTCCGGTCTCAAGATCGTCGACGACCGGACGTTCACCGTGAAGCTCGCCCAGAAGTTCTCCAGCTTCCCCGACACCCTGGGCTACCCGGCGTTCGCGCCGCTGCCCCGGGCGTTCTTCTCCGACCACGCGGCCTGGCTGGCCAAACCGGTGGGCAACGGGCCGTACGCCGTCGACTCGTACACCAGAGGGGCGCAGATGTCCCTGCGGAAGTGGGACGGCTACCCCGGCCCGGACAAGGCACAGAACGACGGCGTGGACCTCAGGGTCTACACGGACAGCGACACCGCCTACACCGACCTGCTGGCCGGCAACCTCGACCTGGTCGACGACGTACCCGCCGCCCAGCTGAAGAACGTCAGGAACGACCTCGGCGACCGCTACATCAACAACCCCGCCGGCATCATCCAGACCCTCGCCTTCCCCTACTACGACAAGGACTGGGACAGGAGCGGCTCGGAGAAGGTCCGCAAGGGCCTGTCCATGGCGATCAACCGCAGGCAGATCACCGACACGATCTTCCAGAAGACCCGCACCCCGGCCACCGACTGGACCTCGCCCGTCCTCGGCGCGGACGGCGGCTTCCAGGACGGGCTGTGCGGGGACGCCTGCGACTACAACCCCGCCGAGGCCAAGAAGCTGGTCCAGGAGGGCGGCGGGCTCCCGGGTGGACAGGTCAGGATCACCTACAACGCCGACACCGGCTCGCACAGGATGTGGGTGGACGCGGTGTGCAACTCCATCAACAACGCGCTCGGCAACGACAAGGCCTGCGTCGGCAACCCGGTCGGCACCTTCGCCGACTTCCGCAACCAGATCACCCAGCACAAGATGTCGGGGCCGTTCCGCGCCGGCTGGCAGATGGACTACCCGCTCATCCAGAACTTCCTCCAGCCGCTCTACTACACCGGCGCCTCCTCCAACGACGGCAAGTGGTCGAACAAGGACTTCGACCAGCTCGTCGACCGGGCCAACGCCGAGACCGACACCGCCACGGCGGTGCGGACCTTCCAGCAGGCCGAGGAGGTCGTCAGGGACCACATGGCCGCCATCCCCCTCTGGTACCAGAACGGCAGCGCCGGCTACTCCGAGCGGCTGTCCCACGTGGCCCTCAACCCGTTCAGCGTCCCCGTGTACAACGAGATCAAGGTCGGCTGAGCCGCCATGGGGCGCTACGTCGTCAGGCGTCTGCTCCAGATGATCCCGGTGTTCGTCGGGGCCACCCTGCTGATCTTCCTGATGGTGAACGTGATGGGCGACCCCATCGCGGGCCTGTGCGGCGAACGGCAGTGCGACCCGGCGACGGCCGCCCGGCTGAGGCAGGAGTTCGGACTCGACCAGCCCGTCTGGCAGCAGTACCTGACCTACATGGGGAACGTCTTCACCGGCGACTTCGGGACGGCGTTCAACGGGCAGCCGGTCATCGAGCTGATGTCCACCGCGTTCCCCGTCACCCTCCGGCTGACCATCGTGGCGGTCGTCCTCGAGATCGTCATCGGCATCACCCTGGGCGTGGTCACCGGACTGCGACGCGGACGGCCCGTCGACACCGGCGTGCTGGTGGCCACCCTGGTGGTCATCTCCGTCCCCGTCTTCGTCACCGGCCTGCTGCTGCAGCTCCTGCTCGGCGTGGAGTGGGGCTGGATCAAACCGTCGGTCCCGCCGGAGGCCACCTTCACCGAGCTGCTCGTACCCGGCGTGGTCCTGGCCTCCGTCTCGCTCGCCTACGTCACCCGGCTGACCCGCACCTCCATCGCGGAGAACAAGCGCTCCGACTACGTCCGCACGGCGATCGCCAAGGGACTGCCCCGACACCGCGTCACCACCCGGCACCTGCTGCGCAACTCGCTCATCCCCGTGGTCACCTTCATCGGCACCGACATCGGCGCCCTGATGGGCGGCGCGATCGTCACCGAGCGGATCTTCAACATCCACGGCGTCGGCTACCAGCTCTACCAGGGCATCCTGCGCCAGAACACCCAGACGGTCGTCGGCTTCGTGACCGTGCTCGTGCTGGTCTTCCTGGTCGCCAACCTGCTCGTCGACCTCCTGTACGCCGTACTCGACCCGAGGATCCGCTATGCCTGAGCAGCCGTACGAGCCCGAGGGCGCCATCGCGGGCACCGGCATGGGCGGCGCGATGGACCTGGCGGCGAGTGAGGCGGCGACGCTGGAGCGGACGCCGGGAGGCCCACAGGGGGCCGGCCCGGCGGGCAGACCGAGGTCCCTCTGGTCCGACGCCTGGCGGGACCTGCGCCGCAACCCCGTCTTCCTCGTCTCCGGGCTCGTCATCCTCTTCCTCGTCGTCATCTCCCTGTGGCCCTCGCTCATCGCCTCCGGAAGCCCACTGCAGTGCGACCTCGCCAAGGCCCAGGAAGGCTCCCAGCCGGGCGCTCCCTTCGGCTACGACGGCCAGGGCTGCAACGTCTACACGCGGACCGTGTACGGCGCCCGTACGTCCGTCACGGTCGGCGTCTGCGCCACGCTGGGGGTGGCCCTCCTCGGGTCCGTGCTGGGCGGGCTCGCGGGGTTCTTCGGCGGGGCGTGGGACTCGTTCCTGTCCCGTCTCACCGACATCTTCTTCGCGATCCCGGTCGTGCTCGGCGGCCTCGTCCTCCTCTCCGTGGTGACCAGCAACACGGTCTGGCCCGTCGTCGGGTTCATGGTGCTGCTCGGCTGGCCGCAGATCTCCCGCATCGCACGCGGCTCCGTCATCACGGCCAGGCAGAACGACTACGTCCAGGCCGCCCGCGCCCTCGGCGCCTCCGGACCCCGCATCCTGCTCAGGCACATCGCGCCCAACGCGGTCGCCCCGGTGATCGTCGTGGCCACCATCGCGCTCGGCACCTACATCGCGCTCGAGGCGACCTTGTCGTATCTGGGCGTCGGCCTGAAGCCGCCCAGCGTCTCCTGGGGCATCGACATCTCCGCCGCCTCCCCGTACATCCGCAACGCCCCGCACGCCCTGCTGTGGCCCTCCGGTGCGCTCGCGGTCACCGTCCTGGCGTTCATCATGCTCGGCGACGCGGTACGCGACGCCCTCGACCCGAGACTGAGGTGACGGCGCCGTGCTGCTGGAAGTGCGGGACCTGCACGTGGAGTTCCGGACGCGGGACGGGGTCGCCGGGGCGGTGAACGGGGTGAGCTACGGGGTGGACGCGGGGGAGACGCTCGCCGTGCTCGGCGAGTCCGGCTCGGGCAAGTCCGTCACCGCGCAGGCGGTCATGGGCATCCTCGACGTGCCGCCGGGGCGGATCACCGGCGGGGAGATCCTCTTCCGGGGCCAGGACCTGCTGAAGCTGAAGGAGGAGGAGCGCAGGAAGGTCCGCGGCGCCGGAATGGCCATGATCTTCCAGGACGCGCTGTCCGCGCTGAACCCCGTCCTGTCCGTGGGCGACCAGCTCGGCGAGATGTTCGTGGTCCACCGGGGCATGTCGAAGAAGGACGCGCGGACCAGGGCCGTCGAGCTGATGGAGCGGGTGCGCATCCCGGCCGCCGCCCAGCGGGTGCGCGACTACCCGCACCAGTTCTCCGGCGGCATGCGCCAGCGCATCATGATCGCCATGGCGATGGCCCTGGAGCCGGCGCTCATCATCGCCGACGAGCCCACCACCGCCCTCGACGTCACCGTCCAGGCCCAGGTGATGGACCTGCTCGCGGAGTTGCAGCGCGAGTACCGCATGGGGCTGATCCTGATCACCCACGACCTCGGGGTCGTCGCCGACGTGGCGGACCGGATCGCGGTGATGTACGCGGGGCGGATCGTGGAGTCGGCTCCTGTGCACGACCTGTACAAGACGCCCGCCCACCCCTACACCCGCGGCCTGCTGGACTCCATCCCGCGCCTCGACCAGAAGGGCCAGGAGCTCTACGCCATCAAGGGCCTGCCGCCCAACCTCACGCACATCCCGCCGGGCTGCGCCTTCCATCCCCGCTGCCCGATGGCCCGGGACGTGTGCCGGACCGAGGAACCGCCGCTGTACGAGGTCGACGCGGACCGGGGGAGTGCCTGCCACTTCTGGAGGGAGTGCCTGCGTGACTCCACCCACGCGTAAACGCGCGGGCTTCCTACGTCGGTGGCTAAGCCGCCGCGCAGAGGACCAGCCCGACCCTGTTGAGGACGTTCGTCGCGCCGACGTGGTCCGCGTTCGCCGCGAACCCGCACGCCGTGCATTCGAACTTCGCTTGGGTGACGCGGTTCCCCTTCGCGACGTGCTCGCACTCGGGGCACATGCGGGAGGTGTTGCGCGCGTCCACCGGGACCACGAGGCGACCGGCACTCTCAGCCTTGTTCGCCAGGATTCCGAGGAACTGCGCCCAACCCGCGTCGAGGATGCTGCGGTTGAGGCCGGCCTTTGCGGCAGCACCGTTCGGCAGGAACACGCCGGGCTGCTCGGGATCGACCTTGGGGGCGGGGCTCTTGGTCATGCCCGCCGTGTTGAGCCGCTCGTGCGCGATCACGTCGTGGCCGGTTATGAGCGTGCGGGCGGTCTTGTGGTGGAAGTCGGCGCGCTGCCGCCGGATCTTGGCGTGCAGCTTGGCGACCTTTCGGGCCGCCGCGCGGTGGCGCTTGGTGCGCTGCCGGGTCCGCTTCGGAAACGTGGCGAGGTACCGTTGCGCCTCGGCCAGCTCTTCAGCCATCGCGGTGAGGAATCGCGGGTTGGCGACGTGTTCGCCGTCCGAGGTGGTGAGGAAGTGGGCGACACCCATGTCGATGCCGACAACCGCCCCGGTGGGCGGCAGTTCCTCGGCTGGCACCTTGTCGCAGGACAGGACGATGTACCAGCGGGTTCCCTCCCGCTTCACCGAGATCGTCCTGACCCGGCCGCGCACGGGCCGGTGCTGGTGCACACGAACGTGCCCGACACCCTGGATGCGTACGCGGGTGACGGAATCTTGGGGGGTGGAGTCCCATCGGCAGCCGTCGCCGTCCTTGGGGAAGGTGACGGTGTCGAAGTGCCCTGCACCCTTGAAGCGAGGGTAGCCCGGGGTCTGCCCAGCCTTGACCCGACGGAAGAACGCCTGGAACGCCTTGTCCAGGCGGCGCAGGGTGGCTTGCTGGGAGGAGAACGACCAGCGGCCCTGCCGCTCCGGATCGAACGCCCGGATCTCCTTGAGCTGGGCGGACTGGTCCCCGTAGCGGACGGTGGTCTTGGAGGTGTGCCGGTAGGCGTCACGGCGTTCCTGGAGAGCGCCGTTGTACAGGGAGCAGTGGTCCCGCAGCATCTCGCCGAGCGCGGTCGTCTGACGGACCGTGGGGCGCAGGAGGAACTTGTACGCGCGGATCACGAGCCGTCCCCCTTCTTCCCCGGGCGTTCCCACTGGGTGTTGATGTACTTCTCGACCGTGGCCGCCGACACGGCGCCGACCGAGGCGGCGAAGTACGACGATGACCACAGGGTGGGCATCCGTGACTTCAGGTGCGGGAACTCCTCGCGCAGCACGCGGGATGTGAAGCCCTTGAACTGGTTCGCCACGTACGAGGCCGACGACTTCGGGTCGTGCTTCACGAACAGGTGCACGCGGTCGGGCATCACCTCAAGGGCGATGAGCTCCCACCCGCGTTCGTCGGCCTTCTGCCGGATCAGCTCGTCCAGTCGTTCCGCGACCCGTCCACCGAGGACCGGACGGCGGTACTTCGGGCACCACACCACGTGGAGACCTAGGTCGTACACACCGCCAGAGAATTGGCGAACCTTCCTGGTCACAGTCACACAAAGACTATACACGCGCCGCATGTCTAGCGCGGCAGAAAGGCTGGCTCAGGTGAACAGTGCTGATCCGTGCATCCAGTCGAGGTCAGAGCAGGGCTCAGAAGCCATTCCCCACCCCGCTAAAGCGGCGCGTCCCCTGACTAGGTTCTGATGGCAGCCTCGACGACTGAGCCGATCCTTGAGGTCACCGGGCTCGTCAAGCACTACCCGCTGACCAGGGGAATCCTGTTCAAGAAGCAGATCGGCGCGGTGAAGGCCGTCGACGGCGTCGACTTCCGTCTGGGCAGGGGCGAGACCCTGGGCGTCGTCGGCGAGTCCGGCTGCGGCAAGTCCACGCTCGCCAGACTGCTGTGCAGCCTGGAGCAACCCACGGCGGGTTCGATCCGCTTCAAGGGCGAGGAGATCACCCGGCTGTCGGGCCGGGCCCTGAAGGCCGTACGGCGCAACATCCAGATGGTCTTCCAGGACCCCTACACCTCCCTCAACCCCCGTATGACCGTGGGCGACATCATCGGGGAACCGTACGAGATCCACCCCGAGGCGGCCCCCAAGGGCGACCGGCGCCGCAGGGTCCGGGAACTGCTGGACGTGGTCGGCCTCGACCCGGAGTACGTCAACCGCTACCCGCACCAGTTCTCCGGCGGACAGCGCCAACGCATCGGCATCGCCCGGGGGCTGGCGCTCCGGCCCGAGGTGATCGTCGCCGACGAGCCGGTCTCGGCCCTGGACGTCTCGGTCCAGGCCCAGGTGATCAACCTGCTGGACCGGCTCCAGACGGAGTTCGAGCTCTCCTACGTCTTCATCGCGCACGACCTGTCGATCGTGCGGCACATCTCGGACCGGGTCGGGGTGATGTACCTGGGGCGGATCGTGGAGACCGGCACCGAGACGGAGATCTACGACCACCCGACGCACCCCTACACCCAGGCCCTGCTGTCCGCCGTGCCGGTCCCCGACCCCGAGGCCCGTGAACACCGCGCGCGGATCATCCTCTCGGGTGATGTTCCGTCGCCCACGGACATCCCCTCCGGCTGCCGCTTCCGCACCCGCTGCTGGAAGGCGCGGGAGCGCTGCGCGCTGGAGGTGCCGGCCCTCGCGGTCCCGGAGGAGTTCCGGCACACGACCGGCCCGGCCGCGCACGACTCGGCGTGCCACTTCGCGGAGGACGTGTCGGACGCGTGTTCGACGCCGGGGCGGAGTGCGCCGCTGGAGGAGCAGGGCAACGGGCCGGGGTGACATGGTGCACCCCGGCCCGTTCACGGCACCCGCACGGCCGTACGCTGTTCAGCCTCGCGCGTCCGTATATCGGTACCGCTTCCGTGAAGTTGCCTGCGTGTTAACGCGGTTCATGCGGATTTGCCCGGCAATGCCAGGGACCGCCGCAGGAAGTCCAGTTGGAGCCGCAGCAGGTTCTCGGCGACGGTCTCCTGCGGGGTCATGTGCGTGACGCCGGACAGCGGCAGCACCTCGTGCGGGCGTCCGGCGGCCAGCAACGCCGAGGACAGGCGCAGGGAGTGGGCGACCACCACGTTGTCGTCGGCCAGACCGTGGATGATCATCATCGGGCGGTGCGGCTCGGCCGCGTCGACCAGCCCCGCGTCGTCGACCAGCGAGTTGCGCCGGTAGACCTCCGGCCGCTCGGCCGGGTGTCCGAGGTACCGCTCCTGGTAGTGGGTGTCGTACAGGCGGAGGTCGGTGACGGGGGCGCCCACCACGGCGGCGTGGAAGACGTCCGGGCGGCGCAGTACGGCGAGCCCGGCGAGGTAGCCGCCGAAGGACCAGCCGCGGATGCCCACCCTGGTCAGGTCGAGCGGGAAGTCGGAGGCAAGTGCCTGGAGGGCATCCACCTGGTCCTGCAGGACCACCTCGGCGAGGTCGTCACGGACCGCCTTCTCCCAGGCGGGGCAGCGGCCGGGGGTGCCGCGGCCGTCGGCGACGACCACCGCGAAGCCCTGGTCGGCGAACCACTGCGAGGTCAGATGCGGATTGTGCGCGGCGACGACGCGCTGGCCGTGCGGGCCGCCGTAGGGGTCCATGAGGACCGGCAGGGGAGTGTCCCCGTGGTAGTCGCGTGGCATAAGCACGGCGCATGGAATTCGGCGTGCGCCCCCCTGGGTGAGCGTCACACGCGGGGACAAACCCGGGTTTTCTGCATATGACGTGACAGTCGCCGCCTGTTTTCCGTCACGCAGTACCTGGACAGAAGTGCCCGGGCGGTCAAGCGTGGCGGAGGCCAGCACGGTCACGCCCCCGGCGCGCACCGCCGAGTGCACGCCGGGCCCCTGGGACACGCGCTCCACACCGAGCTCATTGACCCGGTAGACGTGCACCTCACCGATCTCCGGCGCCTCGGCCTCCTCACCCGCCGAGGCCGAGACCAGCACGTCGTCGGCGGTCACGTCCAGCACCGCACGGATGTGCAACTGCGGCCCGGTCAGCGGGCGTTCGCCCACCGACAGCACCCGCGCCCCGCCCTCGTCAGCGATCCGGACGAGCTGTCCGGCGGGGCTCCAGCAGGGCACCCCGGGGAAGAGTTCAAGCCAAGTTGGATCTTCATCGGCATGGACCATCCGAGTCGCCCCCGACTCCGGGTCCACCGCGAGGAACAGCTGGCTGCGCTGGTCCCGCGCCTGCACCAGAAGCAGCGGCGCCCCCGCGTCTGACCAGTGCACACGCGCCAGATAGGGGTAGCGCGCCCGGTCCCAGACGACCTCCGTGCGCCCGCCGTCCAGCCCGATCACGAACAGACGCACGTCCGCGTTTTCCGTTCCCGCGGCCGGGTACGCGACGTGGTTGGGCTCACGCTCCGGGTGGGCCGGATCGGCGATCCACCACCGCCGCACCGGCGTGTCGTCCACGCGCGCCACAAGCAGCCGATCCGACGCCGGGGACCACCAGAACCCACGCGAACGAGCCATCTCCTCGGCCGCGATGAACTCGGCCAGCCCATAGGAGACGCCCGCCGACTCCGGCTCCGCCAGCGCCCGGTCGCCCTCGCCCTCGGCGCCCACCACCCGCAGAGCACCCTGGGCGACGTACGCCACGTGCCGCCCGTCGGGCGCCGGACGCGGGTCGATCACCGGCCCGGGTACGGGGAGTTCACGTGCCGTACCCGCCCTCAGCTCAGCCGTGAAAAGCCGCCCTGACAAGGCGAAAGACGCCAGCTCCAGGGCCGCGTCGGTGGCGTAGCCGACGATGCCGGCACCCCCCTCACGGCTGCGCTCGCGGCGCGCACGCTCCTCGGGCGAGAGCTGTTCGGAGGCGCCTTCGAGCAGGGTGCGAGGGTCGGCCGCCACGCGCTCGCCGCCGTCCGCCAGGTCCAGGACCCACAGGGAGTTGGCCCGGTCCGTACCGGAGGGCGAGCGCAGGAACGCGACACGCGAACCGTCGGGCGCCACGGTGAACGAGCGCGGCGCGCCGAGCGTGAACCGCTGGGTGCGGGCGTGCCGTCGGGGGAAGGAGACAGGCTCGGTCGTCATGCCCTGACCATATTGGCCATGCGCCCCCTTGTGCGGCCGTGCGCCCAGCGATGCTCGAGCACCGATAGTTATGATCACTACCGCTATGTGGGTATGAACCTGCTGGCTACTGTATGGATTTGCTGGACCGATCTACACCCCCCCATAGTCCGAACCCCCGCATCCCTGGGATCTTTGGAGGTGAGCCGCCGTGGCACTCTCGATTTCGGCGGTGGTGCTGCTGGCGATCATCGTCTTCCTGCTGGTCAAGAAATCAGGGCTGAAGGGCGGCCATGCGGTCGTCTGCATCCTCCTCGGCTTCTACCTCGCCTCCTCGACGGTCGCCCCGACGATCAACGAGCTGACGACCAACGTGGCGAGCATGATCGGCAGCATCAAGTTCTGAGCGACGGGTCGCCGGCGCGGTCTGTCCGAGGTCAGGGACTCGTAGGCTGGGGGTATGACGGAACCGACCTCCCCCAGCCTTCGGCCGGGGGGACCCCCATCGCGCTCCGCCCGGCGTCTGCTGCTGGTGCACGCGCACCCGGACGACGAGTCGATCAACAACGGCGCGACCATGGCCGAGTACGCGGCCCGGGGTGCCCGGGTGACGCTGGTCACTTGCACGCGCGGTGAGCGCGGTGAGGTCATTCCGCCCGAGCTGCGGCATTTGACCGGCGCCACCCTCGGTGAGTACCGGCTGCGCGAGCTGGCCGCCGCGATGGGTGAACTGGGGGTCACCGACTTCCGGCTGCTCGGCGGCGCGGGGCGCTACTCGGACTCCGGGATGATGGGCATCGCGGACAACGAGGACCCCGGCTGCTTCTGGCAGGCCGACGTCGACGAGGCCGCCGGGCATCTCGTCGAGGTGATTCTCGAGGTCCGCCCCCAGGTGCTGGTGACCTACGACGAGAACGGCGGCTACGGTCACCCGGACCACATCCAGGCCCACCGTGTCGCCATGAGGGCCGTGGAGCTGGCCGCCGAGGCGGGCTGGCGGATCCCCAAGGTCTACTGGAACCGCGTCCCACGCTCCGTCGCCGAGGCCGCCTTCGCCCGCCTCGGCGACGACCTGCCCGCCCTGCCCTTCGGCAAGAGCGCCGCCGTCGACGACGTACCGGGCGTGGTCGACGACGACCGGATCACCACCGCGATCGACGGCACCGCGTACGCCGCCGCCAAGGCCGCCGCGATGAGCGCGCACGCCACCCAGCTCGACGTCGCCGCGGAAGCACCGTACTTCGCGCTCTCCAACGAGCTGGCGCAACCCCTGTTCACCACCGAGTACTACGAATTGGTGAGCGGGGAGCGGCCGGCCGTGCGGGAGAACGATCTGTTCGCCGGTATCGATCTGTCCCCCCGGGTCGAGGAGGCGTCATGAGCTCGGGAGGAAGGGGCTCCATGCTCGCGCAGCCGTTGCAGCGGCCCTCGGGTGGGCGGGCGGCCGCCCTGCTGGGGCTGTTCGTGCTCGGCGCGGTCGTCGCCCTCGCCGGGGCCCTGGTGCAGGCCGGCTGGTTCCCGGGCGGACTGCTGCTGGCCCTGGCCGGCGCGGCCGGAGTGTTCCTGGGCGGGGCGTACGCCCTGGGCAGCCGGGCCGGCGCGGTCGCGCCGGTGGCCGGCTGGATCATCACCGTCATCTTCCTCACCACGAGCCGTCCCGAAGGGGACTTCCTGTTCGGCGCGGGCGGCGGCACCTACCTGTTCCTGCTCGGCGGTATGGCCCTCGCTGTGATCTGCGCCACCCTTGCGCCCGGGCGGCAACCTGGGGGCGACGCGGCCCGACTTGGCAAGTGACGTACCACTTCGCGATGCGGTGCGCGTGCGAGTCCCGTGTGGGTTTCCCAGCGGTCGTGGGATAAGCGCCAGAAGTGGCCAGTATGGTGGTGCGCGCCGCCGAGTCGCCCGAGAGAGGTCGTAACGCGGGCGGCGGAGCCAACCGGGAGAACCTGCCTTGAGTCGTGAAACTGACACTCCGTCCTCCGGCCCCAACGGGCGCGGCGGAGCCGCATACCCCTCGGGCACGCCGCCGTACGGAACCCCCATGGTTTCCGACGGCGGTACGGATGCGGGCCGTTCGGCCGCGCAGCCGGAGGAGCGCAAGACCGAGACCACCCTGACGACCCGGATCCGGATCAACATCCCCGGATCCAGGCCGATCCCGCCGGTCGTGATGCGCACGCCCGTCGCGGACGCCGAGAAGGGCACCGACGACGCGGGCGCCGACCCGCAGCCCGCGGCCGCCACCACGATGTCCACGGGCACCGTCGCGCCGCCCGCCGAACCCGCTGCGCCGACCGACGAGAAGGCCAGCGACTGGTTCGCGCCCCGCAAGTCCGGCGCGGGCAAGGGCGGTCCGGGCGGCGGCGGCACGAACGGCGCCGGTCTGCCGGGCGGTTCCGCTGCCGGCGGTACGACGGCGCCGGGCTCGGGTGCCCCGGGCGGCGGTGCGCGTCCGAACGGTTCCGCTCCCGTGGGCGGTGCGCGTCCGGGTGCCGGACGCCCCGGCGGCGTGGTCGGTTCGATGAGCGTGCCGGGTGCTTCCCGGTCGGGCGGGACGAACGGCGCGGGCCTCCCCGGCGCCACCGGCGGTCCCGTGGCTCCCGGGCACGGCGGCGGCACCGGTTCCTTCGACGTGACCGAGGCGCTGGCCGCGGGCCCGCTGGGCAACGGCAACGGCAACGGCACTCGCCCCGGCTCCGGCTCCGCCTCCGGTCCGGGTGACAGGGGCGAGCCGCGTCGTGCCGAACTGCCGTACTTCGCGGAGAACGGCCGCGGCGGCCAGAACGGTCTCACCGGTACGGACGGTCAGGGCGGCCAGGCCGGGCCCGGTGACCCCAGCGACTTGGGCGGGCCCGCCGGCCGCGGCGGCGCCGGCGGACCGCAGGGCCCCGCCGGCCCGACCGGTGGTCCGGTCACCGGCGACGGCCCGGTAGTGCCGCCCGTCGGCGGCGGCCAGGGCGGGCCCGGTGGCCTGGGCGACCTCGGCATGCAGTCCGGCACCGCGTTCGACGCCCCGGAGAACTTCAGCGGCCCCAACGCCACCCGTACGGCCCCCGGTGCCCCCCGTACGGCCCCCGGTGCCCCCCGTACGGCCCCTGGCGGCCCCCGTACGGCCCCCGGCCCCGGGCAGGGCCCCGGCTCCGTCCAGGGACGCGGCCCGGGCGGCGGCATGAGCGACGACACGGCGATCCTCACCCCGCAGAAGCCGGCGCCCGAGCCCGGCACGCCCGGATACCGCCCCCCGGCGGAGAACGTCTCCGGGCACACCGTCACCAGCGGCATCCCCGTCGTCCCGTCGGGTGCCGACTCCCCGTTCGGACCGGGCGCGCGTACCGGTGGACCGCAGTCGCCCACGCCCCCCAAGCTGCCCGAGCCGGCCGCGCAGAAGGCGCCGGGGAGCAAGCCCAAGAAGCAGAAGAAGGGCCGCAGCAAGCTGGTGCTGCTCGGCGGCGGCGTGGTCATGGTCGCCGGTGTCGCCTACGGCGCCGGGCTGCTGATGAACCACTCCGACGTGCCCAAGGGCACCACCGTGCTCGGCGTCGACATCGGCGGCGGCACCCGTGACGACGCCGTCAAGAAGCTCGACGACGCCTTCGGCGACCGGGTGAACAAGCCGCTGAAGCTGTCGGTGGGCGGCAAGACGGTCTCCCTCACGCCGGACAAGGCGGGGCTGCAGTTCGACTTCCAGTCGACGGTCGGCGCGGCGGCGAAGAGCGACTACAACCCCGTCTCCGTCATCGGCTCCCTCTTCGGTCAGAAGCGGGTCGTCGAGCCGGTCATGCCGGTGGACGGGGAGAAGCTCCAGGCGGCCCTCCAGGCCACGGGCGGCGGCTCCGGCTCGGTCACCGAGGGCACGATCGAGTTCAAGCCCGGCAAGGCCGTCGCGGTCTACGGCAAGGCGGGCAAGGCCATCGACGCCGGCCGGTCGACACAGGCGGTCCAGGAGGCCTACCGCGCGGAGGTGGAGACGGGCACGGCGACTCCGGTGACCGTGCCGACGACCACCAAGCAGCCGACGGTCTCCAACGCCGAGGTCGACCGGGAGATGAAGAAGTTCGCGGAGCCGGCGATGTCGGCGAACGTGACCGTGCAGACGGACGCCGCGCACTCGATCCCGATGAGCCCGCAGAACTCGCTGTGGAAGTTCCTCAGGGTGACGGCGGTCAACGGCAAGCTGGTCGACAAGCCCGACCTGGCCGCCCTGAAGAAGCTGTACGGCCAGACGTTCGACGGTGTGCTGATCACCCGTGCCGACGGCAAGAAGACCCCCCTCACGGCCGAGGAGATCTACATCAACCTGCGCGCCGCGCTGATGAGCAAGACCAACCGGATCGCGGTCATCGACACGAATCCGAGTTAGTCGGGCCGATGTGAGGGAGGGGGGGCCCGGGGGAAAACCGGGCCCCCCCCCCACCCGCAATGAACCCCCCCCCCCCCGACAAAAGGAAACCGCCCCCCGGGCCCCCCCCCCACACCGGGCCCCCCCCCCGGTTTACACCCCCCCGCCCCCCCCCCCGGAAAGGCGGCCCCCC
>NZ_JBIATQ010000019.1:85672-124685 GCF_042891955.1 Streptomyces sp. NPDC001843 | reverse complement strand
TATCAACATATCTGGCGTTGATTTTTGGCACGCTGTTGAGTTCTCAAGGAACGGTCGCTTCCTTTGTACTCACCCTCTCGGGCTTTCCTCCGGGCGCTTCCCTTCGGTCTTGCGTTTCCGACTCTATCAGATCTTTTCTCGATCCGATTTCCTCGGTGCTTTCCAGGTTTCCCGCTCTCACGGTTTCCCTTTCCGGCGCTTCCGACTCTATCAGATCCTTTCGGCGTCTGATTCCCCGTCAGAGGGGGTTGTCCTCCCGGCCCTTCGGCCGTTCCGACGTCTCAAACCTTAGCGGATCGTCTCTGCGATTCCCAATCGGGCCGCCGAGTCCCTATTCGAATTGAATTCGGGCACGCCGAAATCAACCCCGTCGGGAGATCGTACTAGTGGTTTGTGGTGCCGCTCGTGGCGGCGGAGGTGCTGCCAGAGAACCGTTACGGCTCCGTGGCAACCCGAAGAACCTTACGGATCGGGCCGGGGAGTGTCAAGCAACCCCTGTCAAGATCTTTTACTGCGGCTCAGTCGAGGTCGCTGAGCCGGCCGCCGGCGTCCGGCTGGGCGTGTTCCACCCGGCGCAGGAGCCTCGTCAGGACTTCGCCGAGGGCTGTTCGCTCCGCGGGGGAGAGGTCCTGGAGCAGGTCCTCCTCGAAGACGGTCGCCAGGCGCATGGCCTCCAGCCACTTCTCCCTCCCCTCGGGGGTCAGCTCCACGATGACGCGGACGCGGTTGGACTCGTCCCTCTCACGGGTGACCAGACCCTCCGAGACCATGCGGTCGATTCGGTGGGTCATGGCGGCCGGGGTGAGGCCGAGGCGCTTGGCGAGGTCGCTGGGGCCCAGACGGTAGGGGGCACCGGAGAGGACGAGGCCCTTGAGGACCTCCCACTCGGCGTTGCTGATGCCCAGGGCGGAGGTCTGGCGGCCGTAGGCGACGTTCATCCGCCGGTTCAGGCGTGACAGCGCCGAGACGATCTTCTCCACCTGGGGGTCCAGGTCCTGGAACTCGCGCTGGTAGGCGGCGATCTGCTCGTCGAGTGTCGGCTCGCTGCTGACGCTGCCGGGGGTGTCGGCCATGTGCGCAGTATCGCACGCGGTGCCTTTGCCTTTAAGTCCTTCGATATGTACTCTTCAACTCGAAAGTTTAGGTTCAAAGTCTTCACATCTAACTCGTTAGAGAGGTGAACGTGACCAGGGCGATGGGCGCAGCGATGCGCCGGATCCACGTGGGCAACGCACTCAGCGCGTTCGGGCTCGGCTTCACCGTCCCCTACCTGTACGTCTATGTGGCGCAGGTGCGGGGGCTGGGGGCCATGACGGCGGGGCTCGTCCTCGCGGTCTTCGCCGTGGCCGCGCTGATCGTGCTGCCGTTCGCCGGCCGGGCGATCGTGCGGCGCGGTCCACTGCCGGTCCTGCTCGCCGCCCTGGTCATGGCCGCGCTGGGGGCGCTGAGCCTGGGGCTGGCGGGCGGCTCGGTGACCGTACTGCTGTCGGCGGCGGCGCTGGGGGCCGGGCAGGCGGTGATGCAGCCGGCGCTGGCGACGATGATCGTCGAGTGTTCGGCGGCGGAGACGCGGTCGCGGGCGTTCGCGACGCAGTTCTTCCTGCAGAACCTGGGGCTGGGGGTCGGCGGTCTCATCGGCGGCCACCTCGTCGACACGACCCGGGTCTCCTCGTTCACTCTGCTGTTCGCGATCGAGGCGGCGATCTTCCTGCTGCTCGTCGTGATGATGTCGACCGTGCGGATGCCGCACTCGCCGCGGATCGAGGACGCGCCGGCCGGGTCGGCCGAGGGCGGCTGGCAGCAGTTGCTCGGGAACCGGGCGATGGTGCAGCTGTGCGTGCTGGGTTTCGTGCTGTTCTTCGCCTGCTACGGGCAGTTCGAGTCGGGGCTGAGCGCGTTCGGTGTGGAGGCCGCGGGGATATCCACCTCCGCGCTCGGTACCGCGCTGGCCGCGAACACGCTGATGATCGTCGTCGCGCAGTTCGCCGTGCTGAAGTTCGTCGAGCGGAGCCGGCGGTCGCGTGTGATCGCCGGTGTGGGTCTGATCTGGGCAGTGGCCTGGCTGGCCGCGGGGTACGCGGGCCTCGGGCACGGCAGCCGGGAGATGGCGACCGCCGCGTTCGTGTCGACGTACGCCCTGTTCGGGCTGGGTGAGGCGATGCTGTCGCCGACGGTCGCCCCGCTCGTGGCGGATCTGGCGCCGGAGGGCATGGCCGGGCAGTACAACTCCGCTTTCGCCCTGGTGAAGCAACTGGCACTGGCCGTCGGGCCGGCGGTGGGCGGCCCGCTGGGCGCCTCGTTGCCCGCCCCGTACATCGTGACGTTCCTGCTGTTCTCGCTCGGCATCAGCGTGCTCGCGGTGCGGCTCGGCCGGTCGCTCACGGCCGCTCAGGACCGGCCTTGGGCGGCTGCCCGGAGCAGGGTCGTCGCCCGCGGCGGCGCGAGTGCCGAGCCGGTGATCGCGGAGGCGTAGGCCTCACCGGGGGTTCTCACGGCCGGGGCAGTACGAACTCGCACCACACGGCCTTCCCGCCTCCCGGTGTTTTACGGGAGCCCCAGTTCGACGCGATGGTGGCCACGATGGCGATGCCCCGTCCCGATTCGTCGCCCGGTTCCGCGCGGCGGCGGCGCGGGAGGTGGTCGTCGCCGTCGGTGACCTCGACGATGAGGCGACGGTCGGTGCGGCGCAGACGCAGGCGCGTGGGCGGGGTGCCGTGCTGGAGGGAGTTGGCGACCAGCTCGGACGCGGCGAGGACCCCGAGGTCGTGGAGGTCGGCCGGGAAGCGCCAGCTGGTCAGCACCCCGGAGGCGAACGCACGCGCGCGTGGGGCCGCCTCGACGCCGCCGAGGAGTTCCAGGGCGGCGTTGCGGAAGAGTTCGCCGTCGGGGCCGGTGCGGGCGGGGTGCTGGAGGACGAGGACGGCCACGTCGTCGTCGTGGTCGGCGGTGACGCCGGCCGAGCGGACCAGGCGGTCGCAGATGACCTGAGGGGTGCCGGTCGCGCCGGCGAGGGCGCCCTCGAGGGAGGCGATGCCCTCGTCGAGGTCCTCGTTGCGCCGCTCCACCAGGCCGTCGGTGTAGAGGACGGCGGTGGAGCCGGGGGCCAGCGGCACGGAGCCGGAGGCGTGCATCCAGCCGCCGGTGCCGAGCGGCGGGCCGGTCGGTTCGTCGGCGCGCTGGACGGTGCCGGTCTCGTCGCGGACGAGGATCGGCAGGTGGCCGGCGGAGGCGTACACCAGCCGGCCCTCGTTGGGATCGTGGATGGCGTACACGCACGTGGCGATCTGGTTGGCGTCGATCTCCGCGGCGAGTCCGTCGAGGAGCTGGAGGATCTCGTGCGGGGGGAGGTCGAGGCGGGCGTAGGCGCGGACCGCCGTACGGAGCTGGCCCATGACTGCGGCGGCCCGCACGCCTCTGCCCATGACGTCGCCGATGACGAGTGCGGTGCGTCCCCCGCCGAGGGTGATCACGTCGTACCAGTCGCCGCCGACCGCGGCCTCCGTGCCGCCGGGCTGGTAGGTGGCGGCGATGCGGAGGTCGTCGGGCTGCTCGAGTTCCTGCGGGAGCAGGGAGCGCTGCAGGGTCACCGCCGTCTCGCGCTGGCGGCGTTCGCTGGCGCGCAGGCGGGCGGCGGCCTCGGCGTGGTCGGTGACGTCGGTGGCGAAGACCAGAACGGCGCCGCCGGCGCGCTCCGCGTCCTCGGCGACGGGGGTGCAGGTGAAGGTGTAGGAGCGACCGTCGAGGGCCTTGCGGGACTTGAGCGTGCGGGGTCTGCCGCTGCGCAGGACCTGGTCGAGGAGGGGCAGCAGGCCGAGTTCGGCCAGTTCGGGGAGCGCTTCGCGCGCGGGTGCGCCGAGGGGGCGTACACCGAATGCCGCGGTGTAGGCGTCGTTGACGTAGGCGATGCGGTGGTCGGGGCCCTGTACCAGGGCGACGAGGGCGGGGACGCGGTCGAGGACCTCGCGCGCGGGGAGTTCGTCGACGGCGGGTACGGGCGGTGTGCCGTCGGTCAGTTGTTCGGCGCGGGCGGCGGGCACGATGCCTTCTCCTGGCCGGTCCGGGGAGACCGTGTTCTCGGTCCGCGCTGCGGCGCGGCGCTGCGTTCCGGGGAGCCGGGCGCTCCAGCGCGTGAAGTTCACAGTGGGGAAAGCCTCGTGGGTGCTGTGGGCGGGCGGGCGCCCGTCCGAGATCGTGGGGCAGTCTGACAGGTGGCCGTCCGCGGCGACATCCGTCAGACGCCGGTAGGGGCCGTGGAGTTCCTGGGTCCGGTCAGGACGACCCCTTCGGGTTGTCCTTGGGGCTGTGAGGAGGTTTTCCACCGGCCGCCAGTTCGAACTCCGCACGGGGGTGTTCGAGCGATCCGAGGGAGACGATCTCCCGTTTGAAGAGTCCGGCGAGGGTCCACTCGGCGAGCACCCGGGCCTTGCGGTTGAAGGTGGGCACCCGGCTGAGGTGGTACACGCGGTGCATGAACCAGGCAGGGTAGCCCTTCAGCTTGCGTCCGTAGACCTGTGCGACGCCCTTGTGGAGTCCGAGGGAGGCGACGGAGCCGACGTATTTGTGGGCGTACGTCTCGAGGGGTTCGTCGCGCAGGGTGTGGACGATGTTGTCGCCGAGGAGCTTGGCCTGGCGGACCGCGTGCTGTGCGTTGGGTGCGGTGAGGGTGCCGGGTTCGGCGGCGGTGACGTCGGGGACGGCGGCGGCGTCGCCCGCGGCCCAGGCGTGTTCGGTGCCGTCGACGGTCAGCTGTGGGGTGCATGCGAGCCGGCCGCGCTCGCCCAGGGGCAGGTCGGTGGCGGCGAGCAGGGGGCTGGGTTTGACGCCGGCCGTCCACACGACCGTACGGGTGGGGAAGCGCTGGCCGTCGCTGAGTACGGCGACGCGGTCGACGCAGGAGTCCAGTCGGGTCTCGAGCAGGACCTGGATGCCCCGGCGGCGCAGCTCGGTGACGGTGTAGCGGCCCATCTCCTCACCGACCTCGGGCAGGATCCGGTCGGAGGCCTCGACGAGGATCCATTTCATGTCCTCGGGCCGGACGTTGTGGTAGTAGCGGGTGGCGTACCGGGCCATGTCCTCGAGTTCGGCGAGCGCCTCGACCCCGGCGTAGCCGCCGCCGACGAAGACGAAGGTGAGGGCGGCGTCCCGGATCGCGGGGTCGCGGGTGGAGGAGGCGATGTCCAGCTGCTCGATGACGTGGTTGCGCAGGCCGATGGCCTCCTCGACGGTCTTGAATCCGATGCCGTGCTCGGCGAGGCCGGGGATGGGGAGCGTGCGGGAGATCGAGCCGGGGGCGAGGACGAGTTCGCCGTAGGCGGCCTGTTCGACGGGGCCGCCCTCCTCGGTGGCGAGCGTGGTGAGGGTGGCGGTGCGTTTCTCGTGGTCGATGGAGGTCACCTCGCCGATGACGACGTGGCACTGGTCCAGTACGCGGCGCAGCGGTACGACGACGTGGCGAGGGGAAATCAGACCGGCGGCCGCTTCCGGTAGGAACGGCTGGTACGTCATATAGGGGTCGGGAGTGACGACAGTGATGTCGACGGCGCCCTGCCTGAGCTCCCGTTTCAGCTTTCGCTGAAGCCGCAGGGCCGTGTACATCCCGACGTAGCCGCCGCCGACAACGAGAATGCGCGCACGTTCCTTCACCATCCCATGACGCACCCGGCGCTGTTGTTTGTCCACAGCCACGACAATTTGTGTGACCGGCGCGCGGGCGTGCGCCGGGTTGGCCGGATCGGGGGATCGGGGCGAAAGCGGGCAGGTCAGAGCAGTCGGACCGGGCGACGCGAGGGTGCGGAACCGGGACGTATGCGCCTCGTACTCCGATCGGGGGGCGCTCTGTGCGGAACCTGCCCCTTCTGAATTGACAGGCTCTCAACTATGTTCGTGTCCACGGGGTGTAGGGCATGTGGTCGAACGGGTCCGCGACGGGCGGTCCCGAACGGTCGGGGAACGGCGCCTGATCGAGCACTCCGGAATTCAGTGGCGGGGAGAGTCTCCGGGGGGAGACGTCATTTACCGGGGGAACACTCATGCATGTTCAGGACACTCATTGGGCATCCGCGTCCGCCATCGCGCCCGGTGGCACGGCGGTGGGCGGGGCGATGACCGCGGCGGCGGGCAACGGACGCGGGAACGGTCCGCGGACGACGCCGCTGCGGGTGGACGCACAGCGCAACCTGGAGCACGTGCTGCGTGCGGCGCGCGAGGTCTTCGGCGAGCTGGGTTACGGCGCGCCGATGGAGGACGTGGCGCGGCGCGCGCGGGTCGGCGTCGGCACGGTGTACCGGCGCTTCCCGAGCAAGGACGTCCTGGTGCGGCGGATAGCCGAGGAGGAGACCTCCCGGCTGACCGACCAGGCGCGTGCGGCGCTCGGTCAGGAGGACGAGCCGTGGTCGGCACTGTCGCGCTTCCTGCGCACGTCGGTGGCGTCCGGGGCGGGGCGGCTGCTGCCGCCGCAGGTGCTGCGGGTCGGCGTCCTGGAGGACGGCGGCGACGCCGTGGCCGAGCAGGCGCGGGTGCCGCAGCAGCGGACGCAGCCGGGCGGCGGTGAGCTGCGGCTGGTGCCCGAACAGCCGGCGGCGGTGGCCGAGGGCGACGCGGGGGCGACGGCACTGCTCGACGTGGTGGGCCAGCTCGTGGAGCGGGCGCGCGCGGCGGGCGCACTACGGCCGGACGTGTCGGTGTCGGACGTGCTGCTGGTGATCGCGACGGCGGCGCCCGCGCTGCCGGACGCGGCCCAGCAGGCGGCTGCCTCGGCGCGGCTGCTCGACATCCTGCTGGAGGGGCTGCGGTCCCGGCCTGCGTGACGGGTCGAGGGCGTTTGCCCGGCAACGCTGACCGGCGCGGTCGGCATCCGGGCGGGGTGGGTTGACAGGGCCCTCCCCGTCCGGGTGACGCCCGTACCGTGCGGCGGCGGGTCCGCTCGGACGAGTGGAAGTCCGTTGCGGCGAAGCCCTCGGCGAAGGCCGCTGTGGCAGTCTGGCCCGGTGATCGGGTCGGGCTGGGCTGGTGGCGGGGGCTTTCCGCGATGAGTGGTGACGGGCGGGACGGGTCGCTCGGTGACGGTGACGCGGAGACCGGCGGGCTGACCTCCCCGCAGGTCCCTGGCCAGGGTGGCCGGGCTCCGTTACCGCAGGACCGTGCCGAGGCCGGTGTCCCGGCGCAGCGCGAGGGTGGCTTCGTACCGCCGCGGGGGCGACCGTCGGCCGACGGCGAGCTGATCGGGCGGATGCGCGCGGGCGACGACCGCGCGTACGAGGAGTTGTACCGGCGGCACGCGGACGCGGTCCGCCGATATGCGCGTAGCTGCTGCCGTGACGCGTACACCGCGGACGATCTGACCGCCGAGGTGTTCGCCCGCATGCTGCAGGCGGTGCGCGGCGGCTCGGGGCCGTCGCACGCCGTGCGCGCCTATCTGCTCACCTCGGTGCGGCGCGTCGCCGCGCACTGGGCGAAGTCGTCCCGGCGTGAGCAACTGGTCGACGACTTCGCGGTGTTCGCGGCGCAGTGCGCGCGCGTGTCCGAGGACGGCGGCACGGTGGAACCCGGTGCCGATGTCCGCGCGATGCACGAGGCCGAGGAGTCGTTGGCGATGCGGGCGTTCCGCTCGCTGCCGGAGCGCTGGCAGGCCGTGCTGTGGCACACCGAGGTGGAGAACGAGTCTCCGAGCCAGGTGGCCGCCCTGTTCGGGCTGGACGCGGGCGGCACGCGGGTGCTCGCCAGCCGTGCCCGTGAGGGCCTGAGGCAGGCGTATCTGCAGGCGCATGTCAGCGCGGCCCTCGCCGGTGACGAGGAGTGCGCCCGCTATGCCGACCAGCTCGGCAACTATGCCCGGCGCAGGCTGCGCACCCGTGCCGAGCGGGGGCTGCGGGGGCACCTTCAGGAGTGCGCCAGGTGCCGGTTGGCGGCCACCCAGATCGAGGAGATCGCCGGTGGCATCCCCGCCGTCGTGCCGGTCGCGGTCATCGGCTGGTTCGGTACCGCCGGGTACGCCAAGGCGCTCGGGATCGTCGTCGGTGGTGCCGGGGTGGGCGCCGCGGCCGCTGCGGGCGGCTCGTCCGGCGGGGCGGGCGGGGGCGGGGCGGTGGTCTCGGAGGGGCTGGGTGTGCCGGTGAAGGCCGGTATCGCGGCCGGGGTGGCCGCGGCCGGGGTGGCCGCGGTGGTGCTCACCCTGGTGAACCATCACGAACCTGCCGTGCGGACGGCCGCGCCCCCGCCGTCCGCGCCCGCGGTCCGTCCCGGGCCCCAGTCGCCGGTCCCGACACCCCCGGGGAAGAAGCCGGGGCACGCCCGACCGGTCGCCGTGGCCGAGGCGGTCCCGAGCCCGACCGCCACAGCGCCCCCCACCGCGGCCTCCGCCCCTGCGCATCGGCCGGACACCGGACCGACGCCGGCTTCGCCGTCCGCTCAGGCGTCGGCTCCGACGCGGACTCCGCCGCCTCCGGCCGAGCCGAGCCCCAGCCCGCCGCCCACCCCGGCACCTCCCCCGCCGACGCCGGCGGTCTGCCGGTGGGGCGAGCTGCGGTTCGACGTGACGGTGGTCTCCGTCACCATCGATCTGCACCGCTCCTGCGACGCTCGTGACGCACCGGCCGGCGTCCACGCCCCGACGCCGGGCCTCGGCAGGGTGTCCTTCTCGGTCGCCGTCCCCCTCGCGGACCGGGCTCGGGCAGGGTTCAGCCGGCGCTAGCGGTCGGGGTCCTGCCCAGCTCGCACAGCACGTCGTCCACGGTGAGGGTGGCGCCCCGGTCCCGCTCGGCCGTGTAGCGGTCGCCGGGCAGGATGGCGCGGGCGGCGGCGTCGATGCGCTCGGCCTCGGTGCGCTCCGGCTCGGGGCGCGGATGGCCGCCGCGCCAGCGCTCACCGGCGGTGAACAGCCGGACGGCGCCCGCCAGGTCGCCGAGCCGGGCCAGCAGGTCCGCGGCGATGTCCACGAGGGTCGCCGTGATCGTCTCGGCGCACCGCTTCTCCGCGGCCTCCCGCAGGGCGTCGGTGACGATCGGCAAGGCCTTCGCCGGACCGGACTCACCGGCCGTGATGAGGGCCTCCGTCGCGCGCAGTCCCGCCATGAACTGCGGCGGGGGTGTGCCGCGCCGCGTCTCCGCGCAGGCCTCCTCCCACAGCGTGCGGGCGTGGACGAAGTCCCCGCCGGCCTGCGCGAGGTGCGCCTGCAGCAGCAGGATGAACCCCCGGGCGTCCGCCACCCCGTACCGTTCGGCCGCCACGCTCGCCTCTTCCAGGCCGGCCAGCGCCTTGTCCCGGTTCCCGGACCGGTAGTCGATCTCGGCGAGGCGGGCGAGGAGGAACGGCGACTCGGTGTGGGCGCCCACCTCGTAGGCGAGCCGCAGCCCCTCCTCGTACTCGCTCCCGGCCTCGTCGAACCGGCCGCGCGCCATGGCCGCCTCGCCCGCCGCGCTGCACACCTGCGCCCGCATCCAGCGGTCCCCCACGCGTCGGGAGAGCACCCGCAGCTCCGCCAGGTCGTCGTCCACGCCCTGCAGGTTGCCGGGCGAGTCGACGACCATGTGGGTGCGGAACATCAGGAGGGTTCCGATCTCCCAGTCACCGCCGTACCGACGGCAGTTGGCGACCGCCTTGTCGAGGATGGCCCTGATGTCGTGCACCGGGCCGCCGTCCAGGTAGTAGCCGGTCATCGGCCAGACGAGGCCCGGCATGCGGGCGGCCCGCGGGCCGCCGCACTCGAACGCCTCCCGCACCCGGGCGAGGTAGGCGGGTCCCCGTTCGTCCGTCGCGAGCTCCGGGGTGCCCGCCTCGGACGTCAGGAGGAGTTGCAGCATCCGCAGGTCCATGCGCAGGTCGTACCGGGGGTGTCCGGCACCGCCGTCCGGGGCTTGGAGCAGGGCGTCCACCGGGTCGGCGGATTCGGCCAGGGCGGCGAGTTCCGCCGGCGGGGCGCCCTCGGGGGCGGTGTCCAGGGCGACGCCGAGGCGCAGGACGCGCTGCACCCACTCCACGGCCTCCTGGCGGTAGTTCCGCAGCCACCAGAACCAGCCCATGTCGAGGGCGAGCGCGCCGGCCTCCTCCTCGTCACCGGTGCGCACCGCCCGGTCGAGGGCCGCGCGGATGTTGTCGAGCTCGGTCTCCAGGCGGGTGATCCAGGGCAGTTGCTCCGCGGACCGCAGCAGCGGTTCGGCCTCCTCGACCAGCGCGCGCACCCACGCGCGGTGCCGTCGCTCGGCGGTCGCGCGCAGGCCGGGGGCCTCGGCGGCGCGCTCGGCGGCGTACTCGTGGATGGTCTCCAGCATGCGGTACCGCATGCCGCTGCCCCGCTCGCACGGCGCGGCCACGATCAGGGACTTGTCGACCAGGGCGCCGAGCAGCTCGGCCACCGGGCCGGTGCACACGGCCTCCGCCGCCGCGAGGTCCCAGCCGCCGGCGAACACCGCCACCTCGCGCAGCACCGTCCGCTCCGGCTCCTCGAGCAGTTCCCAGGACCAGTCGACGACGGCGCGCAGGGTCTGCTGGCGGGGCAGGACGGTGCGGCTCCCGGAGGTGAGGAGGCGGAAACGGTCGTCGAGGCGGTCCGCGATCTGCCGCGGGGTGAGCAGTCTGAGCCGGGCCGCGGCCAGTTCGATGGCGAGCGGCAGACCGTCGAGGCGGCGGCAGATCTCGTCCACGGCCGCGGTGTCCTTCAGCACGGCGGCGGCGTCGGGGCGTACCGTCGCCGCGCGTTCCGCGAAGAGGCGGTGCGCCTGCTCGGGGACGAGAGGTTCCACGGGGCGCACCGACTCACCGGGCACACCCAGGGGTTCGCGGCTGGTGGCGAGGATCGTGAGTCCCGGGCAGCGGGTGAGCAGCGTCTCGGCGAGGCGGGCGGCCGCGTCGATGATGTGTTCGCAGTTGTCGAGGATCAGGAGCAGGCTGCGTGGGGCGCAGTACTCGACGAGCAGGGCGACCGGGTCGGCCTGCGGGACGGCCAGCTCGTTGGTCATGAGCACGGTCTCGCGCAGTCCGAGCGCGCTGACCACCGCGCCGGGGACCGCTTCCGGCCGGTCGAGCGGGGCGAGCTCGACCAGCCAGGCCTGCGGATGCCCGGCGGCGGCCTCCTCGGCGAGACGGGTCTTCCCCGAGCCGCCCGGTCCGGTCAGGGTGACGAGACGGCCCCTGTGCAGGTCGGAACGAACCGCGTCGAGTTCGGGTTCCCGTCCGACGAAGGAGGTCAGCCGGGGGCGGAGGTTGCCGGTGCGGCGGGGCGGGGCCGGTGCCGGTGGTGTCTGCTGTTCGAGCAACGACGCGTGCAGCGCCTTCAGTTCCGGGCCGGGGTCGGTGCCCAGGGAGTCGGCGAGGGTGCGGCGGGCGGATTCGTACGCGGCGAGGGCGTCGGCGGTGCGGCCCGTGTCGCGCAGGGCGCGGATGAGCAGCGCGTGCAGGGGCTCGTCGTAGGGGTGGGTCGTGGTCAGTTCCGTCAGCTCCGGTACGACGGTGTGGGGGCGGCCGAGCCGCAGGGCCGCCTCGGCCCGGGCGCGGGTCGCCTCCAGGTGGAGGGCGTCCGGGCGGGTGGCGGCGGTGCGGTCGGGGAGGTCGGCCAGGGCGGGGCCGCGCCACAGCGCGAGGGCGTCGGTCAGGACACGGGAGGCGGTGGCCGGGTCGTCGCGGTCGAGGGCGGCGGCGCCGTCGCGGACCATGTGCTCGAAGACGAAGAGGTCCACGTCGTCCTCGCTCGCCGTCAGCCGGTACCCGCCGGGGTCGGAGGCGACGGCGTCCCTGCCGAGGCTGCGACGGAGACGGCCGACCAGCGCCTGCAGGGCGGCCGGGGCGTCCTGCGGCGGATCGTCCGCCCAGACCTCGTCGATCAGGGTGTCGTGGGTGACCGCGCGGCCGGGGCGCAGGGCGAGGGCGGTGAGCAGGAGGCGCAGACGGGGGCCGAGGGGTATGAGGGCGCCCTGGTCGTCCGTCGCTTGGGTCGGGCCCAGGAGTCTGTACCGCATCGGATCATTGTGGCGCCCTGGGAAGCGCCGGGTGCGTGTATTTCAGCCCGTCTGGGGGTGCCCCCTCCGGGGGAGTTTGAGGACGAGGCCGTCAGGCCGAAGCGGGGGCCTGGGGCGGCAGTCCCCAGGGGCGGTCCCGTCAGTACCGGGCGACCGACTCACCCCCGGAGGCCAACGCCCCCCGCCGCGGAGTGATCCCGGAGGGCACGGCACGAGCGCGGGCGGGTGTCCCCGTCCAGCAGGTGCCCCGGCGGGAGAGCAGGCGGCGCAGCCACAGTTCCAGGGAGACGAGGTCGGCGAGGCCGTCCAGGGGGAGGGGCTCGCCGGCCGCCGCGCCGCGCAGGGCCTTGCGGACGACGCGGGCCTCCACCAGTCCGGCCTCGGCGAGCAGGGGGGTGCCGAAGAGGGACATGAGGTCGTCGGCCGCCATCCTCAGCCCCGTGCGGGCGGCGGCGTCCGAGGAGGCGTGGGTGGGGGCGCCCCAGCCGGGCGGGAGGTCGGTGATGCCGGTGCCCTCCAGGACCGTGCGCAGGATGTCGGCGCGCGCCCCCGGCTGGACCCGGAGGGCCTCGGGGAGGTCGCGGCAGGCGCGGACGACCTGGTTGTCGAGGAAGGGGGCGTGCAGGCGCTGGAAGCGGATCTCGGCGGCCTGTTGGAGGACCCGGATGTCCGCCGCGTAGCGGGCCAGGGCGGCACGCGCGCGGTGGTCGCCGGGGCGCTGGCCGGGGCCGACGCCGGGGCGGTTCACCGCCCCCTGCAGCAGAACCGATACTTCAGCGAGTGCCTCCCCGGTCAGCCAACGTGCCGCCGGCCCGGGTCTGGCCCAGGTGAGCGCCGCGAGGGACGCTCCGACCGCGCCTGAGGGTTCCTCGAAACGGCGGCGCATCAGCCGCTCGGCGAGGGCCTCCACGCCGGCCCGGTACGGCGTCCGTGCCAGCCGCCGCGCCGCGCTGTACACGCGCGCGGGGACCATCACCGAGCCGTCCGCCTTGGCCAGCGCGGCGACCGGTCGCACCAGGTGGCGCCGTTTGCGGTCCATCAGCAGGTCCGCCAGGCGGGCGGGATGCGCGTCCAGGGCCTGGCGGGCGCCGTGTCCGGTGAAGTGGTCCGCGCTGCCGGCGGCGAGGCGCGCGCGGTGGCGGGCCGCCCAGATCAGAGAGGGCCCGGGTTCGTCGGTGAGCGGGCCGTCCAGGTCGGCGTAGGGAAGGACCTCCTCGCCGCCGGTCACGACGACGTGGTGCAGGCGCGGGTTGGCCGCGAGCGCTCCCGCGCGCTGGAGTTCGGCTTCCCGGCCGCCCACGGCCAGGTCGTTGAAGGTGACGGCGAGCAGCCGCTCCCCCGCGCCCGTGCCGTGGCCCAGGACGGTTCCCGGCCTGCCGGGAAGCCCGGCCGCGAGCAGGGCGAGGGTGCCGGAGCCCGGTCCGCCGGACAGGTCCGCGCCGATGCCCGGCACCGGCATTCCGCGGGCGGCCCGCCGCTCGGCGGGTCCCATGCCGGGTACGGGCCCGGGGTCTATGTCGGCTCCGGGGACGTGCCGGGGTGCGGAGAGGCGGGCGCGGACGGCGTCGACGAGTGCGTCCCGCACCGCGTCCACCGCGCGGTCGGGGTCGGCCGACGGCGCTGCCACCGCGAGGGAGGCGACCGGCTCGTACCCGGCGATCTCGCGCGCCCCCGCGCGCAGGATGAGCGCATGCCCCGGCGGAACGCGGCGCACGCCGTCGTACGGCGTGGAGTCGTACAGCGCGGCCGGTACCTCGGGGGCGGCGAGCAGGGCCGCGAGGTGGCCGAAGTCGAGGTTGGCCTCGATGAGGTCGGCGAGGGGCAGTGCGGCCGTCGCGTAGGCAGTGCCGCCGGCCCAGGGGGTGTGGAACACCGGGCGGGCGCCCGCGAGGTCGCCGCAGACGGTGACGCGGCGGCCGACCTGGACGACGGCCGTGTAGCTGCCCGGCCAGGTCGTCAGGTGTCTCAGTGCGCCTCCGCGCGCGGTGAACAGGCCGAGCCGCAGTTCCTCGTCGGAGGCGCCGCAGGTGCCCAGGACGGCGATGCGGTTCTGTGCGTCGGCCTTCACCACCCGCACCTCGTCGGGGCGCCAGTCGCCGACCGCCCACAGGGGGTCCGGGTCGCCCCACAGGAGTTGGGAACCGATCGGGTGCACGGTCTCGCCGTCGTCCCCTATGGCACCGGCGGAGCCGATTCCGGCGGCGCCCGTGGCGGTGCTGCTCCATCCCACCAACCACCGCATGGACGCCTCCACAGCCTGTGGACAACCAGTGCACCGTTCGAACCGGATCCCATGCTGCCATGAAGAACGCGCCCCCGAGTGATGACGGCGCCGCCTCGGATACCATCGGCGCGCCCACGCGCGCGTGCCCGTGCGGCAGTCGGGGAGAGGCCAACACCCGTACGGCACAGGGCGGCTGCGACACGAATGCGCCCCCGAAATGCTCCCCGAAAACGCCCTTCGCGCCCTCAACTACCGTGGTAGGAGCGGTGATCACCTGCGAAAGGCGGGGTCGATTTTCAGCCAAATTGGCGTGGCGCGCGCAGGCTTGCGCACGCTCCGTACATGCTCTGCGCAGTGCACAGAGTGCGCACAGTCCGGGAGGCGGGCATCGCCTCCCGGACCGGTCCGCCACCCGCGGGGATGAAGGCGGCGGTGTCCCCCAGCCCACTGGATCCAGTACAGCGGGCCGACCCACGCGACAGCCATGGAACCGCTCCCCCGGTGGCCGGAGTAGAGCGCACGGACGGGCGCACGGCCACACGGCGGGGGCACGCCGCGACAGTCCGTGCACGGTGCGTGAGCGGTCGCCACTCCGGTACGGACCACAATCCCGCCATCCGGAACAATGCCCCTTAACGCTTGGGATGCGGCGAACTACGCTGGGTTTACGAATGCCGCGTGGTTATGCCAAAGCGGCAGCCGTCTGTGTCGAGGGGTGGCGCATGTCCAGGGAGCAACGCGGGCCGAACGAAAAACTCGGCGCCGTTCTCGCCCTCGCGGGAATCAGCAACGCAGGACTCGCGCGACGCGTCAACGACCTTGGCGCTCAACGCGGGTTGACTCTTCGCTACGACAAGACGTCGGTGGCGCGCTGGGTGTCGAAGGGCATGGTGCCGCAGGGCGCCGCGCCGCACCTCATCGCCGCCGCCATCGGCCAGAAACTCGGCCGCCCGGTGCCGCTCCACGAGATCGGCCTGGCGGACGCGGATCCCGCACCCGAAGTGGGCCTCGCCTTCCCCAGGGACGTAGGACAGGCGGTCCGGTCGGCGACGGACCTGTACCGTCTCGACCTCGCCGGACGCCGGGCCGGCTCCGGCGGCATCTGGCAGTCGCTGGCCGGGTCGTTCGCAGTGAGCGCATACGCAACGCCCGCCTCACGGTGGCTGATAACCCCCGCCGACAGCTCGGTCGCGCGGGACGCGAACCCCTCCGAGGGCTCCGGCGCACCGATCAAAGTCGGCCACAGCGATGTGCAGAAGCTGCGGGAGGCAGCCGAGGACGCCAGGCGCTGGGACTCCAAATACGGGGGCGGCGACTGGCGTTCGTCCATGGTGCCCGAGTGCCTCAGGGTGGAGGCGGCGCCGCTGCTGCTCGGCTCGTACTCCGACGAGGTCGGCCGTGCCCTGTTCGGCGCCACCGCGGAACTCACCCGCCTCGCCGGCTGGATGGCCTTCGACACCGGCCAGCAGGAGGCCGCCCAGCGCTACTACATCCAGGCGCTGCGCCTCGCGCGCGCGGCCGCGGACGTCCCCCTCGGGGGCTATGTGCTGGCGTCCATGTCGTTGCAGGCGACCTACCGGGGCTTCGGCGACGAGGGCGTCGACCTCGCGCAGGCCGCCGTGGAGCGCAACCGCGGCCTCGCCACCGCCCGCACCATGAGCTTCTTCCACCTGGTCGAGGCACGCGCCCACGCGCGCGCGAACGACGCCCACGCGGCCGGGTCCGCCCTGAAGGCGGCCGAGAGCTGGCTGGAGCGGTCCCGCGACGGCGACCAGGACCCTTCCTGGCTCGGCTTCTACGGCTACGACCGCTTCGCCGCGGACGCCGCGGAGTGCTACCGCGATCTGAAGGCGCCCCGGCAGGTCCGCCGGTTCACCGAGCAGGCCCTGTCCAAGCCGACGGAGGAGTTCGTGCGCTCGCACGGGCTCCGGCTCGTCGTCTCGGCGGTCGCCGAGCTGGAGTCGGGCAATCTGGACGCGGCCTGCGAGCAGGGGGTGCGGGCGGTGGAGGTCGCCGGGCGGATCTCGTCCGCGCGGACCACGGAGTACGTGAAGGACCTCCTGCACCGGCTGGAGCCGTACGGGGACGAGCCGCGGGTGGTGGAGCTGCGGGAGCGGGCGCGGCCCTTGCTGATGGCACCGGCGTAGCCGCCCCTTCGGGGCTCGCCCCCGCCCCGGGGTTTCAAGGCGTTGTCAGTGGCGCAGTGCACTATCGAGGTGGGAGGTGGTGCAGGTGCGGCCGGGGATCGCTTATGACTGCGATGTGCTCGTGATCGGTGGTGGGATCGTCGGGCTCTCCACGGCGTACGCGATCACACGTGCCGCGCCCGGTACGCGGGTGACCGTGCTGGAGAAGGAGTCGGGGCCGGCCCGGCACCAGACGGGGCGCAACAGCGGGGTCATCCACAGCGGGATCTACTACCGGCCGGGCTCCCTGAAGGCGAGATACGGGGTCCGCGGTGCCGCCGAGATGGTGAAGTTCTGCGCGGAGTACGGCGTCGCGCACGCCGTCACCGGCAAGCTGATCGTCGCCACCGACCGGGAGGAGCTGCCGCGACTGCACGCACTCGTGCAGCGCGGCCGAGAGAACGGGATCCCGGTCCGCGAGCTGGGGCCCGCGCAGATCATGGAGTACGAGCCCGAGGTGCGGGGCCTCGCGGCCATACACGTCGGGACGACGGGCGTGTGCGACTTCACCGGGGTGGCCCGGCAGCTCGCCGAGGCGTCCGGGGCGGAGATCCGCTACGGGGCACGGGTGGTCCGGATCGACCGGCGGCCGGAACTGGGGGTCGCGGTGCGCACGGCGGACGGGGACGTCGTACGCGGGCGGGTGCTGGTGAACTGTGCCGGGCTGTACTGCGACGAGGTCGCCCGGCTGACCGGGGACGAGCCCGAGGTGCGGATCGTGCCCTTCCGCGGGGAGTACTACGAGCTGGCGCGGCCGGAGCTGGTGCGCGGGCTGGTGTATCCGGTGCCGGATCCGGCGTTCCCGTTCCTCGGGGTGCACCTCACGCGCGGGATCGACGGCGGTGTCCACATCGGGCCGAACGCGGTGCCGGCCGCGGCCCGGGAGGGGTACGGCTGGGGGGTCGTACGGCCGCGGGAGGCGGCGGGGACGCTGGCCTGGCCGGGTGCCTGGGTGATGGCCCGGCGGCACTGGCGGTACGGACTCGGGGAAGTGCGGCGGTCGGTGTCCAAGGGCGCGTTCACCGACGCCGTACGCCGGCTGCTGCCCGCGGTGGAGGAGGACGACCTGGTCCCGGCGTCGGCCGGGGTGCGGGCGCAGGCTGTGCTGCGGGACGGCACGCTGGTGGACGACTTCCTGATCCGGGAGGGCCCCCGCGCGGTGCACGTGCTGAACGCGCCGTCCCCCGCGGCCACCGCCTCGCTGCCGATCGGGCGGGAGGTGGCGCGCAGGGCGCTGGGCGTACTGGGGGCCTCGGGGTGACCCTCGCCCGGCTGGCCACGGCACCAGGTCGGATGCCGGAGCGGGCCCCGCGTAAAATCGACCCCACTGTGTCTGACTCGTTGAACACCCCCGAGACCCCCGAAACCCCGCACCACGCCCCTGGTACGTCCATCCGGCACACCCGGGCCAAGGGGGAGCCGCGGTTCCCGGACGGCCCCAAGGCCGACCCCGCCGGGTCGCACTTCGAGCGGCGGATCCGCAGTTTCCAGCCGCGCCGGAGCCGGGTGACGGCGGGGCAGGCGGACGCGCTGCAGCGGCTGTGGCCCAAGTGGGGGCTGGACATCGACGGGCAGCGGACGATCGACCTCGGTGAGCTGTTCGGGAACGACAACCCGGTCGTCCTCGAGATCGGGTTCGGAATGGGCGAGGCCACCGCGCAGATGGCCGGCGCGGATCCCGGCACCAACATCCTCGCCGTGGACGTGCACACGCCGGGGCAGGGAAATCTGCTGAACCTCGCGGACACGGGCGGTCTGTCCAACGTCCGGGTCGCCAACGGCGACGCCATCATCCTGCTGCGCGAGATGCTCGCGCCGGACGCGCTCGACGGGCTGCGGGTCTTCTTCCCGGATCCCTGGCCGAAGAAGCGGCACCACAAGCGGCGCCTGATCCAGCCGGACTTCCTCAGCCTGGCCGCGACCCGGCTGCGGCCCGGGGCGATCGTGCACTGCGCGACCGACTGGGAGCCGTACGCCGAGCAGATGCTCGACGTGCTGACCGCGCACCCGGACTTCGAGAACACCCGGCCCGACGGCGGTTTCGCGCCCCGTCCCGGCTTCCGGCCGCTGACCCGTTTCGAGGGGCAGGGCCTGGAGAAGGGACATGTGGTGAATGATCTGCTCTTCCGCCGCGTACAGCACCGGAGTCAGTAGGAAGCCGGAAGCAGTGAGAAGCCGGAGTCAGTAACCGGAGTCAGTAACCGGAGTCAGTAAGAAGACGGTCGATCTCGTTAGGGCTAATGCCGTGGCCACCAGTCCCCCGTACCCGACGCAGCCCCCAGGCCACCAAGGCCCGGCAGGCCCCGCCGGTGGAACACTGCGGCATCCGCACTGGTGGCAACGGCGATGGGTGCGGTACGGGGCGCTCATCACCCTGCTCGCGCTCTCCGGGCTCGTGATCCTCGCCCTCGTGCGGCAGCAGACCGGCACGGACGGGTTCCTCGTCGGGCTCGGCCTGGCCGTACTGCCCGTCCCGCTGCTCATAGCCGCCTTCCGGTGGCTGGACCGGGTGGAGCCCGGCCCCTGGCGGAACCTCGTCTTCGCCTTCGCGTGGGGCGCCTGCGCGGCGGCGCTGATAGCCATCGTCGCCAACAGCTTCGCCACCAAGTGGATCGCCACGGCGACCGCCGACCCGTCCAGCGCGGACACCCTCGGCGCGACCGTCATAGCGCCCGTCGTGGAGGAGTCCGCCAAGGCGGCCGCCGTCCTGCTCGTGTTCCTGTTCCGCAGACGGGACTTCACCGGGATCGTGGACGGCGTGGTGATAGCCGGGATCACGGCCACCGGCTTCGCCTTCACCGAGAACATCCTCTACCTCGGCACCGCCTTCGGCACCGACCAGATCACCGGTGACCGCGGCATCGCCTCCGTCACCGCCGCGACGTTCTTCGTGCGCGTCATCATGTCCCCGTTCGCGCACCCCCTGTTCACCGTCCTGACCGGCATCGGCTTCGGCATCGCCGCCCTGTCCGCCCCCCGGCAGCACGTGCGGCGGGTGCTGCTGCCGCTGGGCGGGCTGCTGCTCGCGATGAGCATGCACGCGTTCTGGAACGGCTCCTCGACCTTCGGCGAGTACGGCTTCTTCGCCGTGTACGGAACGTTCATGGTGCCCGCGTTCGGGCTGCTGACCTGGCTGGTGATCTGGACCCGCCAGCGGGAGCTGCGGACCGTGCGCGAGGAACTGCCGGCGTACGTCCTAGCCGGCTGGCTGGGTCCCGGCGAGCCGTTCGCCCTGGGCTCGATGAAGGCCCGTCGGATGGCCCGCGACCACGCCCGTCACCATCTCGGCAAGCCGGCGGCGCGGGCGGTGGCGCAGTACGAGGCGTACGCCACGTCGCTGGCGTTCCTGCGGCACCGCGGGCGGCGCGGCCGGGCCGGGGCCGACTTCGTCGCACGGGAGGGCGAGCTGCTGGCCGAGCTGTGGCACCGGCGGCAGGTGGCGCGGCCCGCGCTGGAGTACGCGGCCAGGGCGTCGGCTCCGGTGGCCGCGACACCCTGGCCGGTGTACGGGGTGCAGTGCGCGTACGGGTACGGCTACCCGGCGGGGCCGTACCCGGTCGCCTACAACCCGTACCGCACGTAGACCGGTTGCGCCGACACGTAGCCGGTCACGCCGACGCCTCGGTGAGCCTGGTCAGTTCCTCCTGGGTGAGCTCCAGCTCCGCCACGCCCAGCAGCGCCGGCAGCTGGTCCAGGGTGCGGGCCGAGGCGATGGGGGCCGCCACCGTGGGCTGGGCGGCGAGCCAGGCGAGGGCCACGGTCGCCACGGGGGCGTCGTGCGCGGCGGCGATCTCGTCCAGGGCGGTGAGGACCCGCTGCCCCCGCTCGGTCTCCAGGTGCTTCGCGGCGCCGCCCGCCCGGGCGCTGTCCACGGTCGTACCGGGGCGGTACTTGCCGGTGAGGAAGCCGGAGGCGAGGGAGAAGTAGGGCACGACGGCGAGGCCCGCACGTGCGGTGACGTCCCTGAGGGGGCCCTCGTAGGTGTCGCGCGAGACCAGGTTGTAGTGCGGCTGGAGCGCCACGTACCGGGCGAGGCCCTCCCGCTCGGAGAAGTCCAGGGACTCCTGGAGGCGCTCGGGGGTGATGTTGGAGGCCGCGATGTAGCGGACCTTGCCCGCCCGGACCAGTTCGTCGAGCGCCCCGATGATCTCCTCGACGGGGACCTCGGTCTTGTCGAAGTGGGTGTAGTACAGGTCGATGTGGTCGGTCCCGAGACGGCGCAGGGACGCGTCGGCCGCGGCCTTGATGTTGTCGGCGGTCAGGCCCTGGTACTTCGGGTGCTGGCTGACCTTGGTGGCGATGACGACGTCGGAGCGGTTGCCGCGGGCCTTCACCCAGTTGCCGATGATGGTCTCGGACTCACCGCCCTCGTTGCCGTCGACCCACGCCGAGTAGGAGTCGGCGGTGTCGACGAAGTTGCCGCCGGCGGCCGTGTAGGCGTCCAGGACGGCGAAGGACTGGGCCTCGTCGGCGGTCCAGCCGAAGACGTTGCCGCCGAGGGAGAGCGGGAAGACCTCGAGGTCGGAAGGGCCGAGCTTGCGAAGAGAAGTCATGCTTCGCTTCAACAACCGGATCGGCGGCCCGCATTCCGCTCGGCGGTGACGGGCACCTCGTGGATGCGTCGGGTGCCCGTCAGCGGTTGTCGGATGCCCGTCAGGGGTTGAGGCCCTTGCCGTGCAGCCACGCCATCGGGTCGATGCCGGTGGGCTGGCCGTCGGGGTGGACCTCGAGGTGGAGGTGCGGGCCGGTGACGTTGCCGGTGGCGCCGACGCGGCCGATGACCTCACCGGTGCCGACCTTCTGGCCGACCTTCACGTTGATCGAGGACTGGTGGCAGAACCACAGCTCGGTGCCGTCGTCGAGGGTGAGGATCGTGCGGTAGCCGTAGGCGCCGGCCCAGCCCGCCTCGGTGATCGTGCCGCTGTGGATGGCCTTGATGAGCGTGCCGGTCGGCGCCGCGAAGTCGAGGCCGGTGTGATAGCCGGAGGACCACATGGCGCCGGGCTGGCCGAAGGTGCCGGTGAGCGTGTACGAGGAGGTCGGCAGCGTGTACTGCGCGGCCAGCTTGGCGAGGCGGTCGGCCTCGGCCTGCTTCTTGACGGCGGCCTCGGCCTTCTCCTTGGCGGCGGCGGCCTTGACCGCGGCCTCCTGCTCCGCCTTGGCGGCCGCGTCGGCGGACTGCTTCCCGGCGGCGGCCACGGCGGCGGCGGTGGCCTTGCCGTCGACCTGGCTCTTCTGCAGCTCGGCCTGGGCCATGATCCGGTTGCGCAGGGCCTCGCCGGCGTCGGTGCTGCCCTGGTCGCTGTCGGCGGTTGCCACGCCGACGTCGGTCAGGCTGGCCGCGGTGGCCTTCGCGCTGTCCGTGTCATCGCCCAGCAGGGAGGTGACGGAGGAGACGTCGGGCAGGGATATGGACACCGGCGGCTTGCCGGTGTTGGCGCTGGCGATGCCGCCCGCGCCGACGGCGGCGATGACGCCGACGCCCAGGACGGTGGAGCTGCGGGCGAGTCCCCCGCCGCGCTGCTTGGTGACCCGGTGCCGGCCGCGCTCCGGGCGGAGGGACTCCGCGGTGGGGTTCCACTCCTCCCAGGGGCCCTCGTCGGTGCGGTACTCGCCGTAGCCGAATGTGTCGGTGCGCCGGCTCGGCACGAACGGGGCTGTGGGGGCAGGCGGGTTGGACGCCACTCGGGCGTGCTCCTTTCCTTCCGTAACGCCTACCGGGTTAGCTGACGGGTTCGGAGCAGGAAGGTCTCCTACGCGCGTATACCGGCCGTGAACTCGACGAGTTCACAACGGCATTCGCGTGATTCACCCCAAAGTGGTGGTTCCCCGGTTCCCTTTCGGGATTCGGCGCGTGCGCACGGAGCCGCCTCGGGTGACGGCTGGGACGACCGCGCTGCGTTATCGAACGTTAATGGGCCTACCCGTCAGTTTCCAAGAGATCTGGCTTGATCATTAGCGTTTTCACAGAAGGACTTACGCACCAAGGCCGGTGAAAACCGGGCGAGTTGACCACTGTTCGGATACCGACGGGACCGGATACCGACGGGAACCGCCGGGTACTGCCCGGGGCTGCCGCGGACTGCCGGGGGCTACCGCGGCGCGAAAACGCTCAGGGCCGGAATCCCTGTGCTGGATTCCGGCCCTGAGCCTTCAGTAGCGGGGACAGGATTTGAACCTGCGACCTCTGGGTTATGAGCCCAGCGAGCTACCGAGCTGCTCCACCCCGCGTCGTTGTGTCACCAGTGTACGTCATCCGCGGGACAGGTCGCACACGGCTTTCCGTTCAGCCCGGCAAGTGCCGGTTCGGCACCTTCGCCGCCGCCTCGTACTCGGGCACGACGACCACGTCCACGCCCCCGGCCGCCAGCACGCCACTCCCGTCGGCCCCGGTGACGAAGGTGTCCGGCTCCCGCCATGCCGTGACCACCCGCCGCACCCCCGCGTCGAGGATCAACCGGGCACACGGCGCCGGCCGGGAGGCCCGCCGGGCGCACGGTTCGAGGCTGCTGTACACCGTGGCGCCGGCCAGCCGGGGGTCGTCGGGCCGGATCCTGGCCAGCGCCGCCTCCTCCGCGTGGACCACCGGGTCACCGCCTTCGCGCGAGTGGCCGCGCGCGAGCTCCGTGCCGTCGGCGGCCACGACCACCGCCCCGACGCTGAACGCCGTCTCCGAGGGCGGGCACAGCGCGGCCAGCTCGCAGGCGATCCGCAGCCAGTGGCGGTCGGCGGGGGCGGCCGAGGGGCCGGTGCCGGGCGCGGTCGGCTCGTAGCGCATCAGGACGACGTCCTCGATACGGCGGGTCTCCAGCAGCCGCAGGCGGCCGAACTGGTAGCCACCGGGTCCGAAGAGGCGGGGGGCGGCCGGGTCGCCGACCAGGAGGGGGGCCAGGACGAGCTGCAGTTCGTCGGCCAGGCCCTGCCGGAGCAGCTGGGTGTGGACGGTGCCGCCGCCCTCGACCATCAGGCGGCGCACCCCGCGCCCCGCGTAGAGGTGTTCGAGCAGTGCGGGCCAGTCGAGGTCGGGGCCCAGCGGGACGACGTCGGCCGCGAGGGACAGGGCGCGGGCCCGCTCGGCGCCCTCGTCCGTGGTGTACACCACCTTCTCGCCGCCGGTGTGCCAGAAGTTCGCGGCCGGGTCCAGGTCGCCGGAGCCGCTGACGGTGACCTTGAGGGGGTACTCCGCCTGCCCGGCGGCGAGCCGGGACGCCCGGCGCTCGGGCGAGTTGACCAGCAGGCGCGGATTGTCGGCGCGGATGGTGCCGGCGCCGACCAGGATCGCGTCGACGGACGCCCGTACCTCGTCGACCCGGTCGAAGTCGGCCGGGCTGGACAGCAGCAGCCGGTCGGGGCCGGTGTCGTCGAGGTACCCGTCGAGGGACACGGCGGCGGACAGCAGGACGTACGGACGGGGCATCGACGCGCTCTCTTCGGGAGGCGGGCGGGTGTGGATCCGGATCCGGCGAATCCGGGATCTTGGTTCAAGTTTGAAACAAACTTACACTGGTGGCATGACGACCCGCTGGCTCACCCCCGAGGAGCAGCGCGCCTGGCGCGCATACGTGGCCGCGACCCATCTCCTGGAGGACGCGCTGGACCGGCAGCTCCAGCACGACGCGGGCATGCCCCACCTTTACTACTCCATCCTGGCCACCCTTTCCGAGGCGCCGGAGCGCCGGCTGCGGATGACCGACCTCGCCGAGGCGCTGAAGATCACCCGGAGCCGGCTGACCTACGCGGTGACGCGGCTGGAGAAGGACGCACTGGTGCGGCGCGAGAACTGCCGGTGGGACAAGCGGGGCAGCATCGCCGCCCTGACGGACGAGGGGATGGCCGTGCTGGAGCGCACGGCGCCGGGCCACGTCGAGACCGTAAGGGCGTCGCTCTTCGACCACCTCACACCCGAGCAGGTGGAGCAGCTCGAGGAGATCTGCGGGGGGATCGTGCGGGCGCTCCAGGGCGACGGGACGGTCCGGCCCGCACCCGACGAGGTGCCCTGGCGGCGCCGGTCCTCCCCTCCCTGTTCCTGACCGGCCCTTCCTGTACCTGACCGGGGCCCCGGCGACCGGGCCGCGAATACCTGTTGCTTCAAAATTGAAGCAGTAGTAGGGTCCCCGGCGTGGAACTGCTTCAAATCTGAAGCAGAGCCCGGCCCTGACCACCGGACCCGGAGAACCCGCATGCCCGACACCCCCGCCGCCACCCCGCGCGCCCGCGTCCGGGTACCGCTGCGCTTCCACGACGGCTACAGCGTCGACGCCGACCTCGTGACCTTCCACGGCCTGACCGACGGCCAGGAGCACGTGGCCGTCGTCCTCGGCAGCCCCGCCCCCGGCACCGTCCCGCTCGTCCGCCTGCACTCCGAGTGCCTGACCGGGGACGTCTTCGGCTCGGCCCGCTGCGACTGCGGCCCCCAACTGCGCGAGGCGGTCGAACGCATCGCCGACCGCGGCGGCGTCCTGCTCTACCTCCGTCAGGAGGGCCGCGGCATCGGCCTCTACAACAAGCTCGACGCGTACGCCCTGCAGGACCAGGGCCTCGACACGTACGAGGCCAACGCCGCGCTCGGTCTGCCGGAGGACGCCCGCGACTACACGGCGGCCGCCCAGATGCTCCGCGCGCTCGGCATCGCGGAGCTGGACCTGCTCTCCAACAACCCCGACAAGGCCGACCAGTTGCGCGGCCTGGGCATCGACGTGCGGGACCGGGTTCCCACGGGGGTCTTCACCACCGCCCACAACGTGCACTACCTGCGGGCCAAGGTGCTGCAGACCCAGCACACCCTGCCGCTCGCGGAGCTGACGGAACTCGGCGTGGGCTGAGTGGGCCACCGGCGCGGCCGGTTCCGGCCGCCCGCAGCGGCCTCGGCCGGTCCGCCTCCGTCAGCTCTCGCGGTGTCCACCTCGCTGAGCGGCGTACGCACACCGGCGCGTGCAGCAGACGCGACCCGACGCCCACGGAGCGCTCCGCCCGCCCGACGGCTTCCCGAACCCGGCCCCGGGCCTCCCCGGCACGGGGGGCGCGTCGGTGAGGACGAGCACCGGCAGACGGGTCCGACGCAACGGAGCATGCGCCCCTCGCGCCCGTCACGGACACCCGACCACCTGCCCCGCCCACGACAGCCCGCCGCCGCAGCCCAGCAGCAGCACCGGTGAGCCGGAGGGGAGTTCACCGCGTTCCGTGAGCCGCAGCCAAAGCGAGGACACCGGCCCAGTCACGGGCGGAGCGACGGGCTGCGACGTATCCGTCCGGACGGACGAGGACGAGTTCGTCGCCGACGACGCCGTAGGCGCGGTGGGCGTGGCCGTCGGTGTCGATCACGGTGTCGGCGCCGGTGGCTTCCGGGCGGGTGGTCACACGGAACACCCGGAGCCCCGCCGGTTCCTGTCCGTGAGCCAGGGGCGGCGCGTCGGGGCCGAAGGACAGCAGCGTCCAGTGCGGGCCGCGCTGCAGGTCGAAAAGGCGGACGGACTTGCCGGTGGCGGCGTCCCGGCAGGAGGCGTCAGGGGCGCGGCCGCCCGCGCCGGGGCCGTCGGAGAGCGGGCTGCCCGGGTAGGCGATGCTCAGGCCGGTGGTGAAGTCGCCGGTCAGGCCGCGCTGGACGGACGATCCATCACCGTCACCGGCCGCCGCCATGACGGCGTTGAGACGGGCGGTGCTGTCGCCGAGGACGGCCTGGGCAACGGGCCGGCGCTCCTGCTCGTAGGTGTCGAGCAGAATCGGATCGGCGCCGTCGAGGGCGGCCGCGAGTTTCCAGCCCAGGTTGTAGGCGTCCTGGATGCCGGTGTTCATGCCCTGGCCCCCCGCGGGCGAGTGGATGTGCGCCGCGTCCCCGGCGAGGAGGATCCGCCCGGCGCGATAGCGGTCGGCCAGACAGACGTTGATCTTGTAGAGGGAGAGCCAGTCGGCGTCGGTGATGCGTACGCCGGGTACGCCGGCGCGGGTGTCGAAGATACGGCGGAACAGCTCCAGGGACGGCTCCTCGGGTTCGGCGAGGCCGGCGGGGACGGACGCCTGGAACTGCCACAGGTCGGTGCCGGGCAGCGGGAAGAGCGAGAGAATGCCGTGCTCCTGGCTCGTCCACAGGTGTTGACAGTGCCGTGGGAGCCCGTCGACGCGGACGTCGCCGAGGTGCCAGCGCTGCCCGGGGAGGGAGACGCCGTGCAGCGCGATGCCGGCCTGCTTGCGGACGGTGCTGCGGCCGCCGTCCGCGCCGACGGCATACCGGGCGCGTACCGTCCGCTCACCCTCCGCGGTGCGTACGGCCGCGGTGACGCCGTTGTCGTCCTGGTGGAGGCCGGTCACCGTGGCGCCCCACTCGACGGCGCCGCCGAGCTCGGCCAGACGGTCGCGCAGAATCTGCTCGAACTTCGGCTGGGAGAGCCAGACCGGCGGGTAGGGGGCGTCGGGGGTGGGCGTCCCGGCTGCGACCTCCACGGCCTCCGAGACGACGCGGTCGCCGTCGTAGCGGCGGGTCGGGATGTTGACCGCCCCCTCCGTCAGGACGCGTTCGATGACGCCGAGGTCGTCGGCGACCTCCAGCGCGCGGGGCTGGATGGTCTTGGCGCGGGAGGCCGTTCTCGGGTGCTCGGCCCGCTCGACGAGGTGGAAGGTGACGCCGCGCCGGGCGAGGTCTAAGGCAAGGGTGAGGCCGGTCGGACCGGCACCGATGATGAGGACGTCGGTCATGGACTCGTTCATTGCCATAATTACCTACCTTAGGTATCTTTTCTGTCGGCGAGCGGGACCGCCGTCGGCGATCGGGCTCGACGGCCAACATATACCTAACTTAGGTATCAATCAAGGGAGTTGCCGAGATGCCGGGAGCCGCGAAGAGCGAGGCCGTCGCCGGACTGTTGCCGCGCATGTCCCAGCTCAGCGCATTGCTCAACCGTGGTCAGCTGTTCGAACGAGCCGCCACGGCCTCCGGAGTGGCGCTGGAGCGGCCGGCGGTGACGATCCTTGTCACCCTCGCGACCGCGGACCACCCGCTGCGCGTCGGTGAGATCGCCACCCGGATGCAGGTCGTCGGCCCGCACGTGACCCGGCAGCTGAACACCCTGGAAAAGCGGGGGTTGATCCAGCGGCTGCCCGACCCGGAGGACCAGCGGGCCCGGCTGATCGACCTCACACCGTCCGGACAACGGCTGATCGACCGGTATCTCGCCGTCATCGACGGCTGGTTCGCCACCGCCATGGCCGAGTGGCCCGACCGCGACCGAACCGAGTTCGTCCGTCTGCTGGGCCGCATGGTCGAGGACCTGACGGCCCAACTCGACTCCGTCGCCGACAGCGTCCCGGAGGACGGCACGCGTTGATCAACGTGGCTTGGTGGAGCGGCGCCGCAGGAGAGTCATGCTGATCGCCGCGAGCACGCCAACGGCCAGCGCGGGGCCGCCCAGAGTGAGGAGCCGCTGCAGAGAGGTCGCGGCGGCGTAGCCGACGGCTGTTTCGGCTGTGGCCCAGAGGCAGGCGGCGGTGACGCTGTGGGCGGCGATGCGGTGGTAGGGCAGCCGGGTGGCGCCCGCGAGGTGCGGAGCGAGGGTACGGACCACCGGCAGGAAACGTGCCAGGAAGACCGCACGGCCGCCGTGCCGGGCCATCAGTGTCTCGGCCCGCTGCCAGACGGCGCCGGGGACGTGACGCCCCGCGCGGCCGGCGCGCAGCCGGGCACCGAGGAACCTGCCGGTGCGGTGGGCGAGGAAGTCGCCCGCCACCACGGCGCCCGCCGCGGCGGCCACGACGAGGAGGAGGCTGATGTGACCGGTGCGGGCCAGGGCGCCGGCGGTCAGCAGCAGGGTGAGCGTGGGGACGAACGCGCCGATCAGCAGGACCGACTCGGCCAGGACGGCGAGGGCGGTCACCGTGTACACGGCGGCGGGGGGAAGGTGGCCGAGGATGTCGGACAGCGCGTTCACCGCCTCGCCTCGTGCGGTGCCCGCCGCGGGCAGGGGAGTTCGGCCTGAGGGCGTTTCAGGTGCCAGACGTGGGCCGGGGGCACGTTGGCCCAGACCGTCCAGCGGTCGGTGGCGTACCTGCGCTGGTAGCCGGCCATGACCTCGTCCACCGCGGCGTGCCGTCGCGCCTCCGCCCGTGCCGCGGTCAGGGCGCGGGCCCGGCGCGTGCCGAGGTACGCGAAGTAGGTCAGGGTGCCGCCGGGGTGCAGGAGTTCCATGTAGCGGGCCATGATCCGCTCGACCTGTGCCGGGACGAAGTTGGTCAGCGGCAGTCCGGAGACGATCACGTCGTAGCGTTCGTCGGTGTCGAGGTCCTCCACGTACCGCTGGTCCACCTTCACCTGGGAGGGCCGGCCGGTCAGGTCCGGGTGCGTACCCACGAGGTGACTCAGCCGTGCGGCGAAGCGAGGGTTGGCCTCGACGATGTCCAGGCGGCTCCCCCGGGGCAGCTGGGGTATCAGGGCGCGGGTCACCGCGCCGGTGCCGGCGCCGGCTTCCAGCACCGCCAGCGGCCGGGGCGCCTGGACCCGCACGGGCTCGGTCAGGGCGCGGGCCAGGGCCTTGCCGCTGGGGGCTATCGCACCGGTGGTGCGCAGGTCGCGGGCCGCTTCGATCAGGAACATCCAGCCCTCGGCATGGCGCTGCGCCAGGACACGGTCGTGCGAGGTCGTCCAGTCGTTCATGGTTCTGACGCTAGGAACCGGCGCGCAGCATGGAATCCATCGTTGTACGCCTCTGATCCCCTACGAAAGTAGGGGGCGCACGAGGAAGATCGTCGGAGGGGACGGCACGGCCGTCCGCCTACGATTGCCCGGGTGAGCAAGAAAGAGGGCCGCGGGTGGGCCGCCTACGGGCGGGCCGGACTGATCGCGTTGTGCGTGTCGGCCGCCGCACTGAACGCCCGGTCACTCGGTGACGGTCGGTACCTCGTCCCCGTGACTGTCGCCGCCGTGCTGTGCGCGGCGGCGCTGCTCGTGCCCCGGCTTCGGTGGCCGGTCGCGCCGCTGCTGCTCACCGTGGCCACGGCCTGCTGGGGACCGCCGCTGCTGGCGCTGCTGGTCGTCGCCCTGTTCGGCCTGGCGATGGACCACCGGGCGCGGGCCGCGGTGGGATGCACCGTCGCCGCTTGGGCCGCCAATCTGCTCAGCTACCCGGCCGCCTCACTGTGGACGGCGCAGAGCTACGCCTCCGCGCTGTTCCTTCCGCCCCTGGCCATCGTCCTCGGCCTGTGGCTGGGCAACCGGCGACGCCTGGTCGCGGCCCTGGCGGCCGATGTCGAGCACCTGCGCGTCGAAGCGGAGCTGCGCGAGGAGGCGGCCCGTGCCGCGGAACGGTCCCGGATCTCCGCGGAGATGCACGACGTGCTGGCCCACCGGCTGAGCCTGCTCGCCCTGCACACCGGTGTCCTGGCCACCAGGCGGGACACGCTGCCGGCGCCGGTCGCCGAACGCCTCGGTCTGCTGCGCACCACATCGGTCGAAGCGCTGTCCGATCTGCGGGACGTGCTCGGCGCCCTGCGCGGCCCGGACGCCGCACAGGCGGATCCCGCGCTCACGCCGGTCATGAGGGACGTACGGGAACTCGTCGACGAGGCCCGCGCCGCCGGGCAGGACATCGAGTTGGTCACGGACGGGCTGCCCGAGCGGACTTCCACCACCCACCGACTGGCGGTGTACCGCGTCGTGCAGGAAGCGCTGACCAACGCGCGCAAGCACGCCGACGGGGCCGAAGTGACCGTACGCCTCGACTACCGGCCGCCGGCCACACTCGTCGAGGTCACCAACCCGCCTGGCACACCCCGCACGGACACCCCGGGCTCCGGATACGGGCTCGTCGGCCTGCGGGAACGCGTCACCGCCCTCGGCGGCGACCTCTCCGCCGGGCCTGCCGGCGCGGGCGCCTGGCGGCTGGCCGCCCGCATTCCGCACCCCCGCGACGGACAGAACGGCACCCCACATGATCCGCACGATGATCGTCGACGATGACGCCCTGGTCCGCCTCGGCCTGGCCGATCTGCTCGACGGTGACCAGGGCATCGAGGTGGCCGCCCAGGCCGCCGACGGCCTCCAGGCCGTCGAACAGGCCACCGCTCACCGCATCGACGTCGCCCTCGTCGACGTACGCATGCCCCGCATGGACGGCATCACCGCCACCGCCCGGCTGCGCGCCCTCCCCCACCCGCCGAAGGTGATCACCCTGACCACCTTCGACCTCGACGAGTACGTGTACAACGCCCTCGCCGCCGGAGCCGACGGATTCCTGCTGAAGGACACCGACCCGGCCGAGATACTGCGCGCCGTCCACCTGGTGGCCGCCGGTTCGGCGATGCTCCACCCCGTCGCGGCCCGTCGCCTCATCGACCGCTACCACGCGACCAACCAGCCGCGGGTCACCGCGGCCAAGGCCCGGCTGGACCGGCTCACCCCCCGCGAACGCGACGTGCTCGCCCTGGTCGCCCGGGGAGACACCAACGCCGACATCGCCACCCGGCTCACCATGCGCGAGAGCACCGTCAAGGCCCACGTCAGCCGCATCCTGACCGCCCTGGACGTCACCAACCGCGTCCAGGCCGCCCTCCTGGCCCGCGACGCGGGACTCAGCGGCTGACCGCACGACGGCGCCGCCGCTACCGGCCCGGCTTGACGATCTTCATTGTGAAGTGCGAGGTGACGTTCTTGATCCGGGGGATGGTCATGACCTCCTGGCTGAGGAACGCCTCGTAGGCGGGCAGGTCCGCCACGGCCACGCGGACGAAGTAGTCGGGGGTTCCGAACAGCCTCCGCAGCTCCAGCACTTCCTCGGCCCGCGCCAGGGTCTGCTCGAACCGTTCGACGGTCTCCGCGTCCTGTGCCTCCAGGCTGAGGTCGATCAGCACCTCGAAGGCGCGTCCGCGAGCCGCCGGGTCGATCACCGCGCGATAGCCCGCGATGACACCGTCGGCCTCCAGCCGCTGGACGCGCCGCAGACACGGTCCGGTGGTGAGCCCGACCCGCTGTGCCAGCTCCACATTGGTGAGCCGTCCGTCCCGCTCCAACTCGGCGATGATTGCTTCATCGATCGCATCCATGGAAGAAGATTGCACGATCGGGCGCCGGCTGAGCAATCTTCGCAACCACATGGCGCGGGTTTCACGAGACGATGGACAGGTGCAGCAACAGGTCTTCCATCCGACGCGACACCAGCAGGTCACCGCGGGCATACGCGACTCCTTCTCCGCCGGCCTCGGGATCTTCCCCCTGGGCATCGCCCTGGGCCTGCTCGTCCTGCAGGCCGGCCTGCCCTGGTGGCTGACCCCCGCCCTGTCCCTGTCGGCGTTCGCCGGCTCACTGGAGCTGCTGCTGGTCGGCATGGTGGCGAGCGCCACCCCGCTCGCCGCGGTCGCCCTGACCGTGCTGGTGGTCAATTTCCGGCACGTGTTCTACGCGTTCTCCTTCCCGCTCCACCTGGTCAGGCATCCGCTCGCCAAGGCGTACGCGGTCTAGGCGATGATCGACGAGGCGTACGCCGTGAGCGCCTCCCTGCCCGAGCACGAACGCTCCGCTCCCCGGCTGCTGGCCATGCAGATCGCCTGCGAGACGTACTGGGTCGGCGGTGGACTGGTCGGCGTGGCCCTGGGCACGGCTCTCCCCGCGCCCGTCAAGGGCCTCGAGTTCGCCCTCTGCGCCCTGTTCACCGTCCTCACCCTGGACGCCTTCCGCTCCCGCCAGGAGATCCCCTCGGTCCTGCTGGCCGGCGCGAGCGTCACTGTCGCGCTCCTCCTGACCCCGGGCCTGGCCCTGTTCACCGCGCTGCTGCTGTTCGTCGGCCTGCTGCTGGCCCGGCATGCGTGCACCGCCCGCCGCCCCGCCCAGGAGACCGCCGATGCCTAGTACTCCGTATCTCCTCGCCGTCCTGGCGATCGTCTTCACCATCACGCTCGCCCTGCGCGCCGTCCCCTTCGCGGTTCTCGGACGACTGCGCGAATCGGCGATCGTGCGGCGGCTGGCCGTGTGGATGCCGGTGGGCATCCTCATGATCCTCGCGGTGACCGCCCTGCGCGGCACCATCGTCAGCGACCCGCACGGCATTTGGTTCGCGCTGCTCGCCGTGGCCGTCACGATCGGCGTCCACCTGGCCTTCGGCCGCCGCACCATCCTCAGCGTCGGCCTCGGTACCGCCGTCTACGTCGTCCTGCTCAACGCCCTGTGATGCCCGGGCCGATGCTCACCACTCGGGCGTGTGCACCGGTCAGTGTCTGCTGCCCGTTGGCGACGAGTTCGCGGCGGCCGTCGCCCTGGACGCCGTACACGGATGCGTACGGGGCCGGCCCGAGGCCTCGCGTCACGGGATGAACTCGACCTCGGGGAAGGCCGGGCACGGGCCGTCGAGCAGGTGCCCCTGCCCCCGTCGCCGCAGGTGCAGGTCGAAGAAGGCGAGCGGGTACGCCTGCTGGATGCGTACCGCCCGGGCCGGATCGAGAGTGCCGATCAAGTCCCGCAGATCCTTGTCGCTCATGCCGACGGCCCGGGCGAACTGCGGGACCAGGAACTGGGCGTCGCAGTAGGACGAGTGGGCCGCACCCTCCGCATGGACGTTGAGCCGCCATCCCCGCAGGTGTGACCAGAGCTCGGCGACGCTCGGTTTCGTGGCTCGGGAGTTCTCGGCGGTCATCAGCATGAACGGCCGGTCCAGGTCGGTGGTGACCGTCGGCTGCATCGGCCCGTCGAAGCTCAGCCCGGCCCGGACGCGCCGGTCCTCGCTCATCACCCAGGTCGTCGCCGTCGCGCCCTTCGACCAGCCGAACATGCCGATGCGCTGCGGATCGAGGGCGCCGAGCAGGCCCACCGGCATCGGTCGTTGCCCGGCGTCGGGGTTGCGCCCGGCCGCGAGGTCCTCGACGCGGTCGAGCACGAACCGGATGTCGGTGGCGAAGTCCCGCGGTGTCAGTGCGGGCCGGTCGAGCGGAACCGTGAGCCGGCCGTCGGGGAACACGCTGAACGCGTCGTACGTGTGGTCCACCGTGACCACCACATATCCGTGGCTGGCGAGCTCCTGCACCACGATGGTGGTGTCCGCCCGGTGATCGTGCGCGCCGTGCGAGAAGACGACGACGGGCAGCCGTCGGCCGCTCCGCAGCACCGGGGCGCCCTCGTGCCCGGCCGTGAGCGGCGCCACCGCGACATCGGCCGGAAAGCCCAGCGACGTCAGGAGGGCCCGCGCCACGACCGGGGACGTCCAGGGGGCCCGTGGATACCGCCCGAGGCCCCGGGAGGGGTACCAGACGGCGGCCATCAGCTCACGGTGATGCCCGGGGCCGGCCACGGGATCCGGGCGTGACGTGTCGACGAGGTGCAGGGGCACCGTGCCCACCGGGTACGGCCCGGTGGGCCTGGGCAGGGTGAGCCGCACCGGGCCCGGGGCGGTCGAAGCCGCCCGCGCCGGGCGTGCGGCGACCGCCGGCACGGTGGCTCCGGCTGCCAGCGCGGCTGTGAGCACGCGCCGGCGCGTCGTTCCTTCTCGGTTCGTGAACGGCGTGGTTGTCATGGACCCTCCCTGGGTCTTGGGGCAGCACTGGACTACGCCCGGCGCTCAGGCCACCGGCCGGGATCGGGCGACGTATCGGTCTTGATCAGCTCAGTGGCTCGGTGGGACGCGGCCGTCTCGCGGCGCGGACATGAGGTGGGCGAGCACGGCCAGTACTCGACGGTTGTCGTCCTCGGAGGGTGCGAGCTCCAGCTTCGTGAAGATGCTCGTGCTGTGCTTGGACACGGCCTTCTCACTGATGAAGAGCCGGTTCGCGATGGCGCTGTTGGAGCGTCCCTCCGCCATGAGTTCGAGTACCTGGCGTTCCCGCTCGGTGAGCCTGGAGAGGGGTTCGCGTTCGCCGTGGCTGCGGCGGTCGAGCAGTTTGGTGACCACTTCGGGGTCCATGACCGTGCCGCCCGCGGCGACCGTACGGATCACGTCGACGAACTGGTCGTCGCTGAACACCCGGTCCTTGAGCAGGTAGCCGACCCCTCCGGCCTGGTCGGCGAGCAGCTCCTGGGCGTAGATCCGCTCGACGTACTGGGAGAGGAGGAGGATCGGCAGACCCGGGATCCGCTCACGGGCGGTCAGCGCCGCACGGAGCCCGTCGTCGGTGTGGGTGGGCGGCAGCCTGATGTCCACGATCGCGAGGTCAGGCCGGAACTCCAGCAGTGCGCCGAGCAGGCCCGGCGCGCTGTCGGTGGCCGCCACGATCTCGAAGCCGCGTGCCTTGAGGAGCCTGACCAGCCCCTCCCGCAGCAGGAAGAGATCCTCCGCGACGACTACGCGCACGGCACCTCCATGACCACGATCGTCGGTCCCCCGGGCGGGCTGCTGACCGCCAGGATGCCGTCGAAGGCCGCCAGCCGTCGCTCCACCCCCGCCAGCCCGGTGCCCCGGGCGGGATCCGCGCCGCCCACCCCGTCGTCGACCACCTCGATGCGCAGCAGCCCGCCCGTCCGGGCCAGGCGGATCTGAAGACCGAGTGCCGAGGCGTGCCGGACCGCGTTGGTGACCACCTCGGCGACGGCGAAGTAGCAGGCCGACTCCAGCGGGGCGGCGAGCCGTTCGGGCAGATCGATCTCGGTCTCACACGGCATGGGCAGGTCCAGCGCGAGCGCCCGGACCGCCTCCCCCAGGCCCCGGTCGGCCAGCATCGGCGGGTGGATCCCCCTGATCAGGCCGCGTAGTTCCTCCAGTGCCGCCGCCGAGGCGACACGGGCCTCCACGACCAGTGCGGCGGCCTCCTGCGGGTCGCTGTGGATCATCTCCTCGGCGACCCGGAGGTTCATCCCGATGGTGACCAACCGTCCCTGTGCGCCGTCGTGCAGGTCCCGCTCGATCCTGCGCAGCTCCGCGGCCGCGGAACCGACCGCCTCGGCCCGTGTATCGGTCAGTTCCCGCACCCGTCGGGCCAGCGCCGGGTCGGGCCCACTCCCGAACAGCCGTCCGACATCCGGCAGCACGGTTCTGGGCAGCAACCAGAGCCCGAGAGCCAGCAGCACCGCCCCCTGGATACCGCCGAGGACCGACGCATGGTGCGCCACCATCTCGAAGTCGAGGCTCGGCGCCGGCACACGTGGAGAGCCGAACTTCCGCACCTCCACCAGGTGTTGCCCGAACCCGCTCTGGGCTATGTCGTACGCCCCGATCCCCACCAGCCCCAGGACAGCCAGGTTCGCCGCCGCCCCGGGCCACCGCACCAGCCAGGCCACGACGGCCGCCAGCAGCGCCAGTCCCGCCAGGTAATCCACCACCGCCGGTGCAATCCCGGTGCCCGGCGAGGCGAACTGCCACAGGTCGAAACCGAGCAGGTCACCGGTCATCACCACGACGGCGGGCAGCAGCAGGGCCCAGCGCGCGGACCCGGGCGCGTCGGCTCCGGCCAGAGACGCGGGCCTGCCGTTCGCCGGCCGGCGCAGAGCCGCACCGGCGAGGGCGGCGAGCACCGGGACGCTCACACAGCCCACCAGGACGTTCAGAGGTGTCAGGCCATAGGCGGCAGAGGAACGCGTGAGCGCATGGGTGAGCCAGTACGTCCCTTCCAGCAATTCACCCGTCACCGCCGCGACCACGGGCAGTACCCGCCGTCCGGTCACCGGCGCCGAGGGGAGCAGTGTGGTGGCCAGCAGACCGGCCATCAGCAGCGCCGACGCGAGCAGCCCGTCGGGTTGCAGAGCCGGTGCGGTGACGATGTAGCCGCCCGTTCCGGCGGTGTTGTGCAGGGCGAGCACCAGAGCCGGCACACTGCCGTACGCGGCCGTACCCACCAGTCCCGCCACGACCGGCCATCCCCACCGACCAGCCGGTCGCGCGGCACTCGCCGACCGGTCCCGCGCCTGCTCCGCCCTGAAGGCCAGCACGGCGCAGACCGCGGTCAACGCCACGAGCACCCCACCCGCCCAGGGCACTGCGCCCACCGGTACCGGCCACATGTCCGCCCCCGTCCTGTCTGCCCGACCACGCGCTGTGGTCTGCAGATCATGCTGCTGCGGGGGCCCGGCAGACGCCATGGGCCAAGACCTACTTCCGGGGTGGGTGAACACCTACCCGGCCCGGAAGCCTCCGCCGATCCTGAACGCCGGGACCGAACGAAGCAGCGCCCGAGCCGGCCGAAGCCGAATACCTCGGCGTTCCGAGGCTGGAGTACCCGAGGCTGGCCCCGGCATTGAGTCGCATTGGTCGGTCCCCATGGATTCACCTGCCGTGCTGTGCTCTCCGCTCCGCGTCGCCCGGCTGATCGCCATCGGCACCGAGCAGCTGGCCGAGACCGCAAGCAATGATCCCCCATTGACCCCCGTCACCGGCTTGCACCCGTGAGTGCTCTGGTGATGGGACGGACCCGCTGAAGGTGCTGGAGCCGCTCGGGAGCCTCTCCACGGGCGGCGGGAGAGCGGCCGCTCTACGGGGCGGCCGCCCGCCCTCGGGAACAGACGGCCCCAGCCGGACGCCGATCCGGCTGGGGCTGTCTCATGTCCACCGACCATGATCACTGGCACTCGGGCCAGCCACGGGCCAGCAAACGATCATGAAACTGGGTCAAAACGGACAAGACCCCAGCTCATTCCTGCGCTGAGCTGGGGTCCACCCGGTAGGCCCTGTGGGACTCGAACCCACAACCAATGGATTAAAAGTCCACTGCTCTGCCAATTGAGCTAAGGGCCCAGGCGATGTTGCCTCCCCGAGCATAGCCGGAGCGGGCCGCGTCTCCGATCCGGTATCGGGGACGCGGGGCCCGAAGCGTCGTGGATCAACCGATTCGGGGGGTGTCGGCCTCCCGGACGTGGGTGCGGTCGTGGTCGGGGTTGAGGAACCAGTGGCGGGCCGAGGCCAGCCACCAGGCGGTCGCGAAGCCGAGGACGACCAGGACGGCGACCGGGGCGTAGTTGAAGCTGGTCCAGGTGACCGGGGAGACCTGGGGCAGCATGAAGAGGACGGTGATGATCCCGACCCAGGCCACCGACACCACACCGATGGGCTGCGACCAGCGGCCCAGGTGCCAGGGGCCCCGGGCGAAGGCGGCGCCCTTGCGGACCCGCAGCAGGGTCGGGACGACGTACGCGATGTAGAGGCCGATCACCGCGATCGAGGTCACCGCCGCGTACGCCGTGTTGTTGATGAGGTACGGCAGGCCGAGGACCAGGGCGCCGGCGGTCGCCAACCAGACCGCCGCCACGGGAGTGCGGGTGCGCGGGCTCACGGTGTGCCAGACGCGGGAGAAAGGCAGTGCGCCGTCACGGGAGAAGGCGTAGATCATGCGGCTGTTGGCCGTCACCGACGCCATGCCGCAGAACAGCTGCGCGCCGATCACCACCAGCAGCAGCAGTTTCCCGGAGGTGGCGCCCAGCGCGTCGAGGAGGATCTGCGCCGGGGGCGCGCCGGTCGGGGACGCGAGCTCCTTGTCGTACGACTGGATCGCGAAGGTGAATCCGAGGAGGAGGACGAAGCCCGCTATCCAGGACGTCCAGATGGATCTGACGATGCCCTTCGGGCCGGCCGTCGCCGCGTCATGGGTCTCCTCCGTCATGTGGGCGGAGGCGTCGTAGCCGGTGAAGGTGTACTGGGCCATCAGCAAGCCCAGGAGGACCACGTACGGGCCGCTGCCCCAGCCGGTGTTGTCGACGAACTTGGTGAACACGAAGGACGCCGACTGGTGGTGGTCCGGTACGAAGGCCAGCGCGCCGACGATCACGGCCACCCCGACCACGTGCCACCACACGCTCACGTTGTTGAGGAAGGCGACGATCCGGACGCCGAAGGTGTTCAGCAGACCGTGCAGGAGGAGGATCGCGGCGAAGAGCAGGACCGTCCGGCCAGGGGTGACCTCGAAGTCGAACTGCAGGTTCAGGTAGGCGCCCAGGAAGGACGCCGCGCCGAAGTCGATGCCCGCCGTCACCGCCACCTGGCCCAGCACGTTGAACCAGCCGGTGAACCAGGCCCAGGCGGCTGCCGAGCGCGGGGGTGCCAGGCGGTGCGCCCAGAAGTAGAGGCCCGCCGACGTCGGGTACGCGGAGCAGATTTCGGCCATCGACAGGCCCACGAGGAGTGTCATCAGGCCGACCGCCACCCAGCCCCAGGTGATCACCGCGGGGCCGCCGGTGTTCATCCCGAAGAGGTAGAGGGTCAGGCAGCCGGAGAGGACCGAGATGATCGTGAAGGAGACGGCGTAGTTGGAGAACGCCGACATACGGCGGGCGAGGACCTGGGTGTAACCGAGCTGGGCAAGCCGTTCCTCGTCCGACAGCCCACTCACTCTGGCGTCATCTGTCATGCCCCCAGCGATTCCCTCGCCGGGGGCGTGACATGCGTCACTCAGGACTCGGTATGGCCAAAAGGCGCGGCTCCCCCTCGGCCGCGCTCCGCCACGTAGAGGAATACGGAAGGGCCCGTACGACCGAAGTCGTACGGGCCCTTCCTCACCTCACTCGGCGTCAGCCGTTGCGCTTCCAGCGCGGCTTGTCCTCGCGGCGGCCGAAGGAACCGCCGGTGCCGCGGTGGTCGTCACGACGGCCGTACGGGCGGTCGTGGCCGGAGCGGAAGCCCGGGCGGTCGTCGCGGCGGTCGCGGTTGAAGGGGCGGTCGCTGCCACGGTGGCCGGTGCGGTCGTCACGGCGGAAGCCGCCACGGTCGTTGTCGCGGCGCTCGAACCCACGGTTGTTGTCCCGACGCTCGAAGGGGCGCCCGCCCCGGCGT
>NZ_JBIATQ010000019.1:0-85576 GCF_042891955.1 Streptomyces sp. NPDC001843 | reverse complement strand
GTCGTCACGGCGCTCGTCACGGCGGAAGCCGCCACGGTCACCGTCCCGGCGCTCGTCACGGCGGAAGCCGCCACGGTCGTTGTCACGGCGCTCGAAGGGACGCCCGCCCCGGTCGTCACGGCGCTCGTCACGGCGGAAGCCGCCACGGTCACCGTCCCGGCGCTCGTCACGGCGGAAGCCGCCACGGTCGTTGTCACGGCGCTCGAACCCGCGGTCGTTGTCCCGACGCTCGAAGGAACGTCCACCACGGTCACGGTCGAAGGAACGCCCGCCCCGCTCGTCACGACGCTCGCGACGCTCGTACGACGACGCAGCCGCGGGGCGCTCCTCGCGCTCCGCCCGGTCGACGTCCTGCGCGGCCGTCTGCTGCGGCACCGAGACCTCGGCGACGGTCTGCTGCGCCTCGGCCTGCGCCTGGGCGACCGCGGCCTCCGGGTCCTCGCCCCGCTCACGGGCGACCCTGGCGACCAGCCGGTCCGCCTCCTCACGCAGCTCGGCGGCGCGCCGCTGGGCGCGCTCCAGCTGCTTGGTGAGCTGGGCGACCTCGCGCTCGGCCTGCTGCGCGGCGTTGCCCGCCGACTCGGCCTGGACCTCGGTCATGGAACGGGCGCCGGTGATCTCGGCGACCTCCGGGTCGAAGGCGGCGCCGCCCTGGATGATGTGGCGCCCGGCGTCGACGCCGGCGTCCTCCATGAGGCGGAAGATCTGGCGCCGCTGGTGCGGCAGGGAGAGGGAGACCACCGTGCCGGTGCGGCCCGCGCGGGCCGTGCGGCCGGCGCGGTGCAGGTAGTCCTTGTGGTCGCCGGCCGGGTCCACGTTCAGGACGAGGTCGATGCCGTCGACGTGGATACCGCGGGCGGCGACGTCGGTGGCGACCAGGACGTTGACGTAGCCGTCCTTGAAGTCGGCCAGCGTGCGCGTACGGGCGCCCTGGGTCATGCCGCCGTGCAGCGCGTCCGCCTTCACGCCCGCGTCACGCAGCTGCTCGGCCACGCGGTCGGCGCCGAGCTGGGTGCGGACGAAGATGATGGTGCGGCCCTTGCGGGAGGCGATCGCGGCGGTGACCGGCGCCTTGTCCTTGGGCTTCACGATCAGGATGTGGTGGGACATCGTCGTGACGGCGCCCTGGGCGGCGTCGACCTCGTGCAGAGCCGGGTCGTTCAGGTACCGGTCGACGAGGGTCTTGATCTCGTTCTCCATCGTGGCGGAGAACAGCATCCGCTGGCCGCCCGCCGGGACCTGGTCGAGCAGCTCGGTGACCTCGGGCAGGAAGCCCAGGTCGGACATCTGGTCGGCCTCGTCGAGGACCGCGATCCGCACGTCCTCGAGGGAGCAGGCGCCACGGTTGATGATGTCGCGCAGGCGGCCCGGGGTGGCGACCAGGATGTCGACACCCTTCTCCAGGGCGTAGATCTGGTTGCCCATCGACGTGCCGCCGCAGACGACCTTCATCTTCAGGCCGAGGACGTCACCGTACGGCTGGAGCGCGTCGGCGACCTGCATGGCGAGTTCACGGGTGGGCGTGAGGATGACGGCACGCGGCTTGTGCTTCTCGGTGCGACCGCCGGCCAGCGTGGCCAGGGTCGGCAGACCGAAGGAGAGCGTCTTGCCGGAGCCGGTGCGGCCGCGGCCGAGGATGTCCTTGCCGGCCAGGGCGTCCGGGATGGTCGCGGCCTGGATCGGGAAGGGGACGGTCACGCCGTTCTGCGCGAGCTTGCGCACGACGCCCTCGGGGAGACCGAGGTCCGCGAAGGTGACCTCGGGGGTGCTGGTCTCGTCGTTGGCCTCGAGCTCAGCGTTGTCCGCCTCGATGTTCTCGGACACCACGACGTGATCAGTACTGGAAATGGACATGCGTATGCGAAACCTTCCGGAGTCTCGTCGGCACGCGCCCGTCAACTCCGTGATTCGCAATACGACCGCCTCTATGCGGTCAGCCACGGCAAGGGAGAGTACGCGCCACACGGCGCGCTCTGCGGTGGCGCCGGGCAAATGGGATCAAACGATCTACCAAGATACGCACCCAACGCCCCCGAAGGCAAACCGGGTCTCGTTGAGCTACGTCACACGGCCAGGCGTCCGGCTACACCGGTGACCCGGCCTCCGGCGCTGGCTCCCGCTCGACCAACTGCGGCCCGGCCTCCTCGTGCGCCGACGACGACGGCTCGGCGGACGGGGGCTCGCTGGTCGGCGTGGGCGGCGGCGGTGGAGGAGGCGGCGGGGGCGTGGGCGTGGGCTCGGCCGTCCGCGAGGGGACGGGCTGGGCGTCGGTCGGCGCGGGCTCGCCCGGCCCGGCGGTCTTTCCCGGCTCGGCCCGCGCTGTCGGGGACGCGCTGCCCGGCGCCGACGGCTCGGCCGACGCCGAAGCCGACTTCCCCGGCTTGGCCTTCCCGCCGTGCCGGTGCTTGCCGTCGGCCGGGCCGCCGTCGTGCCCCCCGCCGTGCCCCGACACCACCGTCAGGCCGTCGGGCGCCCGGCCGTCCCGCTGCCCCGCCGAGTGCGCGGGTCTGCCCGGGCCCGCGTCGTCACCCACACTCACACAGCCGGAGGCGGCGGCGAGGACCAGCGCCGTGGTGGCCAGACGGACGGGTACGGACAAGGGACGCACGGCGGCCACCTCCAAAGGGTGAAGAAGTCAACCTGCCCAACTCCCGCCGCCCACAAGAGGACACGCGACCCGCCGGAAAGGGCCCGAAGCGACTCAGCCGTACCCGAGCGCGTGCAGCCGTTCCTCATCGATGCCGAAGTGATGGGCGATCTCGTGCACCACGGTGACCTCGGTCTCCGCCACCACGTCCTCCCGGGTCTCGCACATCCGCAGGGTCGGCCCCCGGTAGACGGTGATCCGGTCCGGCAGCACGCCCGCGTACCACTCGCCGCGCTCCGTGAGCGGCGTCCCCTCGTACAGCCCGAGCAGCTCGGGGTCGTCGGCGGGCGGTTCGTCCTCCACGAACACCGCGACGTTGTCCATCAGCCGCATCAGCTCCGGCGGAATCCGGTCGAGCGCCTCGGCGACCAGCTCCTCGAACTCCTCGCGCGTCATCTCCAGCACAGGCCCATTGTCCGGTACGGCACCCTCGTACGAAGGTCTTGGAGCACCGCATACCCGCGCACACGACCGGGCATACGGCACCAATGGCCCGCGTCCCCCTCGCAGCCCTGGACCACATGCTGAACCGGACCGAGAACCGCACACACCGCATCCGGAGGAACCCCCGCTTCCGGAAGGCCGCCCGCTTCCGGAAGGAGCCCCGCCCCCTCCCTCCGCTCGAGCTGGCCGCACGCCCCAACCCCTGGGCCCGCGCCCTCGGCCTGACGGGCGTCGTACTGGTCGGTGCCTGGCTGGGCCTGCTGATCGTGGGCAACGTACGGGCCCCGGTCGGCCCGATGAACACGACGATGACCCTCCGCCCGTCCCTGACCGGCGGCACCAAGATCAACGTCGCACCGCTCGGCGCACTCTCGCTCGACAGCCACGTCGCGCCGGTCCGCCTCGACGTCAACGTCGACCAGCTCGACCCGGTCCGCTCCCAGGCCCTGGTCGACCACCCCGAACGCATCTCCGGCCTGCAGGACGAGATCGCCCACGACGTCGAGCACGGCACCGTCGACCTGGCCGTACGCTCCTGCGTCGCCGTGGTCTCCGGCGCGACGGCGCTCGGCCTCGCGGTCTACCGCCGCCCGCGCCGCGCCCTGGCCGCCGGCGGGCTGGCGCTCACCCTCCTCGCGGCGTCCGGCGCGACCGCGTACGCCACCTGGAACCCGGAGTCGGTCCTGGAGCCGCGCTTCTCCGGCCTGCTGTCCTCCGCGCCCTCACTCGTCGGCAACGCGCGCAGCATCGTCACGGAGTTCGACGTCTACCAGAAGGAGCTGGCCCGCCTGGTGACGAACGTGACCAAGCTGTACGACGTCACGTCCACGTTGCCGGCCTACCAGCCGGACCCCACCACGATCCGGGTCCTGCACGTGTCGGACATCCACCTCAACCCGGCGAGCTGGAAGATCATCACCTCGCTAGTGGCGGAGTACAAGGTGAACGTGATCGTGGACACCGGCGACACCATGGACCACGGCACGGCGGCCGAGAACGGCTTCCTGGACCCGATCGCCGACCTGGGCGTCCCGTACGTGTGGGTCCGCGGCAACCACGACTCGCGGGTCACCCAGAAATACTTGGGGCGGATGAAGAACGTGCACATCCTGGACGACGGCAAGGCCGAATCGGTGGCCGGCCTGCGCTTCGCGGGGATGGGCGATCCTCAGTTCACCCCCGACCGCTCGGGCCGGCTCAGCGACACCCAGGAGCAGCAGGCGGGCGACCGGCTGGCCTCCGCCCTGCGCGACCAGCGGACCGCCAGCACCCCGGTGGACGTCGCCATGATCCACGAGCCTTCCGCCGCCCGCGAGACCGACGGCGAGGTGCCCCTGGTGCTGGCCGGGCACCTCCACCACGAGGGCGACGAGATCATGAAGAAGGGGACCCGGCTGCGCATCGAGGGCTCCACGGGCGGCAGCGGTCTGCGCGCCGTCGAGCACAAGTACCCGGCGCCGATCGAGGCGTCGATCCTCTACTTCGATAGGGACACCCGGCGCCTCCAGGCCTGGGACGCGATCAAGCTGGGCGGCCTGGGCCTGACGACGGCCGAGGTCAGCCGCCACCTCCCCGAGGAGAACCAGCCGGGCGCGCCCCAGGCACCGACCAGCCCGCCACCCTCGTCGCCGGCCCCTTCGCGGGCGGCGCCGTAAACCGTTTTGGCGATACCCCTCGCCATCCCATATGCTTCTCACGTCCCCGACGCGCTGAGAAGCGCCCAGGCGGGCCGATAGCCCTCATCGTCTAGCGGCCTAGGACGCCGCCCTTTCAAGGCGGTAGCACGGGTTCGAATCCCGTTGGGGGCACGCAACACCGTGTGCGACACTGTTGTACACAACGCTTGGTCCTGTGGAGCAGTTTGGAGTGCTCGCCACCCTGTCAAGGTGGAGGCCGCGGGTTCAAATCCCGTCAGGACCGCTGGGGTTTTGTTTCACGTGAAACCCCTTGGCTGGGTAGCTCAGTTGGTACGAGCGTCCGCCTGAAAAGCGGAAGGTCGCCGGTTCGACCCCGGCCCCAGCCACAGCAAAGGCCCCGATCTTAAGGATCGGGGCCTTGTTGTATGGCCCGGGATCACGCGCGTGTACGAGCGATCGCGTCCGCTACCGGAGAATTACCCCCGGCTCGCAGCTCGCGCCCGCCGATGGCTTCGGCGGAAGCGGCGCATCCAGCCCTACGCGATCAGCGTGAGGGCAGGGACCTGTGACTCGGCCCCGCGGACCCACGTCCACCAGCCGCGGTGGCCGATGACGTGGGACGCGTTGAGGTCCGCGTGCTCAACGAAGCCGCAGGACCTGCAGGTGAAGACGGCCTGGCTCGGCCGGTTGCGTCTGTCGATGTGGTGGCAGCGGGAACACTCCTGGCTGGTGTACGCCGGGTTCACGTGGACCAGGGGGACTCCGGCCCTGCGTGCCTTGTAGGCGATGAATTCGGCGAGCTGGCCGAACGCCCAGGAGTTCATCGTGACGCGTTGGGGCTTTTTCAGCCGTGCCCGTTCACGGATGCCGCCCAGAGCTTCGAGGGCGATGCCGCGTCCGGTGCGTTGAGCCTCCGCCACGATGTGCTTGCTGATCTTGTGGTTGATGTCTCGGGTTCGTCGGGCTTCCTTGCCCGCGTGACGCTTGGCGCGTCGTTTGGCGGAGCGGGTGCCCTTTTTCTGGAGTCGGGTGCGGAGCTTTCGGTCGTTGTGCCGGGTGCGGTTGAGTCTTCTGCCGCTGTGCCGGTGCCCCGTGGATGTGGTGGCGATGTTGGCGATGCCGAGGTCGACACCGATGAACGCCCGGGGGTTCGGGTTCGGGGCGGGTTCGGGCAGGTCGAGGGTGGCGAGCAGGTACCACTGACCGTCTCGGTACTGGAGGTCGGATTCTCCCTGCCGGTACTCGGCGAGTAGCTGGAGGTGCTCTTCTCTGCCTGTGTAGGCGAGGTGCTTCATGCGTCCGGCGGTGGTCCAGATGGAGACGGTCCGCGGTTCCGTCTGCCAGGAGAGCATGCGGTCGTCGTAGGGCTGGGCGGCGTCGGAGCGGAAGCGGAGTGGCTTGCCGGTGGCGGCCAGGTGTCGCTTGGATCCGGGGCGGCCGAGGTTGCCGGCTTTGAGGTTGCCTTTGAGGGCCGCGTACGCGTCGCTGGTCTTTTTGATGGCGTGCTGGGCGGCTTGGGCGCCGAGGCGCCAGGTGTTCTTGATGTGGGTGTAGGCCGTGGCTCGCAGCTCGCGGTTGCCTGTGGTCCCTGTGGCGAATGCGGTGGCAGAGACGTGGTTGGCGGCTTCGTTGCAGGCGTGCAGGGTTGCTCGGAGGGCCTGGGCCTGTTCAGGTGTCGGGAGGAGCTTCACACGCACGGTCAACTTCACGAACACGGATCCTATGGCTGGGGTTTCGTTCGGTCTCGCGAACAGGGGCGGTTCACCGACGCGAGCGGCTGCCCGAACACGTGATCACTTCTGGTCTTGGCATGTCCTGTGCGCGGCGCTAGGTTCTGGCCGGTCGAGCGGATCGCTGAGGGCGGGGGACGATGCATCAGGCAGAGGCGAGAGCGGGTCGGGACGTCGACGAGCTGGAGAGGGTCCGGGCTCGGTACGGGCTGATGGCGGTGGTGTTCAGCAACCTCGCGGTCGCCGCGGTCGCGATCTTCGGGGTGTGGCGGCTCAACGGGGACAGAGCGGTGATCGTCGGGGTGCTGACGGCCGCGTTCACCGCGGTGAGCGGCACGACCACCGCCTATCTGGGGATCAAGGCGGTGTCCAACACGGCGAGGTCGATCGCCCTGGGCGACGGTCACCGCCGGGAGCCTCCGCAGACGACTCCGCCGGCTCAACAGAACCAGTAGCCCTCGCCGACGGCGATCAGCCCCCGCTGGGGCCACTCGCAGTCGTCGACGTGCCGCACGGGCGGGCGGGCGAGGAAACCCCCTGCTGAACCGCCGGAGGCAATTCGTTAGCCAGGAATTTGGCCGAGGTGAGATCCTGGACCGCGTATGTCTACGCACCCTGCCCCCGCCCTCGGCACCCTCGCCCCCCGTCTGACCGAGCTGTCGCTGCGCGACGCGCACCGGCTCGGGCGCAGGCTCGAGGGCGCGCGCAAGATCCGTAAGCCGGAGGCCCGCGCCGCCGTCCTCGCCGAGATCGAGGCGGAGGTGGGCAAGGCCGAGGCCCGGATGCACGAGCGGCGCTCCCACGTGCCCGCCGTCACCTACCCCGAACAACTGCCGGTCAGCCAGAAGAAGGACGAGATCGCGGCCGCCATCCGTGATCACCAGGTCGTCATCGTCGCCGGCGAGACCGGGTCCGGGAAGACGACGCAGATCCCGAAGATCTGCCTGGAGCTCGGGCGCGGTGTGCGCGGCATGATCGGGCACACGCAGCCCCGCCGCATCGCCGCCCGGACCGTCGCCGAACGTGTCGCCGAGGAGCTGAACACCCCTCTCGGTGAGGCCGTCGGCTGGAAGGTGCGGTTCACCGACCAGGTGAACCCGGACGCCACCTTCGTGAAGCTGATGACGGACGGCATCCTGCTCGCCGAGATCCAGACCGACCGCGAGCTGCGCGCCTACGACACGATCATCATCGACGAGGCCCATGAGCGGTCCCTCAACATCGACTTCCTGCTGGGGTACCTCGCCCAGCTGCTGCCGAGCAGGCCCGACCTGAAGGTCGTCATCACCTCCGCCACCATCGATCCCGAGCGCTTCTCGCGGCACTTCGGCGACGCGCCGATCGTCGAGGTGAGCGGGCGGACGTATCCGGTGGAGGTGCGCTACCGGCCGCTCCTGGAAGAGGACTCGGACGACGCCGACCGCGACCAGATCACCGCGATCACCGACGCCGTCGAGGAACTGATGGCGGAGGGGAAGGGGGACATCCTCGTCTTCCTCTCCGGGGAGCGGGAGATCCGGGACACGGCCGACGCGCTGACGAAGAAGAACTACCGCTTCACGGAGATCCTGCCGCTGTACGCCCGGCTCTCCCACGCCGAGCAGCACCGCGTCTTCCAGCCGCACACCGGTCGCCGGATCGTGCTGGCGACCAACGTGGCGGAGACGTCCCTGACCGTCCCCGGTATCAAGTACGTCATCGACCCCGGCTTCGCCCGGATCAGCCGCTACAGCCATCGCACGAAGGTGCAGCGGCTGCCCATCGAGCCGGTCTCGCAGGCCAGCGCGAACCAGCGCAAGGGCCGCTGCGGGCGGACCAGCGACGGTGTCTGCATCCGCCTCTACAGCGAGGACGACTTCCTCTCCCGTCCGGAGTTCACGGACGCGGAGATCCTCCGTACGAACCTGGCGTCCGTCATCCTGCAGATGACCGCGGCCGGCCTCGGCGACATCGAGAAGTTCCCCTTCATCGATCCGCCGGACTACCGCAACATCCGCGACGGCGTCCAGCTGCTGCAGGAGCTGCACGCCCTCGACCCGGCCCAGAAGGACCCGCGCAAACGCCTGACGGACACCGGCCGCAAACTCGCCCAGCTCCCCGTCGACCCGCGCCTGGCGCGCATGGTGCTGGAGGCGGAGAAGAACGGCTGTGTCCGCGAGGTCATGGTGATCGCCGCCGCGCTGTCCATCCAGGACCCGCGTGAGCGCCCCGTCGACAAGCAGACCCAGGCCGACCAGCAGCACGCCCGCTTCAAGGACGAGACCAGCGACTTCCTCGCCTATCTGAACCTGTGGCGGTACATCCGGGAGCAGCAGAAGGAGCGGGGGTCCAGTTCCTTCCGGCGGATGTGCAAGCAGGAGTACTTGAACTTCCTGCGCATCCGGGAGTGGCAGGACATCTACACGCAGCTGCGCACGGTCGCCAAGCAGATGGGCATCCATCTCAACGACGAGGACGCCCCGGACGACCGTATCCACGTCTCCCTCCTCGCCGGTTTGCTTTCGCACATCGGCATGAAGGACGTGAAGGACGGCGCGAAGAACGAGTACCTGGGCGCGCGGAACGCCAAGTTCGCGATCTTCCCGGGTTCGGCGCTGTTCAAGAAGACGCCGCGGTTCGTCATGTCGGCCGAGCTGGTGGAGACGTCACGGCTGTGGGCCCGGGTCAACGCCAAAATCGAACCCGAGTGGGTCGAGCCGCTCGCCGGCCACCTGCTGAAGCGGACGTACAGCGAGCCGCACTGGGAGAAGGACCAGGCGGCCGTGATGGCGTACGAGAAGGTCACGCTGTACGGCGTGCCGATCGTCGCCGACCGGAAGGTCAACTACGGCCGGATCGACCCGGAGGCCAGCCGCGAGCTGTTCATCCGGAACGCGCTGGTCGAGGGCGACTGGCGCACGCACCACAAGTTCTTCGCGGACAACCGCCGACTCCTCAGCGAGGTCGAGGAGTTGGAGCACCGGGCGCGGCGCCGGGACATCGTGGTCGACGACGAGACGCTGTTCGACTTCTACGACCAGCGGGTGCCCGAGCACGTCGTCTCCGGTGCCCATTTCGACTCGTGGTGGAAGCGGAAGCGGCACGAGCAGCCGGAGTTCCTGGACTTCGAGCGGGAGATGCTCATCCGGGAGTCGGCGGAGGCGGTCACGAAGACCGACTATCCGGACTCCTGGCGTCAGGGCCCGCTCAAGTTCCGTGTGACGTACCAGTTCGAGCCGGGCGCGGACGCGGACGGCGTGACCGTGCACATTCCGCTGCAGGTCCTCAACCAGGTCACGGACGAGGGCTTCGACTGGCAGATCCCGGGGCTCAGGGAGGAGCTGGTGACGGAGCTGATCCGTTCCCTGCCCAAGCCGATCCGCCGCAACTACGTGCCCGCGCCGAACTACGCGAAGGCCTTCCTGGAGAAGGCGGCGCCGCTCGCCGAGCCGCTCACCACGACCATGGCCCGCGAGCTGAAGCGCATGGTCGGTGTGCCCTTCGAGGCAGGCGACTTCGACTGGGCGAGGGTCCCCGACCATCTGAAGATCACCTTCCGGATCGTCGACGAGCGACGGCGGAAACTGGCGGAGGACAAGGACCTCGAGCCCCTGAAGCTCCGGCTGAAGCCGAAGGCCCGCCAGGCCCTCTCGCAGGCAGCGGCGGCCACCGCCTCCCGTCAGGGCGGCGAGTCACTGGAGCGCAAGGGCCTCACCGACTGGACCATCGGCACGCTCAGCCGGGTCTTCGAGACCCGCAGGGCGGGGCAGCCGGTGAAGGCGTATCCGGCGCTGGTGGACGACGGCGACACGGTCTCGGTCCGGCTCTTCGACACGGAGGCGGAGCAGACGGAGGCGATGTGGCGGGGCACCCGGCGTCTCATCCTGCGCAACATCCCGGTCAACCCGGCGAAGTTCGCGAGCGACCGCCTGACGAACGCCCAGAAGCTGGGCCTGTCCGCGAACCCGCACGGGTCGATCCAGGCGCTGTTCGACGACTGTGCGACGGCGGCGGCGGACAAGCTGATCGCGGACTTCGGGGGCCCGGTGTGGGACGAGGAGTCGTACCGCAAGCTGTACGACAAGGTACGCGCGGAGATCGTCGACACGACCGTGCGGACGGTGGGCCAGGTGCAACAGGTGCTGGCCGCCTGGCAGTCCTGCGAGCGGCGGCTGAAGGCCGTACGGAGCCCCTCGCTGCTGCCGAACCTGGCCGACGTACGGGCGCAGCTCGACGGCCTCGTGAAGCCCGGCTTCGTGACGGCGGCGGGGATACGCCGGCTGCCCGACCTCATGCGGTACCTGGTGGCCGCCGACCGGCGCCTGCAGCAGATGCCGACGAGCGTCCAGCGGGACACCACGCGCATGGAGAAGGTCCATGAGATGCAGGACGAGTACGCGTGGCTCCTGGAGCAGCTCCCCCAGGGCCGGCCTGTCCCCTCCTCCGTCCTGGACATCCGCTGGATGATCGAGGAGCTCCGGGTCAGCTACTTCGCCCACGCGCTGGGCACGGCGTACCCCGTCTCGGACAAGCGGATCGTGAAGGCGATCGACGCGGCCGTCCCGTAATCGACCGGATACGGGGAGTGGGTTCGACCAGGACCCTCACCCTCCTGTACAGTCCTTCTCGCAGCGCAACGCGACGAAGGCGCCGCGAAACCTGGTCCTGTGGAGCAGTTTGGAGTGCTCGCCACCCTGTCAAGGTGGAGGCCGCGGGTTCAAATCCCGTCAGGACCGCAGAAGAGGCCCGCATCCCCCAAGGATGCGGGCCTTTGGTCATGCCCAGCCGAGGCCGCGCCCGCGGCGGAGCCGCAATCAGACACAGCAAATCCCGTCAGGACCGCAAGTAAGGCCCGCATCCCTTGGGAGATGCGGGCCTTCGTCATACCCAGCCGGAGGCCGCGCCCGCGGCGGAGCCGTAGGCGCCCGTTCCTCTTGGTCCGGTCCGTGATTCTCAGCCCGTCCGGCGTTTGAGGACGAGGCCGTTCAGGCCGAAGCGGGGGTTTGGGGGCGGCAGCCCCCAGCCGGCGGCCCCATGCGCCCCGCACGGCACAAGCGGCGCCCGCCGGCGCGCACGGCACAAGCGGCGCCCGCCGCCCCGCACGGCACAAGCGGCGCCCGCCGAGCCGCACAGCCCAACCGGCGGAGCCACGCGGCGGCCTTGACGGCGTCACATTCCGCCGGTACCCAGAAAACAGGGCCGGGTTCCCCTCGAGCGGCCCCGGAGGTGGCGTATGGCGGCATCGGTCCGGCACGAGACGCGGGCGCTCCTCAGGGCGCATCTGGCGGCTGCCTCGTCCTACGGGCATCTGACCCGCCACTGCCCGGTCTGCCACCACCTGCTGCGGCTGGCGCTGGACTCGCCGCCGTGCGGCCCGTTGCCCACGGAGGAGGCCGCCGAGGACGAGAGCCCGTCTCCGGCGTGACCGTCCGCCCCGCACAGGTGGCCCACAACAGGCGTTCCACCATGTGACGGGTGTCACCGCATGAATTTTTGAAAGCACGGTACTTACACGCGACCTACAACTGGTCAATTTAATATGTGCAATTGCACCAGACCTCACGACCGTCCCCCGGCCGATCCGACACGGCTCCCCAGACTTCCACAAGCCCGCCCAGGCGGACCCGTGTAGACGCCCCCCGGCACACAAAAAAGATCGCGCTGGACCCGGCGGAGTCCAGCGCGATCGACGACGCACCCTGTGTCGCTTGCCAGTGAGCTCTGTTCGGCTTGGGAGAGGGGCCTGTTGGGGCAGGTCCCGCGTCGCTTGGAGCTAGGTTTCGGGCTTCCCGGCCGGTTGGGGGACCTGCCGCATCGCCCGGTTATTCAGTTGTTCAGGCCTCGCTGCGCTGCTGCGGGATGCCCGCGAGCAGCGCGCGGACCTCGGCCTCGCGGTAGCGGCGGTGCCCGCCGAGCGTACGGATCGACGTGAGCTTGCCGGCCTTCGCCCACCGCGTGACCGTCTTCGGGTCCACGCGGAACATGGTGGCGACCTCAGCCGGGGTCAGCAGCGGCTCGGCATCAGGGGTGCGAGCGGTCATGAGCGGCCTCCTCGGGAGAACCGAACCTTCTCGGTTCTTTCCTCTAAATTCTGCACCTTGACCCGCGTTGCCCGAAATGGCGGACGCGAGTCGAGTCGGTTATAGGACGAACGGCTTGTCCTCGGCACTACAACTACACCATCTGTCCAGCCGCGTCGGCCAAACCGATGGAATTGCCCTCCCAGGTGTTCATCAGCGACGGAAGCCGATGGACCATGCCATAGCGGACAGTCACGCCAGTGTGACGATCAGTCACACTGGCGATCGGGAGTCACGAGACCCCCCAAAGCGTGCAATGCTGAGATTCCCCCCACAATGAAGCACAAGCGGACGGATGGAGCCCTCCCCGGACTCCTTGTCCTATTTTGGCATGAGGGGGGGCAAGTGGCGCAAGGGCCGTGTACGTGCGGTCCATCACCCTTGCGGCACTCTTCCGGACAAAAGCCCAGTTCGGGACCAACATCCCGTCAGGTCACCGAAGTGGCGTTACCGTACGCTGTTCGAGGCAGTTTCGGCCGTGATCCACGTCACTCACGCCCCGTCAGTTCGCGGAACGCCGGTCCCGCACCGATCGCCAGCGTTCCACGAGCCGCCCGTACGCCTCACCGGCGGCGGCCCCGTCCCCGCGGCGCAGCGCGTCGATTCCCTCGGCGACGTCGGCCGCCGAGTGATCGCCCTCGAGCTCGCCGGCGGGCAGCACGTGCACCAGGCCGCCGTAGTCCAGCTCCACCAGCGAGCGCGGGTGGAACTCCTCCAGCCAGCGGCCCACGTCCACCAGGCCGTCGATGAGCGGCCCTTCCTCGATGGCGTCCTTCAGCGCGCGCAGCCCGCGGGCCACCCGACGCCGGGCCTGCACCATGGGCGTGCGGTAACGGAGCACGGGCGGCTCGGCGCCGGCCGCCCCGGGGTCACCGGCACCCTTGGCGTACTCCCGCTCCTCGTCGGACACCAGGACGAACCAGTTGAGCGGTACCTGCCAGGTCGCGGTACGGATCCAGGGACGGGCGTCGGGGTTGCGGTCGAGCCAGCGCTCGTAGTCCCGGCCGGCCTGCTGGCGCACGACCGGGGGGAGCACCGCGTCCAGGACCGCCGGCGGCAGCTCCTCGGCGAGGTCGTCGAGCGCCTGCCAGCCGCGCAGCCGGGTCCGCCACGGACACACGCAGACGACCCCGTCGACGTCCAGGACGAAGGCGTCGCCGCTCTCGTGCACCGGTACCGGGACCGGCGGGGTGGGCAGCAGGTCGGCGAGCGAGCGGCGGAGCTCGTCCTGGTAGGAGGGGCGTTCCGGGCGGCGGGCGTACCGCGTCCAGTGGCCGCGCTCGGGCTCGGGGAAGGCGGCCAGCGGCTCGTACACACGCAGGTACGTGGCGTAGGGGACGATCACCGAGGACACCTTGGGCACGCCTGCTCCCTCCCCACCGGATTCGGCTCGAAACCCTCGCGGGGCGGACACCGAATCCGCACGGGCCGGGCTCGGGACGACGGGAAATCTCTGCAAATCGTGTCATGCCGATACGTGCATGGAAGCTCCCGGAGAGTGATCCTGAACACTGCGCGGATGGCGGCCGGGCAGTGTTCTACGCTCAGCCACAGCTACCCGCCACCCTCCCCCACTGCCAAAAGCGTGGGGGGACCCCCATGGGAGCTGGTCCCAGGACCACCGCCGCTACTCGCAACAGGAGTCACCACAGTGACCGACGTGACCGGCGCACCTGCTGATGTACTGCACACCCTGTTCCACTCGGACCAGGGCGGTCATGAGCAAGTCGTGCTCTGCCAGGACCGCGCCAGCGGACTCAAGGCCGTCATCGCCATCCACTCCACCGCGCTGGGCCCCGCGCTCGGCGGTACCCGCTTCTACCCGTACGCGACCGAGGCGGAGGCCGTCGCCGACGCTCTCAACCTCGCGCGCGGGATGTCGTACAAGAACGCCATGGCCGGTCTCGACCACGGCGGCGGCAAGGCCGTGATCATCGGCGACCCGGAGCGGCACAAGACCGAGGAGCTGCTGCTCGCCTACGGGCGGTTCGTGGCCTCGCTCGGCGGGCGGTACGTCACCGCCTGCGACGTGGGCACGTACGTCGCCGACATGGACGTCGTGGCGCGCGAGTGCCGCTGGACGACGGGCCGCTCCCCGGAGAACGGCGGGGCCGGCGACTCCTCCGTCCTCACCGCCTTCGGCGTCTACCAGGGCATGCGGGCCTCCGCCCAGCACCTGTGGGGCGACCCCTCGCTGCGCGGCCGCAGGGTCGGCGTCGCGGGCGTCGGCAAGGTCGGGCACCACCTGGTGCGGCACCTGCGGGACGAGGGCGCCGAGGTCGTGATCACGGACGTGCGCGCGGAGGCCGTGCGGCGGGTCGTCGACCAGCACACCGAGGGCGTCACGGCCGTCGCCGACACCGAGGCGCTGATCCGTGTCGAGGGCCTCGACATCTACGCCCCCTGCGCGCTCGGCGGCGCGCTGAACGACGACTCCGTGGCGGTGCTCACCGCCAAGGTGGTGTGCGGCGCAGCCAACAACCAGCTCGCCCATCCGGGTGTGGAGAAGGACCTCGCCGACCGCGGGATCCTGTACGCGCCGGACTACGTGGTGAACGCCGGCGGGGTCATCCAGGTCGCCGACGAGCTCCACGGGTTCGACTTCGACCGGTGCAAGGCGAAGGCCGCGAAGATCTTCGACACCACGCTGGCCATATTCGCACGTGCGAAGGAGGACGGTATTCCGCCGGCCGCCGCGGCCGACCGGATCGCCGAGCAGCGGATGGCGGAGGGCAGGGCTTCGCACGCATGACCGGTACCCGTCGGCGGGAACTTAGAGAGAACTCTCACTTCCGTCGGCGGGTCGTCCCGGGATAAGTGGTTAAAATCGCCACTGACCAGCGAGGACGGGGCGCCTCGAAGGGGCTGTGCACACGCGCGTGCTGCGGGCGACGTACCGTATGGGCGCGGGCTCAGGTACCGTGGAAGCCCTACGGACCGGCCTCTCCGCGGAGAGTCCGTTCCAGATCATGAACGCGTGTCAGACTCTGGGGCCGTCGAGCCCCGTCACCGAGGGGGTCGAGCCATGGGGCGCGGCCGGGCCAAGGCCAAGCAGACGAAGGTCGCCCGCCAGCTGAAGTACAACAGCGGTGGGACTGACCTGTCGCGTCTGGCCAGTGAACTGGGCGCATCAACTTCGAGCCAGCCGCCGAACGGCGAGCCGTTCGAGGACGATGAGGACGACGAGGACGATCTTTACTCTCGGTACGCCGACCTCTATGAGGACGACGACGAGGATGAGGACGACGGTCCCTCACAACACCGTCGCGGCGCTTGACCTTGCATTGAGCACTCACCCGGTCGGTGGCACAGCCACCGACCGGGTTCTGTGCTACCCGCAGGTTCAGACCGCGGCGCCGTTAGATCGAGTACGTACCGACCAGCTCGGCGCCGGTCCCGTGGTCGCCCCGGTCGGTGATCTCGCCTGCCACCCAGGCGTCGACCCCGCGATCGGCCAGGGTCGCCAGGGCCACGTCCACGGACTCCTGCGGCACGATCGCCATCATGCCCACACCCATGTTCAGGGTCTTCTCCAGCTCCAGCCGCTCGACGTCGCCGGTCCTGCCCACGAGGTCGAAGATCGCGCCCGGGGTCCAGGTGGAGCGGTCGACCCTCGCGTGCAGTGTGTCCGGGATCACTCGGGCCAGGTTGGCGGCCAGCCCGCCGCCGGTGATGTGGCTGAAGGCGTGCACGTCGGTGGTGCGGGTGAGGGCCAGGCAGTCCAGGGAGTAGATCTTCGTGGGCTCCAGCAGTTCCTCGCCCAGGGTGCGGCCGAGCTCCTCGATCCGCGTATCGAGCGAGAGGCCCGCGGTGTTCAGCAGGACGTGGCGGACCAGGGAGTATCCGTTCGAGTGAAGCCCTGAGGACGCCATGGCGATCACCGCGTCACCGCCCCGGATACGGTCCGCGCCGAGGAGCCGGTCGGCCTCCACGACGCCCGTACCGGCGCCGGCGACGTCGAAGTCGTCCTCGCCCAGCAGACCCGGGTGCTCGGCCGTCTCGCCGCCCACCAGGGCGCAGCCGGCCAGTACGCAGCCTTCCGCGATGCCCTTGACGACGGCGGCGACCCGCTCGGGGTGGACCTTGCCGACGCAGATGTAGTCGGTCATGAACAGCGGCTCGGCACCGCACACCACGATGTCGTCCATGACCATGGCGACCAGGTCGTGGCCGATGGTGTCGTACACGCCGAGCCGCCGGGCGATGTCGACCTTGGTGCCGACGCCGTCCGTGGCGGAGGCGAGGAGGGGACGCTCGTAGCGCTTGAGGGCGGAGGCGTCGAAGAGCCCGGCGAAGCCGCCGAGGCCGCCGAGGACCTCGGGGCGCTGCGTCTTCTTCACCCACTCCTTCATGAGCTCGACGGCGCGGTCGCCCGCTTCGATGTCGACGCCCGCGGCTGCGTAGCTGGCACCAGTTGTCTCAGACATGGCCAATGAGGACTTTCGTGTCGTACGGCAGGCGTTGTTGAAAAGGCACAGCACGGGCCTTCTACGGACGGCGGATCGCGTCGGACGCGGCCGTGGCCGCCGGACCGGCCGCGAGCTCGGTCTCCAGGAGCTGCTTGCCGAGCAGCTCGGGGTCCGGGAGCTCCATCGGGTACTCGCCGTCGAAGCAGGCGCGGCACAGGTTCGGCTTGGCGATGGTGGTCGCCTCGATCATGCCGTCGATGGAGATGTACGCCAGGGAGTCGGCGCCTAGGGAGGTGCCGATCTCGTCGATGGTCATGCCGTTGGCGATGAGCTCGGCGCGGGTGGCGAAGTCGATGCCGAAGAAGCAGGGCCACTTCACGGGCGGCGAGGAGATCCGGATGTGGACCTCGGCCGCGCCCGCCTCGCGGAGCATGCGCACCAGGGCGCGCTGGGTGTTGCCGCGGACGATCGAGTCGTCGACGACGACCAGGCGCTTCCCCTTGATGACTTCCTTCAGCGGGTTCAGCTTCAGCCGGATGCCGAGCTGCCGGATGGTCTGCGAGGGCTGGATGAAGGTCCGGCCGACGTAGGCGTTCTTCACCAGGCCCGAGCCGAACGGGATGCCGCTGGCCTCCGCGTAACCGATCGCGGCGGGCGTGCCGGACTCCGGGGTCGCTATGACGAGGTCGGCCTCGACGGGGGCTTCCTTCGCCAGTCGGCGGCCCATCTCCACGCGGGAGAGATAGACGTTCCGGCCGGCGATGTCGGTGTCGGGGCGCGCCAGGTACACGTACTCGAAGACACAGCCCTTGGGCTTCGCTTCCGCGAACCGGGAGCTGCGCAGGCCGTTCTCGTCGATGGCGACGAACTCGCCGGGCTCGATCTCCCGGACGAAGCTGGCGCCGGTGATGTCGAGGGCTGCGGACTCCGAGGCGACGACCCAGCCGCGCTCGAGACGGCCGAGGACGAGCGGGCGGACGCCCTGCGGGTCGCGGGCCGCGTAGAGGGTGTGCTCGTCCATGAAGACGAGGGAGAAGGCGCCGCGCACCTTCGGCAGGACCGCGTGGGCGGCCTCCTCGATGGTCAGCGGCTTGCCGTCCTCGTCGACCTGGGCCGCGAGGAGCGCGGTGAGCAGGTCGGTGTCGTTGGTGGCCGCGACCCGCGTGGAGCGCCCGTTGGTGTCCTTCGGCAGTTCGGCGACCATCTCGGCGAGCTGCGCCGTGTTGACCAGGTTGCCGTTGTGGCCGAGGGCGATCGAACCGTGCGCGGTGGCGCGGAACGTCGGCTGGGCGTTCTCCCACACGGAGGCGCCGGTGGTCGAGTAGCGGGCGTGTCCGACCGCGATGTGACCCTGGAGCGAACCGAGCGAGGTCTCGTCGAAGACCTGGGAGACCAGGCCCATGTCCTTGAAGACGAGGATCTGGGAGCCGTTGCTGACCGCGATTCCCGCGGATTCCTGACCCCGGTGCTGGAGGGCGTAGAGCCCGAAGTAAGTGAGCTTTGCGACCTCTTCGCCCGGAGCCCAGACACCGAAGACGCCGCATGCGTCCTGGGGGCCCTTCTCGCCGGGAAGCAGATCGTGATTGAGTCGACCGTCACCACGTGGCACGTTCCCGAGTGTAGGCGAGGTCGACCACTGGTCCGAATTGGGGACAGTGGCCGGTAAGTGATCAAGCGTTGGTGATCGTCTCATCGGTTTCTTCGTTCCCGCAGGTCAGCGCCATATACCGAGGTGTCGTCCGGTCACCGGGGGGCCTTGGGAGGGCCGCTGCGGAGTCCTTTGCCCCCATGCGTGAGTGAGGTGTCGCACATCATTCGGGTGTCCGTCACGCCATCAGCGGCAGCACTCCCTCCAGGTCGGCCCGCTCCCCACTGGCGCTGACCTCGGCCCGCGCCACTGCGTCCGCCCAGGCCAGCCGTCCGGTGGCGAGCCGGATCCAGGTCAGCGGGTCGGTCTCGACGACGTTCGGCGGGGTGCCGCGGGTGTGCCGGGGTCCTTCTACGCACTGCACGACGGCGTACGGCGGGATCCGCACCTCGGTGGAGCCGCCGGGTGCCTTCACGGCGAGCGCGTCGGCGAGGAGCCGGGTGGCGGCGGCGAGGGCCTGACGCTCGTACGGCACTTCCAGGCCGGGCACCGCGGCGTTGAGGTCGTCGGTGTGGACGACGAGTTCGACGGCGCGGGTGACCAGGTAGTCGGCGAGGGGCAGGACGCCCGCGTTGGTCTGCAGCAGGCGGGTCCCGGGGTGGGTGTCGAGCTGCTCGACGAGGTTCCGCTCGATGCCGGCGAGGTAGGTGTCGAGGTCGGGGTGCTGCTCGGCGAGCCGCCGGGTGAACTCGTCGATGGCCGTGGCGTTGGAAGAGGTCGCGAACGGCCATTCGACGAGGACGGCGTCCTGCTTCTCCGGCTCGGGCAGGTCGAGGGACCGCTCGATGGCCGTGAGCGCCATCCCGATGTGCGCGACCAGCTCCCGTACGGTCCACCCGCCGAGCCGGGTCGGGAGGGCGAGTTGCTCGGGCGTGAGCCCGCGGACGGCTTCCCGTACATGGGCGAGCTGGCCGAGGACCGCCGTGCGGGTCCTGACGGGGTCGTAGGTGCGGGGGCGTTTCCTGGCCGTGGGCATGACGGGGAGCCTAATCACCTGCGCAGCTTCACGGCGAGCGAGTAGAGGCGGGTGATCTGGTCATCGCTGTCGTTGTCGTCGGATACCAGGTAGAGCGGCTGCCATCCCTTGTACGTGCCGGACTTCCACGGGTCGCCGAGGGCCATGCCCTCCACGTTGTCGAGGAGCGGATGCTCGGGGGACGAGGCCGGGACGGCGACGGCGCCGGGGCCGCCCGCGGGGCAGGTCGCCAGGTCGACGACCAGTTCCTCCTTGGCGAAGATGTGTGCCGGCTGGTGCCACAGCGAGGTCAGGTCGGTCACGTCGGAGGCCTGTCTGAGGGAGAGCTGGACGATCCGGATGGCCGAGCCGAGGCCGGCGGTGTACTGGCGTTCCAGCGCGAGGAGGTCGCCGCTGTCGTCGATGGCGTTCAGCTCGGACAGGTACATGCCGTCGTCGGCGAAGAACGCGTACTCCCCGTCCGGGGTGTAGTCGCCGCCGGGCGTCCCCTTGTAGCGCTGGATGCGGATGATCGCCCGGCCGCGCTGGTCGCCGTCCTTTGCCAGAGGTGCCTCCCAGCCGGCGTAGAGGTGGCGGCCGTCCGGGGAGACGGCCAGGGACTCGATGCTGCGGCCGATCTGCGCGGAGCCCTGGGGCCAGTAGCGCAGTTCCTTCGGGATGGTGAAGTCCTTGCCGAGCTGGCGTCCGGTGGCGATGTCGAAGCGGCGGATGGCCGGGCCGGTCTCGGAGGCGATCAGCATCGTCCTGCCGCCGTTCTCGATGACCAGGGCCTCGCCGTCGTACCAGTCGTCGGGGAACGGTTTGCCGTCGGCGCGGTGCAGGGGCAGTGCCGTGTCGGGGCTGGGGTCGAGGTGGAAGGGGGAGCCGAGGGTAAGCGGCCACACCCGGCCCGGCGAGTTGTCGGCGAGCGCGAGCGCCTTGACCGTCTTGCCCTGCGAGACGAGGGCCAGGCCGGACAGGCCGGCGATGTTCTCGTAGTCGGGATGCTGCTTGTTCAGCGCGTCGGAGTGGTCGAGCAGCACGGCGCGGGGCGCGGCGGCATCGGCCGGCGAGGGACGCGCGCAGGGACCGGCGGCGGCCGCCGGGTGGGTGTCGCGCCACCAGTGGACGAGGGGCTGGGCGCCCAGTCCGAGCGCGAGTCCGAGGGCACCGGCGGTCAGTGACAGGACGGGGGTGCGGATCCGCTGCCAGCGCGTGGGAGGCGGCGGCGGGGGCGGCGGCGTCTCCCGTGGGGGCAGTACGGCGACGTTACGGACGAAGGGCAGGCCGCCGACCCCGTTGTGGTCTTCGTCCTGCGGCTCCTGCGGCAGCTCGGGCCGGTGCGCGACGATGCGTTTCTTGACCTCCTTGAAGAGGTCGTGCAGGCCCAGCATCTCCGGGCCGTCCGGGAGACCCTGTCGCATGACGTCGACCAGGGCGCCGGTGAACAGGGTGCAGCGCTCGGGGTCGGGGGCGTGGGAGGGCCGGTCACGTGTGCCGGAGGTCATGGTGTAGGCGCCTTCGACGTCGTGCAGGGTCCGCATCGCCGCCTCGACGTCCTGGCGGTGGCCGTCCGCCATCTCCGTCAGCATCTGGCCGCTGAAGCAGCAGTCGAGGATCAGTACGCGACGCTGCGCGGCGCCGGTGCCGGCGATGGCGCCGCGCACGTCGTCGGCACGGGTGGTGGTCTCAGGCCGGCCCTCGACCGATGTGGGCAGGGTGAGCAGCAGTTGCTGATCGCGGCGGAATCCGTGTCCGGCGTAGTAGACGAGGAGGGTGTCCTCGGCGAGTTCGGCGGCCTCGCGGATCGCGTCGGTCACCTCGGCCGCCGTCGCCGGGTTGGCGACCGTGCGTATCCGGTCCTCGGGGACGCCCCAGATGTTCCGGTCCATGAGCGTGCCCCGCAGTTCCACGAGGTTGTGCCGGACACTGCGCAGCGGGTCGAGGTGCGTGTAGTCGTCCACGCCGATCAGCACACAGGCGGAGCGGTCCGGGTCGATCCGGCCCGAGGTGTCGATCGTGGGGCTGCGCGTGGTGGCCGTCACCGCGGCTCCTCGTCCTCGCCGTGGCCGTCGCCGTCGGCCTGCCCGAACCCGCGCAGCAGCTCGGCCGCCCGTTCGGGGTCGAGGCCGGTGATGTCGACGGTGACCCGGCTCTCGGGTCTGCGGCTCTGCCGCCAGGCCAGGTACGACTGCTGGAGCTGTCCCACGCCACCCAGTGCTGAGAGCACCGCGAGTACGAGGTCGACGCCGGGGCCCATCCGGCCGGTGCCGGCGTCGGGTTCGGCGACCCTGGTCACCCGGACCTCGCGGCGCAGAGCCCGGTCTGCGGCCAGCCAGTCGTACAGGGACTGCAGTTCTTCCTCGCGCGTGGATCCCGCCGCTTCGAACCTGATCTCCATCCGGCCGCTCCCCCTGTCAGCCCGGCGCCACTCCCCACAAACGCTTTCGCCTCACAACTACCCTGCGGGCGCAGGGCGTTACAACTGGTTCGCGAAGTGTTCACCGTCTCGGCACGGACGGCCGGGGAGCCGCCGGGCGCCTTCACGGCGAGCGCGTCGGCGATGAATGGCGGCAGCCTATGTGGGCTGCGACGCCGTCGCGGGCGCCTCGAAGATCTCGCGGTTGCGGGGGACGCCGATGCCGCGCCAGGTGAAGGGGATGCCGCGGGCGGTGTCCGGGTCGGGGCCGTCCATCAACTGGAAGTGCAGGTGCGGCTCGGTCGAGTTGCCCGAGTTCCCGCAACGGGCGAGGGTCTGCCCGGCGCGCACCCGGTCGCCCTCCCGGACGGCGAGGGAGCCGCGCTGGACGTGCGCGTACATCGCGTAGGTGCCCTCGCCGAGATCCAGCACGACGTGGTTGCCGACGATCCGTTTGACGCCGAACAGAGCACGCACGGCCTCTTCCAGGAACGTGAGGTACAGCAGGGCGGGCAGCGACGTGCGGCTGAGGTGGTCGCGCTGGGCGTCGGTGGCCCGTACGACGGTGGCGTCGGCCACCGCGAGCAGCGGGGCGCCGAAGGCGGGGAAGGCGCTGTTCCGGCGGGCGAGCGGCCACAGCATGCGGAAGCACGGGCGGGCGCCCGGCTCGGGCTCGGCGACGACGTCGATGGCGAACGTCTGGCCGTAGGCGTGCGTCCCGTGGCTCGGCGTGCGGTCGGCCGGGCTGTTCAGCGCGGACCAGCGGCCCGTCACGGGCGGGACGACCTCGACGGGTTCGCGGGCCGCGCGCGGGCTGTCCGGGGCACCGCTCCACCGCCGACGGCCCACGATGAGGACGGCCTGGGCGAGGGCGAGCGGTCCGAAGTTCCACCACCACGGATACCCGAGGTCCAGTAACGCGTGGGTGATCACGAGGCCGAGGAAGACGAGCTGCAGAAGTCGGTGGACGATGCCGGTCAGTTTGCGTGCGGTCATGGTTCCCCCTCTTGGTGTCGGCGCCGGCCGGGTCAGGACCGGGCCGCGGACAGTGCGACGAGCAGCGGCACCACCCGTCCCGCCGGTACCGCGTAGCGGCCGCGGGCGGTCGTGTGCAGCCAGCCGGCGGCGGACAGCTGGCGCAGGTGGTGGTAGATCTGGCCGGTCGTGCCGACCTCGTCCAGCTCGGCGAGCTCGGCCGCGGTGCGCCGGCCGCCGAGGATCTCGCGGAGCAGCCGCAGCCGTACCGGGTGCCCGAGGGCGGCGAGCGGCTCGGCGACCCGGGTCCAGTCGTCGTCCAGAAGCTCGTCGGTGAGTGCGCCGTGCTGCCAGTCGTAGCGCTCCCCGGTCGGCAGCCGTACGGCCCCCGTGAACAGGACGCCTCCGTCGGCCGCCCCGAGCTCGGCCAGCTGCTCCTTCAGCCCGTTCAGGGCCCAGAAGTCGCTCGCGTCCAGTTGCGGGGCGGCGCGTTGCGCGTCCTCCAGCGCCGCCAGCCTGCGTTCGAGGTCCGCGACGCGTTGTTCGAGTTCCACGGCTATGAGATTACGGAACTACGTAATCTCGTGCAAGTGAAGCTTCGAACCCGCACACAACGACGAAGCCCCCACCCGGTGACCCCGGGCGGGGGCTTCGAAGGAGCGGGACTTCGCGGAACCCCGCGAGGACTCAGGCCAGCAGGGCCGGGATGGTTCCCTCGTGGGCGGTGCGCAGCTCCTCCAGTGTCAGCTCGAACTCGCCCTGGAGCTCGATCGTGTCACCGTCCACGACACCGATGCGGGTGGCCGGCAGGCCCCGCGCGCCGCACATGTCGTTGAAGCGGACCTCCTCCGAGCGCGGCACGGCGACGATCGCACGGCCCGCGGACTCGGAGAGGAGGAAGGTGAAGGCGTCCAGACCGTCCGGGACGATCAGGCGGGCGCCCTTGCCGCCGAGCAGCGCCGACTCCACGACCGCCTGGATCAGACCGCCGTCGGACAGGTCGTGCGCGGAGTCGATCATGCCGTCGCGGGAGGCGGAGATCAGGATCTCGGCGAGCAGACGCTCGCGCTCCAGGTCGACCTTCGGGGGCAGGCCGCCGAGGTGGTCGTGGACCACCTGCGACCAGGCCGAACCGCCGAACTCCTCACGCGTGTCGCCGAGGAGGTAGAGCAGCTGGCCCTCCTCCTGGAAGGCGACGGGCGTGCGGCGCGCGACGTCGTCGATCACGCCGAGGACCGCGACCACCGGCGTCGGGTGGATGGCCGCCTCGCCCGTCTGGTTGTAGAGCGAGACGTTGCCGCCGGTCACCGGGGTGCCGAGCTGCTGGCAGCCGTCCGCGAGACCGCGTACCGCCTCCGCGAACTGCCACATGACCGCCGGGTCCTCGGGCGAGCCGAAGTTCAGGCAGTCGGAGACGGCCAGCGGCTTGGCGCCGGTGGTGGCGACGTTGCGGTAGGCCTCGGCTAGGGCCAGCTGCGCGCCCGTGTACGGGTCGAGCTTGGCGTACCGGCCGTTGCCGTCCGTGGCGATCGCGACACCGAGGCCGGTCTTCTCGTCGACGCGGATCATGCCGGAGTCCTCGGGCTGGGCGAGGACGGTGTTGCCCTGCACGAAGTGGTCGTACTGCGAGGTGATCCACTTCTTGGAGGCCTGGTTGGGCGAGCCGACCAGCTTCAGGACCTGGTCCTTCAGCTCCTCGCTCGTCGCCGGCCGGGGCAGCTTGTTCGCGTCGTCGGCCTGCAGCTCGTCCTGCCAGGACGGGCGGGCGTAGGGGCGCTCGTAGACCGGGCCCTCGTGCGCGACCGTACGCGGGTCGACGTCGACGATCTTGCCGCCGTGCCAGTAGATCTCGAGGCGGTCGCCGTCGGTCACCTCACCGATGACGGTGGCGATGACGTCCCACTTCTCGCAGATCTCCAGGAAACGGTCGACCTTCTCCGGCTCCACCACCGCGCACATGCGCTCCTGCGACTCGCTCATGAGGATCTCCTCGGGCGAGAGCGTGGAGTCACGCAGCGGTACGTCGTCCAGGGTGACGCGCATACCGCCGGAGCCGTTGGAGGCCAGCTCGGACGTGGCGCAGGACAAGCCGGCCGCGCCGAGGTCCTGGATGCCGACGACCAGCTTCTCCCTGAAGGCCTCCAGGGTGCACTCGATGAGGAGCTTCTCCTGGAAGGGGTCGCCGACCTGGACCGCCGGGCGCTTGCTCGGCTTCGCGTCGTCGAAGGTCTCGGAGGCCAGGATCGACGCGCCGCCGATGCCGTCACCGCCGGTCCGGGCGCCGTACAGGATGACCTTGTTGCCGGCGCCGGACGCCTTCGCGAGGTGGATGTCCTCGTGCCGCATCACACCGATGGCACCGGCGTTGACCAGCGGATTGCCCTGGTAGCAGGCGTCGAAGACGACCTCGCCGCCGATGTTGGGCAGGCCCAGGCAGTTGCCGTAGCCGCCGATGCCCGCGACGACTCCGGGGAGCACCCGCTTGGTGTCCGGGTGGTCGGCCGCGCCGAAGCGCAGCGGGTCGACGACCGCGACCGGGCGGGCGCCCATGGCGATGATGTCGCGGACGATGCCGCCGACCCCCGTGGCCGCGCCCTGGTAGGGCTCGACGTAGGAGGGGTGGTTGTGGGACTCGACCTTGAAGGTGACCGCGTAGCCCTGACCGACGTCGACGACACCGGCGTTCTCGCCGATGCCGACGAGGAGGGCGTCGGACTGGGGGGCCTTCTCGCCGAACTGGCGCAGGTGCACCTTGGAGGACTTGTACGAGCAGTGCTCGGACCACATGACCGAGTACATGGCGAGCTCGGCGCCGGTCGGACGGCGGCCGAGGATCTCCACCACCCGCTCGTACTCGTCCTTCTTCAGGCCGAGTTCGGCCCAGGGCAGCTCGACGTCGGGGGTCGCGGCCGCGTGCTCGACCGTGTCCAGAGGCGTCCGGCTCATGCGCCCACCAGCTTCTTGAGGATCGAGGTGAAGAAGGGGAGGCCGTCGGTACGACCGGTACCGATCAGCGGCTCGACGGCGTGCTCGGGGTGCGGCATCAGGCCGACGACGTTCCCGGCCTCGTTGGTGATGCCGGCGATGTCACGGAGGCTGCCGTTGGGATTGAAGTCGAGGTACCGGAACGCGACCCGGCCCTCCGCCTCCAGCTTGTCGAGCGTGTACTCGTCGGCGACGTACCGGCCGTCCATGTTCTTCAGCGGGATGTGGATCTCCTGGCCGGCGCGGTAGTCGGTGGTCCAGGAGGTCTCCGCGTTCTCCACCCGCAGCTTCTGGTCACGGCAGATGAAGTGGAGGTGGTCGTTGCCGAGCATCGCGCCGGGCAGCAGATGGGCCTCGGTGAGGATCTGGAAGCCGTTGCAGATGCCGAGGACCGGCAGGCCGGCCTTCGCCTGTTCGATGAGGGGCTCCATCACCGGCGAGAAGCGGGCGATGGCGCCGGCGCGCAGATAGTCGCCGTAGGAGAAACCTCCGCACAGCACCACGGCGTCGACCTGCTTGAGGTCCTTGTCCTTGTGCCACAGCGCGACCGGCTCCGCACCGGCGAGACGGATCGCCCGCTGGGTGTCCCGGTCGTCCAGGCTGCCCGGGAAAGTGACGACGCCAATACGAGCGGTCACTTCACGGCCTCCGCGACTTCCTCCACCTTGACGGTGAAGTCCTCGATCACGGTGTTGGCGAGGAAGGATTCGGCAAGATCGTGAATGCGGGCGAGCGCGGCCTCGTCGACCGGCCCGTCAACTTCCAGTTCGAATCGCTTTCCCTGACGTACGTCGGAGATGCCGTCGAAACCCAGGCGCGGCAGTGCGCGCTGCACCGCCTGGCCCTGGGGGTCGAGGATCTCCGGCTTGAGCATGACGTCGACTACGACGCGTGCCACTGGCACTCCCGGTGTGTGGTGCTGAGCAGGTTCCTTCAGACTACCCGCACAAAATTTCTACGCGGGTAGAGTTGTAGGAACCTACGTGAGCGGCATCACGGTCCGGTGTCGAACGGGGTACACCGTGAAAAATTCTGGGAAAGTTACCGGATCGTCCGGCGAACCGTATTGCCCCCGGACACGCGGACGGATTTAGTCGGGCTTCACTTTCCAATGCCGCGCACTGTACAAATGAATTGGCAATAGCTGATACTTTGCCCAATAACAGGCGGACAGTCGACATCTTCCGGACGTCTCGGCACGTCATCACCGGAGAGGTGTCGCACGAAGGGACCGATATTCGTGGCGCAGAAGGTCGTGGTCACTCTCTTTGACGACATCGACGGCTCGGAAGCGGCGGAAACGATCGCCTTCGGACTCGACGGCAAGTCGTACGAGATCGACCTGAACCAGGTCAATGCCAAGAAACTGCGTAAGGCCCTCGAGCCCTACGTGACGGCCGGCCGCAAGCGGTCGAGGTCGGGCAAGGCGTACCGCCAGACGGAGGTCGCCCCCGACCCCGCGGCGGTCCGCGCCTGGGCCCAGGCGAACAAGATGGACGTCCCCGCGCGCGGCCGCATCCCCAAGAAGGTCTACGAGGCGTTCAGCGCGGCACAGTGAGTCCGCCCGCGAGGGGTGAGCCCTCAGGGTCCGTCAGCGGCCCCTGAGGGCAGCCGCGTTGGGTGTCAGGCACCCCCGGGGGGAACCGACTTGCGCAACCCCCCTGTTGTTCAGCTAATGTCTGGAGCACGCCGAAGGGCGAGGCCGAAAGGCCCGAGCCCGACGGAGTACATGCGGGTGTAGTTCAGTAGCAGAACATCCCCCTTCCAGGGGGAAGGCGCAGTGTGCAATTCCTGTCACCCGCTCTGCACCGCCGGTCCTGAGCAGCTTGTGGATCAGGTAGGCTGGTGCTCGCACCGATCGGTGGGAGCCGGTCGGGAGCAGTGCGGACGTAGCTCAGTTGGTAGAGCGCAACCTTGCCAAGGTTGAGGTCGCGAGTTCGAGCCTCGTCGTCCGCTCCAGTGAAGCCCCGGTCATCGCGACCGGGGTTTTTTCATGCCCTGCCGCGAGCGTCCGCCTGACATTTGTCATGCCGAGTGATGACACCGCGCACTGCTCCCCGGCCCCGGCCGCCGGAACGCTGGATGCATGGACCAGACAGACCGCATGGACAGCGACGGACACGAGCACGTGATCGAGGTCACCGACCTACGACGTGTCTACGGGGGCGGGTTCGAAGCGGTACGCGGAATCAGTTTCTCCGTGACCCGCGGAGAGGTCTTCGCACTGCTCGGCACCAACGGCGCGGGCAAGACGTCGACGGTCGAGCTGCTGGAGGGCCTCGCGGCACCGGCCGGGGGCCGGGTGCGCGTCCTCGGCCACGACCCCTACCGGGAACGGGCGGCCGTACGGCCGCGCACCGGCGTGATGCTCCAGGAGGGCGGCTTTCCCTCCGAGCTGACCGTCGCCGAGACCGCGCGGATGTGGGCGGGGTGCACCAGCGGGGCCCGGCCCGAGTCGGAGGCACTGGGCCTGGTGGGACTGGCCGGGAAGGCCGGGGTGCGGGTGAAGCAGCTGTCCGGGGGTGAGCGGCGCCGGCTGGACCTCGCGCTCGCCCTGCTCGGCGAGCCCGAGGTGCTGTTCCTGGACGAGCCGACGACCGGACTCGACGTCGAAGGGCGCCGGGACACCTGGGAGTTGGTGCGGGCACTCAGCGACAGCGGCACCACCGTGCTGCTGACCACGCACTACCTGGAGGAGGCCGAGGGCCTCGCCGACCGGCTCGCCATCCTGCACGAGGGACGCATCGCGGCCGCCGGAACACCGGACGAGGTGACCGCCGACCGCCCTGCGCGGATCTCCTTCCGGCTCCCCGAGGGCTACTTCCTCGGAGACCTGCCGCCGCTCGCGCAACTGGGTGTCAGCGGACACGAGGTGGCCGGCCGGGACGTGCGGCTGCGCACCCGGGAGCTGCAGCGCACCGCCACCGCGTTGCTGCTGTGGGCCGAGCGGACCGGGGTCGAACTGCACGGCCTCGATGTGCGCTCGGCCTCGCTGGAGGAGGCGTTCCTGTCCATCGCGCGGGACCTGGAGGTCGTCGCATGAGCACTCTGGCCCTCGCCCCGACCGCCCGGCGGCTGCGTGCCCTCGCCCGGGCCGAGCTCACCCTCCTCGGCCGCAACCGCAGTGCCGTCGCCACGGCGCTGCTCATGCCGCTCACCCTGCCGCTCAGCGTGCGGCCCGCCACTGACGGGCTGGACCTGAAGGCGCACGGACTGACCATCGGCACCGTGATGATCACGGCCGCGATCGGATTCACTTTCCTCTTCGCCGTGTACACCACCCTGGTCAGCGCCTTCGTCGCCCGCCGCGAGGAACTCGTCCTGAAACGGCTGCGCACCGGTGAGCTCGGCGACGCCGAGATCCTGGCCGGCACCGCCCTGCCCGCCGTCTGCGTCGGCCTCGCCCAGACGCTGGTGCTGGCCGCGGGCTGCGCGGTGCTCCTGCACACCGGGGCGCCCCGGGCGCCGTACCTGGCCGTGCTGGGGGTCGGCCTGGGCATGGTGCTGTCCGCGGCACTCGCCGCCCTCACGGCCTCGTTCACCCGGACCCCGGAGAGCGCCCAGGTCACCGCGCTGCCGCTGGTGATGGTGTCCATGACCGGCTCGGGCATGGCCGTCCCGACGGAAGTCCTGCCCGACCGTCTCGCCGACGTGTGCGAGTTCCTCCCCCTGTCCCCCGCGATCCGGCTGGTCCGGGCCGGCTGGACCGGCGACCTCAGCGCGTACGCGGCGCTGGGCACCCTGGCGACCGCGCTGGCCTGGACCGTCGTGGCGGTGTTTGCTGTAGGGCGGCGGTTCCGCTGGGAACCGCGGCGGTGACCTACGGGGGGCGGGACATGGGGGATGCGGGCAGGCCCGCGGGGTGGTGGCGGCGCAAGAGCACGCCGGAGAAGGTCGAGACGTACACGCGGTGGTCGTTCCACCTGTTCGGCGTGATCGAGGTCGCGGCGATCGGGCTGCCGGGGGTCGGACAGGGGCGCGCGGACGTCGCGGGCTGGTTGACGGCCGCGGGCGCCGTCCACGCGTTGGCCGCATGCGTGACCGCCTCCCGGGCGCTGGACTGGAGCCGCGGCCGGCGCGGCCAGCCGATACGGCTGTTGTGGGTGCTCGGCACGCTCACCTTCGCGCTCGCGGTCCTCGCCCTGGGACTGAAGGAGTACGGGCCCGGGGGACCGAGCATGGACACCGCCGCCGGCACAGTTTTCGTGGTCATCCTCACCTTCGGCGCGGGCACCATGGCGCTGGGTGTGCGCAGACGGCGGCGCGTGTTCTCGACCGTGTGCGGATTCGCGTTCGGCGCGGGCGTGGGGTCGTGGCCGTTCGGTGCGTCCTGGACCACTGTGCTGGCCGTGACGTTCGTGGTGCTCATCTCAGCCGGATCTCTCGCCTCCACCTGCCTCTTCTCCGTCTGGCTGCTCGACTCCGTCTACGAACTCGACGAGGCCCGCGAGACCAGGGCCCGGCTCGCCGTCGCCGAGGAGCGGCTGCGGTTCGGGCGGGATCTGCACGACGTCCTCGGGCGGAACCTGTCCGTCATCTCCCTGAAGAGCGAGCTGGCCGTGCAGCTGGCCCGGCGCGGGCGGCCCGAGGCGGTGGAGCAGATGATCGAGGTCCAGCGCATCGCGCAGGAGTCGCAGCGGGAGGTGCGGGACGTCGTACGGGGCTACCGCGAGGCCGATCTCGGCATCGAACTCGACGGTGCCAAGGGCGTGTTGACGGCGGCAGGGATCGACTGCGAGATCACCGGGGACACCGACGGGCTGCCCGCCGAGGTGCAGTCCGCGCTCGGCTGGGTGGTGCGGGAGGCGGCGACCAACGTGCTGCGGCACGGGGACGCGGGGCGGTGCACGGTGGGACTGCGGGTACGGGAGGGATCTGTGGTGCTGACGGTCGAGAACGACGGGGTCGCCGGCCCCGGCGGGAGCGGCGGCTCAGGGCTCGCCGGGCTGCGGGAACGGCTGGCGGCGGTCGACGGCTCGTTGGAGGCGGGGCCGGTCGGGGCTGACGGCTTCAGGTTGGTCGCGGAGGTGCCCTTGGCCCGTGTGGCCGGTGTGAGTGAGGTCGCGTCATGAGTACCCCGGTACGTCTGCTGCTCGCCGACGACGAGCACCTCATCCGGGGCGCGCTGGCCGCGCTGCTCTCCCTGGAGGACGACCTCCTCGTGGTGGCGGAGGCGGCGAGCGGGCCGGAGGCGCTGGCCATGGCGCGAGCCCACGCACCCGACGTGGCGGTCCTGGACCTGCAGATGCCGGGCGCCGACGGTGTGAAGGTCGCCACAGCCCTGCGCACCGAACTGCCCGGCTGCCGGGTACTGATCGTCACCGGTCACGGGCGTCCCGGCCATCTGAAACGCGCCCTCGCGGCAGGGGTGCGCGGGTTCGTGCCGAAGACGGTCAGCGCGCAGCGGCTCGCGGAGATCATCCGTACCGTGCACGGCGGAAACCGCTACGTCGACCCGGAGTTGGCCGCCGACGCGATCTCCGCGGGGGACTCGCCGCTGACCGCGCGGGAGGCGGAGGTGCTGGAGCTGGCCGCCGACGGGGCACCGGTCGCGGAGATCGCGGAACGGGCCGCGCTGTCCCCGGGGACCGTGCGGAACTACCTCTCCTCGGCCGCGACGAAGCTCGGGGCGGAGAACCGGCACACCGCGGTGCGTCTCGCACGGGAGCGAGGTTGGGTATAGTTGCTCTCGCGCCACGGCGCAACGCGGACGTAGCTCAGTTGGTAGAGCGCAACCTTGCCAAGGTTGAGGTCGCGAGTTCGAGCCTCGTCGTCCGCTCCAGTGAGAAGGCCCCCGGTTTCCACCGGGGGCCTTCTCCGTTCCTACGCCCAGCGGACGCCCGTCAGCCGCTCGTACGCCTCCACGTACTTCCCGCGGGTCGCCTCCACCACCTGCTGCGGCAGCGCCGGCGGGGGCTCCTCACTCTTGCGGTCCCAGCCGGACTCGGCGGAGGTCAGCCAGTCGCGGACGAACTGCTTGTCGTACGACGGCTGCGCGCGGCCCGGCTGCCACTGGTCGGCCGGCCAGAAACGGGAGGAGTCGGGGGTGAGGACCTCGTCGGCGAGCACGAGCGTGTCGCCGTCGAAGCCGAACTCGAACTTCGTGTCGGCCAGGACGATCCCGCGGTCGCGGGCGATGTCACGGCCGCGGGCGTACACGGCGAGGGTGGCCTGGCGCAGCCGGGCGGCGGTGTCGGCGCCGACCTTGCGGGCGACCTCCTCGTAGGAGACGTTCTCGTCGTGGTCGCCGACCGCGGCCTTGGTGGCCGGGGTGAAGATCGGGGCGGGCAGCTCGGAGCCGTCGACCAGGCCTTCGGGGAGGGCGAGGCCGCAGACCGTGCGGGACTCCTGGTACTCGGCCAGGCCGGAGCCGGTGAGGTAGCCGCGGGCCACGCACTCGACCGGAACCATGCTCAGGGACTTGCAGACCAGGGTGCGCCCCTGCCAGTCGGCGGGGGCGCCGGCCGGCAGCGCGGTGCTCAGCACGTGGTTGGGGACGAGGTCGGCGAGCTGGTCGAACCACCACAAGGAGAGCTGGGTGAGGATGCGTCCCTTGTCCGGGATCTCGGTGGGCAGGACCCAGTCGTAGGCGGACATGCGGTCGCTGGCGACCATCACGAGGTCACCGGCCTCGTTCTGGTACAGGTCGCGCACCTTGCCGGTGTGCAGGTGCACCAGCCCCGGAACCTGGATCGGCTCGGGCTTTTCTACGAATCCGGACACGGTTCCTCCCCGTGGTTTGGTCCAGCCTCGATTGTCCCGTATCGGACACGGGTCGCGGACGGCGGGTCGGTCGCGCTTTCGAACAGCGGTCGGTCACAGCGGTCGGTCACCCTCGCGGACAGCGGTCAGTCGCGTTTGCAGATACGGTCCAGCAGATTGGCCGTGGCCCGCTGGATGCGGGGGTCGACGTGGCCGGGGCGGTCCAGGGCCGGGGACCAGGCGAAGGTGCCCGAGGCGAACACCAGGGCGCCGGAGGTGGCGCGGTACAGGGACGTCTCCTGGTGCCTCAGGACTCCGTCGCCGTCCGTGTACGGGGAGTGGGCGAGCAGGATGCGCTCCTCGTGCTCGGGCAGCGGGGTGCGCGGGAAGTACCGGTCGGCCTCGCCGGCGACCATGCCCTCGATCTCGTCGCCCTCCTGCGCGCCCGTCGCCTCCCACAGCCAGTGGTCGGCGTTGCGCACGACCAGGGGGTGCGGCTCGGGGACCCGGCCCGCGTACTGGATGCCGACCAGCTGCTGCTCGGGGCGGTCGATCTCCCGCCAGAGCACGGGCCTGCCCGGGCCCTTGCGTTTGCGGCAGGTCAGCAGGCGGTCGGGGACGCCGGAGGGGGACGGGCCCAGCTCGACCTGCCAGTACATGGTGTTGGCGGAGAGGAAGACCAGCGATGTGCCGTTCTCCCGGGCCAGCTCCACCGTGCGGCGCATCTGCGTCGACCAGTACTCGTCGTGGCCGGGGAAGACCAGGCCCCGGTAGCGGGTGGGGTCGACCCGGCCGGCGTGCAGGTCGCGGGCGTCGGCGTAGGCGATGTCGTAGCCGTAGCGCTCCGCCCAGCGGATGAAGTCGTAGGCGTGACCGACGTGCAGGGGCAGTCCCGCGCCCGCGTACGGGCGGTCGAAGGACACCGTGGTCGCGGCGTCGGCCTCGCCCAGCAGACGGCCCTTCTCGTCCCAGGCGTGGTAGAGGCTCGCGCCGGTGTGGCCGTCCTCCGGGTACAGGTTGTAGGCCTGCCAGGTGATGTCGGGCAGGAGCAGGAGCAGGTCCGCCGGGTGGTTGTCCCGGACGGTGAACGGCACGTGGGAGCGGTAGCCGTCGGCCGTGGTGAGCACCGCGACGTACGCGCCGATGCTCCAGTACGACGGGACCTGCAGTCGCCAGGACAGCCACCAGTGATGGCAGGAGACCGTGCGGTCGGCGGTCAGCGGCGGGGGCTGGACGATGCCGGACAGCCGGGGACTCGTGGTGATCTTGGCGGCGCCGTCGCCGCCGTAGTGGCCGATGCGGTAGATGTCCACGCCGAACTGCTGGGGCGGGTCCACGGTGATGTGGAAGTCGAGGGACTCGCCGGGTGCGACCGCGCCGGCGGAGGTGAACCCCTTGATCTGACGGTGCACGTCGTCGGCGGAGCGGGGACCGCCGCCGGAGGCCCGGGGGGCCGGGACCCGTGCGGTGCTCCTGCCGGTGCCGGCCGTCGGCGGGTGCTGCCGGGTCGTGTCCACGTACCAGGGGACGACGTGTCCCGTGTCGTCGAAGTACGTCTCGCTGCCGCGCAGCCAGGGGACCGGGCCCAGTCCGAAGGGGTCCGTGACGGCGTGCGCGAGTGCTCCCGACTCCCAGCGGCGAATGTGGTCCGAAGCCATGGCCGCTCCCCTCCCTCGTGCCCCCGTGGTCTCGTCTGTGCGACTGGCCCGTGCGTCGTGGTCCGTGCGTCGCGGTCTGTGCGTCGTGGTCCGTGCGACGCGTTCCGCGACGTGTCCGTGTGAACTGGTGTGCGTGGCTTGCCGGTTGGTCTGTGTGTCTGTCGTATGTCGTACGCCCTTGCCATGTGCGCGTTCGGTCCCAGCACAGCACATTCGACACGCGTATGGTCACTATTCGTTGCGAATTGACCTGAACTGGAAGAGCCGACTCCGGTACGGCCGTCCAGCCGGCTCGTCAGACCAGCCGTACCGGCTTCTCCGGGCGTATCCCCGACTCCACCAGCCAGGCGCGCAGCGGGAGCGGGTCTCCCTCCTCGATCAGGCTGAGCACCCGGGCGGAGAGGTCGGCGGCCCTCTCGCCGTGGACGAGCAGCGAGGGACCGTCGAGCCAGTCCAGCCCCGGGCTCGCGCCCGCCGTGTCGACCGCGGCGCAGCACACCATCGCCGTGACGTGCTCGGCGAGCAGGTCGCGGGCGGTGCGCGGGGGCTGGAGCGGGAACAGGGGCAGCGCGTCGTCGTCCCACAGGGCGGTGTCGGAGCCCTGACCGGCGCCCGCACCGGCCGTCGGCGCCGGGTCCGGCCCGGTGGCCTCCTCACGGGCCACCTCGGCGCTGAGCCTTGCGGCGAGCGAGGCGCTGCGCTCGTTCAGCGGCTCGCCGTCCGCGGGTGCGTAGCGCGGGTCGCCCGCGGACGCGAAGCGCGGGTCGTCGGCCCGACAGCCGTCCGGCTCGGTGACGGCGGGCGGCGGGGGCGGCGGGCACGACAGGTGGTCCAGCACCCGCGACAGCGTCGGAGCGGGGGAGGCGGTGGCGGCGGGGGCGGAGCGGACGCCCAGGGAGTCCAGGACCCGGTGGAGACGGGCCGCCTCGGTGCGCCAGGTGCGGTCGACCACTTCCTCCGGGTACTCCTGCCAGTCCACCGGCGCCCAGTCCGGACCGGACTCGGCGGGGCCGCCGTGGAAGAGACGGGCGGCGAGCAGGGAGGCGGCCTCGTCCACCAGGCCGGGCTCCTCGAGCAGGTCACAGGCGGGGCGCTCGCCCAGCCGGGAGGCGAAGCCCTCGGCCAGTCGGTCCCGCCGGGACAGCTCGGTGAGCGCCGCGACGACACCTGCGTCCAGTCGCGAGGGCCAGCGGCCCATCCGCCAGGCGGGCAGTGCCACCCGGGTCAGCAGCCGGTCCCAGCCCGCGTACGCCAGCCCCACCTGCTCCTGGGCGACGATCCGCAGCCCGTAATCCACAGCCTGTGCACGCTCGGCGGCGGCCGCCGCGACCGCGCGCTCCATCAGGGCCGCGTGCTCCCGGCAGCCGCGCAGCAGCATCCGGGCCACCCAGCCGAGCCCCGCGCACACTCCTCGGATCATCGCGCAGCGGCCTGGCGTCGACGCCACCGCCACCGCCGCGTCCAGCCCCCGTACGAAGCGGCGGGCGGCCGCTATGTCCGGATGCGCCGAGGGTCCCGTACCGGCCACGACCGGGGCGAGGACCGCCCGCAGTTCGCCGACCCGCATCCACCACAGGAACGGGGAGCCGATGACGAGGACGGGAGCGACGGCCGTACGCCGATGGTGGCGCCGCCCCGGTCCGGCTATCTCGTCGCCGGACTCGGGCGGCGGCGGGCCGTGGGCCGGATGGGTGCGGTCCTCCAGCCAGCTGTCGCAGTCCGGCGTGATCGCTATCGCGGACGGCGCGGGCACGTCGAGGCGGTCGGCGAGGTCGCGCACCATGCGGTACAGGTCCGGCGCGGACTCCTCGGGGACGGACACCGTGGGGCTCACCGCGGGCCGGGCCCGGACGACGACCAGGGCTATCCCTGCGGCGGCGAGCAGCACCACCAGGGCCAGCGCGCTCACCACCCAGCGGGCGACGTCCCAGCCGTGGCCGACGAGGTGGCCGCTGGAGCCTCCCGCCAGCAGGATCACGGCGGCCGCCGCGGGCAGCACGGCGACGGCGAGCCCCCGGCCGCGCACCCGCAGCACGGCGAGGGCCCGGGACCGCGCGGCCTGCGCGCCTGCCTCCATACCCATACCGGTCACGACCGGACCTCACCCCCTCCGTGCTGTCCTCGCGCTGTCCTGGCGTTGCTCACTCCCCCACTGTGGCACCCCCCAGTGACATCGCAATGCCGGTGGGCCAAGTGCCGGAACGCTTGCGCCGCACCCTAGTTGGGGCCTGGGCCCCCGTCAGCCGGATAGGGCATCGGTCACTCGATGGAATGGCTTTGGTCAGAGGTGGATGACACACAGCAACGACCTGGCCCCGGATTCGCTCCGGGGTCAGGTCGTTCGCAAAGGGCTCTTGACCGGTGGCTTTACGCGCCCGCCGCGTCCGCCGCGGCGTTCGCCGCGATGTCCGAACGGTGCTGGGAGCCGTCCAGGCGGATGCGGGCCACAGCGGTGTAGGCCCGGTCCCGCGCCTCGGCCAGGTCCCGGCCGGAGGCCGTCACGGAGAGCACGCGTCCGCCCGCGCTGAGGACGGCGTCACCCTCGCGCCTGGTGCCGGCGTGCAGGACGTAGGCGTGCGGGGCGTCGAGGGCCGTCACCTCGTCGAGGCCGGTGATCGGGTCGCCGGTGCGCGGGGTGCCGGGGTAGTTGTGCGAGGCGACGACCACGGTGACCGCCGCTTCGTCGCTCCAGCGCAGGGGAGCCAGGTGGGAGAGGGTGCCGTTCGCGGCGGCGAGCAGGACGCCGGCCAGCGGCGTCTTCAGACGGGCCAGGACGACCTGGGTCTCGGGGTCGCCGAAGCGGGCGTTGAACTCGATGACCCGCACACCCCGGCTCGTGATCGCCAGACCGGCGTAGAGAAGGCCGGAAAACGGCGTGCCCCGGCGGCGCATCTCGTCGACGGTCGGCTGCAGGACGCTCTGCAGCACCTCGTCCACCAGCTTCGGGTCGGCCCACGGCAGCGGGGAGTACGCGCCCATGCCGCCGGTGTTCGGGCCCTCGTCGCCGTCCAGCGCCCGCTTGAAGTCCTGGGCGGGCTGGAGCGGGACGACGGTCTCGCCGTCGGTGATCGCGAAGAGCGAGACCTCCGGGCCGTCGAGGAACTCCTCGATGACCACCTGCTCGCAGCCGGCCGCGTGGGCCTTGGCGGCCTCCAGGTCGGAGGTGACCACGACACCCTTGCCCGCGGCCAGCCCGTCGTCCTTGACGACGTACGGGGCGCCGAAGGCGTCGAGGGCTTCGGCGACCTCGTCGGCGGTCGTGCACACGTACGAGCGGGCGGTCGGCACACCGGCCGCCGCCATCACTTCCTTGGCGAACGCCTTGGACCCCTCGAGCTGCGCGGCCTCCCGCGAGGGGCCGAACACCGGGACGCCCGCCTCACGGACGGCGTCGGCGACACCGGCGACCAGCGGGGCCTCCGGGCCGATCACCACGAGGTCGGCGCCCAGCTCGGTGGCCAGCGCGGACACCGCGGCGCCGTCGAGCGCGTCGACCCGGTGCAGCTCGGCGACCTCGGCGATGCCGGCGTTGCCTGGGGCGCAGTGCAGCGCGGTGACGTCGGGGTCGAGGGACAGGGAGCGGCACAGGGCGTGTTCGCGGGCGCCGCTGCCGATGACGAGGACCTTCACGGGGGCCAGCCTAGCTGGCGTTCCCGATGAGAGCCGGAGGGCGGGGAGGTTGTACGTTCCTACAAGCTCCTACGAACGCCTACGGACTCCGGCGAACTCCCGGGGTCACTCGTTGGAGAACTCCTCCACCACCGTCGCTCCCAGCTCCCTCACGATGAGTTCGTGTCCGGACAGGGCCGACTCGTCGAGGTCGGGGTCGTCGTCCGCGGGGATGTCGTCCTCCGGGGAGACCGGGGGCGGCTCGGGTGCGGGCGTCGGCCGGGAGGCGGGCGCAGGAGAGGCCGCCGGAGCCGAGGGCCGGGCCTGCGGGGCGCCCTGGCCCGGCTGCGGGGCGGCCGGACGCTGCGGGTTCGCGGCGCCGGAGCCGCCGTAGCCACCACCGGCACCGCCTCCGCCGTACCCGGAGGGACCTGAGGATCCGAATCCTCCGGGTCCGCCGGCGGGCGGGGGTGCGGAGCCGCCGGACCCGCCCGAGGGGTCGACGAGGGCCTCGATCTTCCACTGCACGTTGAACTGCTCGGCCAGCGCCTGCCGCAGCACGTCCTCGCTGCCGCTGCTCGCGAAGTTGTCGCGGGCACCGGCGTTGACGAAGCCGAGCTGAAGGGTGGTGCCGTCGAAGCCCGCGACCTGGGCGTTCTGGCTGAGCAGGATCCAGGTGAAGCGGCGGCGGTTCTTGACGGCCTCCAGGATGTTCGGCCAGAGCATGCGCGGGTCGGGGCCACCGGCGGGAGCGGGGGCCGAGGGCGCGGGGGCCGCCTGCGGGGGTGTCGCCGGAGCGGGTGCCGGGGCCGCCGGGGCCGGGGCGGGCGTCGGTGCACCGGCCGCCGCCGGTTGTCCGCCGCCTGCCGGGGTGGCCGTGGGCCAGCCACCGGGCCGCCGGCCGCCACCCGCCGGAGCCGCGGTGGGCCAGGCGCCGCGCGCCGGAGTACCCGCCGGTGCGGGCGGCGGGGCCTGCTCGCCGGGCGGGGGCCCGGCCGGAGCCTGCTGGGGCGACGGTGAGGGCGCGGGCGACGGTGAGGGCGCGGGCGACGGTGAGGGCGCGGGTGAGGGGGACGGCGTAGGTGCGGGAGGCGGCGTAGGTGCGGGAGGCGGAGCCGCGGGCGCCGGAGCCCCGGCGGCACCGGAGCCGGCGCCCCCCTGCCCCCGGACGGCCGCGCGAGCCGCCGCGGCACCGCCGCCCGGCGGCACCTGCACCCCGCCACCGCCCGTGTGGACGTCGGGCGCGGGCACGTACCCCGCGGCAGGCGCACCGGCAGGCGCGGCGGAGAAGCTGACCCCTCGCTCCAGCCGGTCCAGCCGGGCCATGACGGAGCGCTCGTCGCCGTACGCGGCGGGCAGCAGCACGCGCGCGCAGATCAGCTCGAGCTGGAGGCGGGGCGAGTTGGCGCCGCGCATCTCGGTCAGGCCCTCGTTGACGAGGTCGGCGGCCCGGCTGAGCTCGGCGGCGCCGAAGGTGCCGGCCTGGGCCTGCATGCGCTCGAGGACATCGGCGGGGGCGTCGATGAGCCCCTTGCCGACGGCGTCCGGCACGGCGGCGAGGATCACCAGGTCCCGCAGCCGCTCCAGCAGGTCGGCGACGAACCGCCGCGGGTCGTTGCCCCCCTCGATGACCCGGTCGACGACCTCGAAGGCGGCGGCCCCGTCCCCGGTGGCGAAGGCTTCGACGACGGAGTCGAGCAGCGACCCGTCGGTGTACCCGAGCAGCGAGGTGGCCATGGCGTACGTCACGCCGTCCTCGCCCGCGCCGGCGAGCAGCTGGTCCATGACGGACATGGAGTCGCGCACGGAGCCCGCGCCGGCCCGCACGACGAGCGGGAAGACACCCTCCTCTACGGTGATGTCCTCCTTCTGGCACACCTCCGCGAGGTAGTCCCGGAGCGTCCCCGGCGGCACGAGCCGGAACGGGTAGTGGTGGGTCCGCGACCGGATCGTCCCGATGACCTTCTCGGGCTCGGTGGTGGCGAAGATGAACTTCAGGTGCTCCGGAGGCTCCTCGACGACCTTCAGCAGCGCGTTGAACCCGGCCGACGTGACCATGTGGGCCTCGTCGATGATGTAGATCTTGTAGCGGCTGCCGGCGGGCCCGAAGAAGGCTTTCTCCCGCAGCTCGCGCGCGTCGTCGACACCGCCGTGCGAAGCGGCGTCGATTTCGATGACGTCGATGGAACCGGGCCCGTTGCGCGCCAGGTCCTGACAGGACTGGCACTCCCCGCACGGCGTCGGCGTCGGCCCCTTCTCGCAGTTCAGGCACCGGGCCAGGATCCGGGCACTGGTCGTCTTGCCACACCCGCGCGGCCCGCTGAACAGGTACGCGTGATTGACCCGGTTGTTCCGCAGCGCCTGCTGCAGCGGGTCCGTGACATGCTCCTGCCCGATGACCTCGGCAAAGGACTCCGGGCGGTAGCGGCGGTACAGAGCGAGAGACGACACGCTTACGAGGTTATAGGCGCCCACTGACAACGGTCCCCGCCCGAGCCCCCGCGGCCGGCCTCCACCGCAACGCAGACGCCCCCCACGCACCCGCCAGAGCCAACCTACCCTTGCTGCCTTCCGGCCCTGGGGGAGTTCAGTCAGATAGCGCCGCGTGAGGGGCTGCGCACAGAGTACCCGATCCCGGCCTGCGGGAACGAGTTCGCGAGCACTCCCCTCGGTCATGTAATGTTTCCGGCGGAGGATTCGCCTAGAGGCCTAGGGCGCACGCTTGGAAAGCGTGTTGGGGGCAACCCCTCACGAGTTCGAATCTCGTATCCTCCGCCAGTGCCTCACCGGGCACGATGTCGAAGGGCCCCACCGTTCGCGGTGGGGCCCTTCGGCGTTGTCCGTCTCAGCTTCCGTCTCGATTGATCGACTGCCGCTCGCTCAGCACCCAGCAACGGCCGGCTACCAAGCGAGAGGATGCGCGGATGGATCTCATAGGCATGAGCGAGCGCGAGTACTGGGCCAACGTGGCGGAGCGGCCCGGCATGTTTGTCGGGGAGGTCACACTCGCCCGCCTGGAATCGTTCCTCGAAGGGTACGGAGCCCATGCCCAGCGACACGGCGGTCCCGGGTTCGATGGCTGGCATGAGTGGCTGGTGGCCCGGCGCGGCCGCAAGTGCAACCACAACTGGATGGGGCAGGTTCGCCACATCGCGCTTCCCAATGAGCGCTGGCACTTCACGCGGCTCTCACCGGAACAGGAGAACGCGTCATCACGACACTTTTCATGCTGCTCGATGACTTCCTCGCGGAACGAGAAGGGACAGCCCGCACGCCCTGAGAGCTTCAGCCGGCCGCAGGCGGCTCCCTGAACGCTGCACCAACCTGCTGCGCGACCTTCCGGAGCATCGGCCCGGTGACGTGCATGTACCGGGCCCGCATCCGCGCCGCTCCCCCAGGCTCCCAACCCATGATCGCGTCGACCACGACATCCGGGACGCCGAGGGAGCAGGAGCACGGTCGCGGCGGTGTGGCGTGCGTCATGAAGAACCCCGGCGCCGGGTGCAGGATTCCGCTTTTAGGAGTGGAGGGGTCAGCTGCGGCCGGACGCGTCTTCCAGCAGGTGGTCGATGTGGCGTTGCAGGGTGGCCAGCGCGGTGGCCGGTGAGTGGTGGCCTGCCAGGACGTGGACCGTGAGGCCGTCGGCCAGGGCGAGGAGCATGTGTGCTTCGCGATCGGGGTCAAGGATCCGGGGGAAATCCTTGGTGTCCTGGCCGTAGCGGATGATCCACGCAATGAGGTCGTGAAGCTTGGCATAGGTGTCGTGCAGGACGGCGGCCAGTTTCTCGCTGGCAGGGGCATGGGCGACGAAGGCCAGCCAGACATGAGCCTGTGTCTTCGATGTCTCATCCAGCAGGGCGAGTTCGGCCAGGGTGTGGGACAGCAGGGTCGACGCGGCTTGGGGGGTGGAGGTGGCGGCGATGCGCTGGTTGGCGCGGTCGCTGACGTGCTGGGAGATGTGCTCCAGCGCGAAGAGCAGCATGTCCTCCTTGGTGCGGAAGCAGCGCTGGACAGCTCCCATGGACACGCCGGCCTGGGTGGCGACCTCGCGGAGGCTGACCGCCTCCATGCCCGAGCGTGCGATCAGGGTGCAGACCGCATCAGCGATCCGTCGGCGCCGGTCCTCGTAGTCGACCTGCCTGGGCACGGTTTACTCCTCCCCACGTTCTGATGCACTTGCATCGTATCCTGGGTGGCGGCACGATGTGATGCGATCGCATCGGAACGATGCGCGGACATCGGGAGGGAAAGCTCATCATGGCGAATCAGTTCAAGAGGCCAGACAGCAGCACAGGTCAGGGGCTGCTGTGGTTGTCCGGTGCCATCCTTGCCATCCAGGGCTTCGGCTCGGCCATCACAGAGGCCGGATGGGATACGAGTTTTGGCGTCGCCGGCCTCATGCGGGCAGCCCATATGCCCGAGTGGACAACCCTCCTGGTTGGCTTCGCGGGATTAGCCCTGCTGGGAATGGCGGCCCGCCGTCACCACACGAGGAGGCGGGCGGACCATCATCCGTGAAAGGTCCGCAGGCCAACCGGCGAGCTGAGATGTTCCGGATGTGGCTGGTGTGATCACGGCGTCGAAGCCGTCCTGGATAGCCCCGTCCTCCGGGTTGAGCCCTCGCGCCTTCGGCAAGCTGGTGACGGTTCTGCGGCGCCGGGGCGCGGACGTGGTCCGCAAGAGCCGCCCGTGGAGCCTTCCACTGGAGGACCGGGCCCTGCTGGAAGCTGTTCGGCCAGAGCGTTGAGACCGGAAGCGTCGGCGTCGCCGCCATCCTCGTTGGCGGCCTGGTTCTGGTCATGTTGATCAGGGCCGTCATGCGTGCTTCTGATCACACCGTCTCAACAGAGAGCACAAAGGAGAGCACAGGACCGGCTCCACGCCGAGATCATCACTAGCTCGGTGGGAGTCTCGTGGGCGAGTCGCCTCCTTCGGCGATCTCGAAAACCGTCGTGGCAGCGATGTCACCGTGGGTTCAAATCCCACCGCCCGCGCGATGAGCAGTGAGAACGGCCCCTGACCAGGGAGACTTGGTCAGGGGCCGCTCTCATGTTCGGCCACCGTCGCTGCCCGCTGCTCCCCGTGGTTTCCCGCTTCATCGGGCACGAGTGGGGCACGGCGCTTTACGGTTCGGCCTCATCCTTATCAGGGCGATCACAAGGGCTTGTCAACGTCGACCAACGGCCCCTGTGCCGCGGTCGATCGTCCACTGAGGTCCGGCACCGACCGCTGCTGTTCGTGCTTGTTGGTGTCAGCCGCCGGTATCAGGCACTGATGCAGTCTTGACGACGTCTAAAGTCCCAGCCCGCCCATGACAGACAACTCCCGCCTAGTGAACTCTCCCGTCAACATCGGCATCGCCTTGCCGATGGCAGCCTGCGTCTCCGTCAGCTCCAGCGAAGCATCGTGATGCTCCTTGCTCTCCCAGACCTCGGTCACCCAGATCGTCACGTCATCGTCGTTGGACACGCTGACGACGTAGAGGTGACATCCCGCCTCGCGGAGACCGTCCACCCCACTCAGCAAGATGGAGACGACTTCGTCGCGGGAACCGGGCTGGGTTTTCATCGAGGCGATGTAGCCGTAAGTCATCGCGACCCTCTCCCTGGGATAGGCCGTTCTGCCTGGACCAGGACCCTTCCATCGGCGGCCTGATGACACAAGGAAGGGAGGTCACGGCCGAACGCCCACTGAAGCTCCGCGCCCCAATACTCCAGCCGTAGATCGTGATCTTCATGGGGGAAGGGTGGCTTGGCGGAGCTGACCTGCGTCGACTAGAGCGGACCCGCTTATTACGGCGCCGACTTCCGTGAACACCTCGAAGCCGTGCTTCACGCGCTGCCCAGGAAAAGCGCGCGTGAGTCACGGGCCCTCGTGCGGGCCCTCGACAGGAAGATCCTGGCAAGGGCCAAGGTCATCCCGGCTGACAGCCCGGACGTGCCATGGTGGCGAGATCAACCCTAGGACGATGGGGGCTGCCGTCTCAGTTTCCGTCTCATTCAGCCACGTTCACGGCCGTTCATCGAGACCCCCAGCCGTCTCAACGCCGACAGCCAGCCGCCCATGAACGCAGGTGAACGCCCCCGTACGAGCGCCACCACCCCACCACCACAGTTGGAAAGCGTGTTGGGGGCAACCCCTCACGAGTTCGAATCTCGTATCCTCCGCCAGTGCCTCACCGGGCACGATGTCGAAGGGCCCCACCGTTCGCGGTGGGGCCCTTCGGCGTTGTCCGTCTCAGTTTCCGTGTCAGTTCGTTTTCGGGGGCTCCCAGAGTGCATGGGGACGCTGCCCCCGCCGGAGCCTGCCCGACGGGCCGTGTCACCGACCCCGCACCCGACAGGGCTGTCACCCGAATGGCGCAACATGACGTGCCACCCACATGGGTGAAGATCAGGCTGGCTAGTGCCCCAACCCCGGCAAATCCGCGAAAGGCGAACCACATGCGCATTCGACGAATTCTCGCCGCCGTCATCGCTACGGCAGCCCTCGCCGGACTCGGCCTCACAGGCGCCGCCGCCGCCGGCGCCGCCACGGCACAGGGCACCCCCTCTTCCGTCACGCCTTCTCAGTGCAAGCAGGCCGGCGGAACGCCCGATCTCTCCAGCAACACCTGCAAGGGCGGCATGCACAACGGGGAGGCGATCGACTGAACCCCCACAAGGCGCCCCGCGGCCACGCGCCGCGGGGCGCTCCCCCGCGCGAGCGCAGCGGTTCCCGCGGGCACCTCGAAGGTGGTATCGATGCGGGGAGATCTCACCCTGAGCCGGATCAGGGTGCGGTGGACGAGCTGGCGGGGCCGCGCGATCGAGCCCCTGTCGGCGGGTACTGGACCCGCAGCAACGACGTCGAAATCGACTTGGTGGGCGCCGACCGGCAGCCGGTGGCCAGGCGGTTGCTCTTCCTCGGCTCGGTCAAGTGGCTGGAGAACTCCGTGTTCGACAGCCACGCCCTGGCCGCACTGCAGAAACACCGGGCAGCGATCACCGACGAGCCGGTGCCGCTCGTGGCGGTCTCCCGGGGCGGGATCCGCTGTTCCGGCCTCCAGGCCACGTACGGCCCCGAGGAACTGCTCGACGCCTGGCGCAGGGCGTGAAGGAGGATGCGGCGGAGCGTCCGACCGGGGCCGTCCGGACCGTGCTGGACGCGGTCATCTCCCGTAGGCACGCTTCCAGCGTGCCCGGTGCCGGGAGTCTCCCTGTCCTCTGCCGTTCACCTCGCCGAGGGACAGCAGAGAGGCCCCGTTGTTCCACATGCCGAGGTGATCGCGGTGCACCGCGAGGATGCCGTGCTGCACGGCGAACCTCTCGGAGGGCCGGCTGAAGCGCGTGGTCGTCACGAACACTGCCAGGTCGGCCCCGAAGTGCACCTTGGCACCCAGCAGATCGCGTAACTCGCGACTCGCGATCGTGCTGCTCGGCGCATAGCGCTTGCACTGGATCACCATGGTCCGCCCGTCCGGGAGACGGCCGACGACGTCGGCGCCGTTGTCGTTCGCACCGCCCACCCGCCGCACCTGCGTGCAGCCGTCCCGTCGGCACAGGCTTGCGACCAGGTCCTCGAACTCGGTGCCGGTCATCGCGTCCACCTCGGCGAGAGTCCGGTGGCCGGCCTTCACCGCCTCTTCCTGCCGCCACAGCCGCTCCCGCCCGCGCACGAGCCGGTCCGTACGCCACAGCCACCAGGCCACCGCTCCGAGGCCGCCCAGGACCAGTACGCCCGTGACGTACGGCCACACGGTTGACCAGAACACCACCAGCGGAAGCAGCACGACCAGCACCAGGGCACCGCCGACCGCCGCGGATTCCCACCGCGCCGACCGCCTCCGGGCAGCCGCACCACGTCTACGCCCAGCCACGTACGAAGCCCTCCCCCACAGGTCCGTGTACGGCAGTCTGGGCAGCCCGACGCCGTGGCAGAAGGGCGCGAGTCGGCCATGGCCGGATCGGGGCCATGGCCGGATCGGACCGCCAGGCGGGGCGGGGCGGGCCCGGTCATCGTGAACGACGCGACCGCCTGGACGTCAACGCAATGGATCTGTGCCGACGGCCACAGCCAACGGGGCGCCCCATGGGCTCATACTGAACCATGACAAAGCCTGCTGCACCCAAGCGTCATCTGCCCACCAGCCCCTTCAAGGCCCCGGTCACGCCGGTCCCCAAGCACTTCGCGGTGGGCGACCAGGTCACCCATGACGTGTACGGCCTCGGTCGGGTGGTCGGCGTCGAGGAGGGCATCGCGGCGCTCGTGGACTTCGGCTCGGCGCAGATGCGGATTCTGAGCCCGTACGCCAAGATGACCAAGCTGTAGGACCGCAGTGCCCGGTCACGGCACACCAGGCCCCCTTCGGGGACCTGTACCGAAAGAGGGACTCTCATCGATCTGACGTCGCTGTTCTCCGCCCTGGAAGGGCAACCTGACTGCGCACCGGCGGCATCGCCGCCTCCGGCGACGAACCCCTTCAAGGCCCCTGACTTCGGGGAGGACGAGACCTATCCGACCGACGGCGCGCACGAGCCCGCCTCGGGCATGCGTGCGGCGTCGGCAGCCGCCGGTCGAACGGTGCGGACGCCGGGGACGTAGACGATCCGCTCGCCGCGCACATGGTTCCTCGGCTCCTGTGGAAGACGCGGCGTCGTGAGCCGCAGGACCGCACCGGACGACGGTCCCGTCGCATGCCCGTCCTGTACGGCCCAGGACCTCGGGGACGGTCGCTCCCGGCCGGGTTCGTCCCGGTGCGAGAACGCGTCGCGCCCCGGAGGAGCCTCCGGGGCGCTGTTCCGCGGCAGCCGCTTGTTCATGCCGCGGCGATGCCCTCCATGCCGGCTTCCGGCGAGGGGGGCAGTCCAGTGGCGTTGGGAACCAGAATCGTCCATGAGGCTGAAGTGACGGGGGATCTTCGCCGCCCTGTCAGGGTTTCGTAAGAACCCGTTGTCCGCCGACCGCCGTGGAGCACGGCGTCGGACTGGGTACCCGGGTGTCCGCACAGCGGCAGGGGCGTGACATCCGGAGGCACCGTGGAGGTACGCGCAGCCGAGGACTCGGCGGTCGTCGTCGACGCCGGTGGGGTGGTTCTGGCGTGGAGCGACGCGGCTGAGCGGCTGCTCGGATACGGGGCCGCCGAGGTCGTGGGCCGGCCCGCCGGGGAACTGCTCGCCGGCGAGCTGCCCGGGTCGGCGCGGCGCCGTGTGGCGGACGGGCAGCGGTGGGCCGGTGAGGTGGCACTGCGGCGCCGGGACGGGGACCGTGTCGTGGTGCGGCTGCGGGGGACGCCGCTGGTCGACGCGGGCCCCGGACGGCTCTGGCTCGTGACCGGTGCCGCCCCGGCGGACCTCGCCGCACCGCCGGAGCCGGGGGGCGCGGAGCTGTGGGACCTGACGCTGGCCCAGCTCCCCGTGCCGGTGGCGGTGTACGACCGCCAGGCCCGGCTGGTGGCCGCCAACGAGGTCATGGCCCGCCTGATGGGCAGGTCCGAGGCGGACATGCGGGGCCTGACCCTGTGGGAGATCGAGCCCAGACCGCCGTTCGACGAGTACGACCGCCTCCAGCGAGAGGTCCTGCGCACCGGGAAGACGGTGTTCCACGAGGGGCGCGGCCAGTCCCCCGGTGACACCCGGGAGCGTGCCTGGTCGATGTTCCTGTCGCCGTTGAAGGACGGGACCGGCGCAGTCCGGGGGCTGTCCGCGGCGGTCTTCGACACCACGGAGCAGTACTGGGCCCGCCGCCGGCTCGCGGTCCTCAACGACGCGAGCCTGCGCATCGGCAGCACCCTGGACGTGACCCGGACCGCCGAGGAACTGGCCGACGTGGCCGTCGCCGGCTTCGCGGACTTCGTCACCGTGGACCTGCTGGAGTCCGTCGCGCTGGGCGACGAGCCGGAACAGGTGCTGGCGGGCGAGCCGGTCACCGTGCGCCGCACGGCGCAGAGGTCGGTCCTGGACGGCTGCCCGGAGTCGGTGGTGCCCACGGGCGGGACGTTCCTCTACCCGGTGGGGACGCCGCCGGCGCAGACACTGGCCGGGGGCCGGGGCACACGGCAACGCATGGAGGATCCGGGGATGCGGGAGTGGATCCGGTCCTCCCGGGCCCGGGCGGAGACCGTGTCCAAGTACATGATCCACTCGGTGATGCTGGTGCCGCTGCGGGCCCGTGGGGTGACCCTCGGCCTGGTGCACTTCCTGCGGCACCGCACTCCGGAGTACTTCAGCGCGGACGATCTGCTGCTCGCGGAGGAGATCGTCGCCAGAGCCGCCGTGAGCGTGGACAACGCCCGCCGCTACACCCGTGAACGCCGCACCGCGCTGGCGCTCCAGCGCAGCCTCCTGCCCGAGCGGCCGCCGGGTCTGGCGGCGATGGAGGTGGCCTACCGCTATCTGCCGGCCGGATCCGGCGCGGACGTCGGCGGGGACTGGTTCGACGTGATCCCGCTGTCCGGCGCCCGGGTCGCCCTGGTGGTGGGCGACGTGGTGGGCCACGGCATCCACGCGTCGGCCACGATGGGCCGCCTGCGGACCGCCGTGCGGACCCTCGCGGACGTCGACCTCGCCCCCGACGAACTGCTCACCCAGCTGGACGACCTCGTCATCCGGCTCGACCGGGAGGAGGGCCCGGAGGTACGCGGACGGACCGAGGACGCGTCGGGCGAGGTCGGCGCCACCTGCGTGTATGCCGTGTACGACCCGGTGTCCCGGCGCTGCACCATGGCCCGCGCCGGGCATCCGCCGCCCGCCCTGGTCAACCCCGGCGGAGGCGTACGACTCTTGGACCTCCCCGCGGGACCGCCGCTCGGCCTCGGTGGCCTGCCCTTCGAATCCGTCGAGCTGGAACTGGCGGAGGGCAGCCTGCTCGCCCTCTACACGGACGGCCTGGTCGAGGCCGCCGACCGTGACATCGAGGTCGGGCTCGCCCTGCTCCAGCAGGCGCTCGGCGGTGCGGACGGTCCGCTGGAGGAGACCTGCGACCAGGTGCTGCGCACCGTACTGGCCGACCGCTCCGCCGACGACATCGTGCTGATGCTGGCCCGGACGTCCGCGCTCGACAGCGCGAAGGTGCGCACCTGGCAGTTGCCGCAGGACCCGGCGGCCGTGGCCGGGGCCCGCAAGGTGGCGGGCACCCAGCTGGCCGTCTGGGGGCTGACCGACACGGCGTTCGCGACCGAACTGATCGTGAGCGAGCTGGTGACGAACGCGGTCCGGTACGGCGAACCCCCGATCATGCTGCGCCTCATCCGCGACGCGACGCTGATCTGCGAGGTCTCCGACGGCAGCAGTACCGCGCCGCACCTGCGCCGGGCCCGCGTCTTCGACGAGGGCGGGCGCGGGCTGCTGCTCGTAGCCCAGATCTCCGAACGCTGGGGCAGCCGCCAGACCGCGACCGGCAAGACCATCTGGGCCGAACAGCCGCTGCCCATGGAGTCGTCCCCCGGCCCGGCCGACCCGCCCGGTGAGGCGCGCTCCCCGGTGTTATGAAGGATGCATGAGGGTGTTTTCCGGGCATTCCCGGAGCCCGACGGCACGGGTGGGCGCCGGACGCCCGGGTGAGCGCCGTGTCTCCCTGCTGAACCCGCGCAGTACGGCCGGGCAGATGTTCCTGCTGCAGGTCGTGATCGTGGTGCTGCTGGTGCTGGCCGCGGTGGCGGCCGTGGTGCTGCAGGCGGCGCGGGACGCGGTGCAGCAGGGAAGGCGGGAGTCGGTCGTCGCGGCCGAGTCGTTCGCGAACGCGCCCGGGACGGCGCAGGCGCTGCGCGGCCCGGACCCCTCCGCGGTGCTGCAGCCTCGGGCCGAGCAGGCGCGGAAGCGGGCGGGCGTGGACTTCGTGGTCGTCACCGACACCCGGGGCGTCCGGTACACGTACCCCTACCCGGCGGAGATCGGGAAGAAGTTCGTCGGTGACATCGACTCCGCGCTGCGCGGCCGAACCGTGGTGGAGCAGGCCGGGGGGCCGCCGCTGCCGGCCGGCAAGGGGACGGCCGTGCAGGCGGTGGTACCGGTGACCGATCCGCGGGGCACGGTCGTGGGCGCGGTCTCCGCGGGGATCACGGTCAGGAACGTGGCCCGGCTGTGGATACCCCAGGTACCGATCGCCTTCGGCACCGGAGCGGTCGCACTGCTCCTGGCGGGCATGGGGACGACGCTCGCGTCCCGGCGGCTGCTGCGGCAGACGCGCGGGCTGACGCCCGCGGAGCTCGCCGGGATGTACGAGCACCATGACGCGGTGTTGCACGCGGTGCGGGAAGGCGTGCTGATCAGCGACGCCGAAGGGTGTCTGGTGCTGGCCAACGACGAGGCGGCGCGGCTGCTCGGGCTGGCGGCGGACGCACAGGGGCGTCATGTGGGCGAGCTGGGACTGCCGGAGCGGCTCACGCGGCTGCTGGCGTCGCCGGAGGAGGTCACCGACCAGGTGTGTCTCGTCGGGGACCGGTTGCTGGCGGTGAACAAGCGGCCCACGTTCCCGCGGGACGGCCGCGGCGGCAGCGTGCTGACCCTGCGGGACACCACGGAGCTGGCGGCGGTCTCCGGGCGGGCCGAGGCCGCGCGGGAGCGGCTGAGGCTGCTGTACGAGGCGGGCACGGAGATCGGGACGACGCTGGACGTGGAGCGTACGGCCCGGGAGCTGGCCGAGGTGGCGGTGCCGCGGTTCGCCGACCTGGTCACGGTGGACCTGCTGGACGCGGTGCTGCGCGGGTGGGAGCCGACGGCGGAGGGCTGGCGGCATCTGCGGCGGGCGGCGATCGGCGGCGATCGGCGGATGGTGCCGGTGTATCCGCTGGGCGAGGTGATCCACTTCTCGACCGCGACCCCGCAGATGCGGACGCTGCAGAAGGGCCGGGGCGTGCTGGAGGCGGATCTGCGCGAGGCGCGCGGCTGGCAGGAGCAGGATCCGGAGCGCGCCCGGAAGTCGCTCGAGGGGGGCCTGCGTTCGCTGCTGACCGTGCCGCTGAGGGCGAGGGGCGTGCCGTTGGGCGTGGCGAACTTCTACCGGACGAAGGACTCCCCGGTGTTCGAGCCGGACGACCTGTCCTTCGCGGAGGAGCTGGCCACCCGGGCGGCGGTGGCCATCGACAACGCCCGCAGGTTCGCCCGGGAGCACGCGATGGCGGTGACGCTGCAGCGCAGTCTGCTGCCCCGGGGGCAGCCGGAGCAGGAGGCACTGGACGTGGCCTGGCGGTACCTGCCGGCCGAGGCGGGGGTGGGCGGGGACTGGTTCGACGTCATCCCGCTGCCGGGTGCGCGGGTGGCCCTGGTGATGGGGGACGTCGTCGGGCGCGGGCTGCGCGCGGCGGCGACGATGGGCCGGCTGCGTACGGCGGTGCACAACTTCGCCGCGTTGGACCTTCCGGTGGACGAGGTGCTCGGGAACCTGGACGAGCTGGTCGTACGCATGGACAACGAGGAGGGCGACGGCGCGGACGGCCACGAGGGCGAGGGGGTGTCCGGAGCGACCTGCCTGTACGCGATCTACGACCCGGTGACGGGCACGTGCACGGTGGCCCGGGCCGGTCACCCCGACCCTGTGGTGGTGCGCCCGGACGGCACGGTCGACTGCCCCGGGGTGCCGCCCTCCGCACCGCTCGGCCTGTGCGGCCACCCCTTCGAGACCGCCGAGCTGCGGCTGCCGGAGGGTTCCCAGCTGGTGCTGTACACCAACGGGCTGGTGGAGGACCGCACCCGCGACATCGACGTCGGGCTGGAGAGGCTGCGGGTGGCGCTGGGCGGGGCCGGGGGACGCGCTCCGGAGGAGACCTGCCGGGCGGTGATCGACGCGCTGAAGCCGGCGCACCGCGGCGACGACATCGCGCTGCTGGCGGCGCGTACCCGGCTGATTCCGCCCTCGCGTGTGGCCGAGTGGGAGGTGCCGCCGGACCCGGCGGTGGTGCCCTCGGTGCGGGCGCGCTGCAGGCGGCGGCTGCGGGAGTGGGGGCTGGAGGAGATCGCGTTCACCACGGAGCTGATCCTCAGCGAACTCGTCACGAACGCGATCCGGTACGGCTCCGCGCCCATCGGGGTGCGGCTGCTGTGCGGGCAGTCCCTGATCTGCGAGGTGTCGGACGGCAGCAGCACCTCGCCGCGCCTGCGCCGGGCGGCGACCACGGACGAGGGCGGGCGCGGGCTGTTCCTCGTGGCCAGGCTGGCGCAGCGGTGGGGGACGCGGTACACCACCCGCGGCAAGGTCATCTGGGCGGAGCAGACCCTCCACGACGGCGCACCCGCCGTCCCGGCCCACACACCGGCCGACGTCCTCCTCGAACAGTTCGGCGATCCCGGGATGTGAGCCGGACGGCGTCCCCGTCCGCGGGTCGGCTACCGCGTGATCCGTACGGTCCTCGACGCGCTCACCTGGTCCACCTCCGACACCCGCACCGTCGCCTTCATCGTCCAGGTGCCCGGGATGGGGAGGTTGAGGGAGTCGGTGCCCCAGTAGCCGCCCCGGTTGGTGACCTTGGCGTCGATCGGGCCGATCTTCTGGGCCGGGAGGGTGAAGGAGAGGCGCAGTTCGGGGACGGTGGAGAGGCCGCCGTCGGGGCCGTAGACCACGGCCTCGACGGAGCGCCGGCCCACCCGACCGGAGTCCAGGGTGACCTGGACGTTGCCGCGGGCGCCGGGCTTGCCGAGGTCGAAGGGGATCAACGTGACGGACGCGGTCGGCAGGCCGCTCGCCGATGCCGAACCGTCCGCCGCCGCCTCGGCCTCCGCCCGGGCGGGCAGCGTGCCCGTGAGGACCGTGGTGACCCCCAGCACGACGACGGCGACGGCCACTTCGGCCAGGGCCGAGCGGCGCAGGGCCCGGTGGACGCCGAGCGGCGAGGGCGGGGACACCTGGGGGGACTTCTGGGATGACTCCTGGTCGGGCTCCTCAGTGGATTCCCGGGTGGACTCCCGGCCGGACTCCTGTGCCTCCCCCTGGGGCGGCGCGGACGGTCCCCCGACCGTCTCCGGCACCCGTTCCCGCACGCTCTCGCTCACCTCGACCACCGCCAGCCGTGCCGTCCACTGACGGGAGAAGTTCGCCATCAGCAACAGCACCATCACCGCGGCGAGTTTGACGACCAGGAGGCGGCCGTACGTGGTGTCGCCGAGCGCCCGCAAGGAGCCGAGACCCCGCCAGGACTGGTAGACCCCGGTGACGGCCAGGACGATCACCGAGGCGAAGGCGAGGCGGGAGAAGCGGGTCACCGTGGCGGGCGGCACGGTGACGGACCCGGACCCGGCCGCCCCGCGCAGGGTGGTGAGCAGTGCGGTCAGGCCGCCGAGCCACACCGCCATCGCCAGCAGGTGCAGGACCGACGAGGTGATGGCCACCGGTACCTGGATGCCCGCCGAGGCGTGTTCGGCGGCCGCCCAGGTCAGGGCGAGCCCGACGGCGAGCACGGCGCCGGCCGCGAGGAGGGGCCGGCCGGGCGGGGTGGTCCTGCGGCGCAGGAGCAGCAGGAGGGCGCCCGTGACGAGCAGCAGGGCGAGGCGGGTCAGCAGGAGCAGGCCCGGGCGGCCGGTCGCCGTGCGGGTCAGCGCGGACACGTCGAAGGCGGTCGCCGGTGAGGCGCCCTCCTCGTACGGGGCGCGCAGTACGAAGAGCACGACGGTGGCCGCGACCAGCGTCCACCAGCCGCCCGCGACCGCCTTCCGCAGCGGGGCGAGGTCGGGCGGGCGGCAGACCGCGTCGAACGTCAGCGTGCCGATCAGCAGCGCCGCCGCCATGTACGCCACGTAGCGCCCGATGTTCCAGAGGCTGCCCGTGGCCGGGTCCTCGGTCTCTCCCGTGTCCAGCGGCGCGGTCGTCGCGGAGGGCTTGCCGATGGAGAAGGTGAAGGCGCCGGAGACCGGGTGGCTGTCGGCCGAGACCACCCGCCAGGCGACGGTGAAGGTACCGGTGCCGAGCCGCGCGGGCAGGGTGATCCGGGCGGTGTCGGAGCGCCCCGGGACGTGCTGGGCCTCACCAGTGGAGACCCGGTGGTTGGAGGGGTCGTACACCCGGAAGGAGTCGTCGAGCAGTCCGACGGACTCGGTGAAGGTCAGGGTGACCTGTCTGGGCGCGGACTTGAGGACGGAACCGTCGGCGGGGTCGGTGCTGCGGACCGCGGCGTGCGCCGAGGCGGGGCCGGCTCCGCCGAAGAGGAGCAGAACCAGCATGCTGCCCAGCAGCACCAGCCCTCGAAGTCGCCGCCTTCCGTCCTGCGTGCCACCGCTGCGTGCGTCTGGCCCTCGTACTTCGCCCACGTCACCGCTCCGTCTTCGGACTCGCGTACTTCCCGGTATGTACGCGGCGGAGGGCGGCCGTGCTCACCACCCGGCAGGGTTCATGGACGGCAGAGTTCCGCGATCCGGGCGGCCTCGGCCGGATAACGCGCCGTCAGGTCCGCCGCGGCACCGTGTTCGTAGCCCTCGAAGGTGAATCCGGGTGCCATCGTGCAGCCGAAGAAGGTCCAGGCGCCGCCCGCCGCCACCCGCGCGCCCATCCAGGTGCCCGCGGGCACGGTGAGCTGCGGCTGCTGTCCGGCGAGGACGTCCGGGCCCAGCACGGGGTGGGCGGACGTCCCGTCGGGGGCGAGGAGCAGCAGGTGGAGCGGGTCGCCGAGGTAGAAGTGCCAGATCTCGTCGGTGGGCAGGCGGTGCAGGGCCGAGTAGTCGTCCGCGGTGAGCAGGGCGACGATCGCCGTGCCCTCGGGGCGGCCGTCGGCTCTCCCGGGACCGGCCCAGGTCTGCCGGAAGAGCCCGCCCTCGCGCGGGATCGGCTCCAGGCCGTAGTGGGCGACCAGGAACTCGGCCGTGACCGGGCCGTCAGGCCTGTCCGGCCCGTCGTGTGTCACCGTCATCCCGGCAGGCTACCTCCCGGGTCAGGAAGGCCAGTTGCGCGCGCTTCTCGGGCAGGTGCACGTCGGGGAGGTCGACCTCCGGCAGCACGACCGTCCCGCCCGCCTCGAAGCCCTGCCGGAGGAAGCGGGCGACCGCCTTCTCGTTGCGCACGTCGGGGTCGACCACGATGCGGTGCCGGCCGGGTCCCCGCAGGGCGTACGAGGTGACGGCGGTCAGCAGGTGGGAGGACCAACCGGTGCGCGCGCCGCCGGGACCCGCGGGGGCGAGCAGCAGGTGGATGCCGATGTCGCCGGGCCGGACGTCGTAGGTCTCGCCGACCCGGTCGGCCTCCGGTTCGTACGTCTGCAGCAGCCCGGCCGGTGCGCCGTCCTTGAGGAGCAGGAAGGCGTGGTGGGTGTCGAGCGAGTCCATGTGGGCGTAGATCTCGGCGACCTGGTCCCGGGTCAGGCCGGTCATCCCCCAGAAGACGGCCCGCTCCTCGCTCACCCAGTCGTGGACCACCCCGGCGTCGGCGTGCGGGTCGAGGGGCAGGACGCGGACGGTGCCGAAGCCGTCGATCACCTGCTCGTGGACGGCCGTGCGGGCGGCGTACGGGTCAGACATCGGTCTCCTTCACGAGCCGGTCGAAGTCGGTGACGACGGGGACGAGATCCCCGGCGAGCCACAGCGGGAGCTGGTCGCGGTGGTGGGGCGTGCCGGGCACGCCCGACGCGCCGAACGGGACCACCCACCGGCTGTCCTCCCGCCGGGCCAGGTCCCACACGTACCGGGCGGCGGGGCCGCGGGCGCTTCGGTCGGTGAGGCCGGGCACCGGGGAGGTGCACAGCACGCAGTCGTGGTCCCCGGACAGCCCCGGTTCGTCGTACGACGTCTCCGGCAGCGCCCGCCAGGGGGCGAGGCGGTGGCTGTCGCCCCAGGTGCCGGCCGGCCCGGCCGCGGCGACCTCCTCGACGGCCGCGCGGACGGCGGCGGGGCGGTCGACGCCGTACAGGTTCTCGGCGGTCAGCAGGTGTTCCAGGGCGAAGCCGACGCGCGGGAGCAGGGCGAGCCAGGGGAGGAGGACCTCGGGGTAGGCGGGCGGTTCGGCGAGGGCGGCGAACGCGGGGTGTGCGGCGATCCGGCGTACGACCGCGCCGCGCACGGCCGCGTAGGCCGCCGCTCCGGTGCTGCTCGCGTCCATCCGGCGGTCCCAGGAAAGGAGGCGGTCGCGCAGTTCGGCGGCAGCCGGGGACAGCCCTTCCAGGGCCGCCAGGTGGTCCAGCAGCGGACCCGCCGAGGCCAGGTGGGTGTCCATGTGGAGGGCGGGCATGTCGCTGGGCGACCAGCGGTCCTTCTCCCGCAGCAGGGCGGTGATGCGGTCGGCGCGGTGCGGCGGGGCGAACTCCACGCCGAGCGGGGCCGCGGGGCCGCGCTGGTTGGCCATCACCGCGATGCCGTCGGTGAGCCCGGCGCGGGGCGTCTCGTGCCGTCCGCGCCACTCGTGGCCCGGCTCCCAGGCCGGCACCGGCCGGATCCGGTTGGCCTCCGCCCTGACCGGCACCCGGCCCGCGACCCGGTGCAGGAGACCGCCCTCGGTGTCGGCGGCCAGCACGACGTTCACGGGCTCCGCCCAGGCGTCCAGCGCACGGTCCACGTCGGCGACCCGGCGGGCGCGCAACAGGGGCAGCAGGGCGCTGAAGCCGAGGTCCGCGGTGACCCGGGGCGGGTGGCGGAGGGCGAGGGCGGTGGGCGTCCCGGGGACGCCGGGCGCGCCGGGGGCGGGGTCGGGTCCGTCGAGGCCCTCCGGTCCCCCGGCGATCACCGGCCCGCGCTCCGTCTCGATCACCTCCACCTCGACCGGCTCCTCCCCGGCGATCTCCACGGTCTCGGTGTGCCGGTGGGCGCGGCGCCAGACGCCGTCGGGGCCGAGCGCCTCGACCCCGGCGCCGGTGCGGCGCAGCCGTTCCCGGTAGAGGTCCTGGTAGTCGGCCATCGCGTTGGTGATGGCCCAGGCGACCGTGCCGGTGTGGCCGAAGTGGGCGATGCCGGGGACGCCGGGCACGGCCAGGCCGACGACGTCGAACTCCGGGCAGGAGAGGTGGATCTGCTGGTAGACGCCCGGGTCCTCGATGAAGCGGTGCGGGTCGCCGGCGATGAGGGCGTGGCCGGTCGTGGTCCGCTCGCCGGCGAGCATCCATCCGTTGCTGCCCGAGGTGCCGGGGCCGTCGGTGGCGAACAGGCCGACGGCGCCGGCGCCCAGGTGCCGTACGGCCTGCTCGCGCCAGAGCTTGGCCGGGAAGCCCGCGAAGAGGATGTGGGTGGACAGCCAGACGGCGATCGGGGTCCAGGGCTCCCAGCGGCCGGGGGTGAGGGCGGTACGGGCGAACTCCGGGGCGCCGGTCCGGGCCAGGCCTTCATTCACGCCGTCCGTGTACGCCCTCAGCCAGTCGGCCGTCTCCGGGTCGCGTCCGTCCAGGGCCGCGAAGCAGCGTACGGCCGTGTCGGCGAGGCGGGCCCGCCTGGCGAGGACGTCCCAGGAGAGGGCCGGCGCGCCGAGGAAGGAGGCCGAGGTGCCCTGCGCCCGGTGCCGCTCGACCTCGAGCTGCCAGGCCCGGTCGCCGGCGGTCACGCGGCCCTGGGCACGGGCGAGTTCGCGTGCGCTGCCGGCGCGCAGGTGCGGGATGCCCCAGGCGTCTCGGTAGGTTCCGGTGTCCACCTTGTGCCGCCACCCCTCGATCAACCTTTAGGTTAGCCTTGCCTTACTCTGCCCTGGCGTGATCGTACGCGACGGACGGAGGGGCGCGGGTGTCCGGACCGGAGGATGATCGGGGTCATGGACGTCACCCTGCACCTCGCCCAGGACCCCGAGGCCGACGAGCTCCTCGGGCGGTCCCCGCTCGCCGCGCTGACCGGCATGCTGCTGGACCAGCAAGTCCCGATGGAGTGGGCGTTCAAGGGGCCGTCGACCATCGCCCGGCGGATGGGCTCCGACGACCTCGACGCGCACGACATCGCGGCCCGGGACCCGGAGGCCTTCGCCGCGCTGCTGTCGGAGAAACCGGCCGTGCACCGTTACCCGGGGTCGATGGCCAAGCGGATCCAGCAGCTGTGCCAGTACCTCGTCGAGCACTACGACGGAGACGCCGAGCTCGTCTGGAAGGGCGTCGGCGACGGGCGGGAACTGCTCCGGCGGCTCCAGGACCTGCCCGGGTTCGGCAAACAGAAGGCCCAGATCTTCCTCGCCCTGCTGGGCAAACAGCTCGGCGTGCGGCCCGAGGGCTGGCGCGAGGCCGCCGGCGCCTACGGCGAGCCGAAGTCCTTCCGCTCCGTCGCCGACATCACCGGCCCGGAGTCACTGGCCAAGGTCCGCGCCCACAAACAGGAGATGAAGGCGGCGGCGAAGGCCTCCGGCAAGTAGGCGGGACGACCGGGCCGCCACGTCACCGTCCCCCCGGCCCCGCCCACGCGGGCCCCGGCCACCGCCCCGGAGGCCCCCAGCAAGGCCTCGCCGACCGCCGGCCCCAGGCGTCCCGGGACAGGCGCCGGGCGCGGATCCACCGGACCGGCCGACTCCGACCAACCACCCTCATGCGCCACCCCGAACGGCCAGGCCGAACGGTCCCCGGCCGGCGAGGACGCGTCCCTGCCATGCCGGCGCTGCAGGTGCCGGACTCCCGTACCGCTGCGCCCCGCGCCCCTCCCCGCCCCGGAAGACCGGCCCGTCGCCCCGTACGGCGCAAGGAACACCTGCACGCCCAGGGCCCGGACCGCTGACCCACCGGCGGAGGCGGGCGCCGGGGCCGCCGGGAGGGCCCGCCGTGCCGCGCGCACTCCCGCGAGCCGATCCTCGGTCCACAGCCTGTGCACAACGATTCGCGAGCCGCCCACGACGGGTATGACCCGTATACGGTGTCTTTTCCAACGCCGCGCTGTGTCGCCTGGGCTGCGCCCGGAACGTCGGGACCGGTAGGCTTTCCGTGTGATCTTCAAGCGCATCGGAAACGGCCGGCCGTACCCCGACCACGGCCGGGAAAGCACCCGGCAGTGGGCGGACGTCGCGCCGCGCCCGGTCCGCCTCGATCAGCTCGTGACGACCAAGGGCCAGCTCGACCTGGAAACCCTTCTCGCCGAGGACTCGACCTTCTACGGCGATCTCTTCGCGCACGTCGTGAAGTGGCAGGGCGACCTGTACCTGGAGGACGGCCTGCACCGCGCGGTCCGCGCCGCACTCCAGCAGCGTCAGGTCCTGCACGCGCGCGTGCTCGAGCTCGACTGAATCGGCCGACGCACCGCGAATTGCCCCTTTCGGGTTCTGCTGACCGGCGTCGAATGATCATCTAGTAGGAATCGTCGCCCGGGCGCACTACGCTGCGCTCATGAGCATGCTGACTCCCCCCGGCATGGGCGGCCAGTACCGGATCACGGGGGGCAAGTACCCGCGGATGCGCCCTCCCCGCAGGCGCGGCAGGCTCGCCTTCATGGCCGTGGCCGGCGTCGCCGCACTGGGGGTCGCCGGCTGGGGCACCCTGCAGCTCATCGACGTGTTCACCGGCGGCGGGAAGTCCGAAACGGTCGGCGCCAAGAAAGACTGCACGACCAAGGCGAGCCCCGCCGCGCACACGAAGCCGCTGCCCGCGCCCGGGAAGATCACGGTCAACGTCTACAACGCCACGGCCCGCACCGGCCTGGCCAAGGCGACCGCGGACGAGTTGAAGAAGCGCGGGTTCCGCATCGGTGACGTGGGCAACGCGTCCAAGCAGTACGACAAGAAGGTGAAGGGCCCCGGCGTGATCCTCGGCCCCGCGTCGGCCCTGAACACCTCGCTGCCCGTCGTCGCCGCGCAGCTCACCGGCACCGAGCAGCACACCGACGCCGCACGCAAGGGCGACGCCGTCGATCTGATCATCGGCGACGGCTTCAAGAACCTCAGCAAGCGGGCGGACGCCGACAAGGCCGTCGCCGAGCTGTCCGCGCCCGCGCCGGCGTCCACCGTGAAGAAGAAGGACTGCTGACGGCCTACTCGGCCGCCCCGTACAGCCGGTCGCCCGCGTCTCCCAGGCCCGGGACGATGTAGCCGTGCTCGTTGAGGCGCTCGTCGACGGCCGCCGTGACGACGGTCACCGGGGTGCCCGCCAGCTCGCGCTCCATCACCTCGACGCCCTCCGGCGCGGCCAGCAGCACCACGGCCGTCACGTCGTCGGCGCCGCGCCTGATCAGCTCCTGGATCGCCGCGACCAGCGTGCCGCCGGTGGCCAGCATCGGGTCCAGGACGTACACCTGACGGCCGGAGAGGTCCTCCGGCATGCGGGTGGCGTACGTGGACGCCTGGAGCGTCTCCTCGTTGCGGATCATGCCCAGGAAGCCCACCTCGGCGGTCGGCAGCAGCCGCATCATGCCGTCCAGCATGCCGAGACCGGCCCGCAGGATGGGTACGACGAGCGGACGCGGACGGGCGAGTTTGACGCCGGTGGTCGTGGCTACCGGGGTCTCGATGTCGACCGCTTCGGTGCGCACGTCCCGCGTGGCCTCGTAGGCGAGCAGGGTGACCAGTTCGTCGGCCAGCCGGCGGAAGGTCGGGGAGTCGGTGCGGCGGTCGCGCAGGGTGGTGAGCTTGTGGGCGACCAGGGGGTGGTCGACGACGTGGAGACGCATGCCCATAACAGTAACCGCGCCACACCACCGCTCGCTCTGGCATCAAACCACCCCTCCGGGGGAAAGTGGAGGGACGGACTGGGGTGGTGTGACTGTGTCTGACCTGCCAGAGAACCAATCCGACATACCCGAGGACACCTCCGTGAACGACACGCACACGGCGCAACCGGAGACGGACGCCGAGCGCCGGCGCCGCCGGGCGCGGTTCCTGCGCGAGCTCGCCGAGGCCCGGGAGCTGCGCGACCGGGTCCAGCCCCGCCGGGCCAAGGTGGCCAGACTCCGCCACGCCATGCGCATGCGGACGTTCCGCTGGTAGGAAGATCCGCCTTTCCTGGGGTGTTCCCGGTAATGCCGTGCGTGGACGACGGGAAAAGCCGCGTACGATCCGCACGTGGCGGCAACGAGTGCGCTGGTGACTGAGTCATGGACGCGCGGATGCCCGTATGCGTCCATGCGATCAAAACTGCCGGACACAGGGAGCGGAAGACGTCCCCTGAACGCCTTGTTTCTGCCACGATTCCGAGTGGGTGGGGCTCGGAGCCAGAGCTCTCTCCGCCCAACAGCCTCCGCCGGGGGGACCCCCAACCGGCACGCCTATGACCAGTGGGAGAGTCACGGTGTACTTCGCCGCACTGCTCGCGCGCACCGAAGACGGGTGGGAAGCGAGCGACACAGAGCTCGACGACGTGGAAACCCTGTCGGATCTGGCCGACCTGGCCAGGGAAGCCAACCCCGACGATGACACGGTGCTCGTGCTGATCGAGCAGGAGGACGCCTGGTTCGGCGTCGTCCGCGTGGACGGCGAGGAGGACCCTCGCATCTACGTCTCGGATGCCGCCGCCGCCGCCCGCAGCGCGTACGGCGAGCTGCTGCTCACCGACGAGCTGCTCGGCCGGGAGCCCGGCTCCGACGGCCCCGACCTGGACGCGCTGGACCTCGACGGCACCGAGGACGGCGAGTCCGACGACGATGACGAGGACGGCTCCTCCGCCGACTCGGTGCCGCACAGCCCGGTGGGCGACAGCGAGATCCTCGACGACCTGGGCATCGGCGAGAAGGAGCTGCGCGCCCTGGACGCGGACGACGCGCTGGGCACCATCGCCGAGGCCCTGGGCGCCTCGGAGGTGCTGGAGACCGTCCGCTGACCGCCCCGGACCCGGACGAGGCACCCCGGGGCAGGACACCGGACCCGGTACGCGACCGCTGGCGGGCCGCCATGCGGCTCGCCCTGGACGAAGCCCGAACGGCCGTCCGGGGCGGGGACGTTCCCGTCGGCGCCGTCGTGCTGTCCAGGGACGGTACGACGGTGCTCGCGACCGGGCACAACGAGCGCGAGGCCACCGGCGACCCGACGGCCCACGCCGAGGTGCTGGCGCTGCGGCGGGCCGCGGCGAAACTCGGGGAATGGCGGCTGGCCGGCTGCACGCTCGTGGTCACGCTGGAGCCCTGCACCATGTGCGCGGGCGCGCTCGTGCAGGCCCGCGTGGACCGGGTGGTGTACGGCGCCCGTGACGAGAAGGCGGGCGCGGCCGGTTCGCTCTGGGACCTGGTCCGCGACCGGCGGCTCAATCACCGCCCCGAGGTCGTCGAGGGCGTACTGGCCGAGGACTGCGCCCGGCTCCTCACCGACTTTTTCCGGGAGCGCTGAAGCCCGGATATTCAGGGGGCCCGGAAAGGATTTCGGGGCACGGCCCACCTTGCTGTAAGGTCTCCCTCGGTAGCGTGTCCGAGCGGCCGAAGGAGCTCGCCTCGAAAGCGAGTGTGGCGCAAGTCACCGAGGGTTCAAATCCCTCCGCTACCGCTTTGAAAGGGCCCCGTCCGTTGGACGGGGCCCTTTGTGCGATTATCAACAGCGCTCAGCGCGGTCAGCAGCGCTCGGCACAGTCAGCGACAGGGGAGGCCGCGGTGGCGGTGAACGCCAAGAAGATCACCGTGTACGTGCTCGTGGTCTTCGCTCTGTACGTGATCATCACAGACCCGGCAAAGGCCGCCGACTACGTCCAGATAGGCTTCCAGGGCATATCGGACGCAGCGAAGGCCATCGGCGACTTCATGACCTGGGTCGCCGATGGGGCGAAGAACTAACTGGGGAAAGAGCTGGAGCCCATGATCCGCCACCTGGTCCTGTTCAAGCTCCACGAAGGCGTCGGGCGCGACGATCCGCGGGTCGTCGCGGGCGAGGCGGCCTTCCGCGCCCTGGACGGCAGGATCGCCGAGATCCGCCACTGGGAGCTGGGCTGGAACACCAGCGACCGGCCCATCGCCTACGACTTCGCCATCAACTCCGCCTTCGACGACGCGGAGGCGCTGCGCCGCTATGTGGAGCACCCGGATCACCAGGCGGGTGTCGGCCTGTGGCGGGAGTTCGCCACATGGGTGATCGCCGACTACGAGTTCTGAGCCCAGGGACCCTGCCCCTTCAGCCCTCCGCCGGTACGGCGGGGGGCTGCGCCGCTTCTGGCCGCACTGCTTCTTGCGGGTGGTTTTTGCCCCAACTTGTCCTCAACACGGGGTTATGCGGTGCTTGCACACAGTGCACATGTCTTGTGATGCTATGACCGCCTTTTGACGGAGGACCGATGAAGAGGTGGCGTTGACCGTGTCGGCCAGTACTGCGCCGCCCCAGGAGGAGGCACCCGCTCCGGAGAAGCGCCGCGGCGCCGACACTCGCGCGCTCACCCAGGTGCTCTTCACCCAGCTCAAGGAGCTGACGCCGGGGAGCCCGGAGCACACCCGGGTCCGCGGGGCGCTGATCGAGGCGAACCTGCCCCTCGTGCGGTACGCGGCCGCCCGCTTCCGCTCCCGCAACGAGCCCATGGAGGACGTCGTCCAGGTCGGCACCATCGGCCTGATCAACGCCATCGACCGCTTCGATCCCGACCGGGGCGTGCAGTTCCCGACCTTCGCGATGCCCACGGTCGTCGGCGAGATCAAACGATACTTCCGGGACAACGTCCGCACCGTCCACGTACCGCGCCGGCTGCACGAGCTGTGGGTTCAGGTCAACAGCGCCACGGAGGACCTGACCACGGCCCTGGGACGCACCCCCACCACCGCCGAGATCGCCGAGCGGCTGCGCATCAGCGAGGAGGAGGTGCTCTCCTGCATCGAGGCCGGCCGCTCCTACCACGCGACCTCGCTGGAGGCCGCGCAGGAGGGCGACGGGCTGCCGGGACTGCTCGACCGCATCGGCTACGAGGACCCGGCTCTGGACGGGGTCGAACACCGCGATCTCGTACGCCACCTACTGGTCCAGCTCCCCGAGAGAGAACAGCGAATTCTGCTCCTGCGCTACTACAGCAATCTCACCCAGTCACAGATCAGCGCGGAACTCGGCGTCTCCCAGATGCACGTGTCCCGCCTCCTCGCACGCAGCTTCCAGCGACTGCGTTCCGCCAACCGGATCGAGGCATAAGCCGAGGCACGAGGGGCGCAGGGGGCGCACCGGAGTGCGCACGGGATCACGTGGGGTATCACGGATAAGACTCGCAAGCAGGATCGAGTCATAACCGGCGCGAGCGAATCACTCACCGGGGAACTTCCCGACAGTTGTGCCTCGAAATACCGTCAGACCCCTTTTTTCCAGGGCCGATTCGCTTCCTGTGTGTCGACATGTCACTACAGCGTGTTGCCGACATGTGACATTCTGCGGGAAGCGCGTTTGCCGCGGCTTCGGCTCCGGTATTCAGGTGAGGGCTGCGTTCCTTCGTCCGAGCGCAGCCGCGACCGTCCCGCGACCCAAAGGGGGTGGCATGTCCGCAGAACAGGGCAGCTCGAAGGTGCTCACGCCCACCATGAGCGAGGCAGCACCCAAGGAACTCGATGTGCTCGACGTGATCGACGACGTCACGCCCCTCGAGTCCGCGCAGGCCCCGGCCATCCCGGCCGCCGACACCCCGGCCCTGCCGGCCTCGGCGGACATCGACACCCGCACGCTGTCCCGCTCCCTGTTCCTGCGGCTCGCCGCGCTCGACGAGAACAGCCCCGAGCGCGCCTACGTCCGGGACACGCTGATCGAACTCAACCTCCCCCTCGTTCGGTACGCGGCGGCCCGCTTCCGCAGCCGCAACGAACCGATGGAGGACATCGTCCAGGTCGGCACCATCGGCCTGATCAAGGCGATCGACCGCTTCGACTGCGAGCGGGGCGTGGAGTTCCCGACCTTCGCGATGCCCACGGTCGTGGGTGAGATCAAGCGGTTCTTCCGCGACACCTCCTGGTCGGTCCGCGTCCCGCGCCGCCTCCAGGAGCTGCGGCTGGCCCTCACCAAGGCCAGCGACGAGCTCTCCCAGAAGCTGGACCGCTCCCCGACGGTGACCGAACTCGCCGCCGTCCTGGGCGTGTCCGAGGAAGACGTGGTGGACGGCCTGGCGGTCGGCAACGCCTACACGGCCTCCTCGCTGGACTCCCCCGCCCCCGAGGACGACGGCGGCGAGGGCTCCCTGGCCGACCGGCTCGGTTACGAGGACAGCGCCCTGGAGGGCGTGGAGTACCGGGAGTCCCTGAAGCCGCTGCTGGCCAAGCTCCCGCCCCGGGAGCGGCGGATCATCATGCTGCGCTTCTTCGCCAACATGACCCAGTCCCAGATCGGCGAGGAGGTCGGCATCTCCCAGATGCACGTCTCCCGGCTGCTGACCCGCACCCTGGCACAGCTGAGGGACGGTCTGATCTCGGACTGATCGCGGGGGCCGACCGCGCGGACCGACCGCGCGGACCGACCGCAACCCTTCCCGTCTGACGGGTCGTCAGCCAGTATGGCGTGATGCTTCGAGCGACGGGAGCGACAGGTCCTACAGGATCGACAGAACCGCCAGGCCCGACTCATGGCCGCCGGTGCGCCGTCGTCACGGCAGCGTCGGCGGCCGTCGTCTGCCTCGGTGCGGTCCTGACCGCGTGCGGAAGCGGCGGTGGCGAGGGTTACGCCGCGGTCGGCCCGGTGGGCGGCACGCCGGGCACGTCGGCCACGGCGACGGGCCCCACGGACGCGGTGACACTGGTGCCGCTCGACGGCACCGCGAGAGGTGGCGGCAGGACCGCGGGCCGGAACGGCGGCAGTCCTTCGGGGAGCGGCGCTCCCTCGGCGAGCGACGCCGCGCCGGGTGGCCACAACGAGCGGTCCCTGTCCGGACAGGGACCCGGCCCCGCTTCACCCGGCGCCGACGCGACCCCCGAGTCCCGTGGGCGTACGGCCCCGAAGCCGTCCGCTCCCGCATCCGGACCGTCCTCCTCGGCGCCGGAGCCGCCCTCCTCCACGCCCGCCCCCGGCCCCGCCGCCCTCACCTGGGGCGAACCCGCCCGTGCGCCCACGGACAGACGCTGGTGCGAGGACGTGACCGTGGACTTCCGCAACTCGGGCGGCACGGCCGTGCGTTCGGGCACGGTGAACTTCGGGACGCACATCGTCGACGCGCTCGGCACCGACTGGGCGACCGTCGGGTCGGCCGAGGACCTGCCGACGCCGATCGGTGCCGGGGCACACAAGGAGCACACCTGGACGGTGTGCGTCGACGCCTGGAGGGTGCCCCTCGGCATGCACGTCGAGACGCGCGACGTGGACGTGAAGTGGAAGTAGCCGCGAGCGACTACATGAGCGCGAGCCAGGCCACCGCCGCCACGACGACGATCGCCGCGACGACGCCGACGATCAGACCGACGCGGGGGCCGGACGAGGTGGCCGCCTGCTGCCGCCCCTGGGGGGCCTCGTCGACGAACGCGCGGAACATCTGGGTGCTGCCTGCGGGGTCGTAGTTGCCCTGGGGGCCCTGGGTGTTAGCCATGGCCCGAGACACTAGCGAATCGCGGGGGGCGGCCCAAGTGGGGGGCCGGGTGGGGTCCGGTTGGGGACCGGTTGGGTGGCCATGCACCCGGAAGCCATGCCCACCTGCGTGTTTACTGACGCAATACTTGCCTTTGCCAACTTTTTGTCCACTCGGCCCCGCTCATGTTTGCCTGCAGCAACCAATCAGATCTATGGTTGCCACAAGCAACGAATACGGGAGGTGTGATGGCGCAGCAGACGCAGTTCGAAGAGCTGGCGCGTCAGCTCAGCGCCTTCGGCGCCGTGAAACGGGACCTGGGACGGATCCTGCCGCCCGACTGCCCGGCCGGTTCCGCCGGCGTGCTGACGCTGCTCGGCCGGCATGGGGACATGCGCATGAGCAAGCTCGCCGAGCTGCTGGCCGTGGACATGTCGGTCACCAGCCGGCACGTGACGCACGTCGCCGAGCGGGGCTGGATCGAGCGGGCACCCGACCCTGCGGACAAGCGCTCGCGCATCCTGCGCCTCACCCCGGCGGGCGAGGACAAGGTCTGCGAGCTGTCCCGGCGCAGCAGCGAGCTGCTGGCCGAGCGGCTGAGCGACTGGACCGACGAGGAGGTGGGCCAGCTGATCGGGCTCATGACCCGGCTCAGGGCGAGCTTCGGCGACTGCCGGACCCCCCACAGACCTCCGGCCACCTCCCCCGTACTCGAGACAACCACCCGTACACCCGCATAAGACGTAGGAAAAGGAAGCCCATGGCAACGACCACACCAGCCGGTGTGCGGGCTCACGCCAAGCACGGCGGAGGCGCAGGCGCCGACGCCCCGATGACGCACCGGCAGATCATGGAGGCGATCTCCGGGCTGCTGCTCGGCATGTTCGTGGCGATCCTGTCGTCCACGATCGTCACCAACGCCCTGCCGCACATCATCAGCGACCTCGGCGGCGGCCAGTCCGCCTACACCTGGGTCGTCACCGCCGCCCTGCTGTCGATGACCGCCGCCACTCCCCTGTGGGGCAAGCTCGCCGACCTGTACAGCAAGAAGGCGCTCGTCCAGATAGCCCTGGTCATCTATGTGCTGGGCTCGGCCGCCGCCGGCCTGTCGCAGAACCCGGGCATGCTGATCGCCTGCCGTGTCGTGCAGGGCATCGGCGTCGGCGGTCTGTCCGCCCTGGCCCAGATCGTCATGGCGGCGATGATCTCCCCGCGTGAGCGCGGCCGTTACTCCGGCTACCTCGGCGCCACCTTCGCCATCGCCACCGTGGGCGGCCCGCTGCTCGGCGGTGTCATCACCGACACCTCGTGGCTGGGCTGGCGCTGGTGCTTCTACGTCGGCGTGCCCTTCGCCGTCATCGCGCTGATCGTGCTGCAGAAGACGCTGCACCTGCCCGTGGTGAAGCGGGACGTGAAGGTCGACTGGGGTGGGGCGTTCTTCATCTCCGCCGCCGTCTCCCTGCTGCTGGTCTGGGTCACCTTCGCCGGTGACAAGTACGACTGGCTGTCGTGGCAGACGTACGCGATGGTCGGCGGCTCGATCGTGCTCGGCGCGCTGTTCGTGCTCGTCGAGTCCAAGGCGAGCGAGCCGATCATCCCGCTGCGCCTGTTCAAGAACAGCACGATCACGCTGGCGTCGCTCGCCTCGCTGTTCGTCGGTGTCGCGATGTTCACCGGCACGGTGTTCTTCAGCCAGTACTTCCAGCTCGCCCGCGACAAGTCCCCGACGATGTCCGGCGTCATGACCATCCCGATGATCGGCGGTCTGTTCGTCTCCTCGACCGTCTCGGGTCAGTTCATCACCCGCACCGGCCGCTGGAAGGCCTGGCTGGTCAGCGGTGGCGTCCTGGTGACGGCCGGCCTGTGCCTGCTGGGCGGCATCCGCTACGACACCGACTACTGGAAGATGGCCATCTTCATGGCGCTGCTGGGTCTCGGCATCGGCATGATGATGCAGAACCTGGTGCTCGCCACGCAGAACCAGGTGGCTCCGTCCGACCTCGGCTCGGCCAGCTCCACGGTCACCTTCTTCCGCTCCCTCGGCGGTGCGGTCGGCGTCTCCGCCCTCGGCGCGGTGATGTCGCACCGGATCACGCACTACGTCCAGGACGGCGTCTCCGCCCTGAGCCCCAAGTACCAGGCCGCCCTGGCCGGCGGATCGGGCTCCACCGACAGCATCCCGGACATGGACAAGCTGCCGGCGCCCATCCGGACGCTGCTGGAGAGCGCCTACGGCCACGGCATCGCCGACGTCTTCTTCATCGCCGGCGGCCTCGCGGCCGTCGCCTTCCTGATCACCCTGTTCATCAAGGAGGTCCCGTTGAAGACGAAGGGCGCGCTGGCGCAGGCCGCCGAGACCGAGGCCGCGCCGGTCGCCCCCGCCGCCGCCCCGGCCGTCGCGGAGGCCCAGGCCCCCGCCGCCGAGGTCTCCGAGCCCGTCGCGGAGCAGCGGGTGCCCAGCTGGGCCGACGCCGGCTCCACCACCGAGGCCGGTCCCGAGGGCACCCAGCGCCTCGCCGCCGTCGCCACGGTGGCCGCGCCCCAGCAGTCCGCGTCCGGCGGCACCCCGCTGCACGGCTTCGTCCGCGGCGCCGAGAGCGCCCCGGTCCCGCAGGCCGCCGTCACCCTGATCTCGCTCTCCGGCCGCCAGCTGGGCCGCTCGGTCGCGCGGGCCGACGGCTCCTACACGCTGAGCGCCCCGGGCGCGGGCTCCTACGTCCTGATCGCCTCCGCCGACGGCTACCAGCCGCAGGCGTCCACCGTGGTGGTGGGCGAGGAGCCGGTGTCGTACGACATCCTGCTCAGCGGCACCAGCGGGCTGAGCGGTGTGGTCCGGGCGGCCGGGAGCGCGCAGCCGGTCAAGGACGCCATGGTGATCGTCACCGATGTGCGCGGCGATCTGCTGGCCACCGGCAACACCGGTGAGCAGGGCGACTTCTCCTTCACCGAACTGGTGCCGGGCGTGGTGACCGTCGCGGTCAACGCCGCCGGGTTCCGGCCGCGGGCCCTGCCCGTAGAGATCGGCGCCACCGGCGTCACCCGGCTCGAGGTCGACCTGGACGCCGGTGCCCAGCTCCAGGGTGTCGTACGGGCCCCGCACGGCCCGCTGGCCGACGCCCGCGTGACCCTGGTGGACGCGGCGGGCAACGTGGTCGGCACGGCCACCACCGGGGAGGACGGGGCGTACGCCTTCGCCGACCTGGACAGCGGCGAGTACACCGTCATCGCGACGGGCTACCCGCCGGCCGCCACGGCCCTGACGCTGTCCGGCAGCGGAGTCGACGACCACGACATCGAACTCGCCCACCCCGGCGAGTAGTCCACGGCCGGCCCGGGGCAGCCCCCGCTGCCCCGGGCCGGCTTCCATGTGCGCGATTTATAGCGCTTTTCAAGGCTTTTCAGGGAGTTACTGGGATGGGACTGACCGCGAGGATCCGTACCCGCGACGGTTGGGCCGTGTCGCACGCGGTCGTCACGGTGACCGACATGACGGGCACGCAGGTGCTGCGCGCCGAGGCGGACGCCGAGGGCGCGGTACGGGACACCACCGAGCTGGCGCCGGGAGCGTACACGGTGATCGTCACGGCCGTCGGGTACGCGCCCGCCGCCGCGAGCGCCCTCGTCACCGCCAGCGGGCGGGCCGAGGTCGGGACGGTGACACTGGCCCGGCAGGGCGGCACCGAACTGCCCCCGCCCGGACCGTGGACCATCGACCCGGCGCACTCCTCGGTGGCCGCCGTCGCCCAGCACCTGGGCATCTCCAGTGTGCACGGCCGGTTCACCGACTTCTCCGGCACGATCGAGATCGCCCCCGACGACGTCACCAAGTCCCGTGTCCAGGCGGTCATCAGGGCCGCCTCCGTCGACACCGGCAACGGCACGCGCGACACCCATCTGCGCTCCGCCGACTTCCTGGACGTCGAGCGGCACCCCGAGATCACGTATCACTCGACGGGCCTGACGGCCACCGGATCCGACCGCTGGACCGTGCACGGCGAGCTGGCGATGCACGGGATCGTCCGCCCCGTCGACCTCGACCTGGCCTACCTCGGCACCGGCGCCGACCCCTGGGGCGGCACCCGCGCGGCCTTCCGGGCGACGGCTCAGCTGCACCGCGAGGACTTCGCGATGAACTACAACCAGGTCCTGCAGGCAGGCATCGCGGCCATCGGCACGACGCTGAAGGTGGAGCTGGACATCCAGGCCGTACAGGGCGAGTCGCTACCGCTCGGCTGAGCGCGGCGGGCTGCCGCCGACCCGGGTCACCAGGTCGGTGCACAGATCGCGGAGCTTGACGTTGCGGTCCTGGGATGCGCGGCGCAGCCGCTCCAGGGCCCTCTGGGCGTCGACCCGCTCACGGGCCATCAGGATGCCGATCGCCTGGTCGATGACGCTGCGGGAGAGCAGGGCGACGCGCACGTCGGCGGCGGACTGCTGCTCCCGCTCGATGTGCAGGGCCACGTTCACCGTGTCCGCGGCCCGCTCCGCGAAGCGCCGGGCCTGCTCGTGGCCGGACTCCAACGCGCCCGGCTCGGCGGCGTAGAGGTTGAGGGCCGCGCCCGTCTCCCCCTCGACGTCCAGCGGCAGCGCCAGCACACTGCGGACACCGACGGAGAGCGCGTACGTCCGGTACGCCGGCCAGCGCGTCTCCCGCGCCAGGTCCGGCGCGTACTGTTCCTCCTCGGTGCCGGCCGCGTCCACGCACGGGCCCGAGCCGTTCTCGTACTGCCTCTGGTCCAGCCCGCCGGGCATGCCGCCGCTGCCCGCCAGGGTGAGCAGCCGGTCGGCGCGGCGCACGGTGATGCTGCACGCCACCGCGCCGGGCACCTCGTGCACGGCACGGTCGGCCAGATCGCGCAGCAGCGTGTCGAGACCACCGCTGCGCGCCATCGCCCGGTCCAGCGTGTCAGGGGTCTCAGGTCTCATGAGCTACCGGATATCCCGTCATCGGCCGCTGAAGCAGGGTGTGGGCCCCTTCACGCCCTTCTCTTGACCGCCCGACCCGTGGGCCTCAGGCCCCTTCCTTGTTGCCCACGATGCGGCGGGCCAGGTCACGCAGCTTGACGTTCTCCCGCTGGGAGGTGCGGACCAGGCTGTCGAAGGCCTCCGCCGCGTCGATGTCCAGGCGTTCCATGAGGATGCCGGTGGCCTGGCCGATCAGGTCCCGGGTGCGCATGGCCTCGGTGAGCTGCTCGCGGACGGTCACCGACTGCAGGGCCAGGCTGACATGGGCGGTGAACAGCCGGCCCACCCGGGTGGTGGCCTCGTCGAAGGCGCGCGGCTTGCGGGAGTAGGCGGTCAGCACGGTGAGCCGACGGCGGTCGGCGCGCAGCCGCAGGGAGAGGACCGAGCGCAGCCCCAGGTCCGACAGCAGGCCACCGCCGCCGTCGGTCCCGCTGTCCTCTATCCGCGCCACCGGCGTGTTCCACAACTGCTCCCAGTGCGGTGCGCCTTCGGCGCCGTCCGGTGACTCGGCGGTGCGTACCACCTCGTCGGTCCAGGCGATCGTACGGCGCAGGTCGCCGCGCTCGATCTCCGAGATCCCGGCGTGCTCTGCGCCGGGCAGCAGATGCACCGCCAGATTGACCGCGGTGCGCAGGGTGCCGTGCGAGGTGGTGGTCTCGTGCAGTTGCCGAGCCGCCACCGTGAGTGCCTCGGCCAGCTCGAAGTCGACCGGCAAACCGGGCACATCGGAAAAGTCGGACGCAGCCACCACGAACCTCTTCGGCATGCAAGGCCTCACGGCCATGCGCAGGAGAGCTCCGCAGCACATTCCCGACTGCGAGCACAGGACGTACAGCACTCTAACTGCTCTGTTGCCGTGAGGTGACCTTCGCCCGACGACCCGGCAGCACGCGCTTCCATGGCCGCGCGGTGCGTGGTGGAATGGGCCGAGGGTCAGGAAGCGGCCGCGTTCCATTCCGTCAGGAATCCGGACGACCGTCTGCCGTCAGGTGAGTGCCGTGACCTTCCTCCCGACTCCCCGCGACCCGAGTGGCCTGCCGGGCCGCACCCTGCTCACGCTCCCCCCGGAAATCGACCTCTGCAACGCCGACGCCCTGCTCGCCCACGTGCGGTCCCTCAGCGAGGCCCGCGCCGGCCGCCTGCGCGTACTCGTCCTGGACCTCACGGACACCGGCTTCCTCGACTCCCAGGGCGCCCGCCTGATCCACGAGGTACGCCGCCTCCTGCCCCCGGACACCCAGGTACGCGTGGTGGCCCACCCCCAGGAACTCCCCGGCCGCGTCCTGGAACTGACCGGCGTACGCCGCGACGTCCCGGTGTACGACGACCTGACGGAGGCACTGACGGCGTAGCACCGGCCCATCCGGTGGCGGGCGGCCTCAGGGGGTGTCTTGTGGATCATCCCGAGGCCGCGGCCGACTGGAAGGCGCCGTCGGTGTGTGCCGGCCTGATCCACAAGACACCCCCTAGGCTGGCCGTATGGCACCGAACATCGCGACCAACACCGCCGTGTCCCTCGACGAGTTGCTGGACTTCGTACGCCCCCGCCACCACGCGATCCTGCTGACCCGCCGGGCCGACGGCGGACCCCAGGGATCGCCACTGACCTGCGGGGTCGACGACTCGGGCCGCATCGTCGTCTCCACCTACCCCGAACGCGCCAAGACCCGCAACGCCAAGCGGGACCCCCGGGTCAGCCTGATCGTCCTGAGCGACGACTGGAACGGCCCCTGGGTCCAGATCGACGGCACGGCCGAGGTCATCGACACCCCCGACTCCGTCGAGCCGCTGGTCGAGTACTACCGCAACATCGCCGGCGAGCACCCGGACTGGGACGAGTACCGTCAGGCGATGGTCAAGCAGGGCAAGTCCATCATCCGCATCACACCCGAACGCTGGGGCCCCGTGGCCACCGGCGGCTTCCCAGCGCGACTGGCGGACGGGGAGTAGCCGCGGGGGCCCGGTCGGCCTCGCCCGACGGACGGAGTCCGGCGCAGCGCCGCGCAGCCTGCGCAGCAGTGCAAGCGGCGCAGACAGAAGGGGCCCGTCAGGCGATGGTCAAGCAAGCAAGTCCATCATCCGCATCACACCCGAACGCCGGGGCCCCGTGGCCACCGGCGGCTTCCCAGCGCGACTGGCGGACGGGGAGTAGCCGCGGGGGGCCTGGTCAGCCGCGTGCCACCATCGCCTCGATGCCTGCCACCAGCAGGTCCAGGGCGAAGGTGAAGTCCCGCTCCAGCATCTCCTTGACCGTGTCGCCGCCGCGGGCCGCCATGAGCTCCTCGGACTCCGCCAGGAACACGGCGGCCTCGCCCGGCGTCCCGGTCACCGCTCTCATGGCCTGCTGGAAGTAGTCGTCGGGGCTCAGCCCGGTGTCCGCGGCCCGCGCGGAGAAGTGGCCCTCGACGGTGCCGTAGCCGTACACGAACTGGAACACGGCCGAGATCGCGCCGGTCACCCCGTGCGCGGGCAGCCCCGCCCGGCGCATGACCCGCTGCAGCACCCAGGAGAAGGCCAGCGCGTTCGGCCCGATGTTCAGGAACCGTCCCACCAGCGGCGACAGCCAGGGATGGCGTACCAGCAGCCCCCGGTACTCCCGGGCCAGCGCCCGCACCTGGTCCCGCCAGTCCTCGTCCGCGGCCTCCGGGTCGGGCAGCCGGAGCTCGCCGAGGGCCGCGTCCAGCGCCAGTTCGAGCAGGTCGTCCTTGGTGTCGACGTACCAGTACAGGGACATCGCGGTGACGTCCAGCTCGGCGGCCAGTCGCCGCATGGACAGCTTGGCCAGCCCCTCCGCGTCCAGCAGCCGCACGGTGACCCCGGTGATCCGGTCACGGTCCAGCCCGGAGGGCTGCCCTCGTCCGCCCCGGCGCGGCTTGCCCTCCAGCCAGACACTGGACCGCGCCGACCGCTCGCCAGCCTTCGCCATCGGCGCACCTTCCTCGACCTGTGGGGCCACCTTCCACGATGCCAGAGCTGTCCCCCGTCCGCGGCCGCGCGCGTCGTCGACACGAGGAGGCGGTGGCCCCTCGGCCACCGCCTCCCTCCGTGAACCGCCTCCGTACCGGCCGTCGGTTGCCGGCCGTCAGCCGCTGGTCTTCTGCGTGAGGTCGTAGAAGGTGGCCGAACCGACCGTCACCTTCTTGAAGTTGCTCTGGACCCACGAGGTGATCTGGGACGCCGTGCCGCTGTTGCCACCGCCCATGCCGCCGCCCGAGATGAAGTAGTGGATCTTCCCTTCCGTCACGTACTGCTGGAACTGGGCCAGCGTCGGCGACGGGTCGGTGCCGTTGAAGCCGCCGATCGCCATCACCGGGTCGCCGGTGGCCAACTGGTAGCTCGCCGCGTTCTGGGAGCCGATGGACGCGGCGACCCAGGTGTACTTCCCGGCATCCGCCTCCAGCAGCTTCTTGGCCGCGGAGCTGACGCTGGCGCCGTTCAGCAGACCGCCGACGCCACCGGCGCCGCCCGTCCGGCCGCCCTCGCCCATCCGACCGCCACCGGGGAGGCCGCCGCCGTTCCGCTGATTCTGGGTGGTGCCGCCGCCGTTCTGCCGGCTCTGACCCGGCATGCCGCCGCCGGGGAAACCGCCCGTGCCATTGCCCTGCTGCCCCTGCTGCCCCTGCTGCCCCTGGCCCGGCATACCGCCGCCGAAGCCGCCGCGCATACCGCCGCCGGGACCGCCACGGCCGCCGCCCATCATGCTCGCGCCCGCCGGACCCGCCGTGACGATGGAGCCGGTGTGGCCCTCCTGCAGCGTGCTGAGGGTGTACGCGGTCGGGCCGGCCAGCGCCGCCACCAGACCGGCCGCCGCCGCGCCGAGGGCCAGCCGGCGGGTCATCCGGCCCGCGAAGACCAGGCCGAGCGCGGCGGCCAGACCGCCGACGAGCACCAGCCACTTCAGCCAGGGCAGGTAGTCGGAGGTGCGGTTGAGCAGGACGTACCCCCAGGCCGCGGCCGCCACGACGGAGGCGGCGAGGGTGATCGACGCCCACGTCTCCCGCCGCTTCTCCCACAGCAGCCCGGCGCCCATGCCGATCACGGCCGCGAGATAGGGGGCGAGGGCCACCGTGTAGTACTGGTGGAAGATGCCCGCCATGTAGCTGAAGACCACCATGGTGATCAGCAGCGAACCGCCCCACACCAGGAACGAGGCGCGGGTCACGGACGTCCGCTTCAGCCTCCGGGTGGCCACCAGGCCCGCGACCAGCAGGATCAGCGCGGCCGGCAGCAGCCAGGAGATCTGGCCGCCGACCTCGGAGTCGAACATCCGGTTCCAGCCGGTCTCGCCCCACATGCCGGTACCGCCGCCCGCGCCACCGCCGCCACCGCCGACGCTGCCGGTCTCGTCACCGCTCAGCCGGCCGAGGCCGTTGTAGCCGAAGGTCAGCTCCAGGAAGGAGTTGTTCTGCGAGCCGCCGATGTAAGGGCGGGACGAGGCGGGCCACAGCTCGACGATCGCGACCCACCAGCCGCCCGAGACGACCAGCGCACCCGTCGCCGCGGCGAGCTGCCCGAACCGCTTCTTCAGCGACACCGGCGCGCACACCGCGTAGACGATCGCCAGCGGCGGCAGGATCAGGAAGGCCTGCAGGGTCTTGGCGAGGAACGCGAAGCCGATCGCCACACCCGCCCAGACCAGCCACTTCGTACGGCCGTCCTCCACGGCCCGCACCACCAGGGAGCAGGCGACGGCCATGAGCAGCGCCAGCATCGCGTCCGGGTTGTTGAACCGGAACATCAGCGCCGCCACAGGGGTGAGCGCGAGCACCGCACCCGCGATCAGACCGGCCGCGGGGCTGAACCGGCGGCGCACGCCCGCGTACACCACGGCGACCGTCGCCACACCCATGATGACCTCGGGCACCAGGATCGCCCACGAGTTGAGGCCGAAGATCCGCACCGACAGCGCCATCGGCCACAGCGAGGCCGGGGGCTTGTCGACGGTGATGGCGTTGCCCGCGTCCAGCGATCCGAAGAAGAACGCCTTCCAGGACCTGCTGCCCGCCTGTACGGCCGCCGAGTAGAAGGAGTTGGCGTAACCGGAGGCACTCAGGTTGTACAGGTACAGCAGGAAGGTGGCGGCCAGCAGGCCGAGGAAGGCCGGGCGCACCCAGCGCGGGTCCTCGGGCCGGCCGCGCCACAGTCGGCGGACGAAGGGCTGCTCGGGCTCACCCGAACCGGGCGCCGGGGCCGCGGGCGGCTGCTGCGGTTGTCGCGGTTGCCGCGCCTGCGGGGCGGCCGGGGAGACGGCCGGGGGAGCGGCGGTCTCGGGCGGGCCCCAGTCGGAGGGACCCGTGCCCCCCGGGTGGGTCGTGTGGTCGGTGTGGGTGCTCATCGGGCGTCCCTCGGGTCGGTGTCGTGGGTCCGGACGGGCTGCAACCGCATCGTCGCGTCCCTCCAGGTGCCGTCCGCGGCTTCACCGGCGCGGAACTGGGTCGTCGTGTCGTACGCGGTGCGGGTCTGGTGCGGCGCCGGGCGCTGCGGCAGCGGCGCGTACGGGCCGGTCCGCTGCGGGATGACCGTGCTGTGGGCCGGCGAGGACGCGCGGTGCGCGGCCACTGCCGTGGGCCCCTCGGCACAGTCCCCGCGGTCCGGGAACACCCACGCGCGGAACAGCAGGAAGCGCAGCACCGTCGCCGCGAGGTTGGCGGCGATCAGCACCGCCAGTTCGGTGGAGTGCGCGGGGTCGGAGGTGGCCGCGTTCAGTGCGGCGAGCGAGCCGCTGGTCAGGGCGAGGCCGATACCGAAGACCACCAGGCCCTGCGCCTGGTGCCGGACGGCACCGCCCCGGCCCCGCACCCCGAAGGTGAGCCGCCGGTTGGCCGCCGTGTTCGCCACCGCCGAGACCAGCAGGGCCAGCGCGTTGGCGAGCTGCGAGCCGGAGAACTGCCGGAAGACGCTGTACAGCGCCAGGTAGAACAGGGTGGACAGACCACCGACGACGCAGAACCCGACCAGCTGGCGGGCCAGCCCCTTCGGTACGTCCTTGATCTCCCGGTCGCGCGGGTCGTCGCCGAACGGCCGGGTGAGCCGGTCCAGCGGCAGCGAACCGGTGGTCAGGGCCTTCCCGATCCGCCACACGCCCTTGAGGTCGTCGGTCGCCGTCTTCACGATGTGCACCGTCGAGTCCGGGTCGTCGACCCAGTCGACCGGCACCTCGTGGATCCTCAGGCCCGCGCGCTCGGCGAGCACCAGCATCTCGGTGTCGAAGAACCAGCCGGTGTCCTCCACCAGCGGCAGCAGCACCTGGGCGACGTCACGCCGGATCGCCTTGAAGCCGCACTGCGCGTCCGAGAACCGGGCCTGCAGCGAGCCGCGCAGGATCAGGTTGTAGGCGCGGCTGATGAACTCCCGCTTGGGGCCGCGCACCACCCGCGAGGAACGGGCCAGCCGGGACCCGATCGCCAGGTCGGAGTGGCCCGAGATCAGCGGCGCCACCAGCGGCAGCAGCGCGTTGAGGTCGGTGGACAGGTCGACGTCCATGTAGGCGAGGACCGGAGCGTCCGAGGCGGACCACACGGTCCGCAGGGCACGGCCCCGGCCTTTCTGCTCCAGGCGGAAGTTGGTGACCTCCGGGATCTCCGCCTCCAGCCGCGCCGCCACCTGGGGGGTGGTGTCCGTGGACGCGTTGTCCGCGATCGTGATGCGGAACGCGTACGGGAAGGTGCGCGTGAGGTGCTCGTGCAGTCTGAGCACACAGGGCCGGAGGTCCTTCTCCTCGTTGTAGACGGGGACCACTACGTCCAGGACAGGCGTACCGGCGTCGCCGGCCGGGAGGTGCTCCCGCGCCGGCAGGGTGCCGGGAGAAGAGTCGGTTCGCATGGCAACGACTCTGGTCAAGCGCCCTGTTGCACCCATGTGTTGGTGCTGTGGTGTGCCTGTGAGTGCGACTGCCAGTTCGTTTCGGGGGCCGGCCGGGGCACGGCGGGGCCGAGCGCGGGCAGGTGCATGGTGAACACCGTCCGTCCCGGCACGCTGTCCACGGTCACCGCGCCACCGTGCGCGGTCGCGACCGCCTGCACGATGGCGAGGCCCAGACCGGTCGAACCGGTCGCCCTCGACCGCGCGGAGTCGCCGCGCGCGAACCGCTCGAAGACGTGCGGCAGCAGATCGGCCGGGATTCCCTGGCCGTTGTCCTCCACGTCCACGCACATCCACGGACCGCGTCGTTGCACGCGCGCGGTGATGGTCGTCCCGGGCGGGGTGTGCTTGCGGGCGTTGCCCAGCAGGTTGACCAGCACCTGCTGGATCCGGGCCGCGTCCGCCGACACCAGGGCCGGTTCGTCGGGCAGGTCGAGCCGCCAGGTGTGGTCCATCCCGGCCGCACGTGAGTCGCTGATCGTGTCCACGACCAGCGGGATCAGGTCGGTCTGCTCGAACTGCAGCGGGCGCCCGGCGTCGAGCCGTGCGAGGAGCAGCAGGTCCTCGACGAGCAGGGTCATCCGCCCGGCCTCGGACTCGATACGCCCGAGGGCGTGCCGGGTGTCGGGCCCGACCTCCTCGCGTCCGCGCCGGGTGAGCTCGGCGTACCCGCGGATGGAGGCGAGCGGCGTTCGCAGCTCGTGACTGGCGTCGGCCACGAACTGCCGTACCCGCATCTCGCTCTGCTGCCGCGCGTGCAGCGCGCCGTGCACGTGGTTGAGCATGCGGTTGAGTGCGGCACCGACCTGGCCGACCTCGGTGTGCGGATCGGTCTCCGACTCCGGGACACGCTCGCTGAGGTTCACCTCGCCGGTGTGGAGGGGGAGTTCGGAGACCCGGGTGGCGGTGGCGGCGACGCGGCGGAGGGGGCGGGTGGCGATTCCGACGAGCACGTATCCGGCGATGACGGCGGCGCCGAGGCCGGCGGCGGTGACGCTGATCTCGACGATGATCAGCGTTGTGATGGTGTTGGAGACGTCCGCGGTCGGCAGAGCGACGTAGTACCCCTGCCCCTGGCTGTGGTCCGGCGGCTCGACGTACTGGACGCGGTACTCCTCGAGACCGGGGATGTCCACGGTGTGCGCTTGTTTGTCCCTCGGCACCGAGTTGAGCGCCGCTTTCTGCGCATCGCTGAGCGTGCCCGCGCTCATGTTCCGGTAGTAGCCGTCGCTGCCCTTCTTCTGCTGCGCGATGGCGGCGCTGACGACCTTGCCGTTCTCCAGGTAGCCGACGATGGTCTTCTCCTGCATCCCCGGGGTCTTGGTGACGGCCAGATTCGTCCTGGTACTCGGCGAGAGGTTGACGTTCGCCCGGGGAGGGGCCGGGTTCGTCCCGTTCGCGCCGTTCTGCGCACCCTTCTGGTCGTCCCCGTTGTTCTCCCGGTGCATCATGGGGCCGCCCACGACACGCATGGCGAGGTCGTTCACCTTGCTGTTCAGCTGTTCGTCGAGGTGCTGCTTCAGTGCGAGGGTCGTCACCGTGCCGATCACGGCGCACACCACGGCGATCAGCGTCACCGCCGCGACGACGAGCCGCGACCGAAGAGTGCGCGGCTTTCCCGCACGTCGCTTCTGCGCACGCGGCCGTCGTCGCCCGCTCATGACGCGGCGGGCTTGATCAGGTAGCCGGCCCCACGCCGGGTGTGGATCATCGGCTCACGCCCCGCGTCGATCTTGCGCCGCAGGTACGAGATGTAAAGCTCGACGACGTTGGCCTGGCCGCCGAAGTCGTACGACCACACCCGGTCCAGGATCTGCGCCTTGCTGAGCACGCGCCGCGGATTGCGCATGAGGAAGCGCAGGAGTTCGAACTCGGTGGCGGTGAGGTGTATCGACTCCCCCGAACGCGACACCTCGTGGCTGTCCTCGTCCAGGGTCAGGTCACCGACCACCAGCACCGAGTCGGACCGCCGGTCGGCCGCACCGGAGCGCCGGATGAGCCCGCGCAGCCTGGCCACGACCTCCTCCAGGCTGAACGGCTTGGTGACGTAGTCGTCGCCGCCGGCGGTGAGACCGGCGATCCGGTCCTCGACCGCGTCCTTGGCCGTCAGGAAGAGCACCGGCACGTCGGGCAGCTCCCGCCGCAGCCGCCCGAGGACGGTCAGCCCGTCCATGTCGGGCAGCATCATGTCCAGGACGACGGCGTCGGGCCGGAACTCGCGAGCCGTCTGGATGGCCCCCGTGCCGTCACCCGCACTCCTGATCTGCCAGCCCTCGTAACGAAGAGCCATGCTCAGCAGTTCGGTGATCGACAGTTCGTCGTCCACCACAAGCACTCGGACGGGGCTCCCGTCCGGCCTCAGCAGTTCGGTGCGCCCCTGGGGCGAGGTCGTGGTCATGGTGGACACCATGTCGGGGCCCTCTGAGAAGGGGCTTTCCGTTATCTGTGATTTCCCTGAGAAACACACAGGGATCTCTCAGCGGAGCGTCGACTCGTGCGCCGTTTCCCGCAGTTGCGGCAGTTTTGGCCCACACGAACCTGAGCGCGTGATCTGCGCGACCGGTGAGAACGCTGTCCAGAAGCTGTGAGCCGCCTGCGACGCCCGAGAAAGCGGCGACGCCGGACTCCGTCAGAAAAGCTCGTCCTGCACGCTGCTCACCGCAGGGAACCGCCTGACGGGCACCGTGAGTTCACCGGCGCCCGCCCGAACCAGCGGCCACCCGGTCACCAGCCGCGTGTCGAGCACGACGACCCCGCCCCCGCCCGCCAGGTGCAGGTCCGGCCCGGCGGCCGCCACGAGCTCGCCGTGCACCGTAGCGCCCGGAACCAGCTCGGTCACCTCCCCGGCAGCGGGCGGCAGCCCGTCCAGCCCGAACGTTCCTACGTGATCGACGGGTTGGTACGAAGCCCGGGTCAGCGAGTCCGGCCAGCCGCCCAGCACCACCGCCCGCGCGTGCAGCTCCGCGATCTCCGCCACCCGCTCCTCCGCGGACGCGGGCAACGCGGAGCGCACCGCCCGCTTCTCGGCGTACGGAATCCGGTCCGGCACGCCGAGCGCGGCGCGCAGCAGCTCCTCGGTGCGCCGGGCGGCCATCAGCGGCCCGGTGCCCAGCCAGCTGAAGCAGACGGCCCCCTGCTCAAGCAGCCGCGCCGAGCCGCGCTCCACGGCGGTGATACCGACCTTGACCATGCCGGGACCGAACCACGCCAGATATACGCGGTAGGGCCGGCGATCGTCCGCGATCGTGTCCGCCGCCACGGAGTGCGCCCGGTCCAGACGGGCGCACTCCTCGCACCGCGCGCCGGTACTGCGCCCCGGCACCACCGCCCGCACCGCACAGGCATGCCCCCGCGCTCCCACACATGTCCTGGCTCCCCCTTCCGCGACCCCGAAGGCCACCCGCTTCCCCCACGGCAGCGCACTGCTCCGGCCGCCGTCCCACACCAGCACGGGACCGTCCGCCGACCACCGCAGCCCCGAGCACTTCCATGCCTGTGCCATCACTCATCAGAGTAGGACGCCCCACCGACAACGCCCCGCGACGACCGCGAGGCGCTACGGTAGGCAAAGGCCCGAAGCCGCAACTTCGGTTTGCGACTTCGGGCCAGCTGCGTCGACCGCTACGGACCGCTACGGCAGGACGTACACCGACGCCCCGTCCGGTGCGCATCCCGTCTGCCGGATGCACCCGCGCTCGATCAGCATCCGCACACAGTCACGCACCCGCTCGAGCGTCAGCCCCGTACGCGTGGCGACGTCCTCCAGCCGGCACCGGGCCGGTCCCCGCACGAGCGTCGGCGCCAGGTACGCCGCCACCGCGTGCACGTCCTCCGTCAACCATCTCCATTGACCTTTGCAGCCTGTGAGCTGCGAGTTTGCTCAAGGTGTCTGCTGTATAGACGCCTTGTGCAACCTCATCCAGGCGTCGCTGGCAGTTTGCCGCAACATGCATCTGCAATGCCTGGCGCGTGTTGGCGTACCCCAGGTGGCGCCCCACGTCCGCCGCCGGAAACCGGTGCTCCCCGTCCGGCAACGTCAGCCTCCGTACCCGCGCCCCGGTGGCCGCGAACACGAAGTCGTTGATGTCGATCGCGTCCTGCTTGTGTGCCGTCGGCTCTTCCGCCGGCGTGTCGTTCTGCTCGTACATCGAGCATCACCTCCACACCGGAAGCTAGGAGCACATAAAGCCAACTCCCGTTCGTACGAGGTACATTCACTCGAAAGATGACAGAGGTACCGATTCTGCCAACTCGCCGCCCGCCCCGCCCGAGCCGACCGGCACCACGGCCGTCGCACGCCGCGCGCGCCCCCGCCCCGCCAGCCGGCACCCCACGCACCCGGTGTGCCCCTCCCGCGCCAGCGGATCGCGCACCCGCATCCCCCACTGCTCCCGGGGCCGCACCCCGGGCGGCTTGCCCCAGCCGGAGAGGTGCAGCCCCCAGGTGGCGAGGACACTGAGGACGACGACAACCAGCCCGCCACCCACGACGGCAATCGATCCCGTACACACCCCCAGCCCCACGATCCCGGTCCCGACGGCCGCGATGCCGAAGCCGGTCCAGCCGGCGATCGTGTGCCCCTCGTCGTACAGATGTGCGCTCATGTACCCGCCTCCCTCTCCCAGGGCGTGCGTAGGCAGCAGAATCGAACCCGACGCGGGAGACGCCACAGTTCCCTCACGTCATAAGAAACTTAGCAGCTAAATCTCTCACTAGCTAAGGAATATCGAAGGATGCAAGGCACGCCGCGCCCGCCCGCCACCCCGGCCCAGGCGCTGGCCGCGATGGACCATCTCATCGCGGCCCACCTGATCGGACAGCAGGAACTGGCCCGGCGACTGGGCCTGAACGTCACCGACCTGACCTGTTTCGGATTCGTGCTGGAGGCCGGCGACGACCTCCTCACGGCCGGCGACCTGGCGGCCCGCGCCCACGTCACCACGGGAGCGGTCACCGGGATCCTCAACCGCCTGGAGCGCGCCGGATACGTCACCCGCCGCCCCGACCCCACCGACCGCCGTCGCGTCCGCGTGGCAGCCCTCCCCGAGGCGGTCGAGCGCGTCACCGCCGTGTACGCGGGCCACTACGCCCGCCTGAACACCCTCTTCGCCGACTACTCGCCCGACGAACTCGCCGTCGTCACCGACTGGTTCACCCGCGCCACCGCACTCGCCCACGAGTACCTCGAGAAACTGCACAAGAACGAGTCCGGCGGCGGGGAGTGCTGAGCGGACCCGTCAGCCGACCGGCCTGGTCATGGCCCGGATCTCGCTGGAAGGTGACTGACACCTGCGGGGAATGACCGGCAGTGATGGGCCCGGCGACGACACGCTCGCCATCCTGGCCGCGAACAGATGCGATCGACCTGCGCCGTGCGCGGTCGTCAGCCTGCGCAGGCGGGCGCACCCGCAGTGTCCGCCCCGTTCTGTCGGAAACGACCCCGCCGGCGGCACGTCTTCCGTAAGGTATGCGGTCGTGACGTCGTTTGAAGCGTGGTCCTTAGTGGCGTCCTTCGGGTCGTTGCTCGTCAGCGTGGTGGCGTTCGTAGCCGTGGCTTGGCAGCTCGTCTTGCTGTCCCGCAGCACCAAGCAGGATCACGACCGGCGCCGCAAACAGGCGACCATGGAGTACCTCACCGCCAACATGGATCGGCGGAAGGTGCTGTTCAGCGAGGGAATACCCACCGAACGGGACGAGGCCGCAATCGCGGCTTCGATTGACCGTGCACTGTCAGGCGATGGCCATACGACCAAGCTGATAACCGCGTACCTGACGACGTTCAACTTCCTGGCTGTCGGGGCACAGACAGACGCCTTTGACCGAGACGTGATCGACGAGGCATGGGGCGGCATCATCATTTCGGTCTGGAACCACTACCGACCATGGGTCGAAGCGCAGCGGAAGCGGCACGGTGAACCCCGCGTATGGGAAAACCTCGAGTGGCTGGCGAAGCGCATGACACCGCGTCACCCCACCCCGTCCACAGCCACTGACGTGCTGCTGCCCCCACAGGAACAGGCGGCCCAGTAGACCGGACCCGCGAGCGGGCACTTCCTTCAGACGTCGGAGAAACGTGCAGGATCCGACGTCTCATCCACAAAACCATGTACCGCGGGACGGGTTGGCCGCTGTGCTAGCCAGCCCGAAAGCCGAGGCCCCCCATAGATGGCCTCGCCGTCCAACACGGTGCGAACGTGCTCAAAGCCGTGACGGATGTAGTACGCCTGCAAGGCCTTGTTGCTCGTCCAGGCATCAAGGCGCAGCCATGTGGCTCCGGCACGGTGGGCGCGATCTCCTGCCCAATCGAGCAGACGGCCGCCGAGATCACGGCCGGCATGGCTGCGGGCGACGGAGAGCTTGTTGATGAACAGGGACGGCTCTTTCAGTTCCTGCTCGGACCAGAGCCCGTCCTCCGCTTCCGGCGTCAAAGTGATCGTAGCCGCCGTGGCCTCGCCGTCGCGCACCATGAAGACCGTTCCGGATCGTATGGTTCCGAGCAGTTCTTCCACCGGGTAGGGGCGTTGCCACTGGTCGGTACCCAGGCGCGACAGCCAGGCCGCGGCCTCCTCGCGAAAGGCGAGCAGGTGGCCCAGGTCATCGGGTTGAGCAGGGAGGATTCTCACCGGGGTGCGTTCTCGCTTCGGGTGGACGGATCGCCGATCTCATAGTTCGTCGATCAGCCACACCGGATAGTAGGTCAGCTGGATGGGCCGGGGGGCGCCGTCCACATGGCGATGACAGAACCGCAATACAGCCTTCGCACGGGCCGTGAAGCGCCATCCTCAAGGACAACTGCCCGGCGGTGCGTGGCAGGCGCTCGCGAGGCGAGGACAACAGGGAGACTGCCGGAGAACCGAAGCGGAATCGGTGAAACCGCGGCCCATGCCGTGGCGTCTTGATGCACAAGACCGGGAGAACGTGTCCGAAGTACGCCATCTCGGGCCTGTCTGGATGTACCAGAGAGGATGGTTCGAAATGACACGCCGGAACCGCTCCCTGTCCCGCAGTGCCGGTCTGGGCATGGTCGCCGCGGCAGTGGTCCTGCTGACGAGCTGCACGTCGAACAGCAGCACCGCACACAGCAGCCCCCCCGAACGCAGCTCGAACGCCCTCTTCGCGCACGCCCTCTTCGTCGACGGTGGCGTCCGCGGCGCCGAGTACATCGCCCGGGCACACCACCGCCGGCTCCCCGGCCAGAACTGGCAGCTGCCGGTCATTGCCGGCATCGGCCACCGTCAAGGCGAGCGTCACGGCGGCCTACCGCAGCCAGGCCCAGCCACCCCTCAGCCACATCGCCCCGGTCGAGGGCACGTTCTACTACGGCAGCTGTGACGGGACCTTCTACGCCGGGACCCGCTTCCAGCTCACCCCCGGCAGCACGGAGGCGGAGCAGGTGGCCCTACAGGATGACGGAGCTGCGATGAAGTACTTCGTTGATCGCCCCGGTGCCGGATGGCACTACGTGGCCGGCGACGGTTTCCCCGCCAGCCCCCAGGGCTGTGCCGCGATCACTCAGATCCCGGCCCGCCTCGCCACCCTGTGGAACGACTGCCGGTCCACCCCGGGACAGCATTGACCTTCTAGGGAGTGTCTTTCCGATCATCCGATCGTTGGATTGGTCGTGAGGGATGGGGAGATATCTGAGGCCGCTTGGTCGGTGATCGAGCCGTTGCTG